>JAHBZV010000042.1 GCA_019635275.1 Burkholderiaceae bacterium | reverse complement strand
ACGATGCGCAGCGCGTCGATGTCCAGCCCCGAGTCGGTCTCGTCGAGCACCGCGAGCTTCGGCTCGAGCAGCGCCATCTGCAGCACTTCGTTGCGCTTCTTCTCGCCGCCCGAGAAGCCCTCGTTGACCGAGCGGTAGAGGAACTCCTCGCGCATGCCCACTGCCTTCATCTCGGCCTTCACGCGCTTGAGGAAGTCCATCGCGTCGAGCTCGGGCAGCTTGCGATGGCGGCGCACCGCGTTGACCGCGGCCTTGAGGAAGTACGCGTTGGAGACCCCGGGGATCTCGACCGGGTACTGGAACGCGAGGAACAGGCCCTCGCGCGCGCGCTCCTCGGCGGGCAGCGCGAGCAGGTCCTTGCCGTCCCAGTCGACGCTGCCGCCCTCGACGGTGTAGCTGTCGCGGCCGGCCAGCACCTGCGCGAGCGTGCTCTTGCCCGAGCCGTTGGGGCCCATGATCGCGTGGACCTCGCCCGACTTCACCTCGAGGTTCAGTCCGCGCAGGATCTGCTTGCCTTCGACCGAGGCGTGGAGGTCTTTGATGTTGAGCATGCTGCTTCCTTTCCTTAACCGATGCTGCCTTCGAGGCTCACGCCGAGGAGGTTTTGCGCCTCGACCGCGAACTCCATCGGCAATTCCTTGAACACTTCGCGACAGAAGCCGCTGACGATCATCGACACTGCGTCCTCGGCCGACAGGCCGCGCTGCATCGCGTAGAAGAGCTGGTCCTCGCCGATCCGCGAGGTCGTCGCCTCGTGCTCGACCTGCGCCGACGGATGCCGGACCTCGACCGTCGGGAAGGTGTGCGCCGCGCACTTGTCGCCGATCAGCAACGAGTCGCACTGCGTGTAGTTGCGCGCGCCCACCGCCTTCGGCGTGATGCGCACCAGTCCGCGGTAGGTATTGCTTCCGTGCCCGGCCGAGATCCCCTTGGAGAGGATCGTGCTGCGCGTATTGCGCCCGATGTGGATCATCTTGGTGCCGGTGTCGGCCTGCTGCCGGTGGTTCGACAGCGCCACCGAGTGGAACTCGCCGACCGAGTCGTCGCCGCGCAGGATGACGCTGGGGTACTTCCAGGTGATCGCGGAGCCCGTCTCGACCTGCGTCCAGGAGATGCGCGAGCGCGCGCCGCGACAGTCGCCGCGCTTGGTCACGAAGTTGTAGATGCCGCCGACCCCGTCCTTGTCGCCCGGGTACCAGTTCTGCACCGTCGAGTACTTGATGTGCGCGTCGTCCATCGCGACGAGCTCGACCACCGCTGCGTGCAACTGGTTCTCGTCGCGCATCGGCGCCGTACAGCCCTCGAGGTAGCTGACCGACGCGCCCTCGTCGGCGATGATCAGCGTGCGCTCGAACTGCCCGGTGTCGCGCGCGTTGATCCGGAAGTAGGTGGAGAGCTCCATCGGGCACTTGACGCCCTTCGGGATGTAGACGAACGAGCCGTCGGAGAACACCGCGGAGTTCAGCGCCGCGTAGAAGTTGTCGCCCTGCGGCACCACCGAGCCGAGGTACTTCTGCACCAGCTCGGGGTGCTCCTTCACGGCCTCGGAGAACGAACAGAAGATGATCCCGTGCTCGCCGAGCTGCTTCTTGAAGGTGGTGGCCACCGATACCGAGTCGAACACCGCGTCGACCGCGACGCCGGCCAGCCGCGCGCGCTCGTGCAGCGGCACGCCCAGCTTCTCGTAGGTGCGCAGCAGCTCGGGGTCGACCTCGTCGAGGCTCTTCGGACCGTCGGTCTTCTTCTTGGGCGCCGAGTAGTAGGCGATGTCCTGGAAGTCGATCGGCGGGTAGTGGACCTGCGCCCACTCCGGATGCGGCATCGTCAGCCAGCGACGGTAGGCCTGCAGCCGCCACTCGAGCATGAACTCGGGCTCGTGCTTGCGGGCAGAGATCAGGCGGATCGTGTCTTCCGACAGCCCCTTGGGGATCGTGTCGCTCTCGACCTCGGTGACGAATCCGGCCTCGTATTCGCGGTCGAGGAACGTGTCGAGCTTCGTGGTGACGGCGTTCATGCTGTGCTGCTTCCTGTCATGGGGCCGAACGGGTCGGCTGCGTGGGCGTCGGCCGGGTCGCGGCACCGCGCATCCGGTGCAGCACCACCGGCCGCTCGACCGGTTCCGGCTGCACCATGTCCGCCAGCGTCACGCCCTCGAGCGCGTGGCGCACGATCAGGCTGATCTTCTGCCAGTTGGTGCGCACGTGGCAGCTGGTTTCGATGTCGCAGTTGCCCGAGGTGGCGCTGCACTCGGTGAGGCCGAACGGCTGGTCTTCGAGCGCATCGACGACGTCGGCGACGGTGATCTCCTGCGGCGGACGCGCCAGCGAATAGCCTCCGTGCAGCCCGCGCACGCCGGCGACCAGGTCGTGGCGCGCGAGGCTCTTGAGCACCTTGCTGACCGTCGCCTGGCCGAGGCCGAGCGAGGTCGCGAGGTCGCTCGCGCTGAACAGGCGATCGGGATGGCTTGCCATCTGGGTCATGACCTGCGTGCCGTAGTCGGCGAGCCTGCTGATCCGGAGCATTGCTGTCGGTCTCCCCTGGCGTTGCGGTGGTCGCGCCAGTACCGAGCAAACAGTACTGTTTTGGTACTGTTTGTGTCAACCGCGTCGCAGCAGGGGTCTTTCGGCGGGGCTGCGCTAGCGGGGGACCGGAACGATGGCGATCAGGTCGGGGTCGCCGGCGTGGTCGACCAGGATGCGGCGGACGCGATCCTGCCACAGCTCGCGGAACAGCGCGGCCTCTTCCGGGGCGGCCGTGCCGCCCAGGTTGCGGGACATCGCCCAGGCCATCCGCGGGTCGCTGGGCACGCGATCGAGCCGCGTCGACACGTCGACGGCACGGCCGTCGTCCAGGCGCGTGAAGCGCACCTCGCCGTGGGCCACCGGTTGCCCGAAATGCAGCCGGTCACGCCGCACGAAGCGGCCGCCGATGCCGCGGAAGCCCCCGTCGCCGGCCGCGCCGGTGACCAGGCCCAGCACGGTCGCGATCACGCCGGTCACGCCGGCATCGCGCTCGTCGCGACAATCGACGCGGATCTCTCCGCGCTCGGGCAACTCGCGCGGATCGGGAAACAGCGCGCGCAGCGCCGCCCGGGCCATCATGAACGCGCCGGCCACGGTCGGGCACGAGTGCCCGGCGAGTTTCACCGCGTCGGCGTAGCGGTATTCGACGATCCCGCCCTCGGCGGCGCCGAGGAACTCCGCCAGCGCGTCGTGAACCAGGATCGCCGGCGCCTCGT
The DNA here is from genome assembly GCA_019635275.1 of Burkholderiaceae bacterium. Classification (GTDB taxonomy): domain Bacteria; phylum Pseudomonadota; class Gammaproteobacteria; order Burkholderiales; family Burkholderiaceae_E; genus Zeimonas. The sequence goes on along the minus strand of JAHBZV010000042.1, from coordinate 24,333 downwards.
CGAAGAAGGCAGGAACGGTCGGCGCGGGAAGCACGGAAGTCATGACGGGCCTTGTGCGACGGAGTCGGGGTCTCTATCCTAAGTAACAGTTCGCTTACTTGTCGCGCATGGCACACCGGGATCAGGGGCATCCGCCGGGCGTCGAGCCGGTTCCGGTTCGCACCGGCCCGGTCGCGGGCGCGCGCAGGCGCCTGAGCAGCGCCGAGCGCCGGCGCGGGATCGTGCTCGCGGTGATCGAGCTCGCCAGCGAGGCCGGGCCGGAGGGCGTCACCACGCAGGCGATCGCCGACCGGGTCGGCGTCACGCACGGCGCGCTGTTCCGCCACTTCCCCGACAAGGGCGCGATCTGGGCCGCGGTCTTCGACTGGGTCGGCGAGTCGCTCGGCGCCGCGATCGACGCCGCCTTCGGCGCAGGCGGCTCGCCGCTCGACACGCTCGAACGCGTCTTTCTCGCGCACGTCGCGTTCGTCGCGCGCCACCCCGGCGTGCCGCGCATCCTCTATCACGAGCTGCAGCGCCCCGGCGGCGCGGCCGCCCAGGTGCGGCTGCGCGCGATGGTGTCCGGCTACCGCGCGAGGCTCGCCACGCTGGTCTCCGACGCGAAGGCGGCGGGGCAACTCTCCGCGGCGCTCGATGCGCAGGCCGCCGCGGTGCACCTGATCGGCGCCGTGCAGGGGCTGGTGATGCAGGCGACGCTGTTCGGCGGCGAGCGGGGGATGCCGCAGGCGGCGCGCCGCACCTGGGCACTGCTGCTCGACGGCCTGCGCGGCAGCCGCCGCTGAGCGACGGCCTGCGCCGGCTCGCGCGCGGCCCGCTACATCGGCATCTCGGGCTCGCCGCCGCGCTCGGGCTTCGCCTCGGGAATCTCGGTCATCGTCGCCTCGGTCAGCAGCAGCACGCTGGCGACCGACACCGCGTTCTCGAGCGCGATGCGGACCACCTTGGTCGGGTCGATGATGCCGGCTTCCATCAGGTCGACGTATTCCTTGCGCCCGGCGTCGAAGCCCCAGGCGCCCTTGCCTTCGAGCATCCGGGCGACGACGACGCCGCCGTCGACCGCCGAGTTCTCGGCGATCTGGCGCGTCGGCGCCTCGAGCGCGCGCTTGAGGATCTGCACGCCGGTGCGCTCGTCGCCCTCGCAGGCCGCCTCCTCCTGCGACACGGCGTCGATGCAGCGCAGCAGCGCGAGCCCCCCGCCGGGCACGATGCCCTCGGCGACCGCCGCCTTGGTCGCGCTGATCGCGTCGTCGAGCGCGTCCTTCTTCGACTTCATCTCGGCCTCCGAGGGCGCGCCGACGCGGATGACCGCGACGCCGCCGGCGAGCTTGGCGACGCGCTCCTGCAGCTTCTCGCGGTCGTAGTCGCTGGTGGCCTTCTCGATCTCGCGGCGCAGCTGCTCGACGCGGCCCTCGATCGCCTTCGCGTCGCCCATGCCGCCGATGATCGTCGTGTTGTCCTTGTCCACGACGACCCGCTTGGCGCGGCCGAGCTGCTCGAGCGTGGTGTTCTCGAGCTTCAGCCCGAGTTCCTCGGAGATCACCTGCCCGCCGGTGAGGATCGCGATGTCCTGCAGCATCGCCTTGCGCCGGTCGCCGAAGCCCGGCGCCTTCACGGCGCAGCTCTTGAGCACGCCGCGCACCTGGTTGACGATCAGCGTGGCGAGCGCCTCGCCCTCGAGCTCCTCCGCGACCACCAGCAACGGACGGCCGGTCTTCACGACCTTCTCGAGCAGCGGGATCATGTCGGCCAGCGCGCCGATCTTGCGGTCGCACAGCAGCAGCAGGCAGTCCTCCATCACCGCCTCCATGCTCTCGGGATGGGTGACGAAGTACGGAGACTGGTAACCGCGGTCGAACTGCATGCCTTCGACGACGTCGAGCACGGTCTCGGTGGTCTTCGATTCTTCGACCGTGATCACGCCCTCGTTGCCGACCTTGTCGATCGCCTCGGCGACCAGCTCGCCGATCTCGGCGTCGTTGTGCGCCGAGATCGCGGCCACCTGCGCGCGCTCCTTGCGCGCGGCGACCGGCCGCGAAAGCGCCCGCAGCGACTCGATCGCGCGCTTCGCCGCCCGATCCAGGCCGCGCTTGATGTCGATCGCGCTCGCGCCCGCCACGACGTTGCGCACGCCGTCGGCGAAGATCGCGTGCGCGAGGATCGTCGCGGTGCTCGTCCCGTCGCCGACCACGTCGCCGGTCTTCACCGCTGCCTGGCGCAGCATTCGCGCGCCCAGGTTCTCCTCGGCATCCTTGAGGTCGAATTCCTTCGCGATCGTCACGCCGTCGTTGCAGACGATCGGTTCACCCCACTTGCGGTCGATGAGCACCGATTTCGAGCGCGGACCGAGCGTCACGCGAACCGCGTCGGCGAGTTGCGAGGCGCCGCGCAGCACCTTCTCGCGCGCGGCCGAACGGAACAGCACCTGCTTGTGCGCCATCTGCGATCCCCCTGAGGCCCGATGCGATATCGCGGCTACGAATACTCGATCCGCGCAGCGCCGGGTTGACGGAGGTCAACGCGGCGAAGCCCGGCCGCGCGCAGATCTGGCGGGTGCCGGCACCCGGCCCCCCGAGAGCCCGTCGAAACAGGTGGAAAGCAGCATCTCGACGATCTGCTCGTCGGAATAGTTGCCGCTGGCCTTCAGCAGGCCGAGGACCGGATCGCAGGCCCTGGCGAACAGGGTGTAGAGGATGACCTCGGGCGGCAGCCCGGGATCGAGCTGCCCCGCCTTCTGCGCGGCGACGATCCAGCCGCCGAGCGTCTCGCTGAGCGCCACCAGGCGCTCCATGTAGACGCGATGAGCGCTCAGTGCCGAGCGCAGTGCCGAGTTCTGCGCGGGCAGCGCCGGCATCTCGCCGGCGAGCTGGACCTGCATCGTCCAGCGCGCCGCCGCGCGCAGTCGCTCGAGCGGCGAGGACTGCGAATCGGCCTCCAGCTCGGCCAGCAGGGCCAGCGCGCGGTCGAGCACCTGGACCATCGCGGCGGCGGCGAGTTCCTCCTTCGAAGCGAAGTGCTTGTACAGGCTCGCCTTCGCGATGCCGACGTCGGCCGCAACTTCGTCGACCGTCATCGCGTCGAAGCCCTTCTCGGCGAGCAGCCGGTTCACCGACGAGAGGATCGCGTCCTCGCGTGCGCGCAGAACCTGTTCACGGAACGAAGGTCGGGCCATGGCCGGATTATAGACCCATCGGGCGAAAGATGCACGGTCTGGTTGTGATTTGATCGTTGTAGTTTCCATAAAGACCATAGAGTTGACATTGTGAACTCATCAGTTCATTCTCCGCCCCGTTGGTCTACAAACCCGTCTACACGGGCTGACCCTCGACCCCGAACCGACCCTCACCATCAAGGAGAACGGAAATGTTCACGTGGATCAGGCGGCTCGCCGCCCTCTCGATCGTCGGCGTGCTGGCCGCCTGCGGAAGCGGCAGCGACGACCCGCCGCCGCCCGGCACGATCGCCGAGGAGGCGACCGCGGGAGGTTTCACTGCGCTGGTCGCGGCCGCCGACAAGGCCGGGCTCGTGCCCGCGCTGAGCGATGCCAGTGCCGACCTCACGGTCTTCGCGCCCACCGACGCCGCGTTCCAGTCGCTGGCGACGAAGCTCGGCTTCACGGACGCCGCCGCGATGGTCGCGGCGCTGGACGGCCCGACGCTGGCGAAAATCCTGCAGTACCACGTGCTGCCCTCGAAGAAGCTCGCCGCCGACCTGGTCGCGGGCGGCGCGACGCAGTCCACGCTGTACACCTTCGAAGGCGCGCCGGCGAAGCTCTCGCTGGACACCTCTTCCGGGGTCAGCCTCGGCGACGCGGTGCTGACGAGCGCGGCGGTGACCACGCCCGACCTGCCCGCCAGCAATGGCGTGATCCACGTCATCGACAAGGTGCTGGTGCCGCCCGGCGTGCTCACCATCGTGCAGATGGCGCAGGTGAATCCGTCGTTCTCGGTGCTGGTCGACGCGGTCGTGACGGCGAACCTCGCCGCGACGCTCGGCGGCGCAGGACCCTTGACGGTGTTCGCTCCGACCGACGACGCGTTCGCCGCGGCGCTGGTCGAGCTCGGCGTGACCCGCGACCAGCTGCTGGCCGATCCGGCGTTGCCCGACATCCTCAAGTATCACGTCGTGGCCGGTGACATTCGCGCGGCCGACGTCGTCGCGCTGCCCAAGCCGGCGGCGGTGGCCACGGTTCAGGGCGACAGCTTCACCGTCGGCGCCGACCTCGGGATCACCGACGGCCGGGCACGCGTGGCCAGGTTGCTCGCCACCGACGTCGTCGGCAGCAACGGCGTGATTCACGTCATCGACAAGGTGCTGCTGCCGCCGCTCTGAGCTCGTCGGGCACCGGGCGGGCGCCCGGTGCCGCCCCGGTTCGGCTCTTGCTTCCCCCGTTCTTTCCGGCTCGCTTCGAGCCATCGTCAACCCAGAGGAGTCCAGTCATGAAGAAGCTGTTCGTCGCCACCGCCCTGTCGCTCGCCGCGCTGTCCGCGCAGGCCAAGGACATCGTCGACACCGCCGTCAGCGCCGGCAAGTTCAATACGCTCGCTGCCGCACTGACCGCCGCAGGGCTGGTCGACGCGTTGAAGGGCAAGGGCCCGTTCACGGTGTTCGCGCCGACCGACGAGGCGTTCGCGAAGATCCCGAAGGACCAGCTCGACGCGTTGCTGGCCGACAAGGCGAAGCTCACCGCGGTGCTGACGTATCACGTCGTGCCCGGCAAGGTCATGGCCAGCGACGTCAAGCCCGGCAAGGTCCGCACGCTGCAGGGGTCCGAGCTGACCGTCGGGACCGCGGGCGGCGTCACCGTCGACGCCGCGCGTGTCACCGCGACCGACATCGTCGCCGACAACGGCGTGATCCACGTGATCGACACCGTCGTGCTGCCGAACTGAGACGGGCTGCACCCGCGGGCCGGCCGGGGTCATGCGCCCCGGCCGGCCCGCGCCATTTCGGGCGAACGCCGCGAGTCGACGCTTCCGCGCCTCGGGTGGGCGCCGCGCATCCGGGTTGACGCCGCTCAAGCGGCGAATGAATTGCCGGGCCGCATACTCGCGCGACATGCACGGCCGCATCGCGTCGCAGCACGCCGGCGCGGATCCGGGGCAGGTGCACCATCACGGTATCGACCCATGAAGTCATTGCGCTCGCGTGCGATAGCCCTCGCCCTGGGCATCGCAACCCTCGCCGGATGCGGCGGCGGCGGCTCGGACAGTTCCGCCGCTGCGGTGCCGGACCTCTCCGGCGTCTGGGCCGGCAGCTGGCAGGGCTCGGACCCGGCACTCGGCCTGGTCACCGGAACCTGGGAGGCCAGCATCGCCCGCACCGATTCGGGCGCGACTGGAACCGCCACGCTGCTCGGCGACGTCGACTGCATGGACGGCGTGGTCGCGGGGGCGGTCGACGCCTCGGGCCTGGTCTCCGGCACTTACGACCGGACACCGTGCCAGCTCAATCGCTGGACGCTCACCGCCGTCAACGTCGCCGAAGGCACGGCCACCGGCTCGTGGACGCAGGAAGGCAGCAACGCCGGCGGTACCTTCAGCGGCACCCGCATCGCGGTCCCGGGCGGCCCGCGGATCGCCTTCCTGAATCCGCCTGGCGGCACGGCGGGGGCCATCGTCACGATCGTCGGCGAGTCGTTCGCGACCGCCGCCGCGGACAATCTCGTCGGGTTCAGCGGCGGCGGCGCCGCCGCGCTGCTCGCATCGGGCGCGAATACCCTGGTGGCCGTGGTGCCGCCCGCGACGTCGACCGGCCCGGTTTCGCTCACGACCCCCGCCGGCCGGGCGCTGGCTCCTCGCGCATTCGAGACCGAGGTGCGCACTTCGGCTCCCGTGGTCACCGGCGCCGCACCGGTCGGAGGCGAGCCGGCTGCAGTGGCGTTCAGCCCGGACAGCCGCAAGGCCTACGTGGCACGCCGCGCGGGCGGTTCGACCGGCGGCGTGAGCCTGGTGAATTCGGCGACCGACCTCGTGACGGTCGCTACCGGCATAGCGACGGGCAGCCCCGAGTCGATCGTCGCGAGCCCCGACGGCAAGCGCGTCTACGTCGCGGTGGCCGGCAACGGAATCGTCGCCCTCGACGCCGCGTTGATCCAGCCGCTGTTCACGATCCCGCTCGCGTTCGGAGGCGGCGCGATCGACAATCCGCGGGGCCTCGCGCTGACGCCCGACGGGCGACGGCTGCTCGTGTCGGACAACCGGCCGGGCGGCAGCGTCCGCGTCGTCGACGTCGCGGCGCGATCCGTCACGGCCACGCTGGCGATGGGCAGCCGCGAAATCCCGCTGGGCGTCGCGGTCCACCCGGACGGGCAGCGCGCCTGGGTCGCGGTCGCCGACGACACGCTGTCGGGCCTCGACAAGGTCGTCGCGTTCGACCCGGCCAGCGGCGCGCCGCTCCCGGGCGGTTTCGCCGTCGGCCGGCGGCCGATCGCCGTGGCCGTGACGCCCGACGGCGCCCACGTGTTCGTCACGAACCAGCTCGACAACACGGTGACGCGTTACGAGGTGGCGAGCGGGGCGTCGAACACCGCGCCGGTGGGCGGTCTCGCGCCGACCGGCATCGCGGCGAGCCCCGACGGCACGAGCGTCTACGTCGCGAGCCGCGACGGCGGCGGTTCGGTCAGCGTGATGTCGGTCGCGAGCGGGTTCGAGTCGGCGCGCATCCCGCTCGACGCGGGATCGGGTCCGATCGGGATCGCGATCGCACCGGACGGTCGCAAGACCTACACGGCGAACGCCACGTCCGGCACGGCGAGCGCCATCGGCGGCGCGTTCGCGCTGTCGATCGCCCGGGCCGGCACGGGCATCGGCACGGTGACCTCGGTGCCGGCGGGTATCGCCTGCGGCACCGCCTGCCAGGCATCGTTCGAAGTGGGGACCGTGGTCGAGTTGTCCGCGGTCGCGTCGAGCGGGTCGATCTTCGCGGGCTGGAGCGGGGACGGCGACTGCTCGGACGGGCGCGTGACGATGAGCGGCAACGTCGGCTGCGTCGCGAGCTTCGCCAGCCTCGACCCTGCGCCCAGCGCCGGGTTCGGCGGCTGCTTCATCGCCACGGCCGCCTACGGCAGCGACATGGCGCCCGAGGTCGCCCGGCTGCGCGCGTTCCGCGATCGCTACCTGCTCGGCAATGCGGCGGGCCGCGCCTTCGTGCGCGCGTACTACGCCTGGTCGCCGCCGCTGGCCGACTACATCCGGCCGCGCGAGAACCTGCGCCGGATCGTGCGGGCCGGCCTGTGGCCCGTGGTCTGGACGATCGCGCACCCGGCCCAGGCCGTCGCAGGCCTGCTCGGCGCGGGCGCATTCGTCCTGGCGGCGGTCGCGCGCCGGCGGCGTCGCACGGGTTGAGAGGCGTGCCGAGGCCACGTGCCGCACGCCCGCACGAGGCCGCAAACGGCGCACGGGGCGCTGCAGGCGAGCGCGTCCGTCGCGCCGGATTCGCGGCGTCGCCGGCGCGCGGCTAGACTTCGGGCTCGCCCGAAACCCTGCCCCGCCTGCCCCCGTGTCCGATCCGGCCCATCTCGCACTGCTCCTCGTCGCCGCGTTCGTTGCCGGCGCACTCAACGCGGTTGCCGGCGGCGGCAGCTTCCTGACGCTGCCGGCGCTGGTCTTCACCGGCGTGCCCGCGGTGGCGGCGAACGCGACCGGCACGGTCGCGCTGCTGCCGGGCTACGTGTCGGGTGCGCTCGGCTTCCGATCGGACATGCAGGCGCCACCCGGCCTGTCGATGGGGACGCTGGCGGCCGTCAGCCTCGCAGGTGGCGCGATCGGTGCGGGGCTGCTGCTGCTGACCGGCGACGGCACGTTCCGCAGCCTGGTGCCGTGGCTGCTGCTCGCCGCCACGGTGCTGTTCGCAGCGGCACCGCGCATCATGCAGCGCGCACACGGCGCGCCGGCCGGCCCGGCGCGATCGGTCGCAGGCGTGCTCGCGGTGGCAGTCTACGGCGGCTACTTCAACGGCGGGCTCGGCATCCTGCTGCTCGCGCTGTTCGGACTGCTCGGGCAAACCAACCTGAACGCGATGAACGGGCTGAAAAACCTGGTCTCGGCACTGCTCACGGCGATCGCGGTCGCGGTTTACGCGTGGGGCGGTCTCGTGTTGTGGCCGCAGGCGCTGGCGATGATGGTCGCGGCGACGGCGGGCGGCTACCTGGGCGCGCGCGGCGCGCGGCGCATTCCTCCCCCGGTGCTGCGCGCCGCGATCGTCGCGACCGGCCTGGTGATGACGACGCTGTTCTTCCTGCGCTGAACGCCGGCGCGGCGCCATCGAAACACCGCCGTGGCGCCGCCGGCGTAGCGGTGCCGGCGTAGCGGTGCCGGCGTAGCGGTCCCGGCGTAGCGGTGCCGCGGCCGTTCAGCTTCGCTTCAGCGCCGCGCGCGGAAAATGGCTCGCATTGCCGACACCGGCACCGCGTCCACCCGAAGGAGTCGCATCGTGAACGCACGCCACCTGCTCGCCGTCGTCGCCACCGCGCTCGCTGCGCTGGGCGCAACCGTCTTCGTCGCCTCGCCCGCCTCGTCCGCCGAGCGCGTGCGCCACCAGGACGTCCGACAATTGCGCGAAAGTGGCAAGATCCTGCCGATGGAAGAGATCCTCGGCCGCGCGCGGGCCGCGCAGCCCGGCCAGATCGTCGAGGTCGAACTCGAGCGCGAGGATGGCCGCTACGTTTACGAGGTCAAGGTGATCGACGACGCGGACAGGATGCACAGGCTCGAACTCGACGCCGGCAGCGGCGAGGTGCTGCGGCACAAGACCCGGTGAACGCGTGCGCCTGCTGATCGCCGAAGACGACGCGGCGCTGGCCGCACGATTGCGCGCCCGGCTGGTCGAAGCCGGCTATGCGGTCGACGTCGCGGGCGACGGCATCGACGTCGCGCACCTCGGCAGCACCGAGCCCTACGATGCGGTGATCCTCGACCTCGGCCTGCCGCGCCGCAACGGCCTGGCGGTGCTGCGCGAGTGGCGCGCGGCTGGCAACGCGGTGCCGGTGCTCATCCTCACCGCACGCGACGGCTGGAGCGAGCGCGTCGAAGGCCTGCAGGCCGGCGCCGACGACTACCTCGGCAAGCCGTTCCATGTCGAGGAACTGCTCGCCCGCGTGCAGGCGCTGCTGCGACGCGCCGCGCCGGTGCAGGCCACCGAGTTGCGCGCCGGCGCGTGGCGACTCGACGAAGCCCGGCAGTGCCTGATCGACGCCGACGACCGCGAGCAACCGCTCACCGGCACCGAGTTCCGCCTGCTGCGCTACTTCATGCGACACCCGGGCGAGGTGCTGTCGAAGACCCGACTCTCCGAGCACGTCTACGACTACGACGCCGAGCGCGACAGCAACGTGATCGAGGTCTACGTGCGCCGGCTGCGCGCGCTGCTCGGAGCGCAGTGCATCGAGACGCGCCGGGGCCAGGGCTACGTGTTCGTCGGCCGGTCGTGAACTCGCTGCGCAATCGCCTGTCGCTCGCGCTGTCGCTGGTGCTGCTCGTCGCTGCCGGACTGCTGGCGTTCGGCCTCCAGGACTTCCCGCGCCGGCTGGTCGAGGACTTCGTCGGCTCGCGCCTGCAGCACGACGCCGACCTGCTCTACGCGCGCGTGCTTGACGCGCCCGATCCGGACGTCGCGGCTCAGGGCGCCGCGGGCACCGTCTACCAACTGCCGCTGTCGGGCCACTACTTCGTGATCCGCATGGGCTCGCAGGTGATCCGGTCGCGCTCGCTGTGGGACGAGGACCTGCCGCAGGTGCCGCCCGCGACCGCCGCCGGGTTCGCGATGCGCGTCGCCGGGCCCTCGGACCAGTCGCTGCTGGTGTTCGCCAAGCGTTTTCCCGGCGCCGGCGCCGGCGTGTCGATCGTCGTCGCCGAGGACGTCTCCGGGCTCGACGCAGCGATCGTGCGCTTTCGCGAGCGGCTGCTGATCGGCGTCGTGCTCGCGCTCGCCGCGCTGCTCGCACTGCAGCGACGGCTGCTGGTGCGCGGGCTCGCGCCGCTCGACGACGCGGTCGCCGCCTGTCGCCGCATCGAGCGCGGCGAAACCGCCACCGACGCCACGAGTCGGCGCGCGAGTCCGGCTCCGGCCGAGGTGCAACCCATGCTCGACGCGATCGACCGGCTGGCGAAGCACCACGCGCAGCGCCTGGGGCGGATCCGGCATGCGGTGGGCAACCTGTCCCACGCGCTGAAGACCCCGCTCGCGGTGCTCGGGCAGCAGGCCGACGACCTGGCCGCGCAAGGCCAGGCCGGCGTCGCCGACTCGATCCGCGCGCAGGTCGAGGCCATGCGCGCGACCGTCGAGCGCGAGCTGCGGCGCGCGCGCCTGGCCGGCGGCGGCACGCCGGGCGAGCCGTTCGAGGCGCGCGCGCAGCTCGCCGCGCTGGCCGACGCGCTGCGCACGCTGCACCGCGAGCGCAGCGTCGACATCGAGCTCGACGTTCCGGAACTGCGGATCGCGCTCGACCGAGAGGACCTTCTCGAGCTGTTCGGCAACCTGCTCGACAACGCGTTCAAGTGGGCGCGGCGCCGGGTGCGCGTGTCGGTGACGCCGCTCGAACCCGGCGCCGGCGCGCTCGCGTTCACCGTCGAGGACGACGGGCCCGGCGTGCCCGAAGACGCGCTGGAGCAACTGGGCACCGCCGGCATGCGCACCGACGAGCAGCGCCCGGGCCACGGTCTCGGCCTGGCGATCGCCGGCGACATCGTCGCGCAATATGCGGGCACGATCCGGTACGCGCGTTCGCCGGCGCTCGGTGGCCTGCGGGTCGAGGTGACGTTGCCGCTGCCCCCGGCTTGAGACGCGGCCGAACCGCTCAGGAGCCGGCGTCTCCGCCCCACCCGCCGCCCATCGCCTGGTACAGCGCCACGGTGTCGGCCAGCCGCTGGGCCTGCGCCGCGGCGACGGCCAGCCGCGCCTGCTGCGCCTGTTGCTGCGCAACGAGCCACTGCAGGTAACTCGCCGCGCCGAGCGCGTGCCGCTGGCCCACCGACTGCAGCGCCTCGCGCGCCGACGCCTCGGCGGCCGCTTGCGCGGCGAGCGCGTCGGCGTCGTGCTCGAGCGCGCGCAGCACGTCGGCGACGTTGCGAAGCGCCTGCAGCACGGTCTGCCGGTAGTTGGCCACCGCTGCGTCGAAGCCGGCGTCGGCGGCGCGGGCCTCGGCGCGCAAGCCCGGATTGAACAGCGGCTGCGCGAGTTGCCCGGCCAGTCCCCAGACCAGCGACCCGGTGCCGAACAGGCTCGCAGCGGTCAGCGCCTGCGAGCCCATCGTCGCGCTCAGCGTGAGCTGCGGATAGAGCTTCGCGGCCGCGACCCCGCGCTGCGCACTGGCCGCGTGCAGCAGCGCCTCCGAGGCGCGGATGTCGGGGCGCCGGCGCGCCAGCTCCGACGGCAGACGAAGGGGCAGTTGCTGCGGCAACGCGAAGTCGGCCAGCGCGAACCGCGGCGCCGTGGCTTCGCCCGGTGCGCGGCCGGCCAGCACCGCGAGCAGGTGCCCGGCCTGGTCGAGCCGGGTGCGCAGCGCGGGAATCGCCGCGCGCGACTGCTCGAGCTGCGTCCGCAACGCCAGCCACTCGTCGCGCGCCGCGGCGCCCAGCGCGACCCGCTGGCGCGCGATCTCGACCTGTTCGTGCTGCGCGGCGACGATCGCCTCGCTCGCCTCGACCTGCGCGGCCAGTTGCGCCTGCGTGATCGCCGCGGTGGCGACGTTGGCCGCCAGCGCGAGGCGCGCGGCCTCGAGCTGGTAGTGCTGGTGATCGACCTGCGCCGCCAGCGCTTCGAGCGCGCGACGGTTGCCGCCGGCGAGGTCGAGGTCGTAGCTCACCGAGACCGACGCGTTGTAGAGCTCGAAGGTGCGTTCGATTCCCGGCTGGCCGAGCGCGGCGCCGTTGCTGCGCTGGCGCTGCGCGCCGAGCCGCGCGCCCGCCTGCGGAGCCTGCGTGGCGCCGGCGCGCGCGTCGAGCGTCTCGCGCGCCTGGCGCAGCGTGGCCTGCGCCGCCTCGAGCGTCGGGCTGGCCTGCAGTGCCTCGTCGACCAGCGCGTCGAGCTTCGCCGAGCCGAGTTCGCGCCACCATCGCTCGTCGATCGGCGCCGCTGCGACGAAGCGCTGCGCCTCGCCCAGCGAAGCTTCGGCCGCCGCCGTGCGCGACGGCTGCGCGCCGGCGACGTAGCCCGGAACCGCCGGCGCATCGGGCGGCCTGAAGTCCGGCCCGACGGCGCAGCCGGACAAGCCGAGCATGGCCAGCGCCAGCGCCGCCGGTCCGCCGGCGAAGCGCTTCCCGAGGGTCTTCATGCGATTGCCCTCCCTTCGCCCGCTTCCTCGTGCGTGACGCCGTCGCGGATGTGGTAGATGCGCCGGAAGGTCGGAATGATCTTCTCGTCGTGGGTCACCACGATCACGGCGGTCTCGAACTTGCGGGCCATCTCGTTGAGGATCCGGATGACCGCCATCGCGCGCTCGCTGTCCAGCGGCGCGGTCGGCTCGTCGGCCAGGATCACCGGCGGGCGGTTGACCAGGCCGCGCGCGATGGCCACCCGTTGCTGCTCGCCGCCGGAGAGTTGCGACGGCATCGCGCGAGCGCGGTGCTGCACGTCGAGGGCCGCCAGCAGTTCCAGCGCGCGGGCGCGCGCCGGTGCGTTCGCCACGCCGGCGAGCATCGGCAGCAGCGCCACGTTGTCGGTGACGTCGAGGAACGGAATCAGGTACGGCGCCTGGAACACGAAGCCGATGCGGTCGCGGCGCAGTGCGCGCAGGTCTCGGACCTTCCAGCCCTCGTCGTAGATCGTGTCGTCGCCGAGCGTCATGCGCCCGCCGCTCGGCTCGATCACCGCGCCCAGGCACTTGAGCAGCGTGCTCTTGCCCGATCCGGAAGGGCCGATCAGGCCGACGACCTCGCCGGGCGCGACCTGCATGTCGACGTGCCTGAGGGCGTCGACCGCGGTGTCGCCTTCGCCGTAGCGCTTGCGCAAGCCCTCGATGCGGATGCCGCGCGCGAGTTGCTCAGCCACCGACCGCCTCCGCCGGATCGACCCGCAGCGCGGCCCGGATCGCCATCGTGCTGGCCAGCGCGCAGATCGCGAGTACCGCGACGATCGCGCGCGCCGCGTCGCCGGTCTCGAGCACGATGTTGCGCGGGAAGATCGGCGCCCACAGCGTGGCCGCGACCTTGCCGACGACGAAGCCGATGAGCCCCAGGCCGATCGCCTGCTGAAGGATCATCGACGCGATGGTGGCGTTCTTCGTGCCGATCAGCTTGAGCACCGCGATCTCGCGGATCTTGCCCAGCGTCAGCGTGTAGATGATGAACGCGACGATCGCGGCGCTGACGATCGCGAGGATCACCAGGAACAGGCCGATCTGGCGCGCCGAGGTGGCGATCAGCTTGCCGATCAGGATCTCCTCCATCTGCGCGCGCGAATACACCTGGAGCCGCTTCCATCGGCGGATCGGCTCGGCGACGTCCTCGGGCGCGAGGCCGGGTGCGACGCGCACCAGCACCGCGTTGACGTACGGGTTGACGCTCTGCGACGCGATGACCGCGTCGAGCAACCCGGGCACGCCCGGACGGTCGAACGCCGGGTTCTGCGCGGTGCGCCTGCGCTGCCGCACGATCGCGTCGTTGTCCTTCAGGAACTGCGCTTCCTGCGCGTCCCGGAGCGGGATGAAGACCATCGGGTCGCCGCCCGAGGACACCATTCGCCGCGTGAGCCCGACCACGGTATAGCGATTGCGCCGGATGCGGATCTCGTCGCCCAGCGAGAAACCGGTGGCGAGGTCGGCGACCGCCTCGTAGTGGCTGCGCGTGATGTGCCGCCCCGCCACGAGGAAGCCCGGCTGCCCCGGCTCGCCGGGGCCGCCGGGCACGACGCCGACGACCATCGCGCGCACGTCGCGATCGCCGCGCGCGACCTGCATCGTCAGGTAGGTGACGTTGGCCGCGCGCGCGACGCCGGGCATCGCCAGGAGGCCCCGCCAGGTGTCGTCGTACAGGCTCGAGGACTCGGCGTAGGGGCCGAGCGTGCCTTGCTGCACGACCCAGAGGTCGGCCCCACTGTTGTCGAGCAGCACCCGCGCGTCGTCGACCATCCCGCGATAGACGCCCGCCATCGTCAGCGTCGCGCCGATCAGCAGGCCGAGCCCCATGCCGGTGAAGACGAACTTGCCCCAGGACTGCAGGATGTCCCGGCCCGCGAGGCTGATCACGGCCGGACTCCGGGCAGCCGCTCGACGATCTCGATGCGGCTGCGCGCGTCGAGCGCGCGTTGGCTGTAGACGACGACGCGCTCGCCGCCGGTCAGCCCTTCGAGCACCTGCACGCGGCCGTCGAGGTCGGCGGCGCCGAGCCGCACCGGCACGAAGCGCAGCGATCCGTCCTCGACCACCCAGACCCCGGCCTGTCCGTCGGCGCGCTGGATGCTCGCGTTGCGCACGACCGGCGTCGCGGGCCGTTGCGGCAGCGCAATCGTCACTTCGGCCAGTTCGCCGATCGACGGCGCGGGCTCGGGAAGCGCGTCGAGCGACACCTTGGCCAGCGCCTCCTCGGTGACCGCGTCGGCGACCGGCTCCACGCGCGCAACCTTGCCGGCGAGCGACTCGCCTTGGCGAGAGCGCAGCGCGACGCTCGCGGGCAGCCCGGCGCGCAGGCCCGCCGCGCGCAACTGGTCGAAGCGCACGTTCAGCCACAGCGTCGCCGGATCGACCACCTCGACGACGGCCTGGCCGGCCACGACCGTCGTGCCCGGATCGACCGCCCGCGCCGCGACGATTCCCGCGACCGGCGCGACGAGCCGCAGGTTCGCGCGCTGCCTCGCCAGCGCCTCGCGCTCGGCGCGCACGCGCGCGAGCTCCTGTCGGGACGCCTCCAGGTTGGCGCTTGCCGCGGCGCGGCCAGCCTCGGCGAGCTGCAATTCCTGCCGCCGCGTCTCGGCGGCCTCGTCGCTGATCGAGCGGGCGGCGCGCAACTGCTCGTAGCGCCGCGCCTGCGTTTGCGCGAACGCGCGCCGCGCCGACATGTCCTGCAGCTGCGCGTCGGCCGCGGCCAGTCCGGCGCGCGCGCGCTCGAACGCCGCCTGCTGGGCCGCGATCCGCTCGTCGAGGTCGACCGGGTCCATCTCGCCGAGCACCTGCCCGGCGCGCACTGCGTCGCCGACCTGCACGTCGATGCGCCCGAGCCGGCCGGCCAGCGTCGGTCCGATCCGGTAGGTGTGGCGCGCTTCGACGATGCCGACGCCGAACAGCGCCGGGGCGATCTCGCCACGCTCGACGGTGGCGACGGTCACCGGCACCGGCGCCAGCGGCCCGGCGCGCAGCACCACCCACCCGAACACGCCGAGCAGCGCGACGATCACGGCGCCCAGCGCCAGCTTGCGACGGCCGACGGACAACCGCTTCATGCCTTTCTCCCGATCCCGCGGCACAACGTCGCGAACGCGCCGGCCGCGTCGCGCCGCACCTGCTGCACGTCGCCCGCCACCAGCGACTGCATCACCAGCCCCTGGATCGTGCCGACGAACAGCAATGCCGCCTGGTCGGGATCGACTTCGGGGTCGAGCTCGCCGCTCGCGCGGCCCTGCTCGATCAGCGCGCGCAGGCGATCGCGGTAGCGCTCGAGCAGCGCCTGCACCATCCGCCGCGTGGCGGAGTCGCCGGGCCGCTGCAGTTCGCCGAACATCATCCGCGGCACGCCCGGGTGCTCCGCGATGAAGGCGACGTGCGCCATGAAGATCGCCTCGAGCGCGCCCAGCGGCGACGCGGCCGAGCTCGCGGCGCGGTCCACGCGCCCCATCAGCCGCTCGGCGACCCAGTCCATCACTGCGCGCCAGATCGCGTCCTTGGTCGGGAAGTGCCGGAAAAGCGCCCCCTGGGTCAGCCCCATCCGGGTGGCGATCGCGGCGGTCGTGATCTCGCTCGGGTTCTGCTCGGCGGCGAGCTCGACCACGGTCTCGACCGTGACCGCCCGACGTTCGTCGGCGGGGAGGTGCCTGGCGATTGCATCCATGGGAAGCGCGGCCTGAAAGTAAGTAATTTGTTACTATCTTTCCAGAACACGGCTCCCCTGTCAAGCCCGGCGACGCCGGCTACCAGGGATCGACGAAGCGCGCGCCGGCCGAACGCGGCGCCTGCGCCGACGCCGCATCGAGCCCCGCCACCAGCCACTGCCGCGTCTGCGCCGGATCGATCACCGCGTCGATCTCGAGCGTCTCGGCCATGTTCATCGCCTCGCCCTTCTCGTACTGCCGGGCCACCAGCCGGCGATACAGCGCGTCGCGCTCCTCGCCTTCGGGCACCGCCTCGAGCTCCTTGCGAAAACCCAGGCGCACCGCGCCCTCCAGGCCCATGCCGCCGAACTCGCCGGTCGGCCACGACACGGTGAAGTTCGGCGAATGGAAGCCGCCGGCCGCCATCGCCATCGCACCCAGCCCATAGCCCTTGCGCAGCACGATCGCGAACACCGGCACGCGCAGCGCGGCGCCGACGACGAACATGCGGCTGACGTGCCGCACCTGCGCGCGCTCCTCGATCGCCGGCCCGACCATGAAGCCGGGCGTGTCGATCAGCGAGACGATCGGCAACCCGTGCGCGTCGCACAGCTGCATGAAGCGCGCCGCCTTGTCGGCCGCGTCGGCGTCGATCGCCCCCGACAGGTGCAGCGGGTTGTTCGCGATCAGGCCCACCGGCCGGCCTTCGATCCGCGCGAGCGCGACGTGCACGCCGACGCCGAAGCCGCTGCGCAGCTCGACCAGGCTGTCGACGTCGACGAGGCCCGCGATCGCGGCGCGCGTGTCATAGACGCGCAGCCGGTTCTCGGGCACCACCTCGCGCAGCGCCAGCGCGTCGGGCGCCTGCCAGTGCTCGACGCGGCCCTGGAACATCGACAGGTAGCGCTTGGCCGCGGCGACCGCCTGCGCCTCGTTCTCGACCAGGATGTCGATCACGCCGTTGCGGTGCTGCACGTCGCTCGGGCCGATCTCCTCGGGGCGGAAGACCCCCAGCCCGCCGCCTTCGATCATGGCCGGGCCGCCCATGCCGATGTTGGCGTCGCGCGTCGCGACGATCGCGTCGCAGCAGCCGAGCAGCGCGGCGTTGCCGGCGAAGCAGCGCCCGGACACGATGCCGAGGACCGGCACCTGCCCGCTCAATCGCGCGAACGCAGCGAACGTGCCGAGATCGAGACCCGCCACGACGGGCACGTCGACGTCGCCCGGGCGCCCTCCGCCGCCCTCGGCGAACAGCACGACCGGCAGCCGCTGCTTCAGCGCGATCCCCAGCATGCGGTCGGTCTTCGCATGGTTGCGCATGCCCTGCGTGCCGGCCAGCACGGTCGCGTCGTACGCCATCACGACGCAGCGCGAGCGCTCGGCGCCGAACAGCGTCGCGTTGACGCTGCCGATGCCGGTGACCATTCCGTCGGCAGGCGTATTGGCGCGCAGGTCGTCGAGGTCACGGCGGCTGCGCTGCGCGGCCACCGCGAGCGCCCCGTACTCGACGAACGAGTGCTCGTCGCACAGGTCGGCCACGTTCTCGCGCGCGGTGCGCTGCCCGCGCGCGCGCCGCCTCGCGACCGCCTCGGGCCGCGCGGCGTCGAGCGTGAGCGCGTGGCGGTCGATGACCCGCTGCAGGTCGTCACGCACGGCCTTCGTTGCACGGGGCGCCGCCTGCGGCGCGACGGCTTCGCCGGCGCGGTGCGGCGCGACCAGCGCGAGCAGCTCGCCCTCGGCGACCTGGTCGCCCACGGCGCAGCGCACCTCGACGACGACCCCGCCGCAGTCCGCGGCGACCACGTGCTCCATCTTCATCGCCTCGAGCACGACGATCGGCTGGCCGGGGCTCACGGTGTCGCCGGCCTGCACCGTGCGCTCGACCACGTGGGCCGACATCGGCGCGCGCAGCACGACGACGCTCGACGCCGGGCGCCCCGACGCCACGTCGCTCACGCGCCGTCTCCGCGGCCCTGCTGCGACGCGGACAGGATGCGTTCGGCCTCCTCGTCCTCCACCTGCGGAAACTCGCGATAGAACTGCGAAACGGCCTGGAAGAAGACCGGCGTCGACAGGCAGACGACCTCGTCCGCGTACGGGCGCACCCGTTCGATCGCCGAAGGCGCGGCCACCGGCACGGCGCAGATGAGTCGCGCGGGCTTGCGCGCGCGGGTCGCGTGCAGCGCCGCAACCATCGTCGAGCCCGTGGCGAGGCCGTCGTCGACGACGATCACCACCCGCCCGGCCGGATCGATCGCGGGCCGGCCCGCGCGATAGCGCTCGCGCCGGCGCCGGATCGTCTCGAGCTGCGACTGCTTCTCGCGCTCGAGCCAGTGCGGGTCGGCGGACTGCGGATCGATGCCGGGCGTCCAGTGGAGCTCGCCGTTCTCGTCGATCGCCGCCAGCGCGAACTCGGGCTGGTACGGCGCGCCGACCTTGCGCACCAGCACCACGTCGAGTTCTCCGCCGAGTGCTTCGGCGATCACCCGCCCCATCGGCAGCGCGCCGCGCGGAATCGCGAGCACCAGCGGATGGCGGCCGCGCCAGGCGTCGAGCGCCCGCGCCAGTTGCTGTGCCGCGTCCTCACGGTTCCTGAACATGGCCCCTCTCCCGGCAATTGACGTGGATCCCGAACCCGGATTCGTACGGCGGCACGCGGTCGGCGCCGATGCCCCGTTCACCGGCCCGCGCTGCCGCGATGGCGGCTCACGTCGGGCGACGACAGCAGCGACCCACGATTGCCCCACGCATTGCGGACGTACGACAGTATCGCAGCGAGATCGGCATCGTCGAGCGCCTGGGTGAACGGCGGCATGCCGAACGGCCGCGGGTTGCCCGCGGTCTGCGGCGGGAAGCCGCCGTGCGCGGCGATCCGCACCAGGTTGATCGGCGGGTCCATCGTCACGGCCCGGTTGCCGGCGAGCGCCGGATAAGCACCTGGCACGCCTTCGCCGCGCTCGCCGTGGCAGTCCGCGCAGTGCCGGTCGTAGCCGCGCGCGCCGCTGGCGAGCCGGGCGGCGTCGCGATCGGACGGGCCGGGTGCCGGCCCGGCAGGCGGGGCGTCGACCGGCAGCGCCTTCAGGTACACGGCGATTGCGCGCAGGTCGGACGCGTCGAGGTACTGCGTGCCGTGCCGGACGACCTCGGCCATGGGTCCGGCGACGCTGGCGCGCCCGGTGACGCCGACGCGCAGCAGGCGCACGATGTCGTCGATCGGCCAGTCGGCCACGCCCGCCTGGCCGGCGTCGTGCAGCGACGGCGCGTACCACCCCTGCTCGGGCATCTGCTCGCCGTCGAAGCGCGCCGGGTCGCGCGCAGCGCCCAGCGCGTTGCGCGCACCATGGCACGCGGCGCAATGCCCCAGGCCGGTCACCAGGTAGGCGCCGCGGTTCCACTCGGACGAACGCGACCCGTCGGCGACGAAGGTCGCCGGCCGGAAGAACATCCAGCGCCAGGCCTCGAGCACGACCTGCCGGTCGAACGGAAAGCGCAGCGCGTGGGGCCGGTTCGGCTGCCGTACCGCCGCCAGGCTGCGCAGGAATGCGAACAACGCGTCGGAGTCCGCTCGCGTCACGCGCGTGAACTGCGGATACGGAAACGCCGGATACAGCGCGCGGCCGTCCCTCGATCGCCCCTCGTGCAGCGCGCGCCAGAAGTCGTCCGCGCTCCAGCGTCCGAGGCCGGTTTCGTCGTCGGGAGTCAGGTTCGATGCGAAAACGGTGCCGAACGGGGTGGCCACGCCGCGGCCGCCCGCGTAGGGCGCCGCGCCGCGCGCGGTGTGGCAGCCCATGCAGTTGCCGGCGCGCGCGAGGTAGGCGCCGCGCGCCACCTGTGCGGCACCGGCGGGCGCGCGCGGCGCGGCGGCGTCGCGCGGGGCCGCCGAAGGTGCAACGGTCGACGCGGCAGCCCGCGGTGCGACCTCCGAGCGTGCGGACGGCGAGTCCGCGGTCGACGCGACCGTCTCGACGCTGCCGCAGCGCATCGGCAGCCGCGCACCCGGATCGACCCGCGGCAGCTCGCCCTCCGGCACCGGCTGGGCGGCGAGCCAGCCGGTCAGCGCAGCGACGTCCTCGGGCCGCAGGCGCCGCGCGACCCGAGCCATGCAGTCGGGCGCGGCAGCGTGGCGCAGCCCGTCGCGCCACGCACCGAGCTGCGCGTTCAGGTAGTCGCGCGACAGCCCGAGCAGTCCCGGAATCGCGGGCGCAGCGCCGGTCAGGGCGCGGCCGTGGCACTCGGCGCAGGCCGGCACTTCGCGCGACGGGTCGCCTTCGAACGCGAGCACCCGCCCGCGCGCCAGCATCGACGCCGACCCCTGCGGCGCCTGCGGCGGCGGATAGGCCAGCCGCAGGCTCGCGAAATGCCCTGCGATCTCGCGCAGGTAGTCGTCGTCGAGGTCGGCGAGCAGGCCGGCCATCGGCGGATACGATCGTCGGCCGTCGCGGAAACTGCGCAGCTGCTCGAACAGGTACCCTGCCGGCTTGCCGGCGATGCGCGGAAAGTAGCCGTCGCGAGTCGCCCGCCCCTGCGCGCCGTGGCATGCCGAGCAGGCGAGCACGCGCTGCGCGATCGTGTCCTCGAACGGCGCAGCGCGCGTCGCGGGCGCCACCAGCAGCAGCGCTGCAACCGCACTGGCCGCCGCGAACCTCGTCACCGGCCGCCTCGCGAGCGCGCCGTCGCCGGCGCGCAACGGGCGATCGGCGCCGGCGTGGTGGGCGTGTCGCCGGCGTATAGTTTTTCGCGCGCCCCCCGACCGGGGCGTTTGCCCACCTTCGGAGACATCATGTCCAAGCTCATCGCTGCCGCTTGCCTGTCGCTGTTCGTCACCGGCGCGCTCGCCGCCGGCCCCACCTGCACCGATCGCGCCGACGAGAAGAAGCTGCACGGCGCAGCACGGAACAGCTTCATCAAGAAGTGCGAGAAGGACAACGCCGGTACCTGCGAAACCATGGCCGTCGAGAAGAAGCTGCACGGAGCCGCGAAGAACAGTTTCGTCAAGAAATGCATGAAGGACACCCCCGCCAAGGCCAACTGAAGCGACGCCCGGCGCACCCGAAGCCCGGGTGCGCTCAGGCGAACGTGATCGACTGTCGCCGCGCCGGGGTCTCGAGGTGCGGCACGTTGTTGAAGCTGAGCAGGCGCAAGGTTCCGCCGCCCGCGATCAGTTCGCAGAATCCGCTGTTGCGGAACTGAAGGTTCCACTCGATCGCGGTGTGCGCCGGCGCGCCCGAAATGTCGGCGAGCGCCCGCCCGATCGCCCCGCCCGAGCTCACCACCAGCACCACGTCGTCGCGCGAGGTGTCGCGCACGGCTTCGTCGAGCCCGGCACGCACGCGTGCGCCGAACTCGGCCCAGCTCTCGGGCACCCCGACGAGCCGGTCGTCGGACCACGCCTGCATGGCCGCCCGGAACGCACGCCAGTAGTCGCGATAGTCGGCGCGCTGGTGATCGCGCGGGTCCGCGCCGCCCGAGAACGCCGAATACAGCGCCTCGCCGTGATACTCGTCGAGCCCGGCGTGGAGGGTCAGCGCGCCGGGGTCGGCGCCCATCGCCGCCAGCACTTCGCGCGCCGTGTCCTGCTGCCGCGCCAGCGTGCCCGAGAGCACGCGGGCGAACCGCAGACCGCGCTCGGCGAAGTAGCCGCCCAGCCAGCGCGCCTGCTGGCGCCCCAGTTCGGACAGGCGATCGTAATCCTTCGCCCCGAACGAGGCCTGGGCGTGGCGGACGAGATAGACGAGCGACATCGGGATTCCGGGCACGGACATTGCGGAGAATCGGCCATTATCGCCGGACGGACGCCGTACACTTGCGGCACGCAAATCCAGGGAGAGACGCCATGCGGGCGCAGGTCGCGATCATCGGAGCAGGCCCCTCGGGGTTGCTGCTCGGGCAGCTTCTTCATCGCGCGGGGATCGACGCGATCATCCTCGAGCGCAAGAGCGGCGAATACGTGCTCGGCCGCATCCGCGCCGGCGTACTCGAGCAGGGCGCGGTCGACCTGCTCGACGAGGCCGGCGTGGGCAAGCGCCTGCACGCCGAAGGGTTGGTGCACGGCGGCATCGAGTTGTGCTTCGACGGCAAGCGGCACCGCATCGACATGGCCGGCCTCACCGGCGGCAAGCACGTCACCGTCTACGGGCAGACCGAGGTCACTCGCGACCTGATGGACGCGCGCGCCGCGGCAGGTGCGAAGACCGTCTACGAAGCCGAAGACGTCAGCATCCACGGCTTCGACACCACCTCGCCGGTCGTTCGCTATCGCAAGGACGGCGCCACCCACGAGATCGCCTGCGACTTCATCGCCGGCTGCGACGGCTTTCACGGCGTGTGTCGCGAAAGCCTGCCCGCCGGCGCGGTGAAGCACTTCGAACGCGTCTACCCGTTCGGCTGGCTCGGCATCCTCGCCGACGTGCCGCCGGTCTCGCACGAGCTCATCTACGTGAACCATCCGCGCGGCTTCGCGCTGTGCAGCATGCGCTCGCGCACGCGCAGCCGCTACTACGTGCAGGTGCCGCTCGACGAGAAGGTCGAGGACTGGTCCGACGACCGCTTCTGGGACGAGTTGAAGCGCCGCCTCGACACGCAGGCCGCGGCGACGATCGTCACCGGCCCGTCGATCGAGAAGAGCATCGCGCCGCTGCGCAGCTTCGTCGCCGAGCCGATGCGCTTCGGCCGGCTGATGCTTGCGGGCGACGCGGCCCACATCGTGCCGCCCACCGGCGCCAAGGGCCTGAACCTCGCCGCCAGCGACGTGCGCTACCTGTCACGCGCGCTGATCGACCACTACCGCACCGGCTCGATGACGGAGATCGACGCGTATTCCGACAAGTGCCTGCGGCGCGTCTGGAAGGCAGTGCGCTTCTCGTGGTGGATGACCTCGATGATGCACCGCTTCCCCGACACCGGCGAGTTCGGCCAGAAGATCCAGGAAACCGAACTCGATTACCTGGTCGGATCGAAGGCGGCGTCGACGTCGCTGGCCGAGAACTACGTCGGGCTGCCGTTCGAGGACTGAGCGCGACCCGAAGCGGTCATCCCGCCTCGCCGCCGCGAAACGAAGCGATCCGCTGTTCGCGCTCGCGCTCGAGCAGCCCGCTGAGCACGGTTCCGGGCAGGCCGGCGCGCGCCAGCGCCAGCGCCGCCAGTTGCAGCGCCGACTCGAGCGCCTCGGGAATCACCGTGTCGGCGCCGGCCTCGCGCAGCGCCAGCGCATGCCGCTCGTCGCGGGCGCGCGCGAGGATCGGCAGCTTCGGCCATTCGCGACGGATGCTCTGCACCGCGCGCAGCGCCGGCGAGCTCTGGTCCATCGTCAGCACGACCGCGCTGGCCTCGTCGAGCCCGAGTCGACGCAGCAGTTCGCTGCGGCTCGCGTCGCCGACGAACACCGGACGGCCCTGCGCGTGAAAGCCCGAGACGAGTCGCGCATCGGGATCGATCGCGACGTAGCGGATGCCCTGCGAATCGAACAACTGGCCGAGCAGCTGCCCGACGCGGCCATACCCGGCGATCACGACGTGGCCGCTCAGGTCGGGCAGGATCGGCGCATCCGGCTGCGGGGGCGCCGGCTCGGCGCGCTCGACGCGCGCGCCCACGCGCCGGCCGAGCTCGGCCATCAGCGGCGCGGCGAACATCGACAGTCCGACCACGAGCAGCATGAACCGGCCCGTCTGCTCCGGCAGCAGGCCGAGCGACATCGCCACGCCGAGCACTATGAACGCGAATTCGCCACCCTGCCCGAGCAGCAGCCCCCCCTCGACCGCCTTGCCGGGCGGCAGGCCGCCGACGCGCATCACCGCCGCGACGATGATCGCCTTGATCGCGAACAGGCCCGCGATCGAGCCGAGCAGCAAAGCGGGCGTACGCACGATCTCCAGCAGATCGATCGACATGCCGACCGACATGAAGAACAGGCCCATCAGCAGCCCGCGGAACGGGTCGATGGTGATCTCGACCTCGTGGCGGAACTCGGTCTCCGCCAGCAGCAGCCCCGCCAGCAGCGCGCCGAGCGCCATCGACAGGCCTGCGAGCCAGGTGAGCGAGGCGATCCCGAGCGTGCTGAGCAGCGTCAGCGCCATGAAGGTGTCGGCCTGCCTGCTTGCCGCCATGTACCGGAAGACCGGCCGGATGACGATGCGGCCCAGCAGGTAGATCAGCGCGATCGCGAACACGGCCTTGCCGAGCGCGATCGCCATCGACGTGACCACCGAGATGTCTCCGGGTCGCCCGAGCAGCCCGACCAGGATCAGCGCCGGCACCACCGCCAGGTCCTGCAGCAACAGGATCGAAAAGCCGGCCTGCCCGATCGGCGTACCCAGTTCGCGCCGCGACGACAGCAACTGCATCACCACGGCGGTCGACGAGAACGACAACGCCAGGCCGACC
>JAHBZV010000041.1 GCA_019635275.1 Burkholderiaceae bacterium | reverse complement strand
GCGAGCGTCGTGCAGATCCTCTGGCTGAAGTTCCGCAGCCGGCCGGTCGAAGGGATGCAGTGGGCGAGCCTGGCGATCATCGTGGTGTTCGGCGGGATGACGCTGTTCTTCCACGACGAGACGTTCATCAAGTGGAAGCCGACCGTGCTCTACGGCCTCTTCGCCGCCGTCCTGGCGGGCGGCCGGATGTTCTTCGGCCGCAACCTGATCAAGTCGGTCATGGGCAAGCAGCTGGCGCTTCCCGAGCCGATCTGGCACAGGCTGAGCCTCGCCTGGATCGTGTTCTTCGTCGCGATGGCGGTGCTGAACCTGCTGGTGGCCTACCGGTTCCCGACCGACGTCTGGGTCAATTTCAAGCTGTTCGGCACCATGGGGCTGACGATCGCGTTCGTCATCGCGCAAGCCCTCTATCTCGGCCGCTACGTGCAGGAGGAGAGCTGATGCGGCCCGACGTCGACGAGCTGCGCGCCCGCCTCGCCGAGCGGTTCCCGGGGGCGGCGATCGAGGTCGGCGACGACAGCCACCTGCATGCCGGGCACGCCGGGGCGGCCGGCGGCGCAGGGCATTTTCGCGTTCGCCTGGTCAGCGAGCGGTTCGCCGGGCTGGGCACCGTGGCTCGACATCGGCTCGTGTATGATGCCGTGCACGACTGGATGCCGCAGCGCATACACGCGCTCGTGATCGATGCCCGTACCCCGGCCGAGGCGTCCTGACGCCAGGCCCGCCGGCCGTCACCATGGCGCGCCGGTCACTCCACGATTGCCACAAGGACCCACGATGTCGCACCCCTCCCTGTCGCTCCGGCTGGCGAAGCTCGCGGCCGTCGCATTGCTGCCGATCGCTTCTGCCGCCTTCGCGCAGAACGCCGCGGTGGTCAACAACAAGCCGATTCCGAAACAGAAGGTCGACGACTTCGTCGCGGCGCTGGCCGCGCAGGGCCGCCCCGACACGCCGGAGCTGCGCGCCGCGGTCCGCGAGGAGCTGATCGCGCGCGAGCTGTTCGTCCAGGAAGCCGAGAAGAAGGGCCTGACGCGCACCGCCGACGTGCAGCGCCAGCTGGACAACGTGCGCCAGGACATCCTGATCCGCGCGCTGATCCGCGACCACCTGAAGGCCAACCCGATCAAGGACGACGAGATCAAGGCCGAGTACGACAAGATCCGCGCGCAGGCCGGCGACAAGGAGTACCACGCCCGCCACATCCTGGTCGAGAAGGAAGACGAGGCCAAGGACATCATCGCGCAGCTGAAGAAGGGCGCGAAGTTCGAAGAACTCGCGAAGAAGTCGAAGGACACCGGCTCGGCCCAGTCCGGCGGCGACCTCGACTGGAACACGCCGCAGACCTTCGTCAAGGAGTTCTCCGACGCGATGGTGAAGCTGGAGAAAGGCAAGTTCACCGAGACGCCGGTCAAGACGCAGTTCGGCTACCACGTGATCCGCCTCGACGACGTCCGCGAGGCCAAGGCCCCGCCGCTGGAGCAGGTTCGCCCGCAGATCCAGCAGGAGCTCGAGCGTCACCGCGTCCAGGCGCTGCAGCAGAGCCTGCGGGCGAAGGCCAAGATCCAGTGATCCCGGGTTGATCGGCGCGGCGAACGCGCCGTCGCAGCCAGCCGTGCCGAAGGGCCGCTCGTCGAGCGGCCCTTTTCGTTTCAGCGTTGCGCCGCCTCGTCGTCGAAGCGCACGTCGATGCCGCCCGCATCCGGCAAGGCGGCAGCCTCGGGGCGCGCGTCGCCGCCTCCGCGTCCGCCGCGCCGCTCGGCAAAGAAGGACGACAGCAACTCGCCGCACTCGTCGGCCAGCACCCCGGCCGTGACCTCCGTGTGGTGGTTCAACCGTGCCTCGGCGAACAGGTCGACGATGCTGCCTGCGGCGCCCGTCTTCGGGTCGCGCGCGCCGTACACGACGCGGCGCAGCCGGGCGTGCATGATCGCGCCGGCACACATCGCGCAGGGCTCCAGCGTGACGTACAGGTCGCAGTCGACGAGGCGGTAGTTGGCCAGCAAGTCGCTGGCGGCGCGCAGTGCGCAGATCTCGGCGTGCGCGGTCGGGTCGTGCGTGCCGATCGGTTGGTTGTAGCCGGTGGCGAGCACCCTGCCCTCGCGCACGACGACCGCGCCGACCGGCACCTCGCCGACCGCCCACGCGTTGCGCGCCTGGTCGATGGCCAGGCGCATCATCGCGCGATCGAACTGCGCGGCCTCACCGCTGCCTGCTGCTTCGTCTTCGGCCATTGCGCTCCCGGTCGGTGCCCCGCGTCCGCTTCTGCCGAACCGGGCCCGCGCCCCAGCGTAACCGATCGCTCCGCAGCGCGCCAAGCGAACCCGGCCTGCGACGAGCCGGGGCTGGGCTTCATCCGGCACGCCAATCCGCAGCCGCGACGTGCGAAATCCTTGACAGAAATCATGGCGTCCGAATATCGTCGCGCGCATGCAGGAGCACCTCGCCGATGGGCAAGCTCGCTGAGCGGCTTGCCGACGAACGACGCTCGGGCGTGTACCGGCTCGAGGTGACCGACGCGCTCGAGGAGGCTGCGGCGATCGACGGTTTCCCGATCATGCGCGTTGCGCTCGATGACGTCGTGAGCGACCAGCTGTTCGCCCGCTGCGTCGGCGCCCTGGCCCTGCGGGTCGAAGGCGACTGGGCCGACCTGGCGGCGGCGCTCGCCGACCCGAAATGGTCGCCGGCGGCGGGACACGTACTGCTCTTCAGCGGCTTCGAGGCGCTCGTTCATCGCGACCCGGATGCGCTCGCTCACCTGCTGGCAACGCTTCGGGCCGTCGCTGCGCGCCGGCGCATGCAGGGACTCAGGTTCTTCGCCGCGTTTCTCGACCCCACCCGAGCGTTGTCGCTCGATCCGCTCTACGATCGGCGCCGGCATTCGGCGACCACCATGGCCCGTGAAACAGACCAAGGAGGAGCAGCATGAAGGAGACGGCACTTCAGGTGGACATCGCTCGACGCTGGTGGTTGGCCGCGAGCGCCAGTGGCGCTGCGGCCGGCCTCGCCGGCTGGAGCCCCGCGAGCGTCGCACAGGCCAAGCCGCTTCCGCCGGTCGCGTCGTTCAAGGACGCGAGCCGCGTGATCGTGCACAGCGCAAGCGGGATCGAAACCCAGCGCAACGCGTTCGGCTCGAGCGGCGTCACCGACGTCGACATCCTGTTCCTGCGCAACAACATCGCGGCGCCGGACGCGTCGACCATCGGTAACCCCGACGCCTGGCAGGTCCAGATCGACGGCGTGACGACCCCGCGCAGCCTGACCGTCGCCGAGCTCAAGCGGATGGGGCTGACGAACGTCTCGATGGTCCTGCAGTGCTCGGGCAACGGGCGCGGATTCTTCAGCCACAAGGCGGCAGGCTCGCAATGGAAGGTCGGCGCCGCGGGCAACACGCTGTGGAGCGGCGTTCCGCTGAAGGACGTCGTGACCGCCCTCGGCGGGGTGCGCGAGGGGATGCGGTACATGACCAGCACCGGTGGCGAGACGATCCCGCCCGGCATCGACCCGAAGAAAGTCATGGTCGAGCGCTCGGTCCCGTGGACCGCAATGGAAGACGCGATCCTCGCGTGGGAGCTGAACGGCCGGCCGATTCCGCTGGCGCACGGCGGCCCGCTGCGGCTGATCATCCCGGGCTACTACGGCGTCAACAACATCAAGTACGTCAAGCGCGTGGCGTTCACGCCGACGGAAACCCCCGCGAACATCCAGCAGTCGGGCTATCGCGTCCGGGACATCGGAAAGAAGGGCGACGCGACCCAGCCGTCGATGTGGCAGATGAACCTGAAGTCTTTCGTGACCTCGCCGTCCGGCGGCGAAGCGCTTCGCGCCGGCACGCTGCAGGTGCACGGCGTGGCCTTCACCGGCGGCAGTCCGGTCAAGGGGGTCGAGGTCTCGGTCGACGGTGGCAAGTCCTGGCGGGCGGCGGAGTTCATCGGACCGCACATGGGCAGGTATGCGTGGCGTCACTTCGTCGCCGAGGTCAGTCTCGCGCCCGGCGCTCACCTGATCACCAGCCGAGCGATCGCGATCGACGGATCGGTGCAGCCGGAGCTGCGCGTCGAAAACGAGCGCGGCTACGCGCACAACGGCTGGCGCGACCACGCCGTCTCGGTGACCGTAGCGTGACCAGGCGCCATGCCGCAGGGCTGGCCCTCGGGCTGGCCCTGCCCCTGGCGGCATTCGCCGACGAGCTTGGCCGGAAGGTCTTCACGGAGGCCGCCCAGCCGCCCTGCGCGTTGTGCCACACGCTGGAGGCGGCAGGCGCAACCGGCACGATCGGTCCGTCGCTGGACGAGCTGAAGCCGGACAAGGCGCGCGTTCTCGAAGTCGTGCGCACCGGAATCGGCGTGATGCCGAGGTTTGCCGGCCAGTTGAGCGATCAGCAGATCGAGGCGGTCGCAGATTTCGTCTCGAAGGCCGTCTTGGGTCGCTGAGGAGCGGGAGGTCTCGGCTACGCCGGCCCGGCCCGCTCCGCCCTGCGCGCTTCAGCGACCCCGAACCGTCACGGCCGGGCCGACGCTCGCCCGGGGCAGCGCCAGGTACCGGACGACCGCCAGCGCCCCGATCCGCTCGCCCATCTCGACGCCGACCTCGGTCGACGTGCGGAAGTGGATTCCTTCGTAGATGCGCGCGTCCGACACTTCGCGGACGAAGTCGTCGATGCTGGTCCAGTGCCTCGCCGCGCCCTTCGCGGTGGGACTGGCCGTGCCCAGCATCGGCGTCGGCCCCGCCCCGATCTCGGCGCGCAGCACCGTACCCACCGCCGCGGCGAGGATGCTGTGCGCACTCGGGTACTCCGGGTGCATCGGCACGTCGGCCAGCGGCGCCCACGACGCGTCGCGCTCGGTGGCGTCGTGTCCGTCGAGGTCGCCGTTGCGGATCGCGGTGACGGGTCGCCAGAAGTTGTAGTGGTACTTCGCGTCGAACACCCCGATCATCGCGTCGTCCATGGCCTGGGTGACCGCCGCATACAGCCTGGCGTTTCGCGTGATCTCGCGCCCCGGCAGCGTCGCCACCGAACGCACGACCCCGTGGTAGATCGGCGGCAGCGAGTACTCCCAGAAGCGCGCAATCGCAGTCTGCTCGGCGCTGCGGCGCTCGCTCGAGCGGGCCCCGAGCACCCTGACCTCTTCGTAGTCGCGCGCCCACGCGTCGCCGGAGAGCGACGGCGGTGGGCCGGGGCGGAAATGGCTGGCATTCGCCATCAGCCACGGCTTGCGCCGGCCCCAGTGCGGGACCGCCGGGCTCGCGGTCGGCACGTAGACCCCGACCGTGGTGTGCGGTCGGTAGGCTTCAGGCGTGAGCACGTCGTCGCCCCGCGATGCCAGCACCGCAGCGGCAGCCCGCTCGCCGATCGCGACGCCTGCATCCCGCGCCGGCCCTGCCGCGAGCGCCGCGAATGCCGACTGGTAGGCCGCGTCGATCGACGCCTGTCGCGCCGGCATCAGCTTCATCAGCGTGGCACGGTGCGCCGCGGCGACGGCCGCCTCCACGGACGCGTCTTGCGGACCCCGCAGCGGATGGCGCGCGCCAGGGTAGCGTCCCGTGATCGTGTTGACGGCCTCGTAGACGGCAGTGTGGGCCAGCGCCAGCACGCGGATGGCAGGCGGGGTACCGAGCCCGGATTCGGCGACGATCGTCCCCGAGCGGACGTCCCAGTCGGTCACGGCGTCGGCCTTCCCGTCGGCCGCCCACGCGCACAGCATCACGGCGAACGCGCGGGCAGCGAATTCGGATGTCTTGCTCATGGCGAACCTCAGCGCTTGGTGACGACGATCTCGAGGTACTCGCCGGGGACGACGAGCGACGACGAGCCGCCGATGTTCATCTCCTCGAGCAACGACGCGATGTCGCGCTCGAGTGCAGCCCGCCCCGCCGCGTCGAGCGCGGCGAAGGCCTTGTGGGTCGGCCCGTAGTAGTCGCGGAACACCTGGATCCAGTGCGCCGCCGATCGATAGCGGAAATTGAAGAGGCGGCGCTCGCAACGGATCTGTGCGGCCTTCGGGCCGAACAGCTCGACGATGTGCGACTCGGTGCCCCACAGGGCCGGGGACTTGAGCCCTGCCGGGGGCGGGACGTAGGCGCCGACGACCTTGAACAGCCGGCCGATGAAGCCTTCGGGCGTCCAGTTCGCCAGCCCGATGCGCCCGCCGTGCCGGGCGACGCGCAGCATCTCGCGCGCCGGACGGCCATGGTCGGGCGTGAACATCGCGCCGAAGGTCGACAGCACCACGTCGAAGCTGCCGTCGCCGAACGGCAGATCCTCGGCGTCGGCGACCTGGAAGCGCACGGCCAGGCCTTCGGCGGCGGCGCGGGCGCGACCCTTCTCGAGCAGCGCGGGAACGTAGTCGGTGGACGTCACCTCGGCGAAGCGGCGCGCCGCCGCGAGGGTCGCGTTGCCGTTTCCGGCGGCCACGTCGAGCACGCGCTCGCCGGCGCGCACGTCGGCGGCCTCGGCGAGCGACTCGCCGACGATCTGCAGCGTGGTGCCGATGACCGCGAAGTCACCGCTGGCCCAGGTGGCCTGCTGGCGTTGCTTGATCGCGGCGAAGTCCTGCCCGATCGCGGGGGGGTCGATGATCTGGTTCATGGTCGTGCTCCGACGGTGTGAAGGATGTGGATCGGTACGCGGTACGTCGCCGTCGATGCGCGCTGCGCCCGGCTGCGACGACGGGCCGATTGTTCGCGGACGCGGTCGTTGACGCTTTCCCGGCCGTCGTGCGAATCTGCTCGCGCGTCCACCGATGGACGCGCACTTGACCGGGCGTCCGCCGCCCTTGATCGGGGCTCCGAGCCTGCGACGTCGATGAACCACGACCCCTTGTCCGACGTGCTGGCGAGCGTGCGCTTGCGCGGCGCGGTGTACTACTACGTGAACCTTCGCGACGACTGGGTCGCCGAGACGCCGGCTGCGCCGCAACTCGCGGAGGCGCTGATGCCGGGCACCGAGCACGTGCTCGCCTACCACCTCTTCGTCAAGGGTGGAGGCTGGGCGGCCACCGACGGGGTACCGCCGCAGCGCGTCGAGGGCGGCGGCATCGCGATGTTTCCCCGCGGCGACGCGCACGTGCTGTCCAGCGCCCCGGGACTGCACGCGCAGCGCGACGACAGCGACTGGCAACTGGTGACGCGCAACGATGCGAAGCCGGTCGTCGTCGCGTACGTCGACGGCGTGCTCCGTCCCGTCGACGAGGCGCCGATTGGAGAAGCGAGCACGATCGTCGTCTGCGGGTTCATCGGCTGCGACCTGCGCCCGTTCAACCCGCTGAT
Organism: Burkholderiaceae bacterium; assembly: GCA_019635275.1. Taxonomy (GTDB): domain Bacteria; phylum Pseudomonadota; class Gammaproteobacteria; order Burkholderiales; family Burkholderiaceae_E; genus Zeimonas. The sequence continues at coordinate 21,816 of JAHBZV010000041.1, read as the reverse complement.
CGCGGCGCTGCCGCGCCTGGTGCACCTTCCGGCGCGCGAGGTCGGCGCGTGGATCGCCCCCGTGCTCGACCAGGCGGTGTCGGAGTCACGGCAGCGCCGGCCGGGCAGCGCGGCCGCGCTCGAGCGCGTGAGCCAACTCGTCTTCGTCGACGCGGTGCGCCGGTGCCTCGATGGGCTGCCCGAGGGGTCGTCCGGCTGGCTCGCCGCACTGCGAGACCGGCAAGTCGGTCGCGCCATCGCCCTGCTGCACGAACGCCCGGCCGATCCGTGGACGATCGACGAGCTCGGCCGGCAGGTGGGCCTGTCGCGCTCGGCGCTGCACGAGCGCTTCGCCCAACTGGTGGGACAGCCGCCGATGCAGTACCTGGCGAACTGGCGCATGCAGCGCGGCGCGCGCCTGCTGCGCGAAGGCAACGCGAACGTGGCCACGATCGCGCAGGAAGTCGGCTACGACTCCGAAGCGGCCTTTGCGCGCGCGTTCAAGCGCCTGGTCGGGCAGCCGCCGGCGGCTTGGCGGCGGGCGCAGCGCTCGACCGGATAGTCCCGGGCGGTGCACGCGGCGCGCCTCGGCGTCGGCGCCCGGCGATCGATTCGGCCAAGCGCCTCAACGCTCGACGGTGACCACGTGCGCCTGAATCTTCGCGTCGACGGGCCCGCGACCGAAGCGTGCCGCGATCGCCTCCGCTGCCGCGTCCGTGGCTTCACCGAGCCGCGAGGCGCCGCGCGCCTCGATTTCGTTGCGCAGCGGCGTCCCCTGGCAATAGGCGATCGCCGGATCCAGGCACGATCCGGCCCGGCTGCGTGCGGTCACGGTCGCCGTTTGCGGCGCGGCAAGGAATCCGGCGCTTTCGAGGTCCTGCCTGATGAGGTGAGCGTCGTGGTAGCCGTGGGGGGTGCGCGCCAGGAAACGCGGCGGGTCGTCGGGAAAGACCGATTCGAGCGCGTTCGTCGTGACGTCCGCCAACTCGTTCTCGGCGAGGCGATCCCAGACGTTGAAGACGAGCAAGCCGCCCGGCCTCAGCACCCGGCGCGCCTCCGAGAACGCCCTCGCCCGGTCGGGGAAGAACATCACGCCGAACTGGCACACGACGGTGTCGAATTCGGCATCGTCGAACGGCAACTGCATCGCGTCGGCCCGGCGCCATTCGACCGGACGGCTGGTACCGATCGACTGCGCGTGATCGAGCATCTCCTGGTTCAGGTCCGTGGCGACGATCGAGACGCTCGCCGGCGTCATCGTGGCGAGCGCACGGGTGACCACGCCCGTGCCGGCCGCCACCTCGAGCACGCGCGCCCGCGGCCTCGGTGGCAGCCGCTTCACCAGGTCCGCGGCGTAAGGCTGAAAGATCAGGGGCACCAGATGCGACTCGTAGAGCTTCGGGATCGAGCCCGCGAACACCCGGTCGGATTCGACGGTCTTCATGTCGCTTCCTCCTGTCGGTCGACACGGGTCACGATGCATCGATCGCTGCGCGCCTTCCAGTTCAGGAAGTGAACTTGCGACGGCGCCGACCGGGGACTAATGTCGTGGCATGAATCGGGGATTCGGCCAGTTCTGCCCGGTCGCGATGGCCAGTGAAGTCTTTGCAGAGCGCTGGACGCCGATCATCCTTCGCGAGCTCCTGTCGGGAAGCCACCGCTTCAACGAGATCCACCGGAGCATGCCGCTGATCTCGAGGGCGCTGCTCGCGCGCCGGCTTCGTGAACTCGAGGCGGCGGGCGTCGTGGCCAGCGTGCCCGCCGGCACGGGGCACGGTCGCGAATACCGCCTGACCGAGGCCGGCCAGGAATTCCGCGCGGCGATCGACGCGCTGGGCGCCTGGGGTCAGCGCTGGACGAAACGCGTCCAGCCCGGCAACCTCGACGCGGGGCTGCTGATGTGGAGCATCCGGCGACGCATCGCGACCGACCGGCTGCCCGCGCGCCGGATCGTGGTGCGCTTCAGTTTCGAGGCGGTGCCGTCGAACTCCCGCAGCGCGGGGCCGTTCTGGCTGCTGCTGGAGCCGGCGGTCGTCGACGTCTGCCTGAGCGACCCCGGCCTGGACGTGGACGTCTACGTCGACGCCGACCTCGGCGCCATGACCGCGGTGTGGCTGGGCGATCTCTCGTTCGAGGCCGCGACGCGCACCGGGAAGATCCGGCTGACCGGGCTGGCGCCGCTGGTCAGGGAGTTTCCGTCCTGGCTGCTCCTGAGTCGTTTCGCCGGCGTGCCGAGGCCCCGGCCTCCCGCGTGATGCATTCCTGATCGATCATCGACGAGCCGCCCGAATGATTCATCCGCGTCGTGTCCGTCGATGGCGGCCACGCAAAGCGGACTCGACTCAGCCGCGCACGCGCAGCACGCCCGCGAAGTACGCCGCCAGTTCGTCGCGCGCCGACAGCGGGAGGACGTGGCCCACGTACTGGTCCGGCCGCACGACGACCATGCAGCCCGCGGCGCGATCGATGCCGCGCATCGCGAAAATGTCTTCGCCGCGCTTGAAGTCGACGCAGAAAACCTTCTCGTAGTCGCACAGCCCGTAGCGCCCCACGTGCGGGCGCAGCAGCGTGGGCATGGCCGCGTAGTCGAGCTCGTGCGAACCTTGCTGGAACACGGCGCGGGTGTCGATCACCGCATCCACGTCTTCGCCCGGCGCGGCGTGGCGGCGCAGCGGCGAGGCCCCGTCGTGCTCGAGCCACTCGCACAACGTGGCGACGGCGCCACCGGGGCCGCCGGCGTCGTTGGCGGGAGCGAAGAGGAACAGGCGCCAGCGTGCGTCGGCCTCGATGCAGTGGCCCAGGTGCATGGGCCGGGCGTCGGCCAGGCGAACGACGGGCGCGGAATGGAAACGCTTGCCGATGTCGAAGCCCGTGGCCAGCGCCTGGTGCGTGGCGGCGCCCGTCAGCGCGCTGCGCTCGTACTGGATGGTCAGCCCGCAGGTGAAGGGCAGGTTGGCGACGAACTCGCGCGCCACCCGCGGCAGGCCCCCCGGGGCGTCGTCCTCGGCGCGCTCACCCACCACGCGCGCCCACTTGTGGTCGAACTCCACCAGGCCCCTGGCGGCAGCGCGGCGCTCGCCGGAGTAGCTGTGCAGCAACGACGCGTCGACGCGGCCGGTGAGCACCGAGATCAGCTTCCAGCCCAGGTTGAAGGTGTCGCCCATCGACACGTTCATGCCCTGTCCGGCCTTGGGGCTGTGCGTGTGGCAGGCGTCGCCAGCCAGCATCACGCGCGGTGCGCGGGTGGCCACCTCGCTGTCGGGCACGTCGTCGAACTTGTCGGTCAGGCGATGGCCGATCTCGTAGATCGACCACCACACCACCTCCTTCACGTCGAGCTCGAACGGCCGGAAGATGCGCTGGGCCTTGGCGATGATGTCCTGGGCGCCCATGCCGCGGTCGCCGACACGCTCGTGCTCGCCCAGGCGATCGAGCTCGACGTACAGGCGCACCAGGTGCCCGCCCTCGCGCGGCAGCACCATCAGGATGCCCTCCTCCTGCGAGCGCACGAAGGACTTCTTGCGCCAGTCGGGGAAGTCGGTGACGGCCAGCATGTCCATCACGCCCCAGGCCTGGTGCGCGGCATCGCCGTGCAGCTTGCCGCCGATGGCGTTGCGCACGTTGGAGCGGGCGCCGTCGCAGCCGATCACGTAGTTCGCGCGCACCCGGGTGGTCTGGCCTTCGCGGCCGGGGGCGGTGTGCTCCAGCGTGACGGTGACGGGGTAGTGCGTAGCGGCGGGGTCGATCGCGAGGTCCGTCACTTTCAGGCCGTAGTCGGGTTCGAGCCGGGTCGGCGAGCGACGCATGATGTCCAGGAACATGTCGTGCACGCGCGCCTGGTTGATCAGCACGTGCGGCATCTCGGAGGTGCCGTCGGGAACGTCCTGCACGCGGGCGACACGAACGAGCGGCGCGTCGGCACCGGGGGCCCAGAACGTGGTCTCGTTGATCCAGACCGACTCGCGCATCACCTTTTCGCCGAAGCCGAAGGCCTGGAACATCTCCATCGACCGCACGCTGATGCCGTCCGCCTGGCCCTTCTCCATCGGCGCGAGCTTGGGCTCGACCAGCATCGTGCGGATCTGCGGCACCCGGGCTAGCTGCGCGGCCAGGCACAGCCCTGCGGGCCCGGAGCCGGCAATCAGCACGTCCACTGCTTGCGGCAGCGGGTCGCCCGCGCGGCGGTGATCCGGCGCCGCCGGATGCACGTCGGGATCACCGGGCTGGAAGCCGTTGACGTGGTATTGCATGGTGTCTCCTGGGAGCGACGCGTTCGCCGATCGCAACGGGCAAGTCTGCTTATGCTATCCGTTGCAGCGCGCGCCAACGCCTGGCGGGCATCGGCCGTTCGTGTTCTTGCCGACCATTCTGTCCTCCGGTGATGCGGGGACGAGCGTGGAATCGCCACTGTCCTTCGCAGGCGCGCGACGTCACGCCGGCCCTGCGTGAAGGCAGCCTGCGGCAGAACCTCGCCTTCGCGATCGGGCACGAGGCGATCATCGGCCGTTCCGGCCGCTATCGGCAGCGCAACCGGGTCCTCGGGCGCGTCCAGGCGCCGCCTCAGGCGTCTACCGACAGTTCAGCGGAACGGCCGGCCGACGGGCCGGGCATGCGGCCGGCGGAGCGCCGTCCCAGGTACGACGCGAGGTGTCCGCTCAATTCGCGGGCATCGTCGCCCGCACCGTCGATCAGCGCCGACTTCCTGCGTCGCAGGAACTGCTCGCCCATCAGGTACATGCCTGGCGCGTCCACGACGCCGCCGGTGTGGCGGATCCGACCCTTGCGATCGAGGACCGGCACGTCGAGCCACGAGTAGTCGGGTCGGTAACCGGTCGCCCAGACGACGGTGCGGATCTCGCCACCGGCGAGGTTCAGCGACAACGGCGGCAGCGGGTCGATCCGGGTCGGGTCGAAGCGATGGGGCGGTTCGACCTCGGCTTCCAGGCCATTCGCCGCAGCCCACTGGTCGATCGTGTCGAGCAGCCGGTTCATCTTCTGGTCGGAGAGCGCCACCTGGTTCGCCAGCCCGCCCGAGAACAGTGCCTTGCCGTCCCGGATTGCCGCGAGGCGGCCGGCCAGCGTGACGCCGATCGCCGCGAGCGCGTTGAGGTCGACCATGTGGCGGTCCGGATGTCCTGCCAGCTGAAGCGACGGCACCCGGCGTGCGCGCTCGTGGTCGGGAATCTCGTCGTAGCGCTGGTCGAGCACGCCGGCCGCGTCCATCCACCACTGGATGTCCCGCCCCCGATAGGTGCGCGGCATCCGGATGTGCTCGCCCACCGAGAGTGTCACCGGGCGGCCGGTGCGCCGGATCTCCTCGGCAATCTGGACGCCGCTGGCCGATGCGCCCACGACGAGAACGCCGCCGTCGTCGAGGCGCTCCGGGCTGCGGTAACTCATCGGGGTCACGCAAGCCAGCCCGGGCGGGACGGCCTCGGCGAGCACCGGCACCGCCGCGACGTTGCACGCGCCGCTTGCGATCACCACGGCCCGGCAGTTCCAGTCTCCGCGGTCGGTTGCCACACGGTAGCCGTCGTCGTTGCGTCGCACCGACGCCACCGCGGTGTGCGTCCTGACGGGGGCCGCGATCAGGCGCGCATATCGCTCGATGAAGGCGATCGTCTCCGGCATCGTCCGGAAGCCGTCGGGATCGGCGCCGGCATACCCGTAGCCGGGCAGCCTGCTCTGCCAGTTGGGCGTGAGCAGCCGAAGCGAATCCCAGCGCTCGGTCTTCCACGAGTTCGCCACCTCGCCGCGCTCGAGGACCACGTGGTCGATCGAGCGCTCGGCGAGGCAGCGACTCATGGCCAGGCCGGCGTGCCCGGCGCCGATGACGACGACGTCCGTGCGCACCGGACGGCCCTCCGATCCCGATGCGGCCGGTCAACCAACGGTGACGGTCACGTTGGTCGGGTTCGTGATGATGTCGAACACCGCCGAGCGCTTCTGGGATTGCGCGACCAGCGCCGCGATCTGCTCGCGGGTTGCGTCGGCGTCGATGTCGAAGCTCACCTTGACGTCGTCGAAGCCATTGCGCACGTCGCTGTCGGCACCCAGGATGCCGCGGATGTCCATGCTGCCCTCGATCGTCGCAGTGACCGAGTGCAACTGGATGTTGCGCATCTGTGCGACCGAGGCCACCCCCGCGGTGAGGCAGCCGGCCAGGCCCGACAGCACCAGCTCCACCGGCGTCGCCCCCCTGTCCTCCGACGCGAAGACCTCGGGGTGATCGATGTCGAACGTGAATTCGCTCTTGTGACGCTGCTCCTGGCCCAGGCCGAAGAACCCCGTGACGCTGGACCGGCTGTAGGTTCCGCCCATCCAGCGCGAGCTCGCCCGCCACGTGAATCGCGCGGCTTGCGGGGCCTGCTTCAGCGCTTCCCGCGCGCCAACCAGCGCCGTGACGTTGACACCATTGTCGGCCGGCTTCTCTGCTACCGTGGACATCTCGATCTCCTCCGATGGCGGGGCCGCGACGTGCGGCCCTCCTGCAGCGAGAAGACTAGTCGCCCCGTGTATCCGGCGATTGTCCGTCACGCTGGATCAATGTTTCAATTGTTTCGGTCGCGCGAATCGCCTCGTGAGCACCCGCCGGCCTGGCCCGCCGGATCGACACTCGATGCGCGGACGGGGCGCCCTCGCAGGCGTGCGCCCCGTCAGCCTGCACCGAGCACCGCGGACTCCGGCCGCGCGAGCAGCTCGCGAAGCAGTGGCGGCGCGAAGTGGCGCGGCACCGAGATCGCATAGAAGTTCTCGACCAGGTCCGGCACGACCGCGTGCTCGACGAGCAATCCGTTCTTCAGCTCGTCGCGCACGACGACGCTGGGCACGAGCGCGATCGCGCCGGCATCGCGTGCAAGCAGGCGAAGCAGCGCCATGTCGTCGACCTCGGCCTTCAGCGTGTAGCGCACGCCGAGTTGCTCGCACAGCAGGTCGAAGCCCGCCCGGATCTCGCTGTCGCGCCCCGGCAGCAGCAGCGGCAGCGCGGCGAGATCCTCCGGAAAGCGAAACGCGCGGCGACGCTTCGACGGACGGCCGACCAGGCTCACCGGCTGGTGCGCGATCCGCCGACACCGCCACGGCTCGTCGGCGCTACCGTGCACGCGCTTGTTCGACAGCACCAGGTCCAGCGTGTGCACGCGCAGTCGCGTCAGCAAGTCGGCGAGACCGCCCGACTGCAGCACGAGTTCGACGTCGTCGCGCCCGAGCATCGGCGCGAGAAAGCTCTCCTGGAAATTGCGCGACAGCGTGGCGACCGCACCAATGCGCAGCACCTGACGCTGTGCACGCTGCCCTCCGCGCAACACCGACATGAGCTCGGTACCGCTGGCAAAGATCGATTCGGCGTAGCCGAGCGCCACCCGACCTGCCTCGGTCAGCTTCAGCGTGCGCGCCCGGCGCTCGAACAGCCGCTGGCCGAGCGCCTCCTCGAGCTGGCGGATCTGCGTCGACAACGCAGACGGCGAGACGTGCAGACGCTCGGCAGCGCGCGTCAGGTGCCCCTCCTTCGCAACGGCCCAGAAGCAGTGCAGGTGGTGGTAGTTCAGGCGTGACATGTTCGATAAAGAAGAACGAATTGTGCAGAACATTGAATTTTACAGATCATCTTCGAGCCGTCACCATCGCGGCCATGAACTCCTCGACCCTTCCCCTCCTCCCCCTTCAGCTTCTCTTCCTCCCCGCCGTTCCTGTCCTGCTGCACACGCTGGCCGCCGCAGGGGCCAGTGCGGGCAGCCGCGATGGCGCCTGGCGGCGGGCCGAAGCGGGCGCCCTCGGTGCGACGATCGCCGCCGCGGCAGCACTCGTGGCGGTGCTGGCCACCGGACCGCTCGCGGGCTTCGGGCTGCGGCTGGACACCGTCGGCGCCGTCGTCGCGCTTCTGGTCGGTTTCGTCGGCTGGGTCATCGTGCGTTTCTCGCATCGCTATCTCCAGGGCGAGGCGCACGAGCGCCGCTACCTGCGCCTGCTTTCGCTGACGCTGGCCGCCGTGTCGCTGGTCCTTGCGGCCGACCACCTGCTGCTGCTGGCCGGGGCGTGGATCGGCACCAGCCTGACGCTGCACCGATTGCTGCGCTTCTACGCCGAACGGCCGGCGGCGCGGCTGGCCGCGCACAAGAAGTTCCTGTCCGCTCGCGCGGCCGATGCGTCGCTGCTGGGCGCCGTGGCGCTGCTCGGCGCCGCCTACGGCACGCTGTCGCTGGAGTCCATGATGGCCGCTGCCGCCGGGCACGGCGTGCCGGCGCTGGCGCAGGCGGGACTCGTGCTGCTCGTCGTCACCGCAGCCCTGAAATGTGCGCAGGTGCCGCTGCACGGGTGGCTGGTCCAGGTCATGGAGGCCCCGACGCCGGTGTCGTCGTTGCTGCACGCGGGTGTCGTCAACCTCGGCGGCTTCGTGCTGATCCGCTTCTGGCCGCTGCTGGCGCAGGCGCCGGCGGCGCTCTGGCTTCTGGCTGCCGTGGCCACGGTATCCGTGGTGGTCGCCACGCTGGTGATGGGCACGCGTATCAGCATCAAGGTCGCGCTGGCCTGGTCGACCGTGGCGCAGATGGGCTTCATGCTGCTCCAGGTGGCGCTCGGCCTGCCCGCGATGGCGCTGCTGCACCTGGTCGCGCATTCCCTCTACAAGGCGCACGCGTTCCTCGTCGCGGGGGGCGTCGTGCAGCGGCAGCAGGCGCTGCGCCTGGCGCCGGCGGCGTCGACGGCGGCCCGGCACTGGGCGCTCGCAGCCGTCGCCCTGCCGGCCGTGATCGTCGGCGCGGGCATCGCCAGCGGCGCACTCGCGGCGCCGGCGGCGGTGCTCGCCGGCGCGGTGCTCGGCCTTGCGCTGGTGCCCCTCGCGGCGTCTGGCCGGATCGCCAGGGCACCCGCCGTGGCGCTCGGTTGGTTCGCCGGCCACACCGTGACGTCGTGGCTCGTTTCGCCGGCCACGTTCGTCGCTCCGCTGGCGTTGGTCCTGGTCGTCGCCGTTGCGCTGCTCGCGCTGTTCGCCATACAGGCGGCAATCGTGCTGCGCCCCGGCTGGAAGCTCGTCCGGCAGCTCTATCCGTGGGCCTACGGCGGCTTCTACGTGGACGAGCGCGTCAGCCGCGCCCTGCTCGCGCGCTGGCCCGTTCCCGGCTCGCCCACGCCCGCCCTCGCCCTGTCACCCACCTCCCCCGGAGTCCGCTGATGAATGCCCCCCTGCAGCTCGCCGATCGCCAGGCCCACGCGCTCGCCGAGGCGGTGGCCCAGGCCTGCGACCGCATCGCGCCGAGTTGGCCGCTCGATCGCTTCATCGCCGTCAACCCGCACTGGGGCTGGATCGACCGTCCGATCGAGCAGGCCGCCGCCGCCGTCGGCGTGCTGGCCGGGATGCGGCTCGTGCCGGACGCGACCGTGCAGCGGCGCGCGCTGCTGGCCGACCTGGCCGGACGGCGCGACACGGTCGTGCACCAGGTCAGCCAGCACTGCGCGGCGCACTTCGATGCGGGCCAGGCGCGCTGGCACATGCCGGTGGACGGCGAGGATGGCGGCCTGTACCGCAGCTGGCGCGCGCGCCTGGCGGCCGACCGCGGGCTCGACTGGCCGCAGGGGCGCCGCGCGGCGCAGGCGGCGATCGCCCTGCTGGACGACGACGCAATGACGGCGATCGGCCATGTGCTGGAGCGCCTCGGCGTGCCGGCCGACGGACACGTGGCCTGCCTGACGGCGTGGCTGCTCGACCTCAACGGCTGGGCCGCCGCGTGCGCGTGGCCGCGCTGGCAGGCGCGGCTGGCGGGCGTCGACGATGCGCGGCTCGCCGAGCTGCTTGCGATCCGCGCCTGCTGGGACGCGCTGATCGCCGACGCACTGCCCGCGGCCAAGGTGCGCGAATGGGCGCACGGGTGGGTCGGCATCGAAGCGGCGATCACGGCCGAGCGCGCACGCCAGCACGAGGGCTGGCAGCGGATGCAGGCACAGGAGCGTCAGTTGCAGGCCGAGGTGATGGCGGCGATGTCGCGCTCCACGGCGGGCGCGCGAGGGGTGCCGGCCGTGCAGGCGGTGTTCTGCATCGACGTGCGCAGCGAGGTCTTGCGACGCGCGCTCGAAGCAGCCGACCCGACGATCGCGACACGCGGCTTCGCCGGCTTCTTCGGGCTGCCGATCGACCATCGACCGCTCGGAACCGGCTGGCGCCAGCCGCAACTGCCGGGGCTGCTCGCGCCCGCGCTCACGGTCGACGAGGAACCGGCGGAGCGCTCGCTGGCGCAGGCACTGGCCGGACGTCGCCGCGCCCGGCTCGCCGCCGCGGCGTCGTGGGACGGCTGGCGCGGCACGCCGGCGGCGGGTTTCTCGTTCGTCGAGGCGTGTGGCGTGCTCTACGCCGGATCGCTGCTGCGCGCGAGCCTGCCGCAGACCGACGCCGGGCAGGACTGGTCGCGGGCCGGCCTCGAGCGCGACGAGGCGTGCGCGCTTCGCCCGCGGCTGGCGCTCGACGTCGACGCGGGTGCGGGGCTGGCGGCCGGCATCCTGCGTGCGATGGGGCTCATCGAGGGATTCGCGCCGCTCGTGCTGCTGTGCGGCCACGGCGGGCAGAGCGCGAACAACGCGCATGCCGCCGGGCTGGACTGCGGCGCCTGCGGCGGTCGCGGCGGCGAGGTCAACGCCCGCGCACTGGCGGCGCTGCTGAACGACCCTGCGGTGCGCAACGCGCTCGCCGCGCGGGGGCTTGCGGTCCCCGACGGCACCCGGTTTGTCGCCGGACTGCACAACACCACCACCGACGAGGTGCGGCTGTTCGACACGGACGCGTTGCCGCCGTCGCATGCAGGCGCGCTGGAGGCGCTGCACGCTGCGCTCGCCAGGGCCGGCGACGCGGCGCGCGCCGAGCGCGCTCCGGGGCTCGGTCTGCCCGCGTTACCGGCGCCCGCGCTGCTGGCCCGCCTGCGCGAGCGCGCCGCAGACTGGGCCGAGACGCGCCCCGAATGGGCGTTGGCCGACAACGCAGCGTTCGTCGCTGCGCCGCGCGCGCGAACGTTGGGCGCTCACCTCGGCGGACGCGTGTTCCTGCACGACTACGACCATCGACTCGACGCCGATCGCAGCGTGCTGACGCTGATCCTGACCGCGCCGGTGGTCGTCGCGCACTGGATCAACCTGCAGTACCTCGCCTCGACGGTGGACCCGCATCGCCACGGCGCCGGCAACAAGCTGCTGCACAACGTGGTCGGCGGCGGCGTGGGCGTGTTCGAGGGCAACGGCGGCGACCTGCGCGTCGGACTGCCGTGGCAATCGGTGCACGACGGCGAGCGGGTGCGGCACACGCCGCGGCGGCTGTCGGTTTTCGTCGAAGCCCCGCGCGAGGCGATCGACGCCGTCGTCGCCGCGCACGAGACGGTGCGTCGCCTCGTCGACCACGGCTGGCTGCACCTGCTCGCGATGGAGGGTGATGCGATGCCGGTCTTTTACCGGCGGTGCCGCGAGGGCGGTTGGGAGCGCGCCGGCGATGCGGTGGCGGCCCGCTCGGAGGTCGCGGCCGCGCTCGTGCCGTGAGGCCGATCCGATCGAGCCGTCGCCGCGGCAGGGCTAACGTTTCAAGGCGCCGGTCGACGTGGAGGACGGCGCGACCTCGAAGCAGGTCTGGCTGCGCGACGTCGCGTCGCCCGTGCCGACGAAAGCCCCTTCACGACCGGGGCGCGATCGCACCGGTCGGCGACAGGTGTGGCTGGGGAGAGATCTCGTCGGATCGGGCGTCACGAGCGTCGTCCTGACCGCTGGTCCGCGGTGCGCGGCGAGGCCTCAGTCCTTCGTGTCCTTGCGGATGAACGCCAGTCTCTGGCTCATGACTGGCAGTCGCCCGGCGTGCGGAATGGCAGATAGAAGCGCTCCGCCGGGAAGCCCCACCGCATCATGCTGGTCGTCTGCAGGCCACGGCGCTGCTCCCAGGGCTGCTGGTCGGCGAACGCGTTGTAGGCGCCGGTCCATTCGGTCACCCGAGGCTGGCCATCGAGGCGAAATCGCGCGCGAACGGTCCACAGGTAGCGGCTGCAGGGCTCGAGCGACTCGAGCCTGAGGGAAGGATCGCCGAGGCCCACGAACCGATACAGGGGCTTGCCGGTCTCGTAGATGACACCGATGCGCTGTGCCTCGAACAGTGCGAACTCGTAGCTGACGTCGGTGAACCGGCCGGCCGCTCCGCCGGCGGCTGCGACGTCGAGCGCGCGAGGAAAGCTTTCCCAGCGAAAGACGGGCGCGAGACTGTCCACCGGCACGAACTCCAGTCCGCCCCAGCTCTGTCGGTAGCGCTCGAACCAGGCGCCGCGAATGTCGATGGAGCGCACCGGCTCGGGATAGTGCGGCTTCAGGGCGTAGTAGGGAACGAGCGATTTGTCGTCGTCGGCCGGCGGCGGGTAGTAGAGAAGGAGCAGCTCCTCCGCGAGCACCTCGGCGGTGCGGGTCAGGCCCTGCTCCATCTCGTCCACGAAGAGCCTCGCCTCGTCGGCCAGCCAGTCGCGCGCCGGGGCGGATCGGCTTCTGTAGGCGTACGTCAGCTCGTCGACGACCTTCTCGCCCGCGACGAGGCGCGCATGGACGGCAATGGCGAGCGCGTAGCGCGACACCTTCGCGCCCGGGGCGGCGGATTCGCGCACCTCGACGCGGCGCACTTCGATGTCGATGCGGGCCGGGCTGCCTTGCGGCTCCCCGCGCGATGCGAGCGATGCCCCCAGCCGCCGGGCCAGTTCGGACTGCAGCTGCAACCGCTCCAAGCCCCGCTGCATCGCGCGCTCGCCGTCCTCGACGATCTGCCGACTCTCCGCGCCTGCGGCGTGGACGACGGCGTTGGCGATGGCGCCAGTCGCGACGAACACCGGCAGCAGGACCATGAAGGCCGCGCCGCAATAGGCGCCGCCGCAAGAGGCGAGCCCGTGCGCAAGCTCGCCGACACCGATCAGGGCGCCGGTCGCCGCGCCGGTCGCAGCCGCCTGGCCTTTCGTTTGCAGCACTTGTGCAAAGTTGGTCTGCGGCGGCACGTTCGCCGCGTGCACCTCGATGTGGCCGAAAGGCGCGCGGGGACCGACCGCCGGATTGGGCGGCACTTGGGTCGGGGTCGTGCAGCCGAGGAAGAGCTGCGTCGCCGCGACCAGGAGAAGCGTTCGCACGCCCATGGTGAGCGCGAGCTTGCCGTGGCGGGCGGAATCCGGCTTGACCTGCGTCAAGCGCGTCGCCAGCGCGTCCGTAGCTTCGCGTCCGGCGTCAGCACGCCGTGCAGGGTCAGCAACTCGTGGTTGTCGCGCTCTCGAGGAATCGGCTCAGTCCTCGATCGCGAAACTCAGCCCTGCGCGTTCCTGCAGTCGTCGCACCAACGTCATGCCCATGGCTGCGCCGGCGGTCCACACGCCGCCCCCGGTCATCGAGCGGTCGATGTCGGCGCCGAGGCACAGTGCGCTTTCGGCGACCAGCTTGCAGGTCGAGCCGTAGCCGGGGTCGCGGTCGCCCTTGACCGTCGCGCGCAGCCGCTGCCCTTTTGCCGTGTCGCCAATGAAGACCACTTCGTAGCGGCCGTTTTCGCGCTGTGGCAGCGTGGGCCCCTGGCCGGGCTTCGGCAACGCGAAGCGGCGCAGCAGTTCGCGCGTGAGGCCCCAGCCGAGGAGCGCGGTCTGCACCCGCGAACTGCGGGCCAGCGCTCGGGCACGACGCTCGCCGCGCTCGCCGTCGCCGGTCAGCATGCGCTCGTCGTAGACGAAGTCGCGACCCCAGGGGTGACCGCGCAGCGCGTTCGTGCGGTGGATGTTCTTGGTGTTGATCGCCGCCATCACGAACGGACCGGTCCAGGCGTGCGCCGCGTCGTCGTAGGCCACGGAGTCGCCCTCGGGCTGTGCCGGGCCGCGGAACCCGGGCGTCAGCGCGAACGGGTCGGCCATGGTGCGCGCCAGGGCAGGATCCCGGCTCGCCGCTTCGATGGTTGCCAGCGCGCTGGCGATCGTGCCGCCGGAGAAGGTGCCCTTCATGACGCGCACGCGGCCGCGCACGCGCGTGAGCGGCGCGCCGAAGCGGCGCATCGCCTCGTCCTGCAGGAACAGCACCCCGAGGTCGAACGGAATCGAATCGAAGCCGCACGAGAACACGATGCGCGCGCCGCTGGCCCGGGCGGGCGCGTCGTATTGCGCGATCATCCGCGCCATCCAGGCCGGTTCGCCGCAGAGGTCGACGTAGTCGGTGCCGGCGTGCGCGCAAGCGCTGACGAGTGGTTCGCCGTGCAGCTGGTAGGGCCCGACGGTGCTGAGCACCGCCCTGGCCCGCGGCACCAGTGCCGCCAGCGCCGTGGGGTCCGATGCATCGGCCTGCAGCAGGGGCAGAGCCTGCGGCGCACCGATCTCGCGGCGCGTGGCCGCCAGCTTGTCCGGGTTGCGTCCGGCCATGGCCCAGGCCACCGCACCTTCGACGCCATGGGTCTCGAGCAGGTACTGCGCCACGAGCCGGCCGGTGAAGCCGGTGGCGCCGAAAACGATCAGGTCGAAGGCTCTCTTCATGGCGCATCGTCGCACGCTTTGTCGGCGTGACGAGACTGCAGGGAGATTGCAGGACTGGATGAACTCGCTGCCTCCTCGATCACGCAGGACGCCGCCAGAAGCGGCGGATGTGTCGATCAAGCCGAGCTGATGTGCCGCCACTCGTGTCAAGGGTAACGTGAAGAAGAGCAGCGCGAGGGTGATCCCGACGATGGTCTCCACGGCTCGGTCTCCTCGGCTTGAGGAACGAGGTGCCGCAGGTCCTCGGGCACCGGCATCGTCTCGAACGCACCGACACGCGCCCGACCGACCGATTCGGTCCGGCAAGGGTCCGAATCCACGCTTGAGCCGTGGATGCCGGCGCCCGCCTCAGCATGCATGCGTCGACGGCCCGGCAGGCGGCGGTGCGACCACTCGGTCGATCGGCAAGACCGCTCACGCACGTGTGCCGACGGCTCGTCTCATGGCGCTGCCTGCTCGCCGCGGTAGCGCCGACAGTGCAGCCATCGAAGACATCCCGTCGTCGACGCAACCCAAAGGAACAACGTGATGAACGCCACTCAGCATGTCCCCTGCAACTGCCCGTCCTGCCCCGGCACCGGCTGCGCCTGCGGCTGCCAGTACGCCGCGCAGGCTGCCTGCGCCGGCCGCCCGCAGTGCCCATGCGGCCCGCAGTGCCGATGCGGTGCGCAATGCGCGTGCGGCGCCGGTGCCCGCTGCGCCCAGGCCTGAACCGGGGCGCTGCCGGCACGACGTCGGCGGCAGTCGAACCGCTGCGGCCGGTCCCCCGACCGCGCGGGTCAGATCCCGCCCCTGCCACCACGAGAAGGATCCTGTCCGTGAACAGCTTTGTCTTGGCCTACGCCGGCGGCATCGTCGGCGCCGTCCTGATGGACATCACCGAAACGCTCGCCGCCCGGGCGGGCCTGACCAGCGGCGTGAACGTCGCCCTGGTCGGCCGCTGGGCGCTGGGCCTGCTGCGCGGGCAATGGACGCACGCCGACATCGCCCGTTCTCCGGTACGGCCAGGGGAAGTGCGGATGGGCTGGGCGTTCCACCTTCTGGTCGGCGGCGGCGGCGTGGCCCTCCTCTACGCCGCCTTGCTCGAAGCAACCGGATGGACGCTGCCCGCGCATCGCCTGTGGGGCGGCGTGGGCTTCGGTGCGGCGACCTCGCTGCTGCCGTGGCTGCTGCTGCTGCCGGCCTTCGGCTGAGGCTGGTTCGGCCGGCGCGGGCCGCGCGGGTCCAACGCCCTGCTGGCCAGCACGGTCTCGCACCTTCCCTACGGCCTGGGCGTCGGGGCCGTCATGGCGCTGGGCTCGGGCCTGTAGTCGCTCGGCACCGCCGCTTGGCACGGACCGGTGCCTACCCTACATTTCATCGCATTGCTCATCCCGCGAGCCGCGACACCGCGCCCATGTATCTCTCATCGACACCGCGCGCAGCGCCATGGTCCAGCACGCCGAAGGGCGCCTTCCAGTTCGTTGCCGCCTCCGCGGTGGTGTGGGCCGTGGCGGCGGCCCTGCTGTTCATCCTGGTGCCGGGGCTCGACACCTTTCCCCGGCTGCTCGTCTTCTCCGAATGCGTGGGCCTGACGATGGTGGCCTGCGTGGTGCTGCTGCGGCGCCAGCGCCGCCTCGAACGCCTGGCCGTCGGCACCCGCTGGCTGCTGATCGGCGTGATCGCGATCCCCACCGGCTACCTGCTCGGCCACCAGATCGCCTTCCTGCTCCTGGGCGAACCGATGCGCCTGGTCGGGCACCAGCACATCAGCCTGGTGCCGATCCTTTTCACCGTGCTGGTGGGTGGCCTGGGACTGCGTCACTTCGCCAACCGCGAACACCTGGCCAGGGAGGCGGCCGCACGCGCCGAAGCAGATCGCCTGGCGGTCGAGGCGCAGCTGCGGTTGCTGCGCGCGCAGCTCGAGCCGCACATGCTGTTCAACACCCTGGCCAACCTGCGCGGGCTGGTCCGCGAGGACGCAGACCGCGCCGAGGCGATGATCGACGGGCTCATCGCCTACCTGCGCGGAACGCTGACCGCGTCGCAGACCGAGTCGGTGCCGCTGGGTCGCGAGTTCGCACAGTTGCGGGCCTATCTCGAGATCATGTCGCTGCGCATGGGGCCCCGGCTCACCTGGAGGCTGGAGCTGCCCGCGGCGCTGGAAGGCACCCCCGTGCCGCCCATGCTGCTGCAGCCGCTGGTGGAGAACGCGATCAAGCACGGGCTCGAGCCCAAGGTGGGCCCGGGTCACGTCGAGGTGATCGCGTCCGCGACCGACGCGGGCATCGAGATCCGGGTCGACGACGACGGCATGGGATTGCCCGCAAAGCATCACGAGGACCCGCGCGACGACGCGACCACTCGCCCCAAGGGTTCGAGCTACGGACTGAGGCACGTGCGCGAGCGGCTGCTGGCGGTCTATGGCCCGGCCGCGCGGCTGGAGCTCGAGCGGCTGCATCCCACCGGCGTCCGCTCCGTCGTGTTCCTGCCCGCCTGACCCGGCAAAGGGACTGCCATGACGCTCGATCACCGCCCCACCGCCGTCATCGCCGAGGACGAACCGGTCCTCGCACGCACGCTGACCCGCCTGCTGGAGCAGGCGTGGCCGGAGCTGCGCATTGCAGGCGTCGCCGAGGACGGCCTGCGGGCCACGGAGCTGGCGCTGGCCGAGGCGCCCGATGTCGTGTTTCTCGACATCAAGATGCCCGGCCGCAACGGGATCGAGGTGGCCGAAGCCGTGGCCGACGACTGGCCCGACGATCGTGCCGAACCGCTGTTCGTGTTCGTCACCGCCTTCGACGAGTTCGCAATCTCCGCCTTCGAGCGCGCGGCGGTCGACTACGTGCTCAAGCCCGCCACGGCCGAGCGGCTGCAGCAGACCGTGGCGCGGCTGAAGGCACGGCTGGCCGGTCGCACGGCGCCACCCGATGCCGGCGAGCGCGCTGCGCTGATGCAGCGCGTGCAGGCCATCGCCTTGCCATCGGTCCAGCCGGTCGAGCCGGGCGAGCGCATCAAGGTCATCCGGGCCGGCGTTGGCAACACCGTGCGCATGATCCCGGTGGCCGAGGTCGTCTGCTTCGAGGCGACCGAGAAGTACGTCAACGTCGTCACGCCGACCGGCGAGGCGCTGGTGCGCATGAGCCTGCGCGAACTGATGGCACGCATCGATTCGACCGATTTCATCCAGGTACACCGCAGCGTGATGGTCAATGCGAGTGCCATCGTGAGCGCGACACGCGACGAGAACGGGCATTACAGCCTGGCCGTGCGCGGCCTGCAACGGCCATTGAAGGTGAGCCGCGCGTTCGGTCATCTCTTCCGGCCGATGTAGGCGGCAGGCTTCGGCAACCCCGCGGCGCGGCGCCCGGGGCGTGAGGCTCAGGGCCGTGCGCGCTCGAGCGCAGGAAGCCGGAAATCCAGGTCCTGGGCATCGACCGTCGGCGCGAGGTGTTGCTCTTCGTTGCTGCGAGGCCGCTTCCGGCTGAAGAGGCTCACGGGCATCCGCAGCAGGTCCTTCATCGGTCGGTCCGCTCGTGATCAGGCGGCCGGTGAGTGCTCGCCGCGACCAGGACGGATGTCCTCGATGTGGCGGTCTGAAGGCCCGTCGGTCCTGCCGCCGAACGCCGGGCGGGTGCGCGGCCTCCACCACTCGGTCGAGGAAATCGACCGTTGCCGGACGCCGGCGCACCGGTGATCGCCAGTCGCTGTTGCCGCGATGGAGCGGGCCCGACAGTGCGGCCAGCCCGTCACCGTTCCGGCAGATGGGCTCCCTCCAACATCTAGCCACGAATTCAGGAGCCCCCCATGAACCGCCTCATCGCCGCCACGCTCTCGCTCGCCGCACTGGCCGCCGCCGCCGGCTGCATGTCTGTGCCGCAGGACCTCGACCTCGCGCTGACGCGGCCGAGCATCGGCAGGAAGTACGTCGTCACGCTGCAGCCGCCGGCCCAGCCGGCGGCCATCAACCAACTGCACGCGTGGCGGGTGCTGCTGAACACGCCCGCTGGCGTGCCGGTGACACAGGCCCGCATCCGGGTCGACGGCGGCATGCCGCAGCACGGCCACGGTCTGCCGACAAAGCCGCAGGTGACGCGCGAGCTGCCCGATGGCGGCTACCTGATCGAAGGCATGAAGTTCAGCATGACCGGCTGGTGGGAGATCAAGCTCGCCATCGACGGGCCCGCGGGCGCCGATCGGGTGACCTTCAACACCGTCGTTGCCGAGCGCGGCGTCGGCCGCTGAATCCGCCTGCCGATCCGGCCGCCCAGACCGAGGAGACAACGATGCGCAGGCTTCATTCGATGACCCGGATGTTCGGCAGCGCCGCGGCAGCCCTGTGCGGGGCACTGGCCGTGACGCTGGCCGATGCCGGCGAGCAGCGGCCGGCCACGGGCCTGGTGCGCTGGAGTGCCGACGAGAAGGCCGTGCTGGCGTCGCTCAGCCTGAAGCGGCTGCCGCCGGTGCCGGCGGACCCGTCGAACGCGGTGGAGGCACAGCCCGCCGCGATCGCGTTCGGCCGGAGCCTGTTCGAGGATGCCCGCTTCAGTCGCAACGGTGCCGTCGCGTGCGCAAGCTGCCACGATCCGGCCAGGCAGTTCCAGGACGGCCGGCCGGTCAGCCAGGGGGTGGGCACCGGCTCGCGCCGTGCGATGCCCATCGTCGGTGCCGGCCACGCCACCTGGCTTTTCTGGGACGGCCGCAAGGACAGTCTGTGGGCGCAGGCCCTCGGCCCGCTGGAGGATGCCGTGGAACACGGGACCAACCGGGTGCGGGTGGCGCGTCAAGTGGCCGCGAACCACCGCGGCGAGTACGAGGCGCTGTTCGGCGCTCTGCCGGGACTCGATGGCCCGCCCGGAGATGCCAGCCCCAGGGGCAACGCGGCCGAGCAGGAGGCCTGGGCGACGATCGAGCCGCGCCGCCGCGAGGAGGTGTCGCGCGTGTTCGCAAACATTGGCAAGGCGATCGCGGCGTACGAGAAGTCGCTGCAGCCTGCGCCCACGCGGCTGGACGGCTACATCGACGCGGTTCTGCTCGGCGACCGCGCAGCCGGCAGCCTGCTGCGCGCCGACGAGGCCAGAGGCCTGCGCCTCTTCATCGGCAAGGGGCAGTGCGTGAGTTGCCACAACGGGCCGCTGTTCAGCGACCAGCAGTTCCACAACACCGGCGTGCCGCAGCGCGATGCCACCCGGCCCGACCGCGGGCGCGCCGCCGCCACGGCCGCCGTCCGCGGCGACGAATTCAACTGCCTGGGGCCGTTCAGTGACGCACGACCCGAGCAGTGCCAGGAGTTGCGCTTCATGGTGAGCGACGACCCGGCGCTCGAAGGTGCGTTCAAGACGCCGGGGCTGCGTGGCGTGGCCGGCCGCCCGCCGTACATGCACGCCGGGCAGTTCGCCACGCTGGAGCAGGTGGTGCGCCACTACGTCGCAGCCCCGCATGCGCCGGTGGGGCATTCGGAACTGACGCACCGCCATGCCGGCGCCGCAGCACCCATGCATGCGGAGCGGGCGCCAATCGAACTGAGCGAGGCCGAGGTCGCCGATCTCGTGAGCTTCCTCGGCACGCTGACTGCAGAGCGGCCACTGGCAGCGGTCGCGCCAACGACACCAGGATCGCAGGACGGGCGCGCCTCGCCCCCCGGCGAGGTCCATGGGCCACATCGACCTGGCCCAGGGCGACGGGGGCACGACGACGGTCTTCTATCCGACCGACGCTTCGGAGGCCACGGTGCGCAAAGGCCCCTTCCGATTCTCCTGGGCCGAGGATGCGCGGCCCCGCCGGGGTAACGGCAGGCTCGTCGTGATCTCGCACGGCTCGGGCGGGTCGCCCTGGGTCCACGTGGACCTGGCGCGCGTGCTGGTCGAGCGTGGGTTCACGGTGGCCCTGCCGCAGCACGCCGGAGACAACTTCGAGGACAGCTCCGAACCTGGCCCGACGAGTTGGGTCCGGCGACCTGGCGAGGTGAGCCAGGCCATCGACCGCGTGGCGGCCGATGGCAGGCTGGCACAGCACCTGCGGCTCGACGCGGTCGGCGTCTTCGGCGGATCCGCGGGCGGACACACGGCGCTGTCACTCGCGGGCGGCGAGTGGTCCCCGAGTCGCTTCCGTGATCACTGTCTCCTGAACATCGACCAGGACTTCTCCTCCTGCGTCGGCTTCGTCACCGTGCGGCGGGGCGATGGACTCGACGCGATCAAGACCTGGGCGGCGAAGCTCGTCATTCGGCTGAGGTTCTCCGACGACACGCCACAGCGGCACACCGACCCTCGGATCGGGGCGGTCGTTGCGATGGTCCCCTTCGCGGCCGATTTCGATCCCGAGTCCCTGCGCCGGCCGATCGTCCCGCTCGGTCTCGTGATCGCCGACCAGGACGTCAACCAGGTGCCCCGTTTTCACGTCGAACCCGTTCGTGCGGCCTGCGAGCCCAGGTGCCAGGTGCTGACGCGTCTGAAGGAGGGTGGGCACGGGGCCATGCTGTCGCCCCTGCCGCCGTTCGAGTCGGGAAGCGTCGCGCAGCGGCTTCTCGACGATCCACCGTCGTTCAATCGTGCGGCCGCGATGCCGGCACTTCATGCCGGCATCGCCGGGTTCTTCGTGCGACACCTCGGATCAGGCCTCTTGGGTCAGGCCGATCAGGTTCAAGGCCCTTGCCGCGAAGTAGCCGCTGAGCACGCCATAGACAGCGGAAAGGCCAAGGACGAACAGGGGCGTAGAGACGACGGCGGCGTTCAGGGCGTTCATGACTGCGTAAACGTACTTCGCGAAGAAGATGGCCATGATCACGGCAAGCGGGACCCAGCTGCCAGGAACGAAGTACGTCTTCGCGGCTGCGTCGTAGCTGACTCTCCGGTCGCGAAACACGGCATGTCCAACCATAGCGGCGATAGCCAGTGCGACGGCCCATGACGCCAGTGGCGCGGGCGCAAGGCCGAAGCTTGATTGAATTCCGGCAAGCGACAGGGCAATCATGCCGGCGGGAAGGAGTAGCGCAGGAATCCGTCGCACGGTTCGCGTCCTCGTCTGCATGAGCCCGAACACGAGTAGCACGAGGAACAGCGCGAACACCCAGGCCGGCGTGTGGGCAAGGATTTGACCGATCATCGGGTTCCCCAATCTTGTTTGAGCCGAGGTGCCGAAGCCAGGTAGACGCGCACCCCGCGCGGGTCAGCCTGGATCATGCGCCTCTTCGTGGCGCGAGTCGCCGCTGGCGGCTCTCCAGGGCTCCGGCGGCAGCGGCCTTCAGCAGTCGCTGGAACGACGGGCAGGCCGCATGGCTCGGCGCGGGGCAGGCCGCCGCGTGCCGCAATCCTTCGATCATCGCCTTCAGACGCTTGACCATGCGCTCGAGCTCGTCGGCCTTCGCTGA
>JAHBZV010000040.1 GCA_019635275.1 Burkholderiaceae bacterium | reverse complement strand
CCGCTCCCAGGCGCCACCCAGAGCCACATGCACTCCGAAAGCCAGGAACACGAGTGCGGTCGCCACCGTGATGACAATCGCCAACCACGCGGCCCAGCGCCGGCGCATCCACAAGCCGACGCCGGCGACGATGTAGGCGAACCCGGCCAGAAAATTGAACCAGAGCACGAAAGGCACATAGTGGCCGGCGGCTTGGCGCGCCGCGCCGTCGACAAACAGAACGGCGCCACCCTCCCGAAGAGTGAGCAGGCCGAAGCCGATCGCGAGCAGGGAGATCAGCCAGTGCCAGATGCTGCGTTGTGGATGAGTGGTCATCTTCATGGCCTTTACTTGATCGGGGAAACTCCCAGGCCTTCGCCGTCGTCGCGGCGTGCGTGTGCATTCCGCCGGGCGGTCGGGCTGAGTGTTGAATGACGCGGATTCGCGCTGGAGGCGCAACGCGATCGCATGACCGTGGTGTGCCTCTCGGCTGACCGAGCAACTGCGTGGCGGCAGGATGGAAGGCGTTTCATCGGGTGTGCGTGATGCCACGGAGATAGATGGCAAACACGGCTGGCGCATCACGACGGATGCGACTGACCTTGCCGGCCAACAGCGACTGCATGACCAGTCCCTGGATCGTGCCGATGAACAACACGGCGGCGGCATCTACGTCCAGTTCCGCATCCAGGTCGCCCTGCGCCTTGCCGGCTTCCATCAGGCGGCGCAGGCGCTGTTCGTATTGACGGAGCAAGGTCTGCACCATCCGCTTGGCGAGCGTCTCGCCAGAGCGCTGCAGTTCTCCGAACAGCATGCGCGGCACGCCGGGATGCTTTGCCACGAAGTCGATGTGCGTCATGAACATGGCTTCGAGCGCCGCGGCAGGCGACGCGGCGCCTTCGGCCGCCTTGTCCACGCGCACCAGCAGACGCTCACCGACCCAGGTCATCGTTGCCTCCAGGATCGCGTCCTTGGTGGGGAAGTGGCGAAACAGCGCGCCCTGCGTCAAGCCCATTCGATCAGCGATGGCCGTGGTCGTGATCTCGGCCGGGTTTTGCTCCGCGGCCAAGTCCACCACCGCTTGCACTGTGGCGGCACGCCGCTCTTCAGCGGACAGATGTTGAGGACGTTCGTTCACTGATCAGGCTCCCTAAAGTAAGTGACCTATTACTAGCCTAACACGCAAAACATCCGCGTCGCAAGATCGGGAATACGTTTCATTGCACAAGAGAAGCGATTTCGTTCGAGCGAAGGCGGAAATTCCCCCAGGCGTTCTGCAAGGCTTTGCATCTTTTCCCGTAGGCATTATGCTAGTAATAAGTTACTTACAACATGGGAGGATCAAAGATGGACACCCTTGCCATACCTGACAAGCCCGTGCCCGCACCGTCCGAAGTCGTCTGTCGCCCCGATGTCCTGGATACGCTTGCGAACGCGTGCCGGGCACGCGGCACTGGCGGGTTGTCACCGGCGGCGGGTTTGCTGGCTTGGTACGACTGGGCGCTGCACCTGAGCCTTTCACCGGGCAAGCAGCGCAGCCTGATCGAAAAGGGATTGCACAAGCAGCGACGCTTGGCGCGTTACGTCGCGCACGCTGCAAGTGCCCACGGCTGCCCCACGTGCATCGAGCCATTGGAGCAGGATCGGCGCTTCGAGGCGCCGGCCTGGCAGCAATGGCCGTTCAACGTGATCCACCAGGGCTTTTTGCTGCAGCAGCAGTGGTGGCACAACGCCACCACCGGCGTGCGCGGCGTGTCGCGCCATCACGAGAACATGGTCACTTTCGCCGGGCGGCAGTGGCTGGACATGTGGTCGCCATCGAATTTCATCTGGACCAACCCGGAAGTGCTGGAAGCCATCAGAACCAGCGGCGGCGCCAACCTGTGGCGCGGCGCGATGAACTTCCTCGACGATGCACAGCGTCTGGCGCTTGACGATGAACCGGCCGGGGTCGAAGGCTTCAAAGTCGGCCAGGACGTGGCGGTCACGCCAGGAAAGGTGGTGTTTCGCAACCACCTGATCGAGCTGATCCAGTACACACCCACGACCCCCGATGTGTATGCCGAGCCGGTGCTGATCGTGCCCTCCTGGATCATGAAGTACTACATCCTCGACCTGTCACCGTACAACTCGATGGTGAAGTACCTGGTCGACCAGGGGCATACGGTGTTCATCCTTTCATGGAAGAACCCGACCGCGGCCGATCGCGACCTCGGCCTGGAGGATTACCGGTGGTTGGGGGTCATGGATGCACTGGACGCGGTCACGGCCATCGTGCCCGAGCGCAAGGTGCAGGCGGTTGGCTATTGCCTGGGCGGCACCTTGCTGACGATCGCCGCAGCCGCGATGGCGCGCGATGGCGACGAACGGCTGCACAGTTTGACGCTGCTGGCGTCGGAGACCGACTTCCGCGAGTCGGGCGAAATCGCGCTTTTCATCGACGACAGTCAACTCGCCTGGCTGGAAGCCGGGATGTGGGACAAGGGCTATCTCGACGGCAAGCAGATGGCCGCCTCTTTCCAGATGCTCAACTCGCGCGACCTGATCTGGTCGCGCCGCGTGCGCGAGTACCTGCTGGGCGAACGGCAGGAGTTCAATGACCTGATGGCCTGGAATGCCGACGTGACGCGCATGCCGTATCGCATGCACAGCGAGTACCTGCGGCGTTTGTATCTGAACAACGATCTGGCCGAGGGACGCTACCAGGTCGGCGGACGGCCGGTGGCGATCGCCGACATCGAAGTGCCGATGCTCATCGTCGGCACGGTGCGCGACCACGTCGCCCCCTGGCCATCCGTGTACAAAATGCACCTGCTCAGTGATGCGGAACTGACCTTCGTACTGACCAGCGGCGGGCACAACGCCGGCGTGGTCAGCGAGCCGGGGCACCCCCGGCGCAGCTACCAGATTGCGACCCGCAGCGCCGGCGCTCGCTACATCGATCCGCAAACGTGGCGTGCCGAAACCCCGCTGAACAAGGGCTCCTGGTGGCCAGCCTGGCAGCAGTGGCTGGCGCAGCGTTCGACCGGGCGCGTGGCGCCACCAGCCATGGGCGGCACCCAGGTGCCGCTCGGTGATGCGCCTGGTACCTATGTGGCAATGCGGTGACAAGACGCACTGAAGCCGAGAAAGCCGAACCATTTCAACAGGGACATCACTAGGGATGGCCCACACCCGCCCCGAAAGGGGGCCCACAACGACCGAAGGGCACTGCAATGAGCAACGAACTGCCAATCCATCTCTACAAAGCCAATGCCGAGCTGCAACTGCAGATCACGCGCTTGCTGCAGGAGAGCAGCCATCACTGGCTCGAAGCCATGCAACAGCTCAGCGCTGGCGGCGTGCTGGAGACCACCTCGCGCATCCAGGGCCTCCAACAGGCGGCCGACTGGCAGGCGCTCGCGACTTTGCCGTCAGAGGTGTTCTGGCGCCTGTGCCAAGGCCGCATGGGCGATGCCCAAGCGGTCGGGCAAGTAGCAGCCAAGAGCCAGGCGGCCTTTGCCAATGGTCTGCGTCAAGCACTTACGACTTGGCAGGAATCTGTCTCCGAGGAATTCGGCACCAGTGGCGACGCAGCCTCTTTCACGCAGCTTTGCCAGCGCTGGGCGCAGCCCTGGACCGCCCCAAGCGCCGTACCCCAAGGCAAGACCAAGAAATGAGGGGACGGCAATGTATACGACGCAACGGACGGCGCTGGTGACGGGAGGCAACCGGGGATTGGGCGCTGCAATCGCCCGTACCCTGCACGACGTCGGCCACCGCGTGATCGTCACGCATACCCCCGGCAACATCACGATTGGCCAGTGGCAGCAAGCGCAAGCGACACAGGGCTACACATTTGCTGCCTACGGGGTGGATGTATCCGACTACGAATCAACGCAGGAACTGGCGCGGCGCATCCACGCCGACGGTCATCGGATCGATATCCTGGTGAACAACGCCGGCATCACCCGCGACGCAACGCTGCGCAAGCTCGACAAGGCCGGGTGGGATGCCGTACTGCGCACCAACCTGGACTCCATGTTCAACGTCACCAAGCCGTTCGTCGATCCGATGGTCGAGCGCGGCTGGGGTCGCATCGTCAATATCTCGTCGATCAACGGCAGCAAGGGCCAGTTCGGGCAGACCAATTATTCGGCGGCCAAGGCCGGGGTACATGGATTCACCAAGGCGCTCGCACAGGAGGTGGCGCACAAGGGCGTGACGGTCAACACCGTCTCGCCGGGCTATTTCGCCACCAAGATGGTGATGGCGGTGCGCGAGGATGTGCGCCAGAAGATCATCGATGCGATTCCGATTGGCCGTCTCGGTCAGCCGGCCGAGATTGCGGCACTTGTCGCCTTCATCGCCAGCGAAGCCGCCGCCTTCATGACCGGCAGCAACGTGGCGATGAACGGCGGCCAGCATATGTATTGAGTAGTCGAGGAGCCTGCGGCATGAAAGTCTGGACCATTCGCGTGGGCAACGTCTCCCCCGGTCGCTGCAATTCACTGAAGAGCATCCTTGGCACACTCGGGTGCTCGGACCCGAAGCATGCGCATTGACACGAGGGTGTTTGCGTGCTGACGGATAGTGATCTGCAAGCCCTCCGGTTGACCGCACGTCTAGCAGGCGTCCTCACCCTGATCCTGATCGACACCCCCATCGCTTGGTGGCTGGCTCGTACCAATGTCTGGTGGAAAGGGCCGATAGGAGGCTGCCTTGGAGCCTAGATTGCTACGCTATTTCGTTGCAGTCGCGGAAGAGCTGCATCTCGCCCGCGCGGCCGAGCGTCTCCGCATCGAGCAATCTCCCGTATCACGAGCAATGCGCGACCTCGAACGCCTGCTGGGCGTCTCATTGTTCGACCGCAGTGCCCGGCAGACGCGGCTGACTTGGGCCGGCCAGGTGCTGCTGGGCGAAGCTCGGCGCGTGTTGGCCACCGTGGACCAAGCGGTTCAAGCTACCAAGGCTGCAGCGCAGGGCTACCAGAGCTATTTGCGCATCGCCATCTGCGACAGCCTTGCCCAGCCACGCATCGCCTCGCTACTGGCGCGCAGTCGCGAGGAAGAACCTGAATTGGGGATTCGGGTCTTCGATCTGCCGTTTTCGCGGCAGCTCAAGGGCCTGCACGATGACCTGCTGGATGTCGCTTCGCGCTGTCGGATGCGGTCAACGGAGGGCTGATCGCCGAGCCTGCTTGGAGCGATCCGCTATCGGTGATCGTGCCGACACGCCATCCGCTGCTCGCGCATGCACAGGTCAAGTTGGAAGACGCCTTGAAGTTTCCGCTGGTGCTGTGTCACCCGGATGCGGCGTCGGGCTGCCATGACCAGATTCAGGCACTGCTCGACGGCGCGGCTATCACGCCCAAGATAGCCGACCACGTGACAAGCCTTGGCGTGATGCTCACGCTGGTGGGAGCCGGTTATGGCATCGGCTTTGCCATCGGTGCACAGGTGCAGACTTGGCAGCGACCCGACATTGCGATACGCCCGCTGGCGGGCATCACGCCCACGCTGACGACCTATCTGCTGCGCCGTCAGAGCGAGCCCTCGGAACCGATGAAGCGGTTCTTGCAGCGTGCTCGGCGGTTGTTCCGGCCGCAAGGCGATGTGCACGCTCCTTGACCCGCATCGGTCCAGGTACGTTGGCTATTGGCAGCCGTCTCCGGCTCTGGGTGGACTTATCTGGTCCGTCACATTGACCGACTTGGATTTTTGAGTCCAGAATAGAGGCCTTCTTGGGGAGCTGACCCCAAGAAATTCTTTGTTGATCAACCGGTTGGGTTGTGGGTGCTGTTCCCTTCACCCGCTCCATCGTCTCCGGTGTTCAGCCGCGGGCGAGCCACGCCGCGAGGCCGAACCCCGCGTTGTAGAACGCGTGCATCGCGATGGCCGGCGCGACGCTGTCGAAGCGCTCGCGCAGGTGCCCGAAGACCAGTGACGGCACGGCGACCGCCAGCGCCCAGCCGGGCGGCTGTACCAGTAGGTGCGTCGCGACGAACCCCGCCGTGACCATCAGATTGGCCAGCGTCAGAGGTCCGAGCCTGCGCGCCGCGGTCAGGCGCAACAGTTGGCCCTGCAGCACGCCGCGGAACACCAGCTCTTCGATCGCGGGCTGGATCAGCACCAGCGATGCCCAGGCCGCAAAGCCGGAAGGCGAGCGCATCCGCTCGCCCAGCGTGAGCGCCAGCGCGAGCCACACGGGGAGTGCGGCGAGCACGGCCAGCGCGAAGTGCCGGTCTGGCGGCCAGGCGAACAGCGGCGGCTTCGGTTGCGACAGCCCGCAGTCCTGCGCGAGCGTCGCGCGGGGATGACGATCGGATGCGTTCGACACGATCGCCATCTTCGCACTGTCCGGGATCGGCACGGGAGACGGTTCGACTGTCGCGGCGATGCGGGCGCGGGCACGTGGGACGCCCGGAAAAGAACGGGCGCCGACCGTCTACGGAAGGCGCCCTTTCGGTCGGCGGGCTCGCGGGCCCGCCGCCGCGGTGATCGGATCGTCAGCGGCGGCGCGCGCCCGCCCGACGCACGCCCGCCCGACGCACGCCCAGTCCCGCGATGCCCGGCGCCACCAGCAGCGGCAGCGTCGGGCCGAACGGCACGTCGCCGGTCGCGATGGTGCAACTGGCGCCACCGCCGATGGCGCCGGCCGCGAACGAGGGCGCGGCGGCCGTAAGGGCGAGTGCCCGTGCTGCGGCGTACGCGCCGGCGCGTTTCGAATGCTTCATTGCCTGATCGTTCCTGATCGACTGGCGCCGAATGTGCCGGAGCGAAGCAAGCGCATGCCTCACACAGGATCGAAGGAGGCGCCGAAACACCGGCTTGCATCAAGAGCTTCACCGCCATCGAGTATCGGCCCGCGACGTCGGTGCGCTACAGTGTCCCCCGGAGGAGCACAGCGTGAAGGCAGCCTACATCACCCATCCGAGCTTCGTGCGACACGAGATGGGTCTACACCATCCGGAATGCCCCGAGCGGCTGGCGGCGATTTCCGACCGCCTGCTGTTGCGCGGGGTCCTCGACGTGATGGACACGCTCGAGGCGCCCGCGGCCACCCCCGAGCAGATCGACCGCGCGCACGACATGCGCCACTACTACGAACTGCAGGCGGCCGCGCCGGCCGAGGGCTACGCGAGCCTCGATCCCGACACGGCGATGAACCCGCACACCTGGACCGCGGCGCTGCACGCGGCCGGCGCGCTGGTGCTCGCCACCGAGCTGGTGGCACGCGGCGACTACCGGCGCGCGTTCTGCGCGGTGCGCCCGCCGGGCCATCACGCCACCAGCGGCCAGGCGATGGGGTTCTGCTTCTTCAACAACGTGGCGGTCGGCATCCGCCACGCCACCGACGTGCTCGGCCTCGAGCGCGTCGCGCTGATCGACTTCGACGTCCACCACGGCAACGGCAGCGAGGAAATCCTGGCCGGCGACGATCGCGTGCTGATGGTCTCGACGTTCCAGACGCGGCTCTATCCGTTCAACGGCGAGCAGGCGCGCGGGGTCAACATGTGCAACGTCGGCCTGCCGCCCTACAGCGACGGCGCGGCGCTGCGCGCGGCGGTGACCGATCGCTGGCTGCCTGCGCTGCGGGCCTTCCGGCCGCAGATGCTGTTCGTGTCCGCCGGCTTCGACGCGCACCGCGAGGACGACATGAGCAATCTCGGCTGGCGCGACGAGGACTACGCGTGGGTGAGCGCCGAGATCGCCCGCTTCGCAGACGAGGCCTGCGAGGGCCGGGTCGTGTCGACGCTCGAAGGCGGCTACCACCTCGCCGCGCTGGCGCGCTGCGTCGAGCTGCACCTGCGGGCGTTGCTCGGCCTGGATTGACGCGCGGGCGCGGCCATGCAGCACCTGCACGAGCTGGCCGCGCTGTTCGACCCGGCGACGGTCGTGCTGCTGGTCGAGCCCGGCGAGTTGCCTGGCTGGATCGACGAACTCGCGCGGCAACTGGGCGAGGCGAAGGTGCGGGCGCGGCGCGTCACGCTGGGCGATGGGCCGGCCGGCGCGGGCGCGGAGGTTGCCGTGGGCGCGCAGGCTGCCGGCCCGGCCGCCCCCGCCGAGGCAGGCGACGCTGCCGACGGCGACGTGCCGCCCTGCTGCGACCTCGCGCTGATCGCGGTCGGTGCCGCGCACGAGGTGCAGGCGCTGCGTACCGCTGCCGCACTGCGCGTGCGCAGCGCGGTGCTGCTCTCGCCGCACGCGACGCCCGAACGCTCGGCCGAGCTCGCAGCCATCGCGCGCGAGGCGCGCATCCGGCTGCTCGGCCCGGCGACGATGGGGTTCGTGCGGCCGTCGCGGCGGCTCAACGCGGGCCGGATGGGGACGATGCCGCCGGCGGGCAACGTCGCGCTCGTCTCGCAGTCGGGAGTCCTCAACGCCGCCGTGCTCGACTGGGCCGGCGACAGCACGATCGGCTTCTCGCTGGCGGTGTCGCTGGGCGCCGAGATCGACGTCGACGTCGCGCAGGTGCTCGACTTCCTCGCCAGCGACGCGGCGACGCGCGCGGTCGTCGTCTACCTGGAGGCGGTGCGCGACTCTCGCAGCTTCATGAGCGCGCTGAGGGCGCTGGCCACCGTGAAGCCCGTCGTCGTGCTCAAGGGCGGACGCGATCACGCGGCGCGGCCGGGCGCGCGGACGCACTCGGGCGCGATCGTCGCCGGCGACGCCGTCTACACCGCGGCGCTGCGCCGCGCGGGCGTCGTGCAGGTGCGCCTGTTCACGCAACTGTTCACTGCGGTGCGCTACCTTGCGTCGCGCAACTGGCCGATCGGAAAGCGGCTGGCGGTGATCTCGAATGGCAACGGGCCCGCGGTGCTGGCCGCCGACCAGGCCTTCTTCCAGGGCATCCGGCTGTCGCCGTTCACGCCGCCCACCGCGCGCCGGCTCGGCGACGCGCTGCCGGGCGTCGAGATCGTCAATCCGCTGAACCTGGGCATGTCGGCCGACGCCGACGCCTATGCGGCGGCGATCGAGTCGATCGCCTACGACCCGGAATGCGACGCGATGCTGGCGATGATGACGCCGTATGCCGGCGTGCCGGTCGAGGCGATCACCGATCGCGTCGCGACGATCGCCCGAACGCTGGTCAAGCCGCTGTTCGCGTGCTGGCTGGGCGACAGTTCGACGCGAGCGTTGCGCGGCCGCCTCGATGCGGCGGGCGTTCCCGTGTACCGCACGCCCGAGGCGGCCGTGGACGCGTTCTCGTCGGTGGCGACCTTCTACCAGAACCAGATGCTGTTGCAGCAGGTGCCCACCCCGTTGTCGGAGATGGAGGCGCCCGACCTCGACGCGGCGCGCCGCGTGCTCGACGACGCGCTCGGCGCTGGCCGCGAAGCACTGACCGAGCTCGAGTCGAAGACGCTCCTCTCTGCCTTCCACGTGCCGGTGAACCGAACGGTGCTCGCGCGCGACGCCGACGAGGCAGTGGCACTCGCAGCGCAGCTGGGCTACCCGGTCGCGATGAAGATCAGCTCGCCCGACGTCGCGCACAAGAGCGACGTGGGCGGCGTGGTGCTCAGCGTGCGCAACGCCACCGAAGTTCGGCGCCAGTTCGCGGCCATCGTGAAGGCCGTGCGCGCCGCGCGCCCCGGCGCGCGGCTCGACGGCGTGACACTGCAGCCGATGAAGGCCGGCCGCCACGGCCGCGAGCTCTACGTCGGCGTGTTCCGCGATCCGCTGTTCGGGCCGGTGATCGCGTTCGGCACCGGCGGCACGCGGGTCGAGGTGGTGCGCGACACCACGCTCGAGTTTCCGCCGCTCAACAGCTTCCTCGCGCGCAGCATGATCGCGCGCACCCGCGTCGCGCAGACGCTGGGCGAGTTCCGCGGGGCGCCGGCGATCGATGTCGAGGCGCTGGTGCGCGTGCTGGTGCGCGTGTCGGAAATGGTCTGCGAGCTGCCGCAGATCGCCGAGCTGGACATCAACCCGATCATCGCCGACGGCGCCGACGTGGTCGCCGTCGACGGGCGCATCGTGCTCGACCGCCAGACGCCGCGCGCCTGGGCGCCCGGCGACCCGCCCTCCGGCCCGCGCTACGGGCACATGGCGATCATGCCGTACCCGGCGCACATGGTCGGCGAGCGCGCGCTGCGCGACGGCCACTGGTACACGATCCGGCCGATCCGCGCCGAGGACGGCGAGCGGCTGCAGCGCTTCGTGCGCGGGCTGTCCGAGCAGTCACGCTATTTCCGCTTCATCTCGGCGCTGACCGAGCTCACGCCGCGGATGCTCGCGCGCTACACGCAGATCGACTACGACCGCGAGCTGGCGCTGGTGGCGACGATCGGCGCCGACGACCCGCAGGCCGAGGAGGGCGACGAGACGATCATCGGCGTGGTGCGCTACCTGCTGAACCCCGACCGCGAGACCTGCGAGTTCGCGATCGCGATCGCCGACCGCTTCCACGGCCAGGGGCTGGGCACGACGCTGATGCAGGCGATCATCGACGCGGCGCGGGCGAAGGGGCTGAAGCGCATCGAGGGCTTCGTGCTGGCGATCAATGCGCCGATGATCGGGCTGATGCGGGCGCTCGGGTTCCGCATCGAGACCGACCTGGACGACCCGGCGCTCAAGCGGGTCTGGCGGCCGATCGACTGACGATCGAGCGCTCGGCGGTTGTTCGTTCGTGCCGAGGTTGGCGCGCTCGCGGCAGGCGGTGGCGGGCCGGGCCGCGCCGGTGGGGGCGGGCCCAAGCGGCCGCAGCGGGGCCCCGCGCGGGCAGGCCGGTCGGGGCGATGACGACGGCGGTCGGTGCTTCGCACCGACTGCCCTGTGCTGCTCGCCTCGGGGTCGCGCGGCGAAACTCGCTACGCTCGCTGCGCGAGCTCCGCTCAGACAATCGCCGCGCCAGCCGGTGCTGCGAGCATCGCAGGGCACCCCCGCGAAGCGGGGGCAAGCACCCGGCGCGCCCACGGCACACGGCCCGCGCCTTTGCCCGCGCCGACGCAGGCGAGCAACCGCGTCCGCGACCGAGCGGTGGTGGCGCCGCGGCCGCGCTCAGCCGTGTTCGCGGTGGTAGCTCGTCACGCGCTCGACTTCGGCCTTCGAGCCGAGGAACACGGCGACGCGTTCGTGCAGCGTCGTCGGCACGATCTCCATGATCCGCTGGTGCCCGTTGGTGGCGGCGCCGCCGGCCTGCTCGATGAGGAACGACATCGGGCTCGCCTCGTAGAGCAGGCGCAGCTTGCCGGGCTTGTCGGGCTCGCGGTTGTCGCGCGGGTACATGAAGATGCCGCCTCGGCACAGGATGCGGTGCACGTCGGCGACCATCGACGCGACCCAGCGCATGTTGAAGTCGACGCCGCGCGGGCCCTCGCGGCCCGCGAGCAGCTCGTCGACGTAGCGCCTGACCGGCGGGTGCCAGTGGCGCGCGTTCGACGCATTGATCGCGAACTCGCGCGTCTGCTCGGGAACGTGCATGCGCTCGGCGGTGAGCCACCAGCTGCCGATCTCCTTGCCGAGCGTGAAGCAGGCGACGCCGTCGCCGACGGTCAGCACCAGCAGCGTCGACGGACCGTAGAGCGCATAGCCGGCCGCCACCTGCCGCGTGCCGGGTTGCATGAAATGCTCCTCGCGCGGTTCCTTCACCCCTTCGGGAAGCCGCAGCACCGAGAAGATCGTCCCGACCGAAACGTTGACGTCGATGTTCGAAGAGCCGTCGAGCGGGTCGTACAGCAGAAGGAACTCGCCCTTCGGGTAGCGGTGCGGGATCGGGTACAGCTCGTACATCTCCTCCGAGGCCATCGCGGCAAGGTTGCCGCCCCATTCGTTGGCTTCGAGCAGCGCCTCGTTGGCGATCACGTCGAGCTTCTTCTGCGCTTCGCCCTGCACGTTCGACGAGCCGGCATCGCCGAGCACCCCGTCGATCGCGCCGCGCGACACGGCATAGCCGATGCGCTTGCATGTACGCGCGACGACTTCGAGCAGCAGGCGCAGTTCGGCGGGGATCAATCCCTTCTCGCGCTGCTTTTCGACCAGGTACTGGGTGAGGCTGATGCGGGGTGCCATGGTGCTTCCTCTTGCCTTGGACTCAGGACGCCAGCGCCTTGCCGACGATCTCGCGCACGTCGGCCGACAGCGGCTCGTGCGCGGCCACCTGTTCGAGCGCCGCGCGCATCGCCGCCTGGCGCTCCGGGGTGAACTTGCGCCACCGGTCGAGCGCGCGCGCCAGGCGTGCGGCGACCTGCGGGTTGATCGCGTCGATCGCGAGCACCTGTTCGCGCCAGAACGCGTAGCCCGAACCGTCGGCGGCGTGGAACTCGGCGAGGTTGCCGTTGCAGAAGCTTCCGACCAGCGCGCGAACGCGATTCGGGTTGCGCACCGAGAAGGCCGGGTGGCCGAGCAGCGCGCGCACCCGCGAGAGCACCGGCGGGTCGCCGGCGTGCCGGTGCATCGTCGCCTGCATCGAGAACCACTTGTCGAGCACCAGCGGCTCGGCGGCGAAGTCCTGCGCGAAGCGGGCGAGCGCCGCCTCGCGCTGCGGCGCCGTCGTGCGCAGCAGTGCATGCAGCGCGCCGGCACGGTCGGTCATGTTGGCGGCGCGCGCGAACTGCGCCTCGGCGGCGGCGACCGCCGCGGGCGACTGCGTCTCGACCCACCACGCGAGCACCGTGTTCTTCAGCGCACGGCGTCCGGCGGCGGCGGGCTCGGGCGAGTAGGGGCCGGCGTCGTCGAGCGCCGCGTAGCTCGGCGCCCACTGCGCGGCCAGCGCCTGGGCTACGCCGCGCCGCAGCGCGTTGCGCGCATGGCGGAGCGCTTCCGGGTCGACGACGGCCAATTGCTCGGCGATGAAGCCTTCGGACGGCAGCACGAACAGCTGGTCGCGATAAGCCGGGTCGAGCGACGCGTCTTCGAGCAGGCGCCCGAGCGCCGCCGCCAGCGGGGCGCTGCGCTGCACCGGATCGGCGCCGGCGACGATCGCCAGCACGCCGTTGACCGCCAGCCGCTGCGCGGCTTCCCAGCGGTTGAACGGATCGCTGTCGTGCGCCGCGAGGAACGCGAGCTGCGCGTCGTCGTAGTCGAACTCGATCACCACGGGCGCCGAGAAGTTGCGCGCGAGCGAGGGGATCGGCTCGGCGTCGATGCCGTCGAAGACGAACACGTGCCGCGGTTCGGTGACCTCGAGCACCAGCGTGTGGCCGTGTGCATCGCGGTCGGCGCGCGCCGCCACCGGGCGCAGCGCGCCGTCGCGCTCCTCGGCCACCCGCAGTTCGCAGTCGCGGCCATCGGGGCCGACGAGGCCGAGGGCCAGCGGAATGTGGAACGGCGCCTTGATCGCCTGGCCGGGCGAGGGCGGGCAGCGCTGCTCGAGCTCGAGCACGTAGCGGCGCGCCTGCGCGTCGAAGCGTCCGCTGGCGCGCACCCGCGGCGTGCCGGCCTGCGAATACCAGCGGCCGAACTGGGCGAGCGCGACCCCGTTGGCGTCGGCGATCGCGGCGACGAAGTCGTCGCAGGTGACCGCGTGGCCGTCGTGGCGGCGGAAGTAGAGGTCCATGCCGCGCCGGAAGCCGTCGCGGCCGACCAGCGTCTGCAGCATCCGGATGACCTCGGCGCCCTTCTCGTACACCGTCACGGTGTAGAAGTTGTTGATCTCCTGGTAGCTGTCGGGACGGATCGGGTGCGCCATGGGCCCGGCGTCCTCGGGGAACTGCGCGGCGCGCAGCACGCGCACGTCCTCGATGCGCTTGACTGCGCGCGCGCTCGCCGCTGCGGCGGGCGTGGGGCTGCGCGCGGCCAGCACGTCGGCCGAGAACTCCTGGTCGCGAAAGACGGTCAGGCCTTCCTTCAGCGTCAGCTGGAACCAGTCGCGGCACGTCACGCGGTTGCCGGTCCAGTTGTGGAAGTACTCGTGGCCGACCACCGATTCGATTGCCGCGAAGTCCTGGTCGGTGGCGATGCGCGGATTGGCGAACACGTACTTCGAGTTGAAGATGTTCAGCCCCTTGTTCTCCATCGCGCCCATGTTGAAGTCGCCGACCGCGACGATCATGAAGCGGTCGAGGTCGAGCTCGAGGCCGAAGCGCTCTTCGTCCCAGCGGATCGCGCGCACCAGCGACTCCATCGCGTGACCGGTGCGGTCTTCGTTGCCGGGCTCGACCCAGACCTGCAGCAGCACTTCGCGGCCCGAGCGGGTGCGCAGACGGCGCTCGGTGGCGACC
Source organism: Burkholderiaceae bacterium (assembly GCA_019635275.1). Taxonomy (GTDB): domain Bacteria; phylum Pseudomonadota; class Gammaproteobacteria; order Burkholderiales; family Burkholderiaceae_E; genus Zeimonas. The sequence continues at coordinate 15,276 of JAHBZV010000040.1, read as the reverse complement.
AGCCTGCCCGCGACCACCGCGAACAGGTAGCTCGGCTTCGGGAACGGGTCTTCCCAGGTCGCCCAGTGCCAGCCGCGCCGGTCGGCGCCGTCGGGGCCCGCGGCCTCGCAGTCGCCGCTGGCGACGAGGTTGCCGTTGGACAGCAGCACCGGGCAGCGCTCGCGCGGGGCGCGCAGCGTAACCGTGTAGCGGGCCATCACGTCGGGGCGGTCGGGGAACCAGGTGATGCGCCGAAAGCCCTCGGCCTCGCACTGGGTGAAGAAGTTGTCGTTCGAGACGTACAGGCCGCTCAGCGAGGTGTTCGCGGCGGGCGCGATGCGCGACACCGTCGCGAGCTCGAAGCGGTCGGGCACCTGCGGCACGGTGAGCACGTCGCCTTCGATCCTGAACGCCGGCGCCGCGAGCGTGCGGCCGTCGACGCGCAGGTCAACGAGCGACAGGCGCTCGCCGTTGAGCACGAGCGGCGCCGGCTTGCCGTCCGGGGGCCGATGCGCCGGGTTGCGGCGCATGCGCAGCGCGGCCCGGACGACCGTGTCGTCGGGGTCGAGGTCGAACTCGAGTCGCACGTCCTCCACCAGGAAGGCGGGCGGGGTATAGTCGACGCGTTGGATGGTGACGGGCTGGTCGGTCCGCATGAGCAGCAAGAGGCAGGTGATGGACGATTGTAAGCGTTCGAGCGGCGCGTTCCGCTCGATGACGGCGCGCCGCTGGCTCGCCGGCGTCGTGGCCGGACTGGCGGTGCTGCTGGCGGGTTGCGCGACGCCGCTGCGCGGCCAGCTGACCGCGTTCCACGAGTGGCCGGTCGACGCGCCGCGCACCTACCAGTTCGTGCGCACGGCCGCCCAGCGCGACAGCCTCGAGCACGCGACCTGGGAACGCGTGATGCGGACCGAACTCGCGCGCGCCGGCTTCCAGGAAGCCGCGAACCCGCGGTTCTCGATCGGTTTCGACTATCGCGTCTCGCGCCAGCTCGGCCGCTTCGTCGAGGCCTACCCGATGGTGCAGCCGTATTTCTGGTGGGGCACCTGGGGATCGCGCGGCGGTGTCAGTATCGGCGGGCCGTGGCCGTGGTGGGGACCGGGCTACTACCCGGTCGAATACGATCGCGCCTGGTACGAGTACCGGCTGCGCATCGAGATCGACGACCTGGCTGCCCGGCCGCCGCACCGCGTCTATGAAGGCACTGCGGTCAGCGACGGGGTCGACTCGGCATCGCCGGCCGAGGTGCTGCCGCTGCTCGCGCGCGCGATCCTCGGCGACTTCCCCGGCCCGAGCGGCGTGACGCGCCGCGTCGAGGTACCGGTCGAGCAGAAGCCCTAGCGCGCGCTACTTCAGCGAGCGCGGGCGCCACCAGTTCGGGGTGGCCGACTCGAACTTTCCGCTCTCGTGCAGCTGGTTGGCGAGCTCGAGCGACGGGATGCCGGCCGGCGACGCGACCAGCCAGCTGCGTCCTTCGGGGTCGAGCTGCCTGACGGGCAGCAGGCCGGCGTCGGCGAGCCGCGCGCGCGCGTCGGGCACGTCGGCTTCGCGCAGCCGCACGACGACGCCGCCGGCCAGCGCGCGCATCGCGCCGTTGTCGTCGCGGAACACCGGCGACGAACCGCTGGGCAGCGTCTCGAGGCCCTTCTCGCCGCCGATGAAGCGCTTCACCGGCGTGCGCGGCTTGCCCGGCTCGGGCTTCGCGGGCAACGCGAAGTCGGCGACCCAGCCGGGGTCGACGCGCAGCGCCTTCTTCTGGCCGTTCTCGTAGTAGTAGTGGCGGGCGGCGTTCGCGGCCTTTCCCACCCCGGTCGGGCCGGCGGCCTTGCCGGGAGCGGTCGCGTCGGGCTTGCGCGGCAGCGCCTGGCCGGCGTCTGCGGCGAAGGACAGGTGAGCCGAGGCCAGGCCGGCCAGCGCGAGCGCCACGAGTGCTGGTCGTCGCATCATCGTCCCCAGATGGTCAGCCGCCACGAGTTCCAGACGCCGCTGTCACTCGGCTGCGCGTCGGTGACCCTCAAAGTCCAGGTGCCTACCGGCGATTCCTCGAGATGGCGAACGGAGCCGAACTTCCAGTGGCTGTAGCTGCCGCAGTCGTCCGCCACGTTATCGCTGTCGAGAAGGCACAGTCGCTCGCTGGCGAGCAGGCTGACGAGGCTCGCCGGCGCGGGCCCGATCAGCTCGACGCGAAGATCACCGCTGTAATAGGTGACCGCAGGGTCTGGCGCGCGGCCCGCGTCGAACTCCACCTCGACGAACTCGATGCGCGTGATCGCGCAACTGCTTGCGTCGACCGTGACCGTGTCGGATACCGGCGAACTGACATTGTCGGGGATGCTGATCGGGAACGTCGGGGCGCCGCTTCGTGGGTACGAACACGACTTCATGACCGGGCTGCCGCCGTCGATCGTCGTCCAGGTTCGGGCCATCGTCACGGCGGCGGCGGCATCCACGGCGCCGAACCCGTATCTGGGATTGAAGCTCAGGCCACTGGCGGGGCTGTAAACCCACCCCGGGTCCGCCGGATGGTTCTTCCGGGCACTCTTTGCCAGAATCAGGCGCACGTCGCGCCAGGTCAGGTCGGGCCTTTCTTTCAGCATCAGCGCGACGATGCCGGAAACTGTCGGCGTGCTGGCCGAGGTGCCCGAGAACGTCGAGCGATAGGCGCCCTGCGGCATCGTGGTGGTGATGCCCACGCGATCGTTGCCCGAGCGGCCGCAGACGAGGAGGTTGGCGCCGGGCTCACCGTAGCTCGGCGCAACGCCGTTGTCGTCGACCGCGCAGACCGCGATGACGCCGCGCTTGTTGACGTAGCCGTCGAAGTTCGAGTTCTCGTCGATCTTGTTGCCGCTCAGGTCCCAGACGTTGGCATTCGCGCCGCCGCTGCCGCCGTTGCCGGCCGGGAACACGTAGATCGAACCCTTGCCGTTGCGCCCGGTCGTGATCCCCGCCTCGATCGCCGCGACGAAGCTCGGCTCCGCCGCGTTCAGCACCCCGTTGTCCGGCGACCCCCAGCTGTTGTTGTAGACGCCGGTGACGTCGGGCGCGCGGCGCAGCGCGTCGGCGATGTCGGCATCCTGGCTGGTCGCCAGCGCGTTGTAGGCGCCCAGCGACGCGCGCGGCGCGACGCCGGCGCCGCCGATCGCGTTGCCGTCGCGGGCCACCGCGATGCCGGCCACCGAGGTGCCGTGATCCTCGTCGAGGAAGTAGGGCAGCGGCGGCGAGCCCGGGAACAGGTAGTTGTAGTACGACGCGGTGTCCGCGAGGTTGAAGTTCGGCGCCAGGTCGGGGTGAACGGTTTCGACCGCGTCGTCGACGATCGCCACGCGCACGCCTTCGCCCTTCGTGCCCAGCGCCCAGGCGCCGGTCGCCCCGGCCACGTTCAGGTCTTCGCCCGGCGTGCCGCCGCTCTGGCCGAAGTTGTCCAGGTGCCACTGGTCGGGCAGCAGCGGATCGGGGCCCACGACGGGCGGCGGCACGACGAACGTGCTGTAGTCGAAGCAGCAGGCCCGCGTGTCGGTCGGGCTGCTGCTGCCGCCCCCGCCGCCGCAGGCGGCGAGGAGCACGCTGATCGTGACGGCGCAGAGCGCCCGGAGCGGGCGCAGCGGGAAGAACTTCATCGAGATGTCGTCGGAGGCTTGCGCCGGCGGCGCATCGCAGTCAGCATCGTAACCGCTCGGTGCGGGCAGGCCGGCAGGAACTCTTTGGCGGGCGCCCCGAATGGTGGCGTGCCGACAACAACCGGGGGCCGTTCCGGACCGGGCGGGGGGCGTTGCGGGGCCCCGTTTCCACGCGTAATGTTGCATTGCCGCAACCCGCTCCGCTGCCGCCGCCGCGCGAATGTCCGCGCGTGTCCTGGCCGGCTTCGGGTGGCCCTCCCAGCCCCGCGATCCAGCCCATGCACCGAATTCACTCGCTTCTCGTCGCCAACCGCTCCGAAATCGCGATCCGCGTGATGCGCGCCGCCGCCGAGCTCGGCATGCGCACCGTCGCCATCTATTCCCACGAGGACCGCTTCGCGCTGCACCGGTTCAAGGCCGACGAGAGCTACCTGGTCGGCGAAGGGCGCAAGCCGCTGCAGGCGTACCTGGACATCGACGACATCATCCGCATCGCCCGGCGCGCGAAGGTCGACGCGATCCATCCCGGCTACGGCTTCCTGTCCGAGAACCCCGACTTCGCCCGGGCCTGCGCGGCCGCGGGCATCGTGTTCGTCGGGCCGACGCCCGAGGTGATGACCACGCTCGGCAACAAGGTGGCCGCCCGCGCCGCGGCGGTCGCGGCCGGCGTGCCGGTCATGCCGGCCACCGGGCCGCTGCCGGTCGATCCGGCAGAGGCGCGCCGGTTGGCCACGGAGATCGGCTACCCACTGATGCTCAAGGCGAGCTGGGGCGGCGGCGGGCGTGGCATGCGCGTCATCGAGTCGGAGGCCGATCTCGATGCGCAGCTGGACGTCGCGAGGCGCGAGGCCGCGGCGGCGTTCGGCAACGACGAGGTCTACCTGGAGAAGCTGGTGCGCCGCGCGCGCCACGTCGAGGTGCAGGTGATCGGCGACCGCCACGGCAACCTGGTGCACCTGTTCGAGCGCGACTGCTCGGTGCAGCGGCGCAACCAGAAGGTGGTCGAGCGCGCGCCGGCGCCGTACCTGGACGACGCGCGTCGCGCCGAACTGTGCGAGTCGGCGCTGAAGCTGGCGCGGCGGGTCGGCTACACGCACGCCGGCACCGTCGAATTCCTGATGGACGCCGACACCGACCGCTTCTACTTCATCGAGGTCAACCCGCGGATCCAGGTCGAGCACACGGTAACCGAGCAGGTGACCGGCATCGACATCGTGAAGGCGCAATTGCGGATCAGCGAGGGCGCGCGGATCGGCGACGCCGACTGTCCGGTGCCGCGGCAGCAGGACATCCGCCTGAACGGCCACGCACTGCAGTGCCGGATCACCACCGAAGACCCGGAGAACAACTTCACTCCGGACTACGGTCGCATCACCGCGTATCGCAGCGCCGCCGGCTTCGGGTTGCGACTGGACGGCGGCACCGCCTATTCGGGCGCCGTGATCACGCCGTACTACGACTCGTTGCTGGTCAAGGTGACGGCCTGGGCGCCGACGGCTGAGGAGGCGATCCGGCGGATGGACCGCGGGCTGCGCGAGTTCCGGATCCGCGGGCTGGCGACGAACCTGCAGTTCGTCGAGAACGTGATCAACCATCCGGACTTCGCCGCCGGGCGCGTGACCACGCGCTTCATCGACACGACGCCCGAGCTCTTCCGCTTTCCGAGGCGGCGCGACCGCGCGACGCGCTTGCTGCGCTACATCGGCGAGGTGACCGTCAATGGCCACCCCGACATGAAGGGGCGTGCGCGTCCCGACCTGTCGCACCTTCACCTGGTGCTGCCGCGCAGCCGGCGCGAAGGCGAGGCGGGCATGGCCGACGCGCAAGCGAGCGCTGCGGCCCCGATCGACCTCTCGGCCGCGCCGCCGCCGGGCACGCGCCAGCGTTTGCAGGAGCTCGGCCCGCAGCGCTTCGCCGAATGGATGCGCGCGCATCCGCGCGTGCTGCTCACCGACACGACGATGCGCGACGCGCACCAGTCCCTGTTCGCGACGCGGATGCGCACGATCGACATGCTGCGGATCGCGCCGTATTACGCGCGGATGCTGCCGCAATTGCTGTCGCTGGAGTGCTGGGGCGGCGCGACCTTCGACGTCGCGCTGCGCTTCCTGAAGGAAGACCCGTGGGAGCGTCTCGCGCGGCTGCGCGCGGCGGTGCCGAACATCCTGTTCCAGATGCTGCTGCGCGGCAGCAACGCGGTCGGCTACACCAACTACAGCGACAACGTCGTGCGCTATTTCGTGCAACAGGCCGCCGCAGGCGGCATCGACCTGTTCCGCGTCTTCGATTCGCTGAACTGGGTCGAGAACATGCGCGTGGCGATCGACGCGGTGCGCGAGTCGGGGGCGCTGTGCGAAGGCGCGATCTGCTACACCGGCGACCTGTTCGACGCGTCGCGGCCCAAGTACGGGCTGCGCTATTACCTCGACACTGCGCGCCAGTTGCAGCGCGCGGGCGTGCACGTGATCGGCATCAAGGACATGGCGGGCGTGTGCCGGCCGCGCGCGGTGCGCGAACTGGTGCGCGCATTGCGCGACGAGACCGGCCTGCCGGTGCACTTCCATACGCACGACACGAGCGGCGCGGCCGCGGCGTCGGTGCTGGCCGCGGTCGAGGCGGGCGCCGATGCGGTCGACGGCGCGATGGACGCGATGAGCGGGCTCACGTCGCAGCCGAATCTCGGCGCGATCGTCGCGGCGCTCGAAGGCAGTGAGCGCGATCCGGGCGTCGATCGTGCCGCGATGCAGGAGATCTCGCACTACTGGGAGGGCGCGCGGCGGCTCTACTCGCCGTTCGAGTCCGACATCCGCGCCGGCACTGCCGACGTCTACCGCCACGAGATGCCGGGCGGCCAGTACACGAACCTGCGCGAGCAGGCGCGCGCCCTCGGCCTCGAGCAGCGCTGGCCCGAAGTCGCGCAGGCCTATGCCGAAGTGAACCGGTTGTTCGGCGACATCGTGAAAGTGACGCCGACGTCGAAAGTGGTCGGCGACCTGGCGCTGTTCATGGTGGCCAACGACCTGTCGGCCGCCGACGTGCTCGATCCGGCGCGCGAGGTCGCCTTCCCGGAGAGCGTCGTGTCGCTGTTCCGGGGCGAACTCGGGTTCCCGCCCGACGGTTTCCCCGCGGCGTTGTCGCGCAAGGTGCTGAAGTGCGACAGCGCGCACCCGATTCTTCCCGAGCCGCCGGTGCCGTACCGGCCGGGCGACCGGCTCGCACCGGTCGACCTCGAGCAGGCGCGCCAGGAGGCGGAGAAGGCGGCCGGCCACCGCGTCGACGACGACGATCTCGCGTCGTGGCTGATGTATCCGAAGGTGTTCCGCGATTACGCCGAGCACAGGCGCCAGTACGGCGACGTGAGCCTGCTGCCGACGCAGACGTACTTCTACGGAATGCGCGAGCGCGAGGAGATCGCGATCGACATCGATCCGGGCAAGACGCTGATCGTCAGCATGCAGGGGACCGCGCCCGCCGAGGAGGAAGGGCTGGTGCGCGTCTTCTTCGAATTGAACGGCCAGCCGCGCACGATGCGCATCGAGAAGGCCGGCGCGGCGCGCGCGCCTCGGCGCGTGCAGGCCGAGTCGGGCAACCCGGCGCACGTGCCCGCGCCGATGCCGGGCATGATCGTCACGGTCGCGGTGAAGGCGGGGCAAGCGGTGCGCGCCGGCGACCCGCTGGTGTCGATCGAGGCGATGAAGATGGAGACGCAGATTCGCGCCGAGCGCGACGGCACGGTGCGCGCGGTGCACGTGAAACCCGGCGAGACGGTCGCGGCGCACGACCTGCTGCTCGAATACTGACGCGGAGGTTCCCGCATGTACGTCCCGACGCACTTCCAGGCGAGCGACGACGCGCTGGTCGACGAATTGATCGACGCCCACTCGTTCGCGACGCTGGTGTCGCAGCGCGACGGCGAGCCCTTCGCCACGCACCTGCCGCTGCTGCGCGAGCGCCGCGACGGACGCACGGTGCTGGTGGGCCACCTGGCGCGGGCCAATCCCCATTGGCGCGCGTTCGGCGAGGCCCCGGCGATGGCGATCTTCCAGGGCCCGCACGGCTACGTGTCGCCGCGCCACTACGTGTCGCCGAACCAGGTGCCGACCTGGAATTACGCGGCGATCCACTGCTACGGGCGCGTGCGCATCGTCGACGATGCCTCGCAGGCACGGTCGATCCTCGCGAAGATGGTCGAGCGCTACGAGGGCGATCGCGCCGGGCGCTGGACGATGTCGCTCGATCCGGAGTTCGAGGCGAAACTGGTCGCGGCGATCGTGGCGTTCGAGATCGACGTCGAGCGCATCGAAGCGAAATTCAAGCTCAGCCAGAACCGCGCGCCGGCCGATCGGCGCTCGCTGCTCGCGGCGCTCGATGCCGATGCAAGCGCGGCCGATCTCGCGGCGCTCACGCGTCGGGTGCTCGCGCCGACCGACGAGCAGAATGGCTGACGAGCAGAACGGCTGACGCCCGTAGCGGAATCCGGCATCCGGCGCCTCCGGACGGACCCCGAACGTCGTGTCCGAAAACGGCGAGTCGCCGACCGGGCCGCGGCGCATAATCCGCCCATGCTTCCCGATCCCGACGCCTGCTACGCGGCACTGCTCGCGCACGACGCGCGCTTCGACGGGCGCCTTTACGTCGGCGTGCGCTCGACCGGCGTCTATTGCCGGCCGGTGTGCCGCGTGCGCACGCCGAAGGCCGAGAATTGCCGCTTCTTCGCGAGCGCCGCGGCGGCCGAGAGCCACGGCTTCCGCCCGTGCCTGCGCTGTCGCCCCGAATTGGCGCCGGGACGCGCCGGCATCGACATCGGTTCGCGGCTCGCGCAGGGCGCGGCACGACTCATCGAGGCGGGCGAACTCGATCGGCACGGTGTCGAGGGCGTCGCTGCGCGCGTGGGCACCAGCTCGCGACACCTGCGTCGCGTGTTCGCCGCCGAATTCGGGGTGACGCCGATCGAGTACGCGCAGACCCAGCGATTGCTGCTCGCCAAGCGGCTGCTCACCGACACCGCACTGCCGGCCACCGAGATCGCCGCGGCCTCGGGATTCCGCAGCCTGCGCCGATTCAATGCGGCGTTTCGCGAGCGCTACCGGCTCAGCCCGACCATGTTGCGCGCCCGGGCCGGCGCGAAGCCGGCTTCGGCGATGCGCTTCCGGCTCGCCTATCGGCCGCCTTGCGACTGGCCGCGATCGATGGCATTCCTCGCGGCGCGCACGATCGACGGTGTCGAGGTGGTCGGCGCCGGCGCCTATCGGCGCACCGTGCGCTGGCCGGTCGGCGCGCACGATCTGCGCGGCTGGCTCGCGGTGCGCCCGGTGCCGTCGCGCGCGCTGCTCGAGGTGGAGTTGTCGGCGTCGCTGGCCGGCGCGATCCCGCCGATCCTGCAGCGGATTCGCGACGTCTTCGATCTCGATTGCGAGCCCGCGCAGGTGCAGCGCGTCGTGTCGGGCCCATCGAGCGGCGGCGGGCCGATGCGGCTCATCGGCGCCTTCGATGGCTTCGAGCTCGCGGTGCGCGGCATCGTCGGCCAGCAGATCACGGTCAAGGCGGCGCGCACCCTCGTCGGCAGGCTGGTCGAGCGTTACGGCGAGCCGATCGACGGCGGGGCGCCGGCCGGGCTCGAGCGGCACTTCCCGGCGCCGGCGCGAATCGCGGCGCTCGAGCCTGCGTCGATCGCCGGGCTGGGCATCGTGGGCCGCCGCGCTGCGGCGATCCGCTCGCTGGCGCAGGCGATCGCCGAGGGCCGCCTCGCGCTCGAGCCGCGCGCGCCGGTCGAGACGACGATCGCGGCGCTGCAGGCGATTCCGGGCGTCGGCGACTGGACCGCGCAATACATCGCGATGCGCGCACTGTGCTGGCCCGACGCGTTTCCGGCCGGCGACCTCGCCGTACTGAAGGCGCTGGACGCCCGTACGCCGGCGCAGGCGCGCGAGCGCGCCCGCGCCTGGCAGCCGTGGCGAGCCTACGCGGTGATGGAACTCTGGGCTTCGATGGGAGCGACCACATGAAGATCCGCTATGCACTCATCGTCTCGCGCTTCGGCGAGCTGCTGGCGATCGCGCGCGACGCGCGGCTCGCGGGCCTGTATTTCGTCGGCCAGAAGGACCAGCCGGACATCGGCGAACTCGAGCGCGAAGGCGCCGTGCGCGACGACGACTGGCCGGTGCTCGCCGAGACGCGCCGACAGCTCGCCGAATACGAGGCCGGCCGGCGCGTCGCATTCGACCTGCCGATCGAGCTGGCGGGCACCGACTTCCAGCGCCGTGTCTGGGCGCAATTGCTGGACATTCCCTGCGGGCAGACGCGCAGCTACGCCGACGTGGCGCGCGCAGCGGGCTCGCCGCGCGGCGTGCGTGCCACCGGCGCCGCGATCGGGCGCAATCCGGTCTCGCTGGTCGTACCCTGCCATCGCGTGGTGGGCAGCGACGGATCGCTGACCGGCTACACCGGCGGGCTCGAGCGCAAGCGCGCATTGCTGCATCACGAGCGGGCGATCTGATCCGTGAAGCGGCGCGACCTCGCTGACCTGCTGCTGCTCGCGGCGCTGTGGGGCGCGTCGTTCCTGTTCATGCGCGTGGCGGCGCCGCAGTTCGGCGCGTTCCCGCTGATGGGGCTGCGCACCGGCATCGGCGCGGCGGTGCTGCTGCCGTTCGTGTTGCGCACCGCGGGCGGCGCCGAGTTGCGCGCGAACGCGGCGCGCATCGCCTGGGTCGGGCTGGTCAGTTCGGCGCTGCCGTTCGTGATGTTCGGGTACGCGATGCAGTACCTGAGCGCGGGCTTCACGTCGATCCTGAACGCGACGACGCCGTTCTGGGGCGCGATCGTCGCCTACCTGTGGCTCGGCGAGCGGCTCGGCCGGCTGCGCATCGTCGGCCTGCTGATCGGCTTTTGCGGCGTGCTCGTGCTGGTCTGGGGGCGCAACGGGCTCGAGGGCGATGGGTCGCTGCTGCCGATCCTGGCAGCGCTGGTCGCCACCGCGTCGTACGGCTTTGCGGCCGTGGCCACCAAGAAGCACCTCGGCGACGTGGGCGCGCTGATCGGCGCCGCGGGCAGCCAGCTGTTCGCGGCGCTGATGCTGCTGCCGTTCGCGATCGCCTGGTGGCCGGCGACGCCGCCCGACCGATGGGCGTGGCTGAGCGCGGTGCTGATCGGCGCGCTGTGCAGCGGCCTGGCCTACGTGCTGTTCTTCAGGTTGATCTCCCGCGTCGGCAGCAGCCGGGCGATCGCGGTGACGTTCCTGATCCCGGTGTTCGGCATGTTCTGGGGGGCGGTCTTCCTCGGCGAGGCGGTCAGCGCCAGCATGCTGGCCGGCGCGGCGACGATCCTCTTCGGGACGGCGCTGACGACCGGGCTGCTCGATCCGCGGCGCTGGTTGGCGGCCTCGCGGGCCGGCTCCGGTCCGACCGGGAAGCCGCGCTCGGGAACCTGAGCGGGGCGACCGTCGTCGCGCGTGGGCGGGGCCCGGTGCTGGGCGCCGGAGGCGCCCGGAGCCCTTCAGAGCCGCGCGCCGGTGGCCGCGTCGAAGACGTGGGTCGTGCCGGCGAGCGGCGCGAGCCCGATCCGGTCGCCCGGTCGAAAGCCGTGTCGCTCGCGGAAGGCTGCGGTCAGGCCGCCTCCGGCGAAGCGGGTCACCACCTGGGTATCGGCGCCGGTCGGCTCGATGACCGCCACCTCGCAGGCGATGCCTTCGTCGTCCAGCGCGAGGTGCTCGGGCCGGATGCCCAGCTTCACCGGCTGGCCGGCTTCGCCGGTGACGGCGGGCAGGGTGACGCGCGCGCCTCCGTCGAGTTCGACGCTGGCGCGGTCGGGGCCGATCCGGCCGTCGAGCAGGTTCATCGCCGGCGAGCCGATGAAGGTCGCGACGAAGGCGTTGGCGGGACGGTCGTAGAGCTCGAGCGGCGAGCCGATCTGCTCGACGACGCCGTCGTGCATGACGACGATCCGGTCGGCCATCGTCATCGCCTCGATCTGGTCGTGGGTGACGTAGATCGACGTGGTCTTCAGGCGCTGGTGCAGCTCGCGGATCTCGGCGCGCATCTGCACGCGCAGCTTCGCGTCCAGGTTCGACAGCGGCTCGTCGAACAGGAACACCTGCGGCTTGCGCACGATGGCGCGCCCCATCGCGACGCGCTGGCGCTGCCCGCCCGAAAGCTGCCGCGGATGGCGGTCGAGGTACTGCGTCAGCCCGAGAATGCCGGCGGCCTCGGCGACGCGCTGGTCGATTTCGGACTTCGGGCGCTTCGCGAGCACCAGCGAAAACGCCATGTTCTCGCGCACCTTCATGTGCGGGTACAGCGCGTAGTTCTGGAACACCATGGCGATGTCCCGGTCCTTCGCCTGCACGTCGTTGACGACGCGCTCGCCGATCATGATGCGCCCGGCGGTGATCTCCTCGAGGCCGGCGATCATGCGCAGCAGCGTCGACTTGCCGCAGCCCGACGGCCCGACCAGCACGCAGAACTCGCCGTCGGCGATCGACACGTCGACGCCATGGACGACTTCGACCGCACCGTACGACTTCCTGACTGCTTCGATGGTGACCGATGCCACGCCCGGGCTCCGCGAAATCAGAGACGATGCAAAGACTTTAACCGAACATGTTATCAAGCCGACCGTGCAGTGCAGCGGTGATTCCCGATTGACCCGCATCAAGTCGGCCCGGTGGACGCCGGGGCACGATATTCTCATGGGGTCAGCAGTTCCAGCCGTCGTGTCGCTTCGCGATCTGCTCGCCAGGGCGCTCGCGATGCGGCGCGAGGCCGCCGCAGGCTATCGCCGGCTGGCCATGGAACCCGCGGTGAGGGAGGCGCCCCAGGTGGCTCGGGTATTCTCGCGTCTGGCAGTTCTCGAGGCCGAGCAGGCCGCCCGCATCGAGCGCGACTTGCCCGATCTCGACGTGGGGACGATACTGGCCGAGGAGGTCATGTGGGCGCAGCCGGTGCGTCCGGCGCGCCTGATCGGCTCGATGTCGCTCGACGACGCACTGGAGACGGCGCGGCACAACGAGCGGGGCATGCGGGCCATCTTCGAGCACATCGCGGCGACCTCGCCCAACGAAGCGGTGCGCATCCGCGCCCTGCAGTTCGCCCTGGCCGAGACCCGCCACTTGTCCACGATCGAAGAGGTGGTTGCGGCCACCCGAGACGGAGGGAAGGCATGACCCAGAAGATCCCGACGACGTCTGCCGAGTTCGACCACACGCGGATCATCGAGCGCCCCGACGGGTTCTACTGGCAGGACGATGCCGACGGTCGCGAGTACGGGCCGTTCCAGACGATGGTCGAGGCGGTGGCCGACATGCAGCTGGCCGACGTCGAGGCGGGAGCCGACGAGGCCGACACCGACGACCTGCGCGAGGCGGGCGACGTGCTGGGGGTGCCCGACTGGGTCGATCCGGACACCGGCCAGCTCGCCGACGACGAGCGCACCCGCACCGACGATCATTGACCGCCGACCCGGCAGAATCGAGCGTACCGGCGCCCGGCCCGCAGCCGGGCACATCCTGAGACGAAGGAGCCCCATGCGTACACCGCTGCAAATCAACTTTCATGGCATGGACACGTCGCCGGCACTGGAGACGCTGATTCGCGACAAGACCGCCAAGCTCGAGCAGTTCCACCCCAACGTCACCGGCTGCCGCGTCGTCATCGACAAGCCGCACCACCACAAGCAGCAGGGAGAGCACTTCATCGTTTCGATCGATGTCTCGGTCCCTGGCAGCAACATCGTCGCCAACCACGCGCACCACGAAGACGTCAACGTCGCGCTGCGCGACGCCTTCTTCGCCGCGCGTCGGCAACTCGAGGAACACGCCGTGCGCATGCGCGGCGACGTCAAACGGCGCCCCGCGACGGGCAGCGCCCCCATCGAACGCGGCTCGCAGGCCGAGGCCGAAGCCGAGTAAGCGCTGAGGCGGGCGCGGGCAGCGGCGCGGGCCGCTGCCGCGCAAGCGCCGGTCAGGCCGCCAGCGACGACGCGAGCGCCGGCGCTTCCAGTCCGAAGAACGACAGCACGTCGGCGCGACGCGCAAGCGTGTCGGCGCGGCCCAGCTCGATCAGCCGTGTCGTGTACACCGGCTCGAACAGCAGGTACGACAGCAGCGCCGCGCTGCGCCGCTCGGTGGCGCCGGTCATCCTCAGGATCGTGCGGACGGTTCGCGGCAGGGCGTTGCCGAGCCCGATCGCCAGCGCATCGAGGCGGCGGCTCGGCGTGATCGCGAGGACCTCGATCGGCCGCAGCGGGCTGCGCGCACGCTGATCGGGCGCGATCAGCCGCAGCGTCTCGTTGATCCGCGTCAGGCGCTCGACGTCGTAGGCCAGGCCGTCCAGGAAGATGCCCGCCAGCGCGTGTCCTGCCACCTGCGCGAGGCTCGGGTACACGTACTGCGAGCCGGTGTGCGGGCTGCGCGGCGTGCCGGGCTCGAGCTGTCCGGCGCCGATCACCAGGATCCGGTCGGCGCCGAGGTGGATGGCCGGGCTGATCGGCGCGAGCTGCCGCATCGAGCCGTCGCCGAAGAATTCGCGCCTGCCGTCGAGCGTCAGCGACACCGCCGGAAAGACGAACGGGATCGCGCTCGAGGCGAGCAGGTGCTCGACGGTCAGCGTCGCCGGGCAGGCGAGGCGCTGCATGCGCACCCACGTCGCCACCGGCCGGGCACTCTGGAAGTAGGTGACGTGCTGGCCCGACGTGTAGCTCGACGCGGTGATCGCCAGCGCGCGCAGGATGCCGCGCTCCAGATGATCGGCAATGCGCCGCGGCTCGAACGAGCGCTGCAGCAGCGCCGCCAGCGGCGCGTTGTCGAACAGCGAGCGCGGGCGGCTTCGGACGACCCATCCCATGGTCAGGCCGCCGAGCCAGTGCGCCGCGTTGCCCAGCGCGCCGCGCGCGTCGGTGCGGTAGACGTCGCTTGCGTGCAGCGTGGACCATGTGCGGACCATCGAGCGGACCGCCTGCCCCGGGTCGTCGCAACCGGCGGCCAGCGCGGCGGCATTGAGCGCGCCGGCCGACGTGCCGCAGACCACCGTGTAGGGGTTGCGCAGCGCGGGCCAGCCCGCTTCGTCGAGGATCTCGCGCACGGCGTCGAGTACGCCGACCTGGTAGGCCGCGCGCGCGCCGCCGCCCATCAGGATCAGGCCGATGTCGCCACGACCGGTGACCACGTTGGGCATGCCTCCTGTCGACCGATTCTGAACGAGGTTGGTGGGATTGAATCGCCTCTGTATCCTCGCGTGTCGAGCCGGCACGACACGTTCGGGTCGAACGGCCGGATCGGGAGCATGAACGGAATGGACGAGGTGCACGCGATTCCCCACCTGCGCGAGACGCTGCTGTTTCTCGGGCTGGCGGGCGTGTTGGTGCCGCTGCTGCAGCGCTACCGGGTGAGCAGCGTGCTGGGCTTTCTCGCCGTCGGGATCCTGGTCGGGCCTTTCGGCCTGGGGCGGCTCGCGGCCGAGGTGCCGCTGCTGCGCTGGCTGGTGTTCCCGAACCTGGACGCCGTGTCGGTGCTGGCCGAGATCGGCGTGATGTTCCTGATGTTCATGATCGGCCTCGAGCTGTCGGCCGAGCGGTTGTGGGCGATGCGTCGGTGGGTGTTCGCGGCAGGCAGCGCGCAGGTGCTCGTCAGCGCCGCGGCGATCGGCCTGGTCGCGGCCGCGTTCGGCAATCCGCTCGCGTCGGCGCTGGT
>JAHBZV010000004.1 GCA_019635275.1 Burkholderiaceae bacterium | reverse complement strand
GTTGAGCCATCCGATGACGTGATCTGCGTCCGCAATCCTGATCCACGCTGAGCGTTAGTTTTTCGGCAAACTGTCCTTTGGAAGAGGGAGGGGTTTGTCGTGAGGAAGAGCCGGTTTTCGGTCGAGCAGATCGTGGCGGTGCTCAAGCAGGCGGAGCTGGGTATGCCGGTGGGGGACCTGGTGCGTCAGCTGGGCATCTCGGAGCAGACGTTCTACCGCTGGAAGAAGCTCTACAGCGGGCTGCAGCCTGACCAGGCGCGCGAGCTCAAGCAGTTGCAGGACGAGAACGCACGGCTGAAGAAGCTGGTCGCGGAGCTGAGCCTGGACAAGGCGATCCTGCAGGACGTCGCGTCAAAAAAGTGGGGCGGCCCGCGCTGAAGCGTGAAGCGGTGATGTACCTGATGAGCCATCACCGCCTCAGCCAGCGTCGGGCCTGTGCCCTGCTCAGGCACCCGCGCAGCACGCACCGCTACCGCAGCGTGAAGGATCCGCAGTTGGCGCTGCGCCAGCGCATGCGCGAGATCGCGCAGGTGCGGGTTCGATACGGCTATCGCCGCATTCACGTGCTGCTGCGCAGGGAGGGCTGGAAGCACAGCCGTGGCAAGACCTATCGGCTGTATACGGAGGAACGCCTGCAACTGCGCTCGAAGCTGCCCAAGCGACGCAAGATGGTGGTTCAGCGCAATCAGCGGATGCAGCCGGCGGCGCCCGACGATGCATGGACGATGGACTTCGTTGCCGATCAATTGGCCAACGGAACGCGGTTCCGGGCGCTGACGGTGGTGGACGTGTTCACTCGAGAGGCGTTGGCGATCGAGGTGGGGCAGCGTTTGAAGGGTGAAGACGTAGTGGCCACGCTCGACCGGATCATGAGCACGCGCGGCAAGCCGAAGTTCCTGTTCGTGGACAACGGCAGCGAGTTCTCGGGGCGCCTGCTCGATCTCTGGGCGTATCACCACAAGGTGCGGATCGACTTCAGTCGTCCCGGCAAGCCGACGGACAACTGCTACGTCGAGACGTTCAACGGGTCGCTGCGCGACGAGTGCCTGAACGTGCACTGGTTCGAGTCGCTCGGGCAGGCCCGGCAGATCATCGAGGCTTGGAGGCATGACTACAATGAGAGTCGGCCTCACATGGCTCTCGCGGACGTCGCGCCGCGGGAATATGCCCGCCAGGCAAGGCTTTCGGCCTGCCAGCGGGGTGTCGGAGGTGCCGAAGACTAGCGTTCAGGTCGGTACAGGAAACCGGAGCGGCTCAGAGGTGCCGAAGACTAGCGTTCAGGTCGGTACAGGAAACCGGAGCGGCTCAGAGGTGCCGAAGACTAGCGTTCAGGTCGGTACAGGAAACCGGAGCGGCTCAAAGGTGCCGAAGACTAGCGTTCAGGTCGGTACAGGAAACCGGAGCGGCTCAGATCTTCAACTCAGAGACACCATCGCTCAGGTTGCGATGTTCACCGGGATTGCCGCCGATCAGCCGTTCGACACGAACGAAGATGCGAGCGCGGGCCGATTGGTCTCTCAGCGCATCAATCCAGTGCGCGTACTCATCGGTCTACTCTACTCACACGCAAGCAGCGTAGCCCGTAGGCTACTTTTGTCAAATGTGGATGCTCTGCGCGATCTAACGTTTGAGCTGAGGGGGTGGAGGTTCCGCTCCAGGGAAGGGTTAGCCGCCTCTGAGCGAGAACTTCAGCCATCCTTAACGTGAATGACTTCCCACATCTTTGCCACAAAGTTAAACGCCGCGGGGTAAATCAAGAACTGATATGCAAGCACGACAAACATGGCCATGCGTGAAGGCCACGTGGTCCAAGAGGCAGACAGTGTCGAGAACTGCTGCTTGGCAGCCGTTTGAACTACAGGGACCGCATCAAGCCACGTCTGAAAGGCAAAACCAAAGGATTGGCCGAAGGTTAGAGGCAGTGAATGCTTCCCAGGGAAGAGACCATCCGGCGACCACCGCGAAGCTATGAAGAAAAGCAGTCCGAAGGCAATGAAGAGTCCAAGCCCGCCCCAGAAAGCGACTCCCATGCGAAGCGCATCTGGCAGTCCCTTGTTTATTTGTCCAAGAGAGTCAAATCCGAAGTCAAAGGGCTCAAGAATCGCCGCCTTCTTGCCCCAGTTTGTCTTTCGTAGCGTCTCGATCATTAGAACGACGATGTTTGCACTGCACACGACGAATAGATAGAAGGAAAGCACTGCAGCGTAGAAGCCCCATCGCCCTCCTTCGACAGAGAACGCGTAGGTCAAGAACGTCGCAGACACGGTGATGAACTTGATGTCGAGGAGCAATGCACCTGTGAACCCGAAGAGGACTCGGATGAAGCCTAACGCGGTCGTAGCTGCGAAGTGCGTCAGCAGTTTCACCAACTGAGAGAAGACTACTGCCCCAACGAGCAAGGCCAACACGGCGAACGGGAAGACCAAGAACTCCATGACACCTCCCTCGTGCGACAACCATTGTGATCAAGCGGGCGATGGAATCAATCCCGAGGGCACTTGCGACGTCTAACGTTGGAGCTCAGCGGCGGCCAAAGGCCGCCCGCTGCAACGACGAGTTAGATCTCACCTGCTTTCCTGCTTTTTGAGCCAATCGTTTACGGCGCTAGCTACGACCTTCTCGTAGCCTCGGTAGTCGTGCTTGGCTCCAGGAATCGGGATTTGGACGAACCGATCCGAAACCATCGGCTTTCGGAACTCAGCGGACTTTGCGTCTCGGTCATTCTCGGCAAACACGTCGATGACTGGAACCTTGATCCTCCGAAGGTTCAGGTTCGTATTCAGCGGCTCCTTGCCTCCAGCCAATAATCCGACTCCAATAAAGCCGACGACGGGTGCATCGGGATGGTTCGCCAGGAATGCGCTTGTCATTCGACCACCCATGCTATGCCCCATGAGATAAATGCGCTCAACGCCCTTCTCCTTCCTTAGGAAGTCAATGGCGGCTTGTATGCGCGCGTATGCATCAGGAAAAGTTGATTCGTATTCATGAAATAGTTCAAGCGTTTTGGCACCCGGAAGCGTTGGCATGCTCAGTGAAAGCGTGTGAAATCCAAGTTCGCTGTGTATTGCTCGGCGCAGCGGACCCACAACAATCGCATCGGCGTCGAGACCTTGGCCGTGCGCCAAGACAACGGCGACTTTCGAGTCCTTGCCATCAAGGTACTCACCCTTCGGCATCTGAGCCGCCGCATGAGTGACAAATGCGCACAGAGTGATGCCAAGAAGTCGCCTGATCATTTGCATCGCATGACTCCAGTTGTGAGATCTAACGCCAGAATTAAGCCGTGCCGCGAAGCGGCATCGGTTTGAATGAATTGTTAGGGCGCACCTAGCGATCTCAGGAGATTCTTCTCAACATACGCACAGCCCAAAGGGGTAATAATCGCCTTATCGCCCGTGAGCTCAATAAGTCTCTTTTGGAAAAGTGGCTCCAGAACACCGCGTCGAAATTTGCTCGGGTATACCACCCAAGCATTGAGTTGCTTAACAGTAGTCGTCCCCGGCGTCGCATAAAGCAAGACTAGCGCGCGCTCCCAGGCCTTAAGAGTCGTGTCGAGTACTCTCTTGACGCCTTCGAATTCCCAAACTAACGGATGCACTCGTTCAGCCAAAAGATCTACAGATTGTTGAGCGACCTCAGTGCTAGTGTTGTGAAATACTCTTATCAGTTCTGCAGTGATCCACGCGCACGCATCACGGACAAACGCTGCATCCATCTTGTTTGACTGCACATCGCCACCGACATGCCCTACGTCCCGGTTGTTTCGGATTTCGTACAGCGAAGGCAGAAGCCGGGGAATCAGAATTCTTAGCGATCGATCCCCGACAGGTACAGGAGGTCTGTTTTCAAGTGCTCTGCATGCTGCTACAAAATCTCCGGGTTTTTTCGGCGTGGATTGAAACGATCCCGATAGAGCGCCATCGACAATGCAATAAACAACTTCGCAGAATCGTCCTGCGTCTAGAGCAGTTAACTTCCAGCGAGACTCATTAAAAGCCCTACATAGTCCGGAAAATTCCTGAATAAGGGGCTCACGTAGTCCGGTAGGGACCGTCTGGAGTAGGCTGCTGCTTTCAATCATTGCGCTTAGAACCAGCCTTCTTCTTTCGAGTGGACGCGCCCCGCGGCTTCGCCTTGCCGTCGAAGCCAGCAGATACCGCTGCCTCGCCGGTTTGGGTCAGATAAGATTCCGCTCCACTGTCATGAATCCAGTTTTCCTTCACCGCGTTGTTGTAGTCTCGGTCGAAATTGCCTGGCTTGGGAAGCCTCGCGGCAGCGAAGTAGCCGCTCAGGTCGCTTCTTGAAAAATGTTCATGGTGTTCGAAGCGCTCTCGGTAGTAGGCAAAGCAGGCGATGCGCTGCGCGTTCGTGGCTGGCGATTTCTCACGGACAAACTCGCCGACGGACACGGGCTTTTGGCTTTCAGGACGCGCCTGCGCGGAGGAAGGCGCCTGTTGAAGAGCAGACTGGTGCACATGACTCTGTCTCGCGCTCGCCAGTTGTATGGAGTACAAAGCCGCAGCGGCGTGGAGAACTTGCGCGCGCTCATCAACACTAAGCGGCTGCAAAGTGTTGATTACGGAGATAGCTGCGGCAGAGACGGCCGTGGAATTATCTTCAGACATTTTTTTCTCACTCCCCTGAGTTTCTAGACTGTAGCTCCATGAACGTTGTTCGTGTGCGCCCTAACGTCGCCGTTGAGCGGCGGCCGAGGCGCGAAGCGCCGAGGGTACCCGCAAGCGAAGCTTGCGGGCCGTCCGCTCGAACGGCTGGTTAGCCCTATGCGTTTGTAGCGGGATACAGCGCATTGCGGTAATGGAGCAGCACAAACCAGAGCAAGAACAACATTCCCAGCCCAAAGAAAACGACTTGTGCGACGACGAGCCGGCGAGTGATACGTCCCCAGAAACGGACCCTCGCGCGCATTCCCGTGAGCCGCGTCGACTTGGGGTCAGACTCTCGTAGTCTCGCGATTTGAGATGTCAGGTCAAAGTCCCGTACGCGGTTCAGTGAGAACGCGATGCCGCTCGCCATGGAAATCAAGTGAGCGGCCGCGGCCAGATGAAACGCGACAGACGACCAACAACCAACATAAGCTGACTTCCCCGCCAGCTGAGCGATCGCGAACGCCACAGCGGCACCACTCAACCCTAGCAGGAGAGCAGACGCCGTTTGCTTCTGCTTAATGGATTCGGTTTGCCACCGACGGAAGGACTCCTGTGCCATAGGGCTAACGTGTTTTGGTTCTTTGCGCGCAGCCGGATAAATCCGGATCTACCGGCGTAACCTGTCCACACCCGCACATGGATGTGCTTGTCGCCGCAGGATCTTTCTCCACCATTACGCCTCCGTATCGGACGTAACGCCAGGGCAACCTCGGCTCTGCGGCGATGCCGGCGCTCTTCGACCCCGCGCCCCTCATTCGCAGGCCGAATAATCCAAGGCGCCGCCGGATAACCCGGACATCCACCGCCGTGCAGCGCGCGCCAATCGCGGCCGCCGGGCGCTTTCGGTTCTCGAAGCAACAAATAAACGGCCAGCAAAGGACGCACGCCGGCCCGGATTCAATCCATTTTGCATAGTTCTTCGGCCTGTGACCAGTAGTACGGCCCGACGATGCGCGAAGGCCGGGTGCTGTGTAGATATATGGGCACCATGCGCCCCATTGTCTGCTGTCAACCGCCGCAATGCTCGCCTCCCTCTGGCAGCGGTCCGGGATCGCCCGGGCTGCTCGCCCGTCTGCGCGAGCGGATCCGCTACCTGCACTACAGCCTTCGCACCGAGCAGGCATATGTCTACTGGGCGCGGGCCTTCGTCCGGTATCACGGCATGCGCCACCCGCGTGACCTCGGGCGGGTCGAGGTCGAGCGATCTATCGCCCACCTGGCCAACGAACGGCACGTTTCGGTCTCGACTCACAAGCAGGCCTTGTGCGCGCTGCTGTTTCTCTATCGGGAGGTTCTGGGCCAGGAGTTGCCGTGGATGCAGGACTTGGGCCGGCCGAAATCCCGGGTACGTGTGCCCACGGTACTGTCGCGCGAAGAAGTCGCGCGCCTGTTGGCCGCGATCGACGGCGCCCATGGAGTGATCGCGCGCACGCTGTATGGGACGGGCATGCGGCTGCTCGAATGCCTGCGGCTGCGGACCAAGGACGTCGACTTCGACCGATCGGTGATCGTGGTTCGCGAGGGAAAGGGTGGCAAGGATCGCGTGGTGATGCTGCCCGAAGCGTTGCGCGCACCGTTGAAGCTGCAGCTCGCCGATGCCCGAAAGCTCTGGGAGCGCGACCGCATCGCGGGAGTGCCCGGCGTGGAACTGCCCGACGCGCTGGCGGTCAAGTATCCGCGGGCGCCCGAGTCGTGGAACTGGTTCTGGGTGTGGCCGGCCGCCGCGCTGTCGACGGATCCGCGCAGCAGGATTCGCCGTCGTCACCATCTGTACCCGGAGACGATCGGCCGCGCGATCGCGCGCGCCGCCCGTGCTGCGAACATTGGCAAGCGGGTGACGGCGCATACGCCTCGCCACTCGTTCGCGACGCACCTGCTGGAATCCGGCGCCGATATCCGGCGGGTGCAGGAACTGCTCGGGCACAGCGACGTCAGCACGACGATGATCTACACACACGTGCTCAAGTCCGGTGCGGCGGGCACGCCCAGTCCGCTCGACGGATTGGTCATCGGCGCGACGTCGAACGCAGCGCAGGCCGTCGCCCCTGCGGGCGCTGCCTCTGCCCCCGATCAGCCGCCCCCGACCCCCGCCCGCACCACCCCCGACCGATCCCACAGGTTCGGCACCACCTCCGACGAATAGCCGGACACGAAGTCCTTCACCTCGCCGGTGGCCGGATCGAACACATGCCGCCGAACCGCCCCGATGTTGCCGCCGTAGACGTGGATGCTGATCGATGGCTGGTCGGCCAGCGCGTTGGCCACGACGTGGATGTCGCCGATCGTCGGCGACACCGCGTCGACCTCGCCGGGGTGCAGGATCTCCTCGCCGCCGTGCGG
The DNA here is from genome assembly GCA_019635275.1 of Burkholderiaceae bacterium. Lineage (GTDB taxonomy): Bacteria > Pseudomonadota > Gammaproteobacteria > Burkholderiales > Burkholderiaceae_E > Zeimonas. The sequence continues at coordinate 164,043 of JAHBZV010000004.1, read as the reverse complement.
CACGAGGCGGCCGTCGTCGGCGCGCCGGTAGCGCTGGCAGCGCTCGGCGCCGCGCAGCATGCCGATGAGTCCCCAGACTGTGTGGTCGTGGATCGGCGTGTGCTGGCCCGGCCCCCAGACGAAGCTCACCACCGAGAAGCGCTCGAGCGGATCGGCGTGCAGCAGGAACTGCCGGTAGAACTGCGGGTCGGGGCGGGTGAACGGTTCGGGCAGCCAGTCGTCGTGCGCGACCAGTTGCGCGAGCAGGCGCCGGCCCTCGACGATCAGCGTCGCCTCGTCGGCGCTGTCTTCGACGAGCCGCGTCATCGCGACGACGAAGTCGCGCAGCGGCGCGATCGGGTCCTGGGGTGCACTCATCGGTCGTCCTCCTCGATGTGGGTCCGTCCGCCGGCGGCGCCCGCGACCTGCCGCGCGCGCTCGCGCAACTCGCGATCGTGCTCGCCGAGCGCCGGCGCCCGCGTGTCCACCGGCACTGCGGCCCCGTCGATGCGCACCGGGCAGACGACGGTGCGCGTGTCGGTGCCGCCGGGCATCGTCATCGGCTGCACCAGGGCGAGGTGCAGCGCCTGCGGGTCGGCCAGCGCCTCGGCATAGCCGTTGATCGGCGCGCCCGGCACGCCGGCCTTCGCGAAGCGCGCGAGCCAGTCGGCGGCGCCGGCGTCGGCGAAGCGCGCCTCGAGCAGGTCCTTCAATTCGGCCTGGTGTGCGGCGCGCAGCGTCGTCGACGCGAAGCGCTCGTCGGCGAGCAGCTCGGGCATCGCGACCACCTCGCACACTGCGCGCCACAGCCGGTCGTTGCCGGCGGCGATCGCGAACCACGCGTCGCGCGCGCGGTAGGCCTGGTAGGGCGCGTTGCGCGGGTGCGCGGAGCCCAGCTTGCGCGGATTGCGGCCGGTGCCGAAGTACTCGCTGGTCTGCAGCGCGGCGATCGCCAGCGTGGTCGCGAACATCGGCACGTCGAGCTGGCCGCCGGGGCCGCCGGCGCGCACGCGCGCGATCATCGATGCGATCGAGAATGCGCCGTACAGGCCCGCGGTGAAGTCGGCCAGCGGCACGCCGCACTTCACCGGCGCGCCGTCGGGCTCGCCGGTCACGCTCATCACGCCGGCGGCGGCCTGGATGGTCAGGTCGAAGCCGCCCTCGCCGGCGCGCGGGCCGCTCTGGCCGAAGGCCGAGATCGAGCAGTAGACGAGGCTCGGCTTGCGCGGGCCGAACCAGTCCCAACCCAGGCCCAGCCGCTGCATCACGCCCGGCCGGTTGTTCTCGACCAGCACGTCGGCGTCGAGCACCAGCGCGCGCGCCACGTCTCGGTCGGCAGGGTCCTTCAGGTCGAGCACCAGCGAGCGCTTGCCGCGATTGAGCGACGCGAAGTTCTCGGAGAAGCCGTTGCGGATCGGCGGCCACTGGCGCAGCCCGTCGCCTTCGCGCGGCTCGACCTTGATCACTTCGGCACCGAAGTCGGCCAGCAGCATCCCGCAGAACGGGCCCGCGGCCACCTGGCAGAACTCGACGACGCGCACGCCGGCCAGCGGCAGCGATTCGCGGGCGTTCATCGTGCGCGCTCCACGGTCTTTGCGGCGGCCGCGCGGGTTGCGCCGGCCGCGGCGGCACCCTCGGCTGCCTCCGCCCCGAGTGCCGCGTCGCGCAGCGCCTGCGCGACCACCTTGTCGCGGTCGTTCTCGGCGCGCAGCCTGGCGAGGTCGGCGGCGGTCAGCCCTTCGAGGTTGCGGTAGTCGCGCTTCCAGCTCGCGTCGGCGCTCCAGCGCAGCGGCGACTGCATCGTCGTGCGCGGCCCCGGCGCCGATTCGAGCAGCTTCAGCGCGAGCTCGAGCGTGACCGCCTGCGACTCGGGGTCGCGCGGCCGGCCGGCCGCGTTGCCGAGCGGGAAGTCGCTGAACAGCAAGCGCGGCACGCCGCAGTGCTCGACGATGTCCTTCGCGGCGCCCATGACGACGGTGGCGATGCCGTTGCGCTCGAGGTGTCGCGCGACCAGCGACAGCGTCTGGTGGCACACCGGGCAGTTCGGCACGAGGATCGCGGCGTCTACGCCGTCCTCCTGGCACCGCGCGAGGATCTCGGGCGCGTCGACGTCGATCGTGTGGCGCTGGCTGCGATTGGTGGGCGCGCCGTGGAAGCGCGGCGCCAGTTCGCCCACGCGCCCGGCGCGCACCGCCGCGCGCAGCGCCGGCAGCGGAAACCACGCGCCCGAATCGTCCAGGTCTGCGTGCCGGCGGTCGATGCCGACGTGCGCGATGCGCAGGTCGTGGTCGCGGGCGGTGTCGCCCGAGTAGACGCGATAGAACTTCGCCGCGGCGTTGTACGGGGCGCCGTTGCCCTGCGGCCCCTTGTCGGGCTGGTACGGCGCGGCGGTGGTCACGATCGTGACGCGGCTTTGTGCCAGCGGCTTGCGCAGCGGCTGGAACGGCACGTCGAGGTAGTGCGCGTAGACGTAGGGGTTGTCGTAGCCGAGCGCGAGATACCAGTCGCGCGTGCGCCGGATGTATTCGATCGGGGCGTCGTCGGCGGGGGCGAAATCGAGAGCGTCGCGGTCGTCGCGCTCGCCGCGCTCGCCGCGGTCGCTGCGTTCGCCGCGGTCGTCACGGTCGCTGAGGTCGTCGCGGTCGGCGCGTTCGGGCTGGGGCATCGGTTCTCCGGAGGGGGCGCAAAACGTCGGGATCTCGACCCCGAGTTTAGGCCGGACAGCCGCCGGCCGACCCGCCGGCACTCTCCCTAGGCCTTGCCCAGCGTCCCGAAATCCGGCCTTTCCAGCAGCCAGGAGACCAGGCAGCCGGCAACCAACCCCCAGAACGCCGCGCCGACGTTCAGGATCGCGATGTCGGCGACGGTGACCACGAAGGTCACCAGCGCGCCCAGCGTGAAGCGGCCACCGCCGAATGCGGTGACGAACGCGGTCTGCAGCACGCGCAGCATCGCCAGGCCCGCGAGCGTCGCGATGAACGCGGGCGGCGTGGCCAGCATCAGCCGCGTGAAGAACGGCGACAGCAGCCCGAAGGCCAGCGCCAGCACGCCGACGACGAGGCCGCCGGTGTAGTGCCGCTCGCGTTCGCCCGAGGCCGCGATGATCGCGTTGGTGGGCCCGGTGAGGCAGGTCGAAACGGTGCCGACGAAGGCGGTGACGATCGAGCCGATGCCGCAGGCCACCGTCGCCGCGTTGATCGGCGCCTCGTGACCCACCGCCTTGAGCACCGCGACGCCCTGCCCGTTCTGCACCACCAGCACGGTGACGACCAGCGGCACCACCAGCTCCACCATCGCCTGCAGCGACCACTCGGGCACGTACAGGTTCGGGCGCGCGAGCACCGCGGCCGCCGACAGCTCGGGCGCGAAGCGCCCCGACAGCGCGACCGCAATCGCGCCGACCAGCAGCGCGCCCAGCATCGGCGGCATGCGGCGTCCGCCCGCGTGCCAGGCGTTGAGCAGCAGGAACGCGATGACCATCGGCGCGGCGATCGCCGCGTCGTCGTGCAGCGAGTGCACGAGGTCGACGCCGAAGCGCAGGAAGACGCCGGCGACCATGCCCATCACGATCGGCATCGGCACCACGGCCATCGCGCGCCGCACCCAGCCGCTCAGGCCCAGCAGCAACATCACGACCCCCGAGGCGACGAACGCGCCGATCACCTGCGGAAAGCTCAGGTGCCCGAGCGCGGGCCCCACCAGCACCGTGCCGGGAATCGTCCAGAAGAACGCCAGCGGCTGCCGGTAGAGCCAGCAGAACAGCAGCGTGATCAGGCCATTGAGGAAGAACGAGCCGAAGATCCACGACGCGAGGTCGGATTCGGACAGACCGCCGCGCGTGCCGACCGCGAGGATCACGGCCACCGGGCCGGTGGACGCGAAGATGAAGCCGATCAGCCCGTTGACCGAATAGACGGTGCCCATGTCGCGCAGCACGGTGCGCAACCGGGTCGGCGGGCGGATCGGCGACTCGAGCGACATGACGCAGCGATCTTACGCGATGCGCCCGCCGCGAGTGCAGGGCCGCGCACCGTCGGGCGCCGGGGGCGCCGGCCTGCGCGGCGGCCCGCTCAGGACGCGAGCCCGGCCAGGAACTCGAACTCGGGCATCCGCGTCGTGGTCGGGCGCGCGACCAGCGCGATGGTGCGCTTCGGCGCCGGCGGCGCGAAGCGCTGCGGCAGCACCGATGCGCGGCCGAGAAAGCCCGAGTCGATCGCCATCTGCGGCAGCAGCGCGTCGCCGAGCCCCGACTCGACCATCTGCACCAGCGTCACCAGGCTGGTCGCCTCGATGCCCGACGGATTGGCGCGCTCGGCGAGCCCGCAGGCCTCGAGCGTGTGCTCGCGCAGGCAGTGACCCTCCTCGAGCAGCAGCAAGCGCTCGGTGTCGAGCCCGCTGATCTTCAGGCGGCGCGGGGGGCTCGCCCGCTCGGGCATGCGGGTGACGAGCCACAGCTCCTCGGCGAACAGCTCGCGCACCAGGAGGCCCGCGGTGTCGTACGGCAGCGCGATCAGCGCGAAGTCGAGCTCGGCCGCGCGCAGCCGTTCGAGCAGCGTGGCGGTCTGGTCTTCGCGCAGCGCGAGCTTCAGGTCCGGGTGTTGGGCGCGCGCCTCGCGCACCAGTTGCGGCAGCATGAACGGCGCGATGGTGGGAATCGCGCCCAGCCTCACCAGCCCCGTCATCGGCGAGGCCGCGGCGCGGACCATGCCGACGAGGTCGCGCGCCGAGCCGAGCAGCTCGCGGCTGCGCTCGACGACGGCGCGGCCCAGCGGCGTGACCAGCACGTGCTGGCGATCGCGCTCGACCAGCGCGGCGCCCAGCGTGCGCTCGAGTTCCTTCAGGCCGGACGACAGCGTCGACTGCGTGACGAAGCAGTCCTGCGCGGCCTGCGTGAAGTTCAGCCGCTCGGCGACGGCGACCAGGTACGAGAGCTGGCGCAGCGAGGGCAGCGCGCTGGCCGAGGGCAGCGGCGGGCGCGCGCCGGGCGGGGGTGGGCGCCCGCCGGGCCGCGGCGCCGCCCGGGGCCGGACCGGGGACTCGGCCGGGGACTCGGCCGGGGACTCGGCCGGGGACTCGGCCGGGGCTTGGGCCGCGGGGCCGGCCGGGCGTTGCCGTGCTTCGTTATCGATTTCTTCGTTCACGCTGATGACTTTAATTCGTTGGACCGATTTTAGCCCGGCGGGCAGACTGCGTCCATCGTCAACCGCATCCCAAGGAGCTGCGACATGGACAAGAAGTCGATCACCATCCAGAACCTCGAAGCCGCGTTCGCGGGCGAGTCGATGGCCCACATCAAGTACCGCTACTTCGCGAAAGTGGCCCGCGCTGCCGGCGACGAGGAGACCGCGCGCCACTTCGAGGCGACTGCCGACCAGGAAGTGCAGCACGCGTTCGGCCACCTCGACCTGCTGTACCCGAAGGACAAGCTGACCACCGCCCGCGCGCTCGAGCTGGCGATTGAGGGCGAGACCTACGAGTACACCGAGATGTACCCGAAGTTCCGCCACCTCGCGGTCGAGGAAGGCAACCAGGCGGCCGTGGCCGAGTTCGACGAGCAGATCGCCGAGTCGAAGGAGCACGCCGAGGCGTTCCGCGCGGTGCTGGAGAAGGCCGCCAAGCGCTTCGCCGCGCTGGCCAAGGTCGAGGAGAAGCACGCCAACGCGTACAAGGATGTCCTCGATCGCGTCAACGCCATGATGAAGAAGGCCGCCTGAACGACGACAATCGGCGTCGACAATCATCGACGACAATCGCATCAACCCGATCTGCAACACGGAGAAATCGACATGAAGACTTACCAGTGCATCGTTTGCGGCTTCATCTACGACGAAGCCAAGGGCCTGCCCGAGGACGGCATCGTCGCCGGCACCCGCTGGGAGGACATCCCCGCCGACTGGGCCTGCCCGGACTGCGGCGTGGCCAAGGCCGACTTCGAGATGGTCGAGATCACGGCCTGAACGACGCGACGACCCATGGCACCGATCGTGATCCTGGGCAGCGGACTAGCGGGCTACACGGTGGCCCGCGAGTTCCGCAAGCTCGACGCCGCGACGCCGCTCGTCATCGTCACGCGTGACGACGGCGCGGTGTATTCGAAGCCGATGCTGTCGAACGCGCTGGCCGGCGGCCGCAGTGCCGCGGCGCTGCCCACGGCCGATGCGGCCACTGCGGCGGGCCAGCTGAACGCGACGGTGCTCGCGCGGCGCGAAGTCGCGTCGATCGACGTGGGCGCCCGCGCGCTGGTCTTCGCCGACGGCGAGCGGCTCGAGTACGCGAAGCTCGTGCTCGCGCTGGGCGCCGACCCGATCCGGCTGCCACTCGCAGGCGACGCGGCCGACGCGGTCATGCAGGTCAACGACCTGCAGGACTACGCGCGCTTTCGCGACGCGATCGAGGCTGCGGCGCACGTGACGATCCTCGGCGCCGGCCTGATCGGCTGCGAGTTCGCCAACGAACTGCGGGCCAGCGGCCGGCAGGTCGACGCGATCGACCTGGCGCCGTGGCCGCTCGGCCGGCTGGTGCCCGAGCGCGTCGGGCGCGCGTTCGCCGACAAGCTCGGCGCGGCCGGCGTGCGGCTGCGGCTGGGAACGTCTGCCGCGTCGGTCGAACGGCGCGACGGCGGCCTGCGCGTGAAGCTCGCCGACGGCAGCGTCATCGACACCGACGTGGTGCTGTCGGCGATCGGCCTGCGGCCGCGCACGCAACTCGCGCAGGCGGCCGGGCTGAAGGTGAACCGCGGCATCGTCGTCGACCGGAAGCTGCGCACGAGCGCGCCCGAGGTCTTCGCGCTGGGCGACTGCGCCGAAGTCGACGGACAGGTGTTGCCCTTCGTGATGCCGTTGATGAACGCGGCGCGCGCTCTGGCGAAGACGCTGGCCGGCGAACCGACCGACGTGCGCTACCCGGCGATGCCGGTGGTGGTGAAGACGCCGGCCGCGCCGCTCACGGTGTCGCCGCCGGCCGCAGGCGCGGAAGGCACCTGGCGTTTCGCCGAGGGCGACGACGGCAGCCTCGAGGCGACGTTCGTCGACGCGCAGGACAACCTGCTCGGGTTCGCGTTGCTGGGCGGCGCGCCCGCGGTGCGACAGGCGCTGACGAAGCGGCTGCCGGCGGTGCTGGGCTGACGACGGGCGGGGTCAGCGGCTGCCCGCCAGACGACCCTTCAAGTAAGCCGCAACGTCGTCCAGAGCGAAGACCGGACCGCCGGCGTCCACGTCGGCCGCGCTGCGCCGCGCCTCATCGAGAAACTCGCGACGACGATCGGCGAGCGCGGCCTGTGCCCGCAGTGCTTCGACCATCCAGGCATGCGGCGTCTTGCCTGCCGCACCGGCGAGTCGCTCGATTCGGGCCCTGAGTTCGGGCGGAAGCCTGAGCACGGTGGTGGCCGACATGGTGCGCGAAACGGCAGCGAGGGGGTGCCATCACGGTAATACCCGCGCCGTCGGCGGTCAATCGACCGCAGGTCGCGAGGCTGGCGCTCAGGGCACCCGGTCAGCCAAACGGCCGCACCCCGATCAGCGGTCCGTGCAGGTACAGCGCGAACACGAACCACGCGACGGCGCCGACCACCACCGACGTGAGGTCGTTGGCGATCGCACCCGCGCCACGCGTCGTGCCGGCCGCACGGTCGCGCCGCCGCAGTGACGCATAGGCGATCACCGCCCACGCGAGGAACGCGCCGAACAGCACCACGTCGGCGAGCCGGCCGTTCGACAGCAGGTGCGCGAACGCCCACAGCTTGACGCCCGCGACCATCGGGTGGCCGACCAGCGCGCGGATGCGACTGCGCGGCACGTACGCCGCGGCGATCAGGATGAACGACAGCAGCGTGAACAGCGACGCCGCGTGGCGCATCCACACCGGTGGATGCCACAGGTCGATCGGCGCTGCGCGCGCGAGACCGAAGCCCCAGACGACGAGCGCCAGCCCGGCCAGCGAGACCAGCGAATACACGCCCTTCCAGGCGCCCTCGCCCATCGCCGCGACGCGCGCGCTGCGCCAGTCGTCGGCGACGATGCGGATCGAGTGGGTGCCGAGGAACAGGATCAGTCCGATGATCAGCACGGTCATGGCGGTCTCGCGGTCGTCGGGGAATCAGCGGCTGTCGCGGCGCGCCTGCGCCCGTCGCCCGCGGGCGCGCACGTGCGCCTGTATCGCGCGCGTACGCGGGCTCTTCACGGTGGTGCGCTGCTTGGCCGCCTGCGCCTGGCCGCTCATGTAGTTGCCGGGAGCCCCCTTGCGGGCGATCGCCGGCTTGCTTGCGCGCGGCTTTGCCGCCCCGCGGGCCGCGACCGGCGGCTTGCCTCGAGGGTGCGTGCGCGCCTTCTCGGCCTCGGCGCGGCGCGCTTCGCGGGCCAGCGCGGCGTTCACGCGCACGAGCCTGGCCTCGAAGCGCGCGAGCAGTTCGCCGAACAGCGTCGCCTTCTGCGCGGTGCGCTGGTTCGCAACCCCGGAGGTGCCGCGGGTCGAACCGGTGCGCGCGCGCGTCGCCACTGCCTGCCGCCGGTAGAGGTCGCGGTACTTGTCGCGCAGTTGGCGCGAACGCGCGATGCGCCGGGTCAGCTGGGGAACGCTGAAGCCAGCCATCCTTTCGTCGAGGCTGGACGCGAAGAGATCGAACTCTGCGGCCGTCAGCAGCGCTCGCGCAGTGCGTCGGTTGTAAGGCATGGGTCCTCCCGGGTATGCCAGCGCTCGCGCCGAGTGTAAGCGAAAGGAGGGTTGTCGTGCCCCGGCGCCGTTCCTTCCATGCGCGCGCGGTTGCCGACGCTCGCTGGCGATTTCCCCGCCTCTTCCCGTCGTGACAAAATGGGACGCATGCGTGTCCTCCAGCACCTCTTCGACAAGAACAAGGCCTGGTCCGAGCGGGTCCGCCGCGACGATCCACGGTTCTTCGAGCAGCTGTCGCAGCAGCAATCGCCGCGCTACCTCTGGATCGGCTGCTCCGACAGCCGCGTGCCGGCCAACGAGATCATCGGCCTGCCGCCGGGCGAGGTATTCGTCCACCGCAACGTCGCCAACGTGGTCGTGCATACCGACCTGAACTGCCTGTCGGTCATGCAGTTTGCGATCGACCTGCTGAAGGTCGAGCACGTGATGGTCGTCGGGCACTACGGCTGCGGCGGCGTGCGGGTGGCGCTGCGCGGCGAGCGCATCGGGCTGGCCGACCACTGGATCGGCCACGTGAAGGACGTCTTCGAGCGGCACGAAGCGCGCATCCGGCCGCTGTACCACGAGTCGCACCAGGTCGACCGACTCTGCGAGCTGAACGTGATCGAGCAGGTGCACAACGTCTGCCGGTCGACGATCGTGCGCGACGCCTGGGACCGCGGGCAGCCGCTGTCGGTGCACGGCTGGATCTACGGCCTGAACAACGGCCTGCTGCGCGATCTCGGCGTCACCGCCCAGAACGGCAAGGAAGCGGCCGAGCGCTACGAGGCGGCAGTCCAGGCGCTGACATGAAGCTCGTCGTGCTCGGCGCGGGCGTGGTCGGCGTCGCCAGCGCCTGGTTCCTGAGCCGGCAGGGCTTCGAGGTCACCGTCGTCGACCGGCAGGGCGAGCCCGCCGCCGAGACCAGTTTCGCCAACGGCGGCCAGATCTCGGTGAGCCACGCCGAGCCCTGGGCGAATCCGGCCGCGCCGATGAAGATCCTGCGCTGGCTGGGCCGGCGCGACGCACCGCTGCTGTTCCGGCTGCAGGCCGACCCCGCGCAGTGGCGCTGGGGCCTGGCGTTCCTGCGCGAGTGCACGCGCGAGCGCGCGCGCCACAACATCGCGCAACTGGTGCGCCTGGGCCTGTACAGCCGCGAGACGCTGCAGGCGCTGCGCCGCGAGACCGGCATCGTCTACGACGAGCGCACGCGCGGCATCCTGCACTTCTACACCAGTGCCGCCGAGTTCGAGGCGGCCCGCGAGCCGGCACGGCTGATGACCGAGCTCGGCTGCGAGCGCCGCGTCGTCTCGGCCGACGAGGCGGTGGCGATCGAGCCGGCGCTGCGCCAGGCGCGGCCGATGCTGGTCGGCGCCACCTACACCGCGGCCGACGAGTCGGGCGACGCCTGCCGGTTCACTCGCGAGCTCGCGGCGATGTGCCGCGCGCGCGGCGTGCGCTTCCTGATGAACCACCGCGTCACCGCGCTGCGCGCCGCGGGCGGGCGCATCGAGCACGTCGAGGCGATCGACGCCGAGGGCCGCTACGTGCGGATCGACGGCGACCGCTACGTGCTTTCGCTGGGCAGCCACAGCGCGCGCCTGGCCGCGCCGCTCGGGCTGCGATTGAACATCTATCCGGCCAAGGGCTACTCGCTGACGATGCCGCTGCGCGACGCCGCGCTCGCCAACGAGGTCTCGCTGACCGACGACGAATACAAGCTGGTGTTCTCGCGGCTCGGAGACCGGCTGCGCGTGGCCGGCACCGCCGAGCTCGGCGGATACGGGCGCGCGCTCGACCGCACGCGCTGCGCGGCGATTTTGCGCCGCGTCGAGCAACTGTTCCCGGGCGCGGGCGATGCATCGCGCGTCGAGTACTGGAGCGGCCTGCGGCCCGCGACCCCGTCGAACCTGCCGTACATCGGTGCGAGCCGCATCGCGAACCTGTTCCTCAACACCGGCCACGGCACGCTCGGCTGGACGCAGGCCTGCGGCAGCGGCCGGGCGCTTGCGGACCTCGTCGCCGGACGCCGGCCCGAGGTCGACTTCGCGTTCTGCGGCGCGCCCGGCGCGCGATCGCCCGCGACGGCCGGCTGTGAGAACATGTCCTCATGAAAGCGCCCCGCTCTCCGCAAGACCGCGAGCCGGGCTCGCACGACGGCGCGGCGTCGCCCGCCTCGACGCGACCGCCGGCCTCCGCATATCCGTTCGAGGGGGTGCCCGACACGGGCACCGCGCGCGAGATCCGGCCCGGCGTGCTGTGGATCCGCATGCCGCTGCCGTTCGCGCTGAACCACATCAACCTGTACGCACTCGCAGACGACGACGGCTGGACGATCGTCGACACCGGCGTGCGCACCGAGGCGACGGCCGCGGCGTGGCAGCAGTTGCTCGGCGGCGCGCTGGGCGGCCGTCCGATCCGGCGCGTGATCGTCACGCACATGCACCCCGACCACGTCGGCATGGCCGGGTGGCTCACGCGCAAGTTCGACTGCCGGCTCTGGATGACGCGGCTCGAGTACCTGACCTGCCGCGTGCTGGTGGCCGATACGGGCAGCGAGGCACCCGAGGACGGCGTCGAGTTCTATCGGCGCGCCGGTTGGGACGACGGCGCGCTCGAGCAGTATCGCGCGCGCTTCGGCGGCTTTGGCAAGGGCGTCTATCGGCTGCCCGACAGCTACCACCGCATCGTCGACGGCGAGACGATCCGCATCGGCGAACACGACTGGACCGTCGTCGTCGGCCACGGCCACTCGCCGGAGCACGCTTGCCTGCACAGCCCGGCGCTCCGGTTGCTGGTCTCGGGCGACCAGGTGCTGCCGCGGATCTCGTCGAACGTGTCGGTGTTCCCCACCGAGCCCGACGCCGATCCGCTGGGCGACTGGATCGAGTCGCTGGCCAAGCTCGAGCGCGCGCTGCCCGACGACGTGCTGGTGCTGCCGTCGCACAACGAGCCGTTCAACGGCCTGCACTCGCGGCTGCAGTCGCTTGCCAACGGGCACCTGCGCGGGCTCGACCGGCTGCGCAAGTCGCTCGCGCAGCCGAAGCGCGTCGTCGACCTGTTCGGCGCGCTGTTCGCGCGCGACGTGCGCACCGATCCGCACCTGCTCAGCATGGCGACGGGCGAGTGCATTGCGCACCTGAACTATCTGCGGGCGCGCGGCGAGGTGGTGGTCGAACCCGATGCGCAGCGCGTCGACTGGTATCGCAAAGCGTGAGCGCGCGTCGCGGCATGCGGTGGGGCGCCGCGGCGAGGCCTGAGCGGCACGGGCGGCCGTGGGCCAGGGAGGGCGGCGCGGTGACGACGGCGGTCGGTGCTTCGCACCGACTTCCCTGCGCTGCTTATATGGACGCCTCCCGTGCTGCAAGGGGAGTGTTGCAGGCGGCGGTGTGGCGGATCAACTGCGGTCTCATATCCGGCCTACGGGTTGCACTCACGTACGTCGGCACGAAGGCCGCAGTCACCGAATGCGTGGCCTTGATGGTCATTCGCGAGGTCGGGGCACATCTCGCCCGTGGGCTCAGCTTGGTGCTGGCCCGAGCAGCGGAACTGCCTTGCCGACCCACGGTCTTGACCGCTTCACCATCACCTGCTCGACTCCTCTCGCACACTCAGCACGTCTCAGCGCGTCATCGCCCGCTCCGGCCCCCGGGTCACCCGGTCGCGCCCACCGCGCCAGGACGGCCCCAGCGGCGATCGAACGCGCCGTCGTGGGCCACCAGTGCCCAGGCGGTGCGGGCGAGCTTGTTGGCCAGCGCCACGACCACCACGTTGACGGGCCGTCGCAACAGCATCTGCCGGGCCCACTGCGGGGCGCTGGGCGAGTTCAGCAGCGATCGAGCTCCACTCACCAGCAGCGTGCGCAGGTACGGGTCGCCGCGCTTGCTGATGCCGCCCATGCGGACCTTGCCGCCGGTGCCGGTGTGGCGCGGTGTCAGGCCGGTGCTGGTGGCGAAGTCGCGCGCCCGGCGCCATGCGCGGGCGTCTCCCAGCGTCGCGGACAGCGCCGTGGCGCCGAGCAGCCCGATGCCGGGCACCTCGCGCAGGCGGCGCGCGTTGTCGTCGGCGGCCTGCACTGCGGCGAGCTCCGCCTCGATCCGCTTGACCTCGAGATCCATCTGGCGCAGTGCCGCGAGGTGCTGGTCCAGCAGGCGCTGCATCAGCGCCGGCAACTGCGCGTCGAACTCGGCGCGCCGCTCGGCCAGGGTCTTCAGTCCGCAGGCCTTGCCGCGGGGCAGGACGACGCCGAACTCGTACAGCAGCGCACGCAGCGCATTGAGGGTGGCCGTGCGCACGCTGCTCCAATGCGCGCGCATGCGGTGCAGCGACAGGATGGCCTGCTGCTGCTCGCTCTTGACGGGCACACGGCGGATGTCGGGGTGCCGGCTGGCCAGCCACAGCGCTCGTGCGTCGGCGGCGTCGTCCTTGTTGCCGCTGACGAAGGGACGCACCTGGCGCGCCGGCAACAACTCGACGTGGTGGCCCAGTGCGCCCAGCCGACGCGCCAGGTGGTGCGATCCCCCGCAGGCCTCCATGACGACGTGGGAGTTGGCGCGCTGCGCGAAGAACTCGAAGAACCTGGCTCGGCTGAGCTTGCGTCGGCCGATCTCGCCGCTCTGGCCATCGACCCAGTGCAGTTGCATCACGTTCTTGGCGGTATCCACCGCATACGTCGTAACATTCATTTCGGGGCCTCCGTCACAAGAGGGTTGCTCGACACGACCACTCACTTTGGCACTCGATGCCGCTGTGCGCGAGGCCCCACCTCCGATCGGATGGGTCGCGGAGAAGGGGTGGGAGGCGTCCATACCATCTCGCGTCGGGGTCGCGCGGCGAAACTCGCTCCGCGCGCTTCGCGCGCTGCGCTCAAACAATCGCCGCGAGAATGATGGACGAAGCGCGCTTCGCGCGCCGACCCCGACGCTGCGCTGCTCGGCGCCGCCGACATCGCCCCGCCCGGCGGGGCCCCACGCGCCGGCGCTGCGGCCGACGGGGCCCGCCCCCACCGGCGCGCCCCGGCCCGCCACCGCCTGCAACTCCGGAGACGTCGCGGTGCTCCAGGCAAGAGACTGCGTCGGTCTTCGCGGGCGTCTTCATTGAGCTGCCAAGACCACGACGTGTGCGGCAAACGTCCAGGGCTTTGCTGCTCGCGAAACCTCGCGGGTGTTCACGACGCGGACGGGGCTGTTCCCCGCGAATACCACGACGGTGTCGGCAAAGGTGCAGGCGCGCCCGCGGCGGAGCGCCCGCGCCTTTGCTCGCGCAGACCGCGCGCGCGCCTCAGGTCCGCTTGTTCGTCCGCTGCGGCGCGCGCTTGCCCGACCCGGTCCTGACCGCGTCCCCGCGTTCGGCAGCCGGCGCCTTCTTCGCGACCGGCTTCGCGCGCGCTGCGCTCGCCTTCTGCGTGGCGGCGCCGGCGCGCCGGGCCTGCTTGGCGGCATGCTGCCGCTTCGTTCGCGCCGGTGCCGCCTGCCGCTCGGGCTCGGCGGGCTCGCGGCGCAGCACGGCGTGCATGATGCGCGGTTCGTTCGTTTCGCTGCGCACGACGCGCCGGTCGCCGTCCTCGGTGGTGAGCAGGGTCTGGGCGCTGGCGGGCCGCACGATCAGCCGGGTGCCGGGCGCCGCGGTCTTGGCCAGTCCGTTCCACGCCTTGAGGTTGGCCACCGTCGTTCCGTAGCGGCGGGCGATCGTCGCCAGCGATTCGTGGCGCTTGACCGTGTGGTAGGCGGCCGGGCGCTCGACGAGTTCGTAGACGCGCGGGCCGTCGAAGCGCTCGACGCGGGTCTCGTCCTCGACCGCGCGCTGCGGCGCGAGGATGCGCGTGCCGGGCAGGATGCGCTGGCCGGCGCGCAGGTCGTTGGCGTCGCGCAGCTCGGCCACCGCGATGCCGCCGCGCTGCGCGAGCGTCTCGAGGGTCTCGCCGGGCTTGAGCGTGTGCGGCTGCCAGGTCGCGAAGGCGCGATTGGCCTGTCCGTGGCGCTCGACGGCCGCCATGAACGCGTCGATCCGGTCGGCCGGCAGCTTGATCTCGTTGTTGCGGCTGGCGGCGATCACGGGCCGGTTGTGCGCCGGGTTCAGGGCGACGAACTCGTCGACGGTCATCCCGGCGAACTGCGCGGCCAGCTTCAGGTCGATCGGGCGAGTCTTCTCGATCGTGACGAAGTAGGGGCGGTTGGGCAGGTCGGGCAAGGCGACGCCGAGCTCGTTGGCGCGCAACAGGATGTTCTTCAGCGCCATCAGCTTGGGCACGTAGTTGCGCGTCTCGGCCGGCATCGGCAGCGACAGGTAGTCGGTGGGCAGGCCGCGTGCCTGGTTGCGCCGCACCGCGCGCGCGACGGCACCCTCGCCCCAGTTGTACGACGCCAGCGCGAGGAACCAGTCGTTGCCGTGCATCGCGTAGATCTTCTGCAGGTAGTCGAGCGCCGCCTCGGTCGACTTCACGACGTCGCGCCGGTTGTCCACCCACCAGTCCTGTTGCAGGTTGTAGGCGCGTCCGGTCGACGGGATGAACTGCCAAAGCCCGGCGGCCTGCGCGTGCGACAGCGCCACCGGATTCATCGCGCTCTCGACGAACGGGAGCAAGGCGAGTTCGGTGGGCATGCCGCGCTTCTCGAGCTCTTCGACGATGTGGAACAGGTAGCGGCTGCCGCGCGCGAACATGCGCTGCAGGTAATCGGGGCGCTCGAGGTAGAAGCGCTCCTTCTCGGCGACCAGCCGGCTGTTGAGCGGCGGCATCGCGAAGCCGGCGCGGATGCGATCCCACAGGTTGCCGACCGGCACTTCGGCTTGCGGCGGGCGGCCGGTCGGCGCCGGCAGCGAGGCGAGGGGGTCGGGGCGCGCGGGGGCTGCGGCGGGCGCGGGGACGGCCTTCGCGGCCGCAGCGCCGCCCGGTTGGGAGGGCTCAGCCTGCGAGGGCGCAGCCGGGCCCGACGCCTGCGCGACGGGAGCCGGAGCCTGCGCGGACGGCGGGGCTACGGTGGAGCAGCCGGCGACGACGAGGAGTCCGCCCAGCAGCGCGCCGACACGAAGAAAAGACACCAAGGACGACCCCTAACTCTCTGATTCGACGCAACAAGCCGGCCGATCCTACGGAAGGACAGGGCAACGGTCAAGGGCGTGGGTCACGTTCAGCGAAACCCATCTTTCCACGCCCGCAGCGCCGCGAAACCCTCGATCCGCGAGACGGGCGCGTGGCCCAGACGGCCGGTGATCGTCGCTGCCACGCCCGGCGCGTCGCTGCGCAGGAACGGGTTGGTGGCGAGTTCGATCGCGATCGTGGTCGGCACCGTGCGCGCACCCGCCTCGCGCATCCGGCGCGCTTCGTCGAGCCGTGCGAGCACCGCGTCGCCGGCGGGTTCGGCGGCCGCGGCGAAGCGCAGGTTCGATACGGTGTACTCGTGCGCGCAGAAGACCAGCGTCTGCGGGTCGAGCGCCGCCAGGCGGTCGAGCGAATCGAGCATCTGCGCCGGCGTGCCCTCGAAAAGCCGGCCGCACCCCGCCGCGAACAGCGTGTCGCCGCAGAACAGCAGTGGCCGCGGGTCGCCGCCCCAGGGTTCCGACACGTAGGCGATGTGGCCGCGGGTGTGCCCGGGCACGTCGAGCACGCGCATCGCCGCGCCGACGCCGTCGACGACGACCGAATCGCCGGCCGCGAGCTTGCGGTCGATGCCCGCGATCGCCTCGCCGGCCGGCCCGTAGACGACCGGGCGCCAGCGCTCGACCAGCGCGCGCACGCCGCCGACGTGATCCGGGTGATGATGTGTCAGTAGAATGGCCGACAGGCGCAGGCCGCGCTCGGCCAGCGCACGTTCGACCGGGGCGGCATCGCCCGGGTCGACGACGGCCGCGTGGTCGCCTTGCGGCGCGCGCAGCAGCCAGATGTAGTTGTCCTCGAACGCATCGATCGCCTCGACGCACGGATGCGCCGGCGGCGCGAATCGCCAGGGTTGTGAAGGCTGCATGGCATGAAGAGGGATGACCCCACGATTATACGGAGCACCGATTCGGTGCTCGCGCGGCGGGCGGCCTGGCGCGAGTGGCTCGCGTCGCCGCCCGGACGTTACGCGCTCGCCTGGCAACAGGAGCAACTCGACGCCGCGGTCGCCGACGTGTTCGGTTTCCACGCGCTGCAGTGCGGGCTGCCCGAACTCGACGCGCTGCGCGACAACCGCATGCCGCACCGCATCCGCGCCTGCGAGCCGTGCGACCTGCTGCCGCCGAACACCGCCAGCTTGCTGGTCGAACACTTCGAGGAGTTGCCGATCGCCTCCCAGAGCCTCGACCTGGTCGTCTTGCCTCACGTGCTCGAGTTCGCCGACGATCCGCACCAGGTGCTGCGGGAAATCGATCGCGTGTTGCGCCCGGAGGGGCGGGTGATCGTCACGGGCTTCAACCCGGTGAGCCTGTGGGGCGCCCGGCAATGGGCGACGCGCTCCGTGTCGCACCGACCGTTCCTGCCGCGCGAAGGGCACTTCATCGGGCTGCCGCGGCTGCGCGACTGGTTCAAGCTGCTCAGCTTCGAGCTCGATCGCGGGCGCTACGGATGCTACCGACCGCCGTGCCGCACGCAGAAGTGGCTCGATCGCACGCAGTTCATGGAGTCGGCCGGCGACCGGTGGTGGCCGATCTGCGGGGCGCTCTACGTCGTGTCGGCCGTCAAGCGGGTGCGTGGCATGCGCCTGATCGGGCCGGCCTGGCGGCAGGCGCTTCCGGTTCGGGCGCCCGCCGCGGCGGTCTCATCGCGCTGCGAGCCGAACCGGAAGTCCTGAACCACTGCGCCGCCGCCGCGCGGACTTTCAGCGCGGGCCGTACATGTACTCGCGCGACAGCGGCAACGGGCTTTCGGCGCCGCTCGCCCCGGGCCGAGGCTTGATCGCCAGCAGCTGGTAGAGGTTGATCCAGCCGTGCGTGAACGCGTGCGCGCAGCCCGCGAGGTAGACGCGCCAGATGCGCGCGCGCTTCTCGCCGGCCAGCGCGGTCAGCCGGGCGACGTTGCGCTCGAAGCCGTCGGACCAGAACCACAGCGTCTTCGCATAGTGGCGACGCAGCGACTCCGCGTCGGTGAGCTCGAGGCCCGCCGCCGAGAGCTCGCGGATCGCGAGCGAGACGTGCGGCAACTCGCCGTCCGGGAACACGTACTTGTCGATGAAGTCGCCCGCGCCGAGCCCGACCGACCGGTTGTCGGCGTCGCTGGAGGTGATGCCGTGGTTCATCGCGACGCCGCCCGGCTTGAGCAGCCGGTGGACGGTGTCGAAGTAGCCGCGCAGGTTCTTCAGCCCGACGTGCTCGAACATGCCGATCGACGAGATGCGGTCGAAGCTGGCGTCGCCGGGCACGTCGCGATAGTCCTGCAGCCGGATCTCGACGCGGTCTTCGAGCCCGGCCTCCCGGACCCGCTCGCGCGCCAGCTCGTACTGGTTCGTCGACAGCGTGACGCCGACGGCCTTCACGCCGTAGTGCTTCGCCGCGTGGATCGCCATCGCCCCCCAGCCGCAGCCGATGTCGAGCAGCGTCTGGCCCGGCGCGAGCATCAGCTTTCGGCAGATGTGGTCGAGCTTCTGCACCTGGGCTGTCTCGAGGTCCTCGTCGCCGGTACGGAAGTAGGCGCACGAATAGACCATCCGCGGATCGAGCCACAGCGAATAGAACTCGTTGGAGACGTCGTAGTGATACTCGATCGCCTTGCGATCGCTCTTGCGCGTGTGACGGGCGAGCCAGGACGGAAGCTTGCCGCGCCCCTGGTCCTCGTCGCCGACCCGCGACAGGTGTTCGGCAATGGCGACGATCTCGCGGACGTCGCCGTCGACGTCGATGTGCCCCTCCACGAAGGCCTCGCCCAGCGACGACATCGAGGGCTTCAGGAAGTAGCGCGCGGAGGCGGCGTCGTTCAGGCGCAACTCGACGCGCGGCTCGTCGTCGAGCGCCACCGTCGATCCGTTCCAGAGCTTCACGCGCAGTGGCAGGGGCTGGCGTCTGCGCAGTCCCTCGAGGTATTTCACGACCTGCTTTTCGATCATCGGGCTGTCCGGCTCGTCGCGGCGATAGTCGCCATTAAAATGCGTCCGCAGTCCGGCTGCAACCCGCGGCCGGCCGTGAACGGAACCCCGCATGGCCGAGGTAGTCGACATCTATACGGACGGCGCCTGCAAGGGCAATCCCGGCCCCGGCGGCTGGGGCGCGCTGCTGTGCTGGGGCGGGCACGAGCGCGAGCTGTTCGGCGGCGAACCCGCCACCACGAACAACCGGATGGAGCTGACCGCCGTGATCCGCGGCCTCGCGGCGCTCAAGCGCAGCACGCGCGCGGTCGTGCACACCGATTCGCAGTACGTGCACAAGGGCATCACCGAATGGTTGCCGGCCTGGAAGGCGCGCGGCTGGAAGACCGCGGAGCGCAAACCGGTGAAGAACGCCGACCTCTGGCGCGAGCTCGACGCGCTCGTTGGGCAGCACGCGGTCGAGTGGCGCTGGGTCAGGGGGCACGCCGGGCACCCCGGCAACGAGCGCGCCGACGCGCTGGCCAACCGGGGCGTGCCGTCGCGCTGAAGCGGACCTGCGCGCCTGTGCTAGTGTCGGGCAGCGCCACGCCTGCAAGGTCGATGAGAAAGCCTGCCTTTGCCCTGATCGCGATCGCCGCTACTGCCGCTCTCGGCTGGTGGGGGTGGACGCTCAACCGCGGCCAGTCGCCGGCGATCGTGATTCCGGTCGCGACGTCGCAGGCGGGCGGGGCCGCGCCCGACGCGCGGCGCGCAGCAAAGTCCGCGCCGGCGCCCGCCGGCGCCGCCACGGCGGGCCTGCGCGGCCCGGTCGGCGTCGAAGCCGCGCGCGCCGAGCGGGTCGCGCTCAGCGAGACCGTCTCGGCGGTGGGCAGCCTGCGCGCCAACGAGTCGGTCGTCCTCAAGCCGGAGATCGCCGGGCGCATCGACCGGATCGGGTTCGAAGGCGGCAGCCAGGTGCGCAAGGGCGCCTTGCTGGTCGTCCTCGATGCCTCGGTGGCCGCGGCGGAAGCCGAGCAGATCCGTGCCGAGCTCGCGCTGGCGCGCTCGAACTACCAGCGCACCGCCGACCTGGCGCGCCAGAAATTCGTCAGCGAGAGCGCGCGCGACCAGGCGGCGTCGAACCTGAAGGTGGTCGAGGCGAAACTGAAGCTGGCCGAGGCGAAGCTGGCCAAGACCGAGCTCAGGGCCCCGTTCGCCGGGCGGCTCGGGCTGCGCAACTTCAGCGTCGGCGACTACGTCCGCGAGGGCGCCGAACTCGTCGCGCTCGAGGACGTCTCGCAAATGAAGGTCGACCTGCGGCTGCCGGAGCGCTACCTGGGCCAGTTGCGCCCCGGCCAGTCGCTCGAGGTCGAGTTCGACGCGTATCCGGGCCGCAAGTTCGGCGCCGCGCTCGAGGCGATCGACGTGCAGGTCGACGCCAACGGCCGCTCGGTGGTCGCGCGCGGGCGCATGCCCAACGCCGACGGCCTGTTGCGCACCGGCATGTTCGCGAAGGTGTCGCTGACCCTGTCCGAGCGCGCCGACGCGGTGATGGTTCCCGAGGAGGCGCTCGTCCCGTCGGGCGAGCAGCAGTTCGTCTACCGCATCGAGGACGGCAAGGCGATGCGCGTGCGGGTGCGCACCGGGCTGCGCCGTGACGGCAAGGTCGAGATCGTCGAGGGGCTGAGCGGTGGCGACCAGGTCGTCGTCGCCGGCCAGCCGAAGCTCACCCGCGAGGCGACCGAGGTGCGCGTCGTCGAGACGCCGCGCCTGGGCGGCTGACGTGCGGCTGTCCGAAACCTGCATCCGCAGGCCGGTGTTCGCGACCGTGCTGTCGCTGGTCATCGTGCTGCTGGGCCTGGTCTCGTACTCCAGGCTCCAGGTGCGCGAGTACCCGAAGATCGACGAGCCGACGGTCACCGTCTCGACGAAATACCTCGGCGCCTCGCCCGACATCATCGAGACGCAGGTCACCAAGCCGCTCGAGGACTCGATCGCCGGCATCGAGGGCGTCGACGTGCTCACGTCGATCTCGCGCTCGGAACTCAGCCAGATCACGGTGCGCTTCCGGCTCGACCGCGATCCCGACGGGGCGGCCGCCGACGTGCGCGACCGCGTCGCGCGCGTGCGCGCGAAGCTGCCCGAGTCGATCGACGAACCGGTCATCGCCAAGGTCGAGGCCGACGCCAACCCGATCATCTGGCTTGCGTTCTCCAGCGACGCGCTGTCGCCGCTCGAGGTGTCCGACATCGCCAACCGCGTGGTCAAGCCGCGCCTGCAGACGTTGCCCGGCGCCGCCGACGTACGGGTGTTCGGCGAGCGCAAGTTCTCGATGCGCATCTGGCTGGACCCCGACCGGTTGGCCGGCTTCAGCCTCACCCCCGGCGACGTCGAGGACGCACTGCGCCGGCAGAACATCGAGTTACCGTCGGGACGCATCGAGAGCAGCCAGCGCGAGTTCACCGTGGTCTCGCAGAGCGACCTGCAACGCGCGCGGGAGTTCGAGGAAGTGGTCGTGCGCACCGTCAACGGCTACCCGGTGCGCATCCGCGACGTCGGGCGCGTCGCGGTCGCGCCGCTCGACGAGCGCAGCATCGTGCGCTTCAACGGGCGCGCTGCGATCTCGCTCGGCCTGATCAAGCAGGCCACCGCCAATCCGCTCACGCTGGCGAAGGCGCTCAAGGCCGAGCTGCCGCGGCTGCAGCAGGAGTTGCCCGCGGGCGTCAGTGTCGCCATCGCGAACGACACGACGCTGTTCATCGAGCGCTCGATCCGGTCGGTCTACACGACCATCGCCGAGGCAGTGGTGCTGGTCGCGCTGGTGATCTTCCTGTTCCTGGGCACCGTGCGCGCGAGCGTCATTCCGCTGGTCACGATCCCGGTGTGCCTGGTCGGCGCCTCGGCGCTGATGCTGGTGGCCGGGTTCTCGGTCAATTCGCTGACGCTGCTGGCGCTGGTGCTGGCGATCGGGTTGGTGGTCGACGACTCGATCGTGGTGCTCGAGAACATCTACCGGCACGTGGAAGAAGGGATGGCGCCGGTCCAGGCGGCGGTGCGGGGCGTCAACGAGGTCGGCTTTGCAGTGGTCGCGATGACGCTCACGCTTGCCGCGGTCTATGCGCCGGTGGCGTTCACCACGGGCCGCACCGGCCGCCTGTTCGTCGAGTTCGCGCTCACGCTCGCCGGTGCGGTGCTGGTGTCGGGATTCGTTGCACTGACGCTGTCGCCGATGATGTGCTCGCGCCTGTTGCGCCACGACCCGCAACCGGGGCCGCTGGTGCGCGCGATCGACCGGGTGGTCGGCGCGCTCGCGCGAGGCTATGCGCGCGCGCTCCGGGCGAGCCTTCGCGCGCGCTGGCTGGTCGTCGTGCTCGGGCTGGCGGTGGCCGGCGCCAGCGTCGTGCTGTTCGGCGGCATGAAGCGCGAGCTCTCTCCGGTCGAGGACCGGGCGACGATCGTTGCGCTGTTCAACGGCCCCGACGGCGCGTCGATCGACTACACGTATCGCTACGCGCAGGAGATCGAGCGCCTGGCGCAGGCGATCCCCGAGGCCGACCGGGTCTTCGTCGTCACCGGCAATCCCACCGTGACGCAGGGAATCGGCTTCTTCAGGCTGGTCGACTGGGCGCAGCGCGAGCGCAAGGTGCCGCAGATCGTCGCTGACCTGCAGCCGAAGCTGCTCGCGATCCCCGGCGTGCAGGCGTTCGCAGTGGCGCCGGCGTCGCTCGGCCAGTCGCCGCGCGAGCGCCCGGTCAATTTCGTCGTCCTGAGTTCCGATTCGCACGAGGAGATCCAGAAGACGCTCGCGCCGATGATCGCCGAGCTCCAGGCCGATCCGCGCTTCCAGGGGGTGGACACCGACCTGCGCCTGAACAAGCCCGAACTGAAGCTGCGGATCGACCGCGACCGCGCGGCGGACGCGGGCGTCGCCGTCGACGCGATTGCTCGCGCGCTGGAGACCGCGCTGGGCGGGCGCCAGGTGACGCGCTTCAAGCGCGACGGCGAGCAGTACGACGTGATCGTGCAGTTCGGGGCCGGCAGCCGCAGCACGCCGCAGGACATCT
Source organism: Burkholderiaceae bacterium (assembly GCA_019635275.1). GTDB lineage: Bacteria > Pseudomonadota > Gammaproteobacteria > Burkholderiales > Burkholderiaceae_E > Zeimonas. The sequence goes on along the minus strand of JAHBZV010000004.1, from coordinate 141,380 downwards.
CGAAGATCTTCGTTCGCGGGCGCAACGACACGATGGTGCCGCTGTCCGGGCTGGTCCGGGTCGACGAGGGCGTGACGGCGCGCGAGCTGAACCACTTCGGCCAGCGGCGCGCGGTCACGATCACCGCGAATCTCGCGCCGGGCGCTTCGCTCGGCGAGGCCGTCCAGACGCTCGAGAGCCTGGCGCGCACGCACTTGAAGCCCGGCTATGCGGTCGACTACAACGGGCAGACGCGCGAGTTCAAGCAGTCGTCGTCGGCGCTGCTGCTCACCTTCGGCCTGGCGCTGTGCTTCATCTACCTGGTGCTGGCGGCGCAGTTCGAGAGCTTCGTCGACCCGCTGATCATCATTCTCACGGTGCCGCTGTCGATGACCGGCGCGCTGGCGCTGTTGAGCTGGACCGGTGGCACGCTGAACGTCTACAGCCAGATCGGGCTGATCACGCTGGTCGGCCTGATCACCAAGCACGGCATCCTGATCGTCGAGTTCGCCAACCAGCTGCGCGACCAGGGCAAGGCGGTGATGCCGGCCACGATCGAGGCCGCGAGCCTGCGCCTGCGGCCGATCCTGATGACCACCGGCGCGATGGTGCTCGGCGCCGTGCCGCTCGCGCTGGCCACGGGGGCGGGCGCCGAGAGCCGGATGCAGATCGGCATGGTCATCGTCGGCGGGATGACCTTCGGTACCCTGCTCACGCTGTTCGTGCTGCCCACCGTCTACACGCTGCTCACGCGGCCGCGCCACCTCGTTGCCGAACCCGCCGATGCGCAGCCCGCGGGACCGGGGGCGCGCGGCACGGGTGAAGCGCCTTCCGGGGAACCCGCCCGATGAGTCTGCGCCAGATCGTGCTCGACACCGAGACCACCGGCCTGTCGGCCGAGGACGGTCACCGCATCGTCGAGATCGGCTGCATCGAGATCGTCAACCGCCGGCTGACCGGCCGCTCGCTGCACCTGTACCTGAACCCCGAGCGCGACATCGACGCCGGGGCGCTCGCGGTGCACGGCCTGACGCTCGAGCGCCTGCAGTCCGAGCCGCGGTTCGGCGACGTCGCCGACCGCGTGCTCGGCTTCCTCGCCGACGCCGAGGTGCTGATCCACAACGCGCCGTTCGACGTCGGCTTTCTCGATGCCGAACTGGCGCGGCTGCAGCGCCCGCCGTTCAGGTCGTTCGTCGGCGGCGTCCTCGACACGCTGGCGATGGCGCGCGAGCTGCACCCCGGCAAGCGCAACTCGCTCGACGCGCTGTGCGAGCGCTACGCGATCTCGAACGCGCACCGCAAGCTGCACGGCGCGCTGCTCGACGCCGAGCTGCTCGCCGACGTCTATCTCGCGATGACGCGGGGCCAGGACAGCCTCGAGATTTCGATCGGCGACGGCGGCGAAGCGGCCGGGATGCTGTCGGGCACCCAGTGGCCGCCGTCGGGACTGCGGGTCGAGGCGGCCAGCGCCGCCGAACTCGCCGAGCACGCGGCGATGCTCGAGGCGATCGGCGCCGAGGCGAAGGGGCAGGCGCTCTGGAGTCGCCTCGAGGCGCATCAGGATACACTTCGTCCTCGACCGCAAAGGAAAGCATGAAAGAGCACCGCCACGCGCGAGCGCGTGAACGCAAGAGCCACCTGTCCCCGGATGCCGAGAAGCTGGTGTCTTCGGCGCTCGGCCTGGCCAATTCGGGAAGCAGGCTGGAAGACCGGTTCTGGGAGGCGCAGCTGTCGGCGCGGCTCGATCGGCTGCTCGACGGCGGTCACGTCCAGGCGGTCTACGATGCGCTCGACCGGCTGAACCAGACCGACGGCGAGGCGTATGGCGTGCTGATCGAGGCCGTCGAGGAGTCGGCCGAGACGGTGTCGATCGAGGCCGACGGCGAACGGTGGGATGCGCTGCTGGTCGCCGCGCCGTTGGTGGTCTGGACGCGCTTCCGGATCCCGTCGGGCCCGATTCCGCCCGAGCTCGCCCAGACGCTGTCGGCCCACTGGCAGGCGCACACGCTGGCGGGCCAGACCCGGTTCCGCCTGATCCCCTACCTGTACAGCATCGACCAGTTGCCGCGCGACTTCGGCGAGCTGCGACGCCTCGCCAGGCGGCTGGGGCAGTCGGCGGTGTCGGGCCAGGCGCCACGGCTCGACCTCAAGGCGCTGCCCGAGACCGCCGACATGCTGGCCGACACGCGCTTCCTGCTCGGCGTGGTCGCGGCGCCGGCGGGCAAGCCGGTCTTTCGCTGGCAGGAATCCGATTCGGGCGAGCACGCGGGCCGGGTCGCGTGTCTCGAGCAGTGGATCGCGCAGGCACGACCCAACATCGAGCCGCTGCTGCAGGGCTGCGGCTTCGAATGTCTGCTGCCCGACGCCTACCACATCAACATGCGCGAGTCCGACCGGCGCGTGCGGCCCTATTCGATCCGTGCGGCCGTGCACTTCCTGACGCACGCGCTGGACATCGAGGCCGAGGAGATCAAGGCGACGATCGCCGCCTTCGGCCACGACCGGCCCGACGAGTACCGGATCGGGATGAGCATTCGCGACAGCGACGAGGTCGCGCACGGCATCGTCTGGCCGCTGCTCGGGGCCGAGAGCGACCAGGACGAGCCCACGCCGGTCGAGCAGATCCGCGAGGTGCTGCGCGAGGTCGGCGTCGGCGAGGTCCGCGTCTGGCCGGAGATGAACGAGCCGGAGTTCTGCGAGGACTGCGGCGTGCCGCTGTACCCGAACGGCAAGGGCGAGATCGTCCACGCCGAGATGCCGGGCGACGTCGAGCCCGAGTCGACGCACTTCCACTGAGCGCGCGCCGCCGCTGCGTGCCGGCGCGGGCGCCGCTGGACGGGGCCGGCCGCCGAGCCGCTCAGCGCGCGCCGAGGCGCTCGTGCGCCTGTGCGATGCGCTGCTCCAGGTAGGCCCCGTAGAAGTCGGGCGACGAATAGCCGACCAGGCGCTCGGCGATCTCCTTGCCGTCGGGGCCGATGAAGGCGACTGTCGGCGCCAGGCGCACGTCGAGCGAGGCGGCGAGCGCGGCGGGCGAGTCCGGCGCCGGCGTGCGCGCGGCGGGCCCGGCGAACGGCCTGCGATCGGTGAGGTCGTACTCGACGACGCGCACGCGTTGCGCCGCCTGCTCTCGGGCGAGATGGCGCAGCTGGTCGCGGCGGATGGCCTCGCAGAACGGGCAGCCCGGCAGCGAGAACAGTGCGACGACGACCGCGCGGTCACGCGCCGCCTCGCGCAGCACCGCCTCGTGCGAGGCAGGGTGTTCGAGGCCGTTGCGCCCGGCCGCGTCGGCGGCGGGGGCGGCCGACAGCAGCGCCAGCGACAGCAGCGCGGCCCGGATCGGTATCCGCTTCGAAAGCTTCGTGGCGATGGATCGTGCGGTCTTCATCGGCGCCCCGGCGAGCCGGTGCGGTGGGCGGTGGGACGAACGGTAGCAGCGTTCGCTGCGCGCTGCACCTTGCACCCGTGGAATTCGCGCCCGTGGAATAAATCGCGGCGGCGTCGCGTCACCCGGATACGCGCGGGGCAAGCGGCGCCGGACGAGGGTCGCCAGAACGGGCCCCGCGTGGCCCATATGCGGGTTTTCGTTAACGACGACCCGGATGGCGCGCCCGGATCATTTTGCTATCTTTGACCCGTCCGCGATTCGCCTCGGCGAACGACACATTGCACAGGAAGGAGACACGAGTATGGATCGTTCACGACGCACCACGCTGCAGGCCGCAGGCAGCGCCAGCCTGTACGGCGCGCTGGTTTCGATGGGCCTGCTGCGGCCCGGGACGGCCGCCGCGCAGGCGTTCGACCAGGGGGCCTTCAAGACGGCCGGGGTCGCCGCCACGCTCAAGGCGCTGGGCGCCGACGGCGCCACCGATTCGAAGGACGTGGTGATCGTGGCGCCCGACATCGCCGAGAACGGCGCGGTCGTGCCGATCGTCATCAAGAGCAGCGTGCCGAAGACGCAGATGATGGCGCTGCTGGTCGAGAAGAACCCGAACGCGCTGGCCGGCGCCTACGAGCTCCTCGACGGGGCCGACGCCGAAGTCAGCATGCGGATCAAGATGGGCCAGAGCTCGGACGTCGTCGCGCTGGTGAAGGCCGACGGCAAGTTCTACATGGCCAAGAAGGAAGTCAAGGTCACGCTGGGCGGCTGCGGCGGCTGAGCCCTGCGTCGCGAACCGGCCAAGACCCGAATCTGGAGACAAGACATGGCAGACCCGATGAAGATCCGCGCCACCGCCAAGGACGGCGGGGCCGACGTGCGCGTGCTGATGGCGCACGAGATGGAAACCGGCCAGCGCAAGGACGCCTCCGGCAAGGTGATTCCCGCCTGGCACATCACCGAGGTGACGGCGACGCTGAACGGCAAGCCGGTGCTCAAGGCGCACTGGGGCCCGGCGATCTCGAAGAACCCCTACCTGCAGTTCCGCGTGAAGGGCGCGAAGGCCGGCGACAAGATCGGCGTGACCTGGGTCGACAACAAGGGCGACAAGCGCACCGACGAGGCCACGGTCGGCTGAGCGTGCGCGCATCGGCGCGGCCGCGGCCGCGCCCACGCAACGGGACAGGCGGGCATCCCGCCCGCCACCACGACGAGGAGGAAGCGATGTTCGATATCGTTCGCATGGGGTCTCGCGTTCGCAATCTCGTTGCGGCTGCGGTGCTGGCAGGCTGCGCCAGCGTCGCTTCGGCCGCCGACTCGATCTCGGTCGTCTATCACCTGAACGAAGGCCTGGCGCAGGCGCAGCGCGCGATCGGCAACATCCGCAACCACCTGAGGGCCGAACCTTCCACGAAGATCGTCGTCGTCACGCACGGCAAGGGGATCGACTTCCTGCTCGAAGGCGCGAAGAACGACAAGGGTCAGGAACTCGAGTCGGCAGTCGCGGACCTGGTGGGCAAGGGCGTGCAGTTCCGCGTCTGCAACAACACGCTGGTGGGCCGGGACATCCCGAAGGAGAAGGTCATCATGGAGGCGAAGATCGTGCCTTCGGGCGTCGCCGAGGTGGCGAGGCTGCAGGCGCAGGAGCACTTCGTCTACCTGCGTCCCTGATCCCCGGCGCGCCTGCGCGGGTGTCCCCGAACGAACGAACGACAACGAAGGAGGCAGGCAGCGATGAAGAAACATCGACAACCTACGTCGCGCAGGGGCATCGCCGGAGCCGTGCTCGCGGGCACGCTGGCGCTGGCCGGCGCGACCGCGCTCGCGCAGGAGGAGCGCGACATCACCGCGGAACAGTTCGACAAGTTCCGCGCGATGATGGAGGAGGCCAATACGGCCGAGCTGTTCGAGGCCAAGGGCGAGGCGCTGTGGAAGGCCAGGCGCGGGCCGAAGAACGCCTCGCTCGAACAGTGCGACCTCGGGCTTGGACCGGGCGTGCTGAAGGGTGCCTACGTGCAGGCGCCGCGCTACTACGCCGACGTCGGCCAGGTCATGGACATCGAGCGGCGCATCGCGCACTGCATGGTCACGCTGCAGGGCTTCAAGCCCGAGGATCTGGCGAAGCAGCCGTTCAGCAACGCCAAGCACACGCCCGATCTGGTGTCGCTCGTGACCTACGTCGCCGGGCAGTCGCGCGGGATGAAGATCGCGGTGCCGCAGGCGAGCCCGCAGGAGCGCGAGACGTACAAGCTCGGCGAGGCGATCTTCTACCATCGCGCCGGGCCCTGGGACTTCTCCTGCGCGAGTTGCCACGGCGAGGACGGCAAGCGCATCCGTACGCAGAACCTGCCCAACTTCACGAAGCCGGGCACCGCCGACCGGGGCTTCATCGGCTGGCCGGGCTACCGGATGACCGGGGGCCTGATGCACACGCTGCAGTGGCGGATGAACGACTGCTTCCGGCAGCAGCGATTCCCCGAGCCCGGCTACCTGTCCGACACCGTGACCGCGTTGCTCACCTACATGGGGGTGAACGCGAACGGATCGACGTACAGGGGACCGGGGATCAAGCGCTGAGCGCGGTGCGAAGGGGAGACAGACGATGAAACGAGCAATCATCTGGGCGGGGGTCGTCGCCGCGGCGGTCGCCGGCGGCTGCGCGACGATGGCCGACCGGGAAGCCTACGACGCGAAGGCGACGGCGACGATCGAGCGCGACTTCCACGCACGCGGCATCGCGACGATGGACCGGCTCAAGCAGGACGAGCTTCAGGCCACCTGCACCAAGTATCGCGACCACCCGCCGGCCGACGTGCTGCGGCGCCTCGAGGCGCAGCAGATGGCCACGATGAAGCTGCCGGCCGACGGCAAGCTGATGGGCGACTGGAAGAGCGGCCAGAAGATCGCCGAGAGCGGTCGCGGGATGACCTGGAACGACAAACCGGGCGTGCCGAGCGGCGGCAGCTGCTACAACTGCCACCAGCTCGCGCCGCAGCAGACTTCGTTCGGGTCGGTCGGACCGAGCCTGCGCCAGTTCGGCAAGCTGCGGGGTTACACGCCGGAGATGCAGAAGTACGCGTACCAGCGGATCTACAACTCGAAGGCCTTCGCCGCGTGCTCGACGATGCCGCGTTTCGGCGCGTCGGGAACGCTCACCGAGGCGCAGATCAAGGACCTGGTCGCCTACCTGATGGATCCCGAGTCGCCGGTCAACAAGTGACCGGTTCGTCGGTCGGGCCGCCTGCGGGCGGCCCTTTTTTCGTCCGCGCGCCGGGCGCGCGCCTCGCACGAGCAACACCATGATGGATCGAAGAGAGTTCCTGCAGGTTCTCGCGACCGCGTCGGCGGCCGGGCTGTCGCTGCAGGGGTGCGCGTCGGCCGGTGGCGCGGCCGCGGGCAGCGGCGCCGATGCGATGTACGACATTCCTCGCTTCGGCAACGTCAGCCTGCTGCACTTCACCGACTGCCACGCGCAGCTGATGCCGATCTACTTCCGCGAGCCGAGCGTGAACATCGGCGTGGCCGCGGCGCGCGGGCGCGCGCCGCACCTGGTCGGGGAGCACCTGCTGAAGGCGTTCGGGATCCGCCCGGGCACGCCCGAGGCGCATGCGTTCACCTTCCTCGACTTCGAGGCCGCGGCGCGCACCTACGGCAAGGTCGGCGGGTTCGCGCACCTGGCGACGCTGGTGAAGCGGATGAAGGCGTCGCGCCCCGGCGCGCTGCTGCTCGACGGCGGCGACACCTGGCAGGGGTCGGCCACCGCGCTGTGGTCGAAGGGCCAGGACATGGTCGACGCGTGCAAGCTGCTCGGCGTCGACGTGATGACCGGCCACTGGGAGTTCACGCTGGGGGCCAAGCGGGTCGAGGAAATTCTCGCGAACGACTTCAAGGGTCGCATCGATTTCGTCGCGCAGAACGTCAGGACCACCGACTTCGAAGACCCGGTGTTCGCGTCGCACACGATGCGCAGCATCAACGGCGTGCCGGTCGCGATCATCGGGCAGGCGTTCCCGTACACCCCGATTGCCAATCCGCGCTACATGACGCCCGACTGGAGCTTCGGCATCCAGGACGAGCGACTGCAGAAGGTCGTCGACGAGGTCCGCGGAAAGGGCGCGCAGGTGGTGGTGCTTCTGTCGCACAACGGCATGGACGTCGACCTGAAGCTGGCCACCCGCGTCACCGGAATCGACGCGATCCTCGGCGGGCACACGCACGACGGCGTGCCGCAACCAGTCGCGATCCGCAACGCGAAGGGCGTCACGCTGGTCACCAACGCCGGCTCGAACGGCAAGTTCCTCGGCGTGATGGACTTCGACGTGCGGGGCGGCAAGGTGGCCGATTTCCGCTACCGGCTGCTGCCGGTGTTCTCGAACCTGCTGCCGGCCGACCCGGCGATGCAGGCGCTGATCGACCGCGTGCGCGCGCCGCACCGCGCGCGGCTCGAGGAGCGGCTCGCCGTCACCGAGGGATTGCTCTACCGCCGCGGCAATTTCAACGGCACCTTCGACCAGCTGATCCTCGACGCGATGATGGAGGTCAAGGGCGCGCAGATCGCGTTCTCGCCGGGCTTCCGCTGGGGTACCAGCCTGCTCCCCGGGCAGGCGATCACCCGCGAGCACGTGATGGACCAGACCGCGATCACCTATCCTTACACGACGGTGAACGACTTCTCGGGCGAGATGATCAAGACCATCCTCGAGGACGTCGCCGACAACCTGTTCAACCCGGACCCGTACTACCAGCAGGGCGGCGACATGGTGCGGGTGGGCGGCCTCGCCTACGCCTGCGATCCGAATGCGAAGATGGGCAGCCGGATCTCCGACATGCGGCTGAACGGTGTGCCGATCGACGCGAAGCGCACCTACCGCGTCGCTGGCTGGGCGCCGGTGGCCGAGGGCGCCAGCGGCGAGCCGATCTGGGACGTGGTCGAACGCTGGCTGAAGGCGAAGCGGACCGTCACGCCCCGCAACCTGAACCTGCCCCGTTTGATCGGGATGAAGGACAATCCGGGCATCGCCTGAGACAATGCCGGCTGCGAACCGATCAAGGCGCTTGCGCACCGACATGCCTTCCTCGCTCAAGCCGATCTTCCCCGATCGCCGCCGGTGGCTGCGACGCACCGCGGGCTTGGCGCTGACCGGCCTGGCCGGCCGCGCGCTGGCGCAGGCGGGCGCAGGGCCGGCCGCTGAGGTCCGGTCGGCGCCGGGAGGCGCTGCCCGCACCGCGGCGCCGCCGATCGGCACGAAAATCGACGTGCCGGCCACGCGGCTGCTCGACGGCCGCGAGCTCGCCCCCGCCCACTGGCGCGACAAGGTGCTGGTCGTCGAGCTGTGGGCGACCTGGTGCCCGTTCTGCGCGCGCCAGAACCCGCACCTCGACCGCCTGCACCGCGCGCATGCGGGCAAGGGACTCGAGGTGCTGGCGCTGTCGATCGACCGCAGGCCCGAAGACGCGCAGCGCTACATGGCCGAGCGCGGCTATGCGTTTCACGCTGCGATGTTCGATGCGCGCTGGCAGGCGGCGATCGGACGCCCGAAGGGGCTGCCGATCGTCTGGGTGATCGGACGCGACGGCGCACTCAAGCAGATCGAGATCGGGGAGATGTTCCCCGAGGACGTCGAGGAACTGGCTCGCTGGAGGACATCATGAAGTTCGCGAGGATCCGCAGCGTGGCGCTGGCTGCGCTGCTGGCGACGAGCACACCGGCCGCGATGGCCGAGGCGACGTTTTCCACCAAGGGGCTCACGGTCGAGACCGCGCTGAAGGCCGCGCAGGCGGCGCTCGAGGCTTGCCGAAAGGGCGGCTACCAGGTCGGCGTGGCGGTCAGCGATCGCAGCGGCGTGCTGCAGGTCTACCTGCGCGATCGCTTCGCCGGCGCGCACACCGTCGACGCTGCCGCCAACAAGGCGTGGACGGCTGCGTCGTTTCGCATTTCCACCGCCGAACTCGCTGCGGAGACGCAGCCCGGCAAGCCGACGAGCGGAATCCGGCAAATCCCGCGCGTCGCTGCGTTCGGCGGCGGCCTGCCGATCGAGGCGGCCGGCTCGACGCTGGCCGGCATCGGCGTTTCGGGCGCCCCGACGGGCGCGGCCGACGAGGTCTGCGCGCGCGCGGGCATCGACGCGATCCGCGCCGACATCGAGTTCTAGGGCCGCGAGGCCGGTCCGGTTCGATGACGGGAGCGCGCCGGCCGTGATGCTCGCCCGGCCACCCGAGCGGCGCGGCGAGGCGGGCGAGCCCTGCGGCTGCGACCGGCACCCGCGGCTGCGCATCGCGCTGTGGCTGCTGTGGCTGGCGGTCGCGCTCGGGCTTGCACTGTTCGCCGGACATGGCCTCGGGCAAGTTCCCGCGCCGGTGACCGTCGACCTCACGCCGAAGCAGCTCACGCCGCGTGTCTGGTACGTCCAGGGCGACGCGGGCGCGGTGTCGCTGCGCAACCAGGGCTTCATGTCCAACGCCGGGTTCGTCGTCGCCGACGACGCGGTGGTGGTGTTCGACGCGCTGGGCACGCCGGCGCTCGGCGAGGCGCTGCTTGCGCAGATCCGGCGCATCACCGACAAGCCGGTGCGCCGGGTCGTGGTCAGCCACTACCACGCCGATCACTTCTACGGGCTGCAGGCGTTCAAGGCGGCCGGCGCAGAAGTCATCGCCCACCGCGCGGTGCGCGACTACTTGGCGACCGAGGCGCCGGCGCTTCGCCTGGCCGAGCGCAGGCAATCGCTGGCGCCGTGGGTCACCGGCTCGATGCAGATCGTGCCGCCGGACCGCTACGTCGACGGGGACGCCAGCTTCCGGCTCGGCGGGCTCGACTTCCGCCTGGTCGCGGCCGGCCCGGCGCACACGCCCGAAGACCTGATGATGCTGGTCGAGCAGGAGGGCGTGCTCTTCGCCGGTGACCTCGTCTTCGCCGGGCGGCTTCCCTTCGTCGGCGATGCCGACACGCGCGCGTGGCTGGCGGCACTCGAGCGGCTCGCCGCGCGCAGCCCGCGCATCGTCGTCACCGGCCATGGCCCGGCTTCCACCGACGCGCGGCGCGACCTCGCGCTCACCCGGGACTACCTGCTGTTCCTGCGCAGCGAGATGGGTCGCGCGGTCGACGAGATGCTCGAGTTCGACGAGGCGTACGCGCGCACCGACTGGTCGCGCTTCGCCGCGCTGCCGGCCTTCGACGCGGCCAACCGGCGCAATGCCTACAACGTCTACCTGTCGATGCAGCGCGACGCGCTCAGCGGTGCCGCGAACCGGCGGTAGGCGAGGGTCGCGGCCCGGCTGGGCCACAATGGCGGTCATGTCGACACGTCCTGGTCACGTCGCGCCACCGCGCGCCGTCTGCACGTTGCTCGCGGGGCTCGCGTTGTGCGCGAGCGCGCAGGCGCAGACCGCCGAGGAACGTTGCCTGCTCGATGCGCTGCGTGACGCGCCGCCGCAGACGACGGTCGAGACCTTGCGCGCCGGATGCGTCGACCAGCGCACGCCCGCACCGGCGCGCGTCGCGCCGTTGCCGGAATCGCTGTCCGCGCCGGTCGAGGCGGGCCAGCCCACCGCGGGGCCGACGGTGGGGATCGTCCGCGACACCCCGCAGGGCCTGTCGGTCGCCCCGGTCGCGCGATCGGTGCCGGCGGGCGACTCGCCGGTGCGCCGGCGCATCGAGGAGGAGGGCGTACTGTGGGGCGAGCGCTTCGCGCTGCTGCCCCACCGGCCGAACTACCTGTTGCCGGTCTCGCACGTGTTCGAGCAGCCGGGCACCGCCACGGCCGCGCCGGTCCAGCGCAACGAGATCAAGTTCCAGATCAGCTTCAAGTTCCCGCTGACGCCGCCGCTGTACGACGGGCGCCTGGCGGTGTTCTTTGCGTACACCGGGCAGTCGTGGTGGCAGGCCTACAACAACCAACGCTCCAGCCCGTTCCGCGAGTACAGCCACGAGCCCGAGATCTTCGCTTCGTGGGCGCCCGGCATGCGCGTGCTCGGCTGGGACTGGCGAGTGGCGTCGGCCGGTTTCGTGCACCAGTCGAACGGGCGATCCGGCGAGTTCTCGCGCAGCTGGAACCGCCTCTTTGCCGAGATGCTGCTCGACCGCCCGGGGCCGTGGTGGATCGGCATCCGGCCGTGGTGGCGCATTCCCGAGAGCCGCAAGCCAAGCCCGGATTCGCCCGAGGGCGACGACAACCCGCAGATCACCCGCTACGCGGGGCACGGCGAGCTGCGGGTCGGCTACGTCGGCGGCCTGGACAACTGGACGCTGACGCTGCGTCGCGGCCTCGCGCGCGACGGCAAGGGCGCGGCGCAACTCGACTTCAGCCGCCCCACCGGGTTCAGCCCGAACCTGCGCTGGTACGTGCAGTACTTCGACGGCTACGGAGAGAGCCTGCTCGACTTCCAGACGCGCATCCGGCGCATCGGCGTCGGGGTGATGCTGAACGACTGGTTCTGACCGGGTCGCCGCGCCGGCGGCTCAGCGATACAGCGCTTCGATCTCGGCCGCGTAGGCCTGGTAGATGCTCGCGCGGCGCACCTTCATCGTCGCGGTCACTTCGCCCTCGTCGTGGTCCAGCTCCTTCGTGAGCAGGTGGAACCGCCGCACCTGCGACACCTGCGCGAGCTGGGCGTTGCCGCGCTCGATCTCGGATTCGATCAGCTCGCGCACCTTCGGGTGCTCGGCGAGCGAGCGGAAGTGCGTGAAGGCGATGCGCTGCGATTCGGCCCACTTGCCGACCGTCTCGAAGTCGATCTGCACCAGCGCCGACACGAAGCGCCGACCCTCGGCGATGACGATGCACTCGCGGATGAACGGACTCGCCTTCATCGTGTTCTCGATCTCCGACGGCGTGAGGTTCTTCCCGCCCGCGGTGATCATGATGTCCTTGAGCCGATCGACGATGCGCAGCTGGCCGTCCTCCTCGCGCACCACGTCGCCGGTGTGCAGCCAGCCGTCGCGGATCGTCGCGGCGGTGGCTTCCGGGCTCTTGTAGTAGCCGGCGAAGACCATCCCGCCGCGAACCAGCAGCTCGCCGTCGGCGCCGATGCGGTGCTCGACGCCGAGCGTGGGCTCGCCGACGGTGCCGATCCGCACGCGGTCGAGCCGCTGGCCGGTGATCATGCCGGTCGACTCGGTCAGTCCGTAGACCTCGACCAGCGGCACGCCGAGCGTGCGGAAGAACCGCACCACGGCCGGAGGAATCGGCGCCGCACCGGTCAGCGCCACGCGCGCGCGCCGCAGCCCGACGAAGTTCTGCAGCGCACGGAAGATCGCGAGCGAGGCGATCGCGAAGCGCAACTTCTCCGCGAGCGTGCGCTGCTGCGGCGCCTTCTCGGCGAAGGGCTCGCAGGCGGCCATCGCCCGCTCGAAGAGCGCGCGACGCAGCCGGCCGGTTTCCTGCATCTTGATGTGGATCGACGCGTGCAGCTTCTCCCAGATTCGCGGCACGCCGAGGAACATCGTCGGGGCGACCTCGCGCAGGTCTTCCTGGACCGTGCGGATCGATTCGCCGAAGTTCACCTGCGAGCCGAGGTAGATCGGCACGAAGGTCGTCAGCATCTGCTCGGCGACGTGGCACAGCGGCAGGTACGACAGGTGCGTCGTGTCGGATCCGAGCCGAAGCCGGTCGACGATGCCGGGGACGACCGCGCGGATGTTGCCGTAGCTGATCATCGCGCCCTTGGGCTTGCCGGTCGAGCCCGACGTGTAGATCATCAGCGCGATGTCGTCGAGGGTCTGCGCGGCAAGCACTGCGTCGACGAGCGCCGGCTGCGCGGCCTCGTGCTGCGCGCCGAGCTGCTCGAGCTCCTCGAACGACTTGACCAGGTCGCTGTGCCCGGGCGACGTGTTGCGCAGTCCCTTCTTCTCCATCACGACGATCGCCCGCAACCGCGGCAGCTGCGCCCGTGCGGCGATCACCTTGTCGGTCTGCTCCTGGTCCTCGCAGACCACGACGTCGACGTCGGCGTGCGCCAGCACGTAGGCGACCTCGGGCGCCGGGCTGGTCGGGTAGACGCCGACCGTGATCGCGCCGACCAGGCTCGAGCCGAGCTGCGCCAGCACCCACTCGACGCGGTTCTCGGAGAGGACGCCGACGTGCCCGCCCGCGGGCAGTCCGAGCGCGCGCAACCCGTGGCCGACGTGGCGCGCGCGTCGCCACCAGGTCTGCCAGTCGACCGGGTTCCAGATGCCGAAGTCCTTTTGCCGGATCGCGATCGCGTGCGGTCGCAGCCGCGCCTGCTCGCGCAGCATCTGGGCGAGCGTGAGGGCGGGCAGTGTGGGCGAGCCGGCCGGCTTCACGACAGCCAGCGCTTGCGGCGCTTGTAGTGCTTGACGTCGCGGAAGCTGCGCGTTTCGCCCGCGCCGCCCATGCCGAGGTAGAACTCGCGCACGTCCTGGTCGGCGGCGAGTCGCTCGGCGCTGCCGTCGATGACGATCTTGCCCATCTCCATGATGTAGCCGTAGTGCGCGACTGCGAGCGCGACCGAGGCGTTCTGCTCGACCAGCAGCATCGACACCCGCTGCTCCGCGTTGATGCGCGCGATGATCGTGAAGATGCTCTCGACCAGCAGCGGCGAGAGCCCGAGCGACGGCTCGTCGAGCAGCATCAGTTTGGGATGCGCGACCAGCGCGCGCCCGATCGCCAGCATCTGCTGCTCGCCGCCCGACAGGTAGCCGGCCAGCCCGCGCCTGCGCTCGTACAGCCGCGGGAAGTACTCGTAGACCAGTTCGAAGCGCGACCGGCCGGCGCCCCGCGCCTCGCGCCGGCCCGTGAGCGCGTAAGTGGCCGACAGCAGGTTCTCCTCGACGGTGAGGTCCTCGAAGACGTGCCGGCCTTCCATGACGTGAAACAGCCCCGCCCGCACCAGCTCGTGCGGCCCCAGCCGCGCCGTGTCGCTGCCGTCGAACCGGACGTCGCCCCCGGTCATCTCGCCGTCCTCCAGCGCGAGCAGGTTCGACACCGCCTTGAGGGTGGTCGACTTGCCCGCGCCGTTGGAGCCGAGCAGCGCGACGATCCGGCCGCGCGGCACGGACAACGACAGGCCGCGCAGCACCTGCACGGCCCGGTTGTAGACGACCTCGAGGTTGTTGATCTCGAGGACGGCGTCGCTGCTCACTACCGGGTCACTCCAGCGAGATCCAGTCGGACGCGGGCACCATCTTCTGCTGCTTCATGTCGGCGCGGACGATCCGGCCCACCGGGATCGAGTTGCCCTTGATCGAGATCGGCACGCCGATGATGCCGCCGGTGTCGAAGTTGCGGATCGAGTTGAGCGCGGCCTTCAGGTTCTTGCCGTTGAGCTCCTTGCCCCCCTCGAGCGTGCGCTTCGCAGCCTCGGCGAACAGCATCGTCGTGAGGAAGCCCTGCATGTAGGCATTGCTCTGGTACTCGGGCCGCATCTGCCGGATCTTCTCGAGCATCGGCGCCTTCGGGTCCGACTCGTAGTAGTAGCGGAACGGCATCACGCCCATGAAGCCTTCGGCGGCCTCGCCCATCTTCATGACCATCGAGTGGTCCATGGTCCAGAAGGTGCCCATGAACTGGCTGGTCATCCCCATCTTCTTCGCCTGGGTGACGAACTCGGGGATCGGCGCCAGCACGTAGCCGTGGAAGATTGTGTAGTCGGGCGCGGCGCGGCGCAGCTTGATCACCTCGGCCGACACGTCGACGCTTCCCGGCGGCGTCATGATTTCGGCGGCGACGTTCAGGCCGAGCTTCTTCGCGAGCTCGCGGCTCGGCTCGACGGGGTCGCGGCCGAACTCGGAGTCCGAGTACACGAATGCGACCTTGGCGCCGGGCTTCGCCTTCGCGATGTAGCGCAGCAGGATGCCGAACATCTCGGTGTAGTCGGGGCCGACCAGGAACTGGTAAGGGTACTTGTCCGGGTTGTTGATTTCGGTCGCGAACGAGGCGCCTGCCATCAGGATCGAGCCCATCCGGTTGAGCTCGGGGTTGATGGTCTTCGCGAACGCGGTCGAGTCGCCGTAGTACAGGTGCACCTTCTCCTGGCTGGTGATCTTCTTGAAGGCTGCCACCGAGGCGTCGACCTTGTAGCCCGTGTCCTCGGGGACGTAGCGCAGCTTGCGGCCCTTGATGCCGCCGGCGTCGTTGACGATCTTCACGTAATCCTGGATGCCGGCGTGGATGCCGATGCCGGCGAACGCAAAGACTCCCGTCATCGGGATCGAACCCCCGATCACGATGTCCTCGGCCTGGGCCTGCACGGCCGGGGCCAGCGCGAGGCCGGCGGTTGCGGCCATGGCGGCCATCATCTGGCGCCGGGTCAGTCCCCGGCGGTCGGCGTTCCTCATGTCATCCTCCTTGTCGGGCATGGTCGGTGGGGGTGGTCGAGCGCGCTCGCGCTCAGGTGCGAAACGGGTAGAGGTGGAAGAACCGGCGCACCCGGCGCCAGATCTCGGCCAGGCCGTGAGGCTCGAAGACCAGGAATCCGACGATCAGCGCGCCGAAGACGATCGTTCGAACCGGCGAAAGGACGACGGCGGCGTTTCCGCCGAGCGGCAACCAGCCGACGATCAGCTTGAGCAGTTCGGGAACCATCGTCATGAACACGGCGCCCAGGATCGCGCCGAGGATCGTTCCCATCCCGCCGACGATGATCGCCGCGAGGAAGAAGATCGACATGATCAGCGGGAAGCTCTCCGGCGTGACGACGCGGAAGAAGTACGCCCAGAGGCCGCCGGCCACGCCGGCGTAGAACGACGAGAGCCCGAACGACAGCAGCTTGTAGCGCAACAGCGGGATGCCCAGGACCTCGGCCGAGATGTCGCGGTCGCGGATCGCGATGAACGCGCGCCCGATGCGCGTGCGGAACAGGTTGGCCGCGGCGACGATCATCAGCAGCGTGATCGGCACGATGAGCCAGTAGGTCCGGAACGACGTGTCGAGCGCGATCCCGAACACCCGCGCCGGCGGCACCGAGAGCCCGGCCGTGCCGCCGGTCACCGACGCCCAGTTCGCGAACAGGAAGTGCGCAATGAACGACGCCGCGATCGTCGCGATCGCCAGGTACAGGCCCTTCACGCGCAGCGACGGGATGCCGACGACGACCCCGCCGGCCATCGCGACGAATCCTCCGGCGGCGACGTTCAGCAGCGCCGGCGTGCCGGCGCGAAGCTCGAGCACCGCGACCGTGTAGGCGCCGAGGCCCATGAACGCCGCCTGGCCGAGGCTGACCAATCCGGTATAGCCGGTCAGGATGTTCAGCCCGGTCGCGCTCGCGACGTTGATCGCGACCAGGCATGCGAGATACAGCCAGTAGTCGTTCGCGACGAACGGGAACGCGACCAGGGCGAGCCCGAGCAGTGCCAGCCACGCCCACTGCACGCGCGAGTCGAACAGCGCCTCGTCGGCGGCGTAGCTTTGTCTCGCGGCGCCTATCCGCATCGGCAGCTCGCGAAGGAAAGGGGGCTGCGAAGGGGCGTCACAGGCGTTCGATCTCCCGGGTTCCGAACAGCCCGTAAGGCCTGACCATCAGGATCAGCACGAGCAGCACGAACGTGGCTAGCACCTTGAACTCGCCGCCGAGGTAGGCGCCGGCGAGCGCTTCGACCAGGCCGATGAACAGGCCCCCGACCAGCGCGCCGGCGATGCTGTCCAGCCCGCCGAAGATCACGACGACCAGCACCGACAGGCCGAAGATCCCCATCGTCGACGAGATGCCGCCGATCGCGCCGACCACGATGCCCGCCACGGCGGCGATCATGCCGGCAGCGGTCCACGCGAGCGAGAACACGCGCGGCACGTCGATGCCCATCGAATACGCGGCCTTCTGGTCCGACGCGGTGGCGCGCAGCGCGACGCCGCCGCGCCAGAAGCGGAACACCGCGAGCACCGCCGCCATCAGGACGGCGGCGACGACGAATCCGTAGAAGACCTTCGGCGAGACGAAGGCCTCGCCGACGAAGATGGGATCGGACGGCATGAACTCGGGCAGGCGGCGCGGGTCGGCGGTCCAGATCAGCTCGACGACGCCCACCAGGATCGAGGCCAGCCCCACCGTCACCATGAAGACCGAGATCGGCGGCTCGCCAAGCATCGGCCGGATCATCGTGCGCTCGACGATCGCGCCGAGCAGCCCGCCGGCGACGATCGCGCCGGCGATGGCCGCCCAGGCCGGCAGCGCGAGCCCGGCGGCGAACGCGAAGAACACGTAGGCGCCGATCATCAGCATTTCGCCGATCGCCAGGTTCACGACCCGCGTGGCCTTGTAGATGATCACGAACGCCAGCCCGGTCAGCGCATACAGGCTGCCCGTGCCAAGTCCGGCGAGCGAGATCTCGAGCAGGAACAGCCAGTCGAAGCTCACGCGGCGCTCCGCGCTGCGGCAGCCCGCAGCCTGTCGCGCAGCTCGGCGACGTTGCCCGACCCGAGGTAGGCGCGCACGACTTCCGGGTCGTTCTGGACTTCGGACGGCGCGCCTTCGGCGATCACCTGGCCGAAGTTCAGGACGACGACGTGGTCGGAGACGTCCATGACCATGCCCATGTCGTGCTCGACCATCAGGACGGTGATGCCCCACTCGGCGCGCAGGTCGAGGATGAACCGCGCCATGTCCTCTGTTTCCTCGCGGTTCATCCCGGCGACCGGCTCGTCGAGCATCAGGACCTTCGGCTGCATCGCCAGTGCACGCGCCATCTCCACGCGCTTCTGCAGCCCGTACGACAGCGCTGCGACCGGCGCGTGGCGGATGTGGTCGATTTCGAGGAAGTCGATGACGCGCTGCTCGATGTCCGCGCGCAGCGCGATCTCCTCGCGCCGGGCGCGGCCGAAGTACACCAGCGCGTCGAGCACGTTCGTGCGCAGGTGGCAGTGCCGGCCGAGCTTGATGTTGTCGAGCACGGTCATGCCGCGAAACAGCGCGATGTTCTGGAAGCTGCGCGCCAGCCCGAGCGCTGCCCGCTTCGGGGCGGCGACGCGCGTGATGTCGCGGCCCTCGAAGCGGATCGATCCGGACGCAGGCCGGTAGAAGCCCGAGATGGTGTTGAACAGCGAGGTCTTTCCTGCGCCATTGGGCCCGATGATCGAGGTGATCGAACCCTCGGCGACGCGAAAGGCGACGCCGTCGAGCGCCTTCACGCCGCCGAAGGCGAGCGTGATCGCGTCGATCTCCAGCAGCGCGTCGTCAGCGACGGCGGGGCGGGCGACGGCGACGCTCATCGCCTGGCGCGCCCGGCTTCGCGTTTTGGAGCGTCGGCGCTCGCGCGGCGCGCCTGCCGGCGGCCCCGGGGACCCGCGATGATTCCGTCGGCGAGTACGGCGATGCAGCGCTCGATCGCCTCGTCGGCGCCCAGCGGGCCGTCGGGGCGATACCACCGCCCGATCCAGCTGAGCGCACCGGCGATCGTGAACGCCGCGATCCGCGGGTCGCAGGGGGCGAGCGAGCCGTCCTCGACGCCACTGGCGATCAGGCTGCGGAACTCGCGATCGATCTCCGCCTTGAGCCGGCGCAGCTTACGGCGGCTGTCGGGGGGGAGGGGGTCTTCGCCGACGCGAATCACGCAGGCGCCGAAGTCCATCGTCACGACCCGGGCGTAGGCACGCATGCAGGCGACCAGCTTGTCGGCAGCCGATCCCCCGGTCCGGGCGACCTCGTCGATGCCCGCGCGCACCATCTCGAGCCCGGTGCGTACGCACTCGAACAGGATCTCGTCCTTGCTGTCGACGTAGTAGTACAGGGTCGGCTTGGTGACGTTCAGCCGTTCCGCCACTTCGTCGAGCGAGGTGGCGTGAAACCCCTTCTCGTTGAAGATGCGGGCGGCGGTGCGAAGCACTGCCTCGCGCTTGAGCGCGCGCTCGCGTTGCCGGTCGCGAAGCGACGGCCAGGGGGACTCGGACTGCGCGGGCTCGGGCGTGGCGGTGTCGGGCATGCGCCGGCGGTCGGGATGTTACTGGTCGGTAAGTCCGTTTCCGCGGAGTCTGGCCGATGCCGCCATGCCGCGCAAGGGCGGGTCGATCGGGGTTTGCCCGGTGGCGGCGACGCCGCAGGCGCAAAAAAGAAAACCGGGGCGGACGCGATGCGTCGGCCCCGGCTCGGGACGGGCGATCAGGCGGGGGTCAGGTCTTGCACTCGTTGGCGAGCTGGCGCCCGTGCTTCGTGTCGAGCAGCATCGACTTGGTGGCGATCACCAGCCAGACGAGCCCGGACTGCGGGTCTTCGTAGCGCAGCGCGCCGCTGCGTGCGCCGACCGCGTGCATCTTGTAGTCCTTCTTGTCGAACTGCACGACTGCCGACGACATGTCGGCCGACACCTCGCGCACGTTCACGCTGCGGTTCAGGTCGCAGCGGTAGACGCCGGTGGGCAGCTTGAACCCGTGCGGATTGAAGCTGGACGTGTCCGCCGACGAGGCGGACAGCGGTGCGCTGGCCAGGGCCGCGCCCAGCACGATCGGAACGACGCCGAGAGACTGAATGATCGAACGCATGTCGAACTCCACGGTGACCTGCCTGGCGAACCCCGCCGGGGCACGCCTCGCGTTGCGCCGGAGTATACGTCTTCATCCGGCATCCGGTATGGATGCTGCTCGCGGCGTTGCTTTCACGCAAGCGGGGGGAGGCGGGGCACGCGACAGGCGGCAGTGGCGCCGGCGCAGACGGTCAGCGGGGCCAGCCGGCGGCGCCGGCGCAGGGCCGATCGCCGCCGGCGCGGTGGCGTCAGGGCTTGATTTCCAGCTTCGGCAACCAGCCGGGGTTGGCGCCTTCGCCGGCATAGGCGCCGCGCAGCGTCCAGTCGCGTGCTTGTCCGCCGAAGTCCTTGCCGAAGTCGGTGAAGCCGGTGGCCGGCGACACGTCGATCGCCGTGCCGCGCAGCGCGCCAGGACGCGGGAACGCGTCGAAGGTACCGAGCGGCGCGTCCGGAGCGTTCAGGTAGGTCGCCGCCGAAGCGCGGCTGGCGGTCACGTTGTCGCGCTGCTCGCCGCCGGACAGCGGGGAGGCCGCGAAGATTGCGTTGCCGAAGGCGCGCTGTGCGTAACCGGTCGCGCCGCCGGTGATCCTGACGCCGCTGCCCCGCGCGAGCACCGTGTTGCCGAACACGTCGATCGCCTTCGGTACGTCGTGGTGCGGCTGGATGTTCACCGCGTCGCCCGTGTCATTGACCATCACGTTGGCGTAGAAGGCGATGTTGCCCTCGCCCTGGAACAGCGCCTCGGTGGGGTTCTGGTAGAAGAAGTTGCCGTAGATCTCGTAGCGGTCGCTGCTGCCGTTGCCGCTCGGCGGGAAGTGCCCGACCAGCACGTTGGGCCGGGCCAGGCTCCCGGTGGAACTGTTGCCCGACTTCGCGAACACGTTGTGGCGGATCACCGTGCGCTGCGGCGTCGTGGGCATGCCGGCGAGCGCGGGGCGGTCGACCTGGTGCTTGACCTGCATGTTGTAGCCGATCGTGTCGCGGATCAGGTTTCGCTCGATCAGGCCCGCGACGAACGGATCGCTGCCGTCCGAATTGCCCAGGTACATGCCCGTGCCGGCGCCGATGATCGTGTTGCCGCAGATCACCCAGTTCCAGGTGGGCGAGCCCACCGTCGAGATGCCGACGACCTGCTGGTCGCCGCCGACCCCGCGGATCACGAGGTTCTCGATCGTGACGTGGTGCGTGAGGCCCTGGGTGGCCACGCCGGCGCCGCCGAGGTCGCGACCGTCGATCTCGAGGTTGCGCACGACGACGTAGCTCGCGTTGCTCAGGCGCACCGTGTTGTGCGTCGATCGGCCGAGCAGCACCGGCCGCGGCCCGCTCTCGGGCCCGGTGATCACGATCGGTTTCGTCGGCGTGCCGTTCATGTCGAACAGCGGCAGTCCCGGGACGTCCGACGGGTCGTCGTAGGTGCCGGGCGCGAGCACCAGCGTGTCGCCGGCGACCAGCGCGCGCACCCGCGCGAGGTAGTTGCTCGGGTCGGCCTGGATGACGCGGTTGGCGCTCGCGCTCGCCGTCGCGGTCGAGCACGAGCCTGCCGTGGCGATCGGCGTGCCCGTGGTGCCGCCGGAGGTCGTGCCGCCGGAGGAGGTCGTCGACCCGGAGGTCGAGCCCGTGCCCGAAGACGCGCCGCTGGACGCCAGCGCGAGGTTCGAGGCGTCGCTGGCGGTGCCCCCGCCGCCGCAGGCGGCGAGCACGGTAGCGACGAGCCACGCGCCCGTGGCGAGCCAGGGGCGGCGGACGAGGGACGGACGCGAGCGGGCGCCCGGACTGCTGCGAAGGGGGAAGGCGGTGTAGCTCATCGCGCGAACATAACAGAGCGCGTCACCCGACCTCGCGCGGACGGACTGTCGCAGGGGAAAGTCCGCCGGACGGTCGTGCCGGAGCCGGGTGAATGAGCCCGTTCCGGCCGCGAGCCCCGGCGCCGTTGTCGCACAGGCGGGGCGCTACCGCGACGAGATCGAGCCGCCCGACCCGGGATAGAGGCGTTCGAGGACCGCCATCGCCGCGGCCGAGAGCGCCGGGCGCAGTGCCGCCTTCAGCGAAGCCTCGGCATCGGCGTGGGCACGCAACGCCCAGATCGGCTCGAACTCGCCACGGCGCTTGCCGAGCACGTCGGCGACGACGCCGCGCCAGTGCGGCGGGTATTCCGAGGCGGCCCAGTCGCCGCGGCCGCGTCCGTAGTGCGCGACCGCGAGGTACCCGAGCAGTGCCGCCGCGACCATCTCGTCCATCGCCGCGTCGGTCCACGCGACCGAGGAAGACTGGGTACCGCGCACGACGTTGTAGCCGCGGGCGAGCCCGAATGCGCCGAGCGCCCCGACGATGCCGCCGGTGAGCATGCCGGCGCCGAAGGTCAGGCCCCCGGCGACGAGATCGGCCTTCAGGCCGGCGAGCGCGCCGGTCACGACGCCGCCGAGCATGGCCGCCTTGCCCTCGTCGAGCCGCTCGCTCACCGAGTAGTGCTCGGCGAGCCGCGCGAGCACCTCGCCCGAAGCGTGGCCTTCCAGCCCGTGCAGCGCGATGAGCCGCGCGGTGCTCGTGCGCATGTCCGCATCGAGCCTTTCGGCCAGCCGCCTCATCGCCTGCCGGCGGCTCGGTGCGGTCGCGCCGCCGTCGTCCTGTTCGGCGCGCATCGCGCCCAGCGCGGCGCCGGCGTCGCGCAGTCGGACGAGCACGCCGCCATCGGGCAAGGGTTCGCGGTCGACGGCCGCCCGAGCCAGGCGCTCGGCAAGCGCCGCCATCGACGCGTCGAACACCGCCCGGCTGCGCTCGAGCCATCGATCGACGAGGCGCGCGCACGCCGCGCGCGCGGGCTCCGGCAGCACCGACTCGATCGTTCTCAGCAACGTCGCTTCCTGCACCCAGCAGCGCGCGAACGCGTCCAGTGGCAGCACCGCGCGCACGAGAGGCGCGCCCGCCAGCCGGCTGCGCCACGCCTGCACCTCCGCGGCCTCGTCGGCCGGCGCGCGAGGTGGCCCCATCTGGTTGAGCAGCACCACGACCGGCTTGCCGATCCAGTCGAGCACCTGCATCTCGCTCGTGACGTAGCCGGCGCCGTCGGGCTGCTCCGACGCGTTGACCAGGTACAGCACGACGTCGGCGCTGTCGCGCACGTTGCGCACCGCCTGCTGGCTCGACCAGAACGCGCGATCGCGAAAGCGATCCCAGACCTGGCTCAGGAACCAGCCGATCGGTTCGCCGGAAGCGGCGAGCCTGCGGGCGAGCCGGGCGCTGTCGCCGAAGCCCGGCGTGTCCCAGAGCACGAGGCGGTCACCGTCGGCGGTCTCGATCATCGGGTACGCCTCGGCCGTCTCGGTCACGTGCGCTTCGTCGCGGACCTCGCCCACGTCGCGGCCCAGCAGCGTGCGCGCCAACGTCGTCTTGCCGACGTTGGTGTGCGAGATGAGGCTCAGCGAGAGGGTCTGCGGCATCAACGGGCCACCTGCTCGGGAGTGGCGCCGGCCGGGCGGTCGAGCGCCTCGCGCAACGAGCGTGCGGCGAGGCCGGGGTCGCCGCGCTCGAGGTCGACGAACAGCGGCCGGCGGCCGTGCGCCGCCAGGAACCGTGTCCATGCCGACCGGCGCTCCGTGCGACGGCGCGCGGCCGCCGGGTCGGCCTCTCCGAAGCGCGCGGCGAAGGCGGATTCGTCGACCAGCACCAGCAACGAGGCGCCGGGCGGTAGCGCCGCGGACAGCGCGTCGACGAAGGCCCCCTGCGCCTGCGGCTCGGGCGTGGCGGTCGACGACATCAGCGCGACGACCAGCGTTGGCGCCGGCCCCGGCGCGGGCGCGGTCGTCGTCCTCGGAGACGCGGCCGGCGCGAGCGAGCCTGCGGCCGCTTCTTCGTCGCCGTACGCGACTGGCGGGCGCACCGCGAGTTGCGTCTTCGGGCCCATGACCGCGGCGAGCATCGAGCGCAGCCCGAGTACCGCCTGCGCCGAGGGCGCCTGCACGTGCGGGACCGCGACGGCCGAGACGGCCTCGCCGCGATGCGAGCGCACGAGCGCGCCGAAGTAGGCGTCGTCGAGCGACAGCGGGAATCGTGTCGCGAGTCGATGTTCGCGCCAGCGATCGACGACGGCGAGAAGCAGCCGCGGCAACACGACCGCGAGGCCCACGGTGACTGCGTACAGGTGGATCCAGGGCGCCGCGGGTTCGCCCGCCGATTCGGGATAGCGCATCGCCTCGAGCCGTGCGGCGTCCGGTAGCGCGATGCCGGTGAGCCACGACGCGGGGCCGAGCGCGAGCTCGAGGATCGCCTGCACCGCGGGCGCGCCGAGAAAGGTGCTCTCCCAGCCGGCGCGGAACTCCAGGCCGAGTCCGCGGACGTACAGGCCCGCGAGCGCGCCGAGGGCGAACGCGATCGCTCCGACGTGCAGCACGCGCGCGACGCGCGCCGCATTGAGCTTCGCGCTCGCGCGTGCCCAGTCGGCCGCGAACCGGGCCAGCGGCGCCGAGTCGCCGGCCGTTTCGGGCCGCAGGCCGGCGGCGTGCGCGGCGCGAGCGAGCACGGCCGTGAGCGCGCCCGGCCGCCGGGGCCCGCGTCCGGCCAGCGACGCCAGCGCGCGCGACGCGATGAGCACGTAGATCGCGAGGTTCCAGGCGATCAGCGCGAGTTGCGGCGGCGCGAGCACGTTGATCCGGTGGCGTGCGCCGATCGCGTCGCTGGCGGCTCCGAGCCCGAACGCGACGACCGCAAGTGCCCAGCCGACCCACGGTCGCCAGGCGAGCGCGCGCAGCGTACGGCGCACGCGCGGGTCGCGGGTCGACAGGCGTTCCGCAGCCAGGCGCGCGCGCCGCGCGACGAACGCGTCGGCGCTCGCCCGCTCGCCTTCGACTTCGGCCGCTGCGCGAGACGCCCAGTCGCGGTCGTCGTCGCCCCAGGGCCGCTGCGGAGAGGCGGCGGTTTCGAAGGCGCGCACGAGCAGCGCGTTGCGGGCGTCGTTCTCGGTCATCGCGTCGTCGTGATCAGCGATAGGCGGCGCGGGCGCGCTCGAGCCGCTCGGCGATGCTGCGCCTGAGCGATTCGGGTTCGACGACCTCGACGTGCTCGCCGTGGCGCAGGATGTCCATCTCGAGCTCGGGCGTGGCGCCATAGGGCACGCGCAGCTCGTAGCCGCCGTCGTCCAGGTCGACTCCCTTCTGGTCGGGGTGCCAGATCTCGGCGCGCACCCAGCGCGCCGCGTCGGCCGAGAAGCGCAGCCTGGCCCAGGTGAGCTTGCGACCGCGGTAGATGCCGTAGCCCGAGCCGAGCTGGCGATCGACCTCGGCCAGCGAGACGTCGTGCGCGCGTCGCTCGATCAGCCGGGCCTGTTCGGTTGCATCGAGGGCGAACACCCGAAGCGAGTTCGACCGGTGACACCAGGCGTCCAGGTACCAGGCGTTGCGGTAGTGAACGAGCCTCTGCGGGGACAGTTCGCGCACGCTGCGCGCGTTGCGCGAGCGGGTGTAGTAGGCGATCTCGAGGCGCTTGCGCGAGACCAGCGCGCTTCCGACGACCTCGAAGCAGCTCGGGGCGACCGGGCGGTTGTGCGCGGGAATCAGGCGAACCCGCTTCATGATTTCGTCGGCCGAGTGGCTGGCCGTGTCCATCAGCGACTTCAGTCGTTCGACGAGCGGCTGGATATGCGGACCGAGAATCCCCCCGGTGTCGAGGTCGACCAGCATCCGGTGCATCGTGAGCAGCGCCAGGACTTCGCGGTCGTTGAACCACAGGCCGGGCAGCGCGTACTGGCCGCCGTAGCCGGCGGGGCCGAGGCAGTAACCGCCGCGGTCGCGGTCGAAGACGATCGGCGCGTTGAACCGGTCGCGCATGAACATGATGTCGCGTTTGAGCGTCGCCCGCGAGACCTCGAGGTCGCGTCTGAGCTCTTCGAACGGCACCACCTTGCGTTCGCGGATCAGGTGATCGATCCGGTAGATGCGATCCATCTGGGCCATCGTAACCCTCAGGTCGAAGTGTCTCCCGCGGCGCTCGCCAGCGGCAAGGCCACCCTGAAGCAGGCGCCCGGGGGCGACCCGGGAACCAGTGTCAGCGATCCGCCGAGCCTGCGCATGATCTGCCAGCTGATCGCCAGGCCCAGGCCCGCCCCCGACGCGGCCGTCTGCGTGTGTGCCCAGCCGCGCAGGAATTTCGAGAAGATCAGCTCGCGTTCCTCGGGACGGATGCCTGGCCCGTTGTCCTCGACCAGCACTTCGTACGCCTGCCCGGCAATCCGGCTGCGCACGCGCACCCACGGGTCGGCGTTCGTGTTGTACTTGATTGCGTTCGACAACAGGTTGATGAACACCTGGCTCAGGCGGTCGCCGTCGGCCTCGACGACGGCGCCGACCGCGCGCGCCTCGCCGACCAGGCGCACGCCCGCCTTGGCCGCGAGGCCCTGGCAGGTCCGGATCGAGTTCTCCAGTGCGATTTCGGGGTCGATCCGCGAAAGCCGCCACGGCGCCTCGCCGCGCTCGAGCAGGCTCAGGTCGAGGATGCTGTCCAGCAGCCGTGTCAGGCGGATGCTCTCCTCGTGGATGATGCGCACGAACCGATCGGATTGCGCCGGGTCGAGCTCCTTCGAGTCGAGCAGGATCTCGGAGAACGAGCGGATCGAGGTCATCGGTGTGCGCACTTCGTGGCTCACCTGGCTGAGGAAGTCGTCCTTCTCCGCGTCCAGGCGCGTCAGGCGCTCGTTGGCGTCGCTGAGCTGGCGGGCCGTGGCCTCGAGCTGGCGCGACTTCTCCTCGAGCTGCCGGCTGTAATCGCGCACGCGCTGGGTTTCGTCGGCGATCTTCATCAGCGCGTCCAGGCTGATCGTCTCGCCGGTGACCACCTGCGAAATCATCGCGTGCGCCGACGCGGCGCCGATGCTTCCGGCGAGCTTGCGCTCGAGTTGCGTGATGAACGCGTCGTTGGCGACCGGCGCTTCGTTGCCACGTCCCTGCGCGCGGCTGGCCGCGCGGAACAGCCGCGTCGCTTCTTCCGAGCCGAGGATGCGCTGTGCGAGGAGGCTCAGGTCGTCGGTCGTCGCGGAACGCCTCACCAGGCCGCTGGCCGCCTCGGCCGGCGTGCGGAACACGTCGACGAACAGCGTGCTCTGCAGCCGCTCGAGCGGTTGGGGCTCGCGCCACAGCGACAGCAGCACGAACAACAGCGTGTTCAGCGACAGGCTCCAGAACAGCGAGTGCATCAGCGGATCGAGGCGGTCGAGCCCGAACAGCGCGTGCGGCCGCAGCAGCGGCGACCCGAACAGGCCGTCGGCGATCACTCGCGACGAGACGATGAAGTCGCCGCCGAAGCTGGGCAGGAACAGCGTGTAGGCCCACAGCAGCGCACCGGCGGCCAGCCCCGCGAGCGCGCCGTCGGCGTTCGCGCGCCGCCAGAACAGGCCGCCCACCAGGCTCGGCATCACCTGGGCGACGCCGGCGAACGAGATCAGGCCGATCGACGCCAGCGCGTCGGAATTGCCCTTGACGCGGAAGTACAGGTACCCGAGCAGCAGCATCAGGCAGATGCTGGCGCGGCGGCTGGCGAGCAGGAACCGCCGGATCTCGCCGCTGGCATTCAGCGACACCCAGCCGAATCGCAACGCGACCGGCATGATCAGGTGATTCGACACCATCGTCGACAGCGCGATGCACGCGACGATCACCATCGACGTCGCCGACGAGAAGCCGCCGAGGAACGCGAGCAGCGCCACCTCTTCCTGCCGTGCCCACATCGGCAGCGTCAGCACGAACATGTCGGGGTTGGAACCCTCGGGCAGGAAGTTGAGTCCGGCGATCGCGATCGGCAGCACGAACAGCGAGATCAGGAACAGGTACAGCGGAAACAGCCACGACGCCGTGCGCAGGTGGCGCTCGTCGGTATTCTCGACCACCGCGACCTGGAACTCGCGCGGCAGGCAGACGATCGCCGCGGCCGAGAGCAGGGTGACGGCGACCCAGCGCGGGCCGAACACGTCGTGCGAATGAAGGATCTCCGGCGAGGCGCGGGCGAAGATCTCGGCAGGGCCCTCCGAGACGCCGTAGACGACCATCAGGCCGACGGCGACCAGCGCCACCAGCTTGACGACCGCCTCGAGCGCGATCGCCGCGACGACGCCGTGGTGGCGCTCCTTCGCGTCGATGTTTCGCGTGCCGAACAGGATCGTGAACACCGCCATGCCGAGCGCGATCCAGAACCCGAGCCGGAAATCCGGCGTCGCGGCGGGATGCCCCGACAGGGGATCGGGCCCGGCATTTCCGATCACCTGGAAGCTGATCGTCACCGCGCGCAACTGCAGCGCGATGTATGGCGTCGTGCCGACCACCGCGATCAGCGTGACCAGCGCCGCGAGCCCCGGGCTCTTGCCGTAGCGCGACGAAATCATGTCGGCGATCGACGTGATCCCGTGGACGTGGCCGATGCGCACGATCTTGCGAAGGAACACCCACCAACCGACGAAGACCAGCGTCGGCCCGAGGTAGATCGTCGCGAACTCCAGCCCGTTGCGCGCGGCCGAGCCCACCGCGCCGTAGAAGGTCCACGAGGTGCAATAGACCGAGATCGACAACGTGTAGACGAGCGGTGACTGCAGCCAGCCGAGCCGGCCCATGCGGGCGCGCCGGTCGCCGACGAAGGCGACCGCGAACAGCAGCGCCACGTAGAGCAGCGCGATCGCCAGGACCAGGTTGGCCGACAGCATCATGTCGTCGGTCTGCGGACGCGGTCAGGGTCGCGGGGCTGTCCGGTGCCTTCGGGTCCGGGATCGGCCACGGGGTTGGACGCCGGATCGGGCGCGACGCCGCGTCCCGGGTCGGGCGCGGCGTCGGGTGCGATGCGGCGCCCGAGCAGCGCGGCGCAGCCGATCAGCGTGAGCCAGACGCCGAACAGGTACGCGACGATCAGCGGCACGCCGGCGACCTCTGCGGGCCTGACGAACAGCGTGATCACCGGCGGCATCAGCAGGAACAGGCCGACGAGCGGCAGCACCACTGCCGCGTCGCGCAGCCTGGGCGAGGGGGTCGGCGTGTTCACGGCTCGGGTGGATCGGCCGGCGCCCGTGCGCGCCTCAACCGCGCGCCAGCCGCCGCACCTGCTCGACGATCTCGCGGTTGGAGAACGGCTTGGTCATGAAGCCGTCGACGCCGAGTTCCTCGGCCATGCGGCGGTCGTGCGCCTGCCCCTTCGCGGTGAGGACGATGACGGGAATCGACCTGAGCAACGGGTCGGACTTCACCTGCTTGAGCACCTCGAAGCCGTTCACGCGCGGCAGCATCACGTCGAGGATCATCATGTCGGGCGGGTCGGCGCGCAGCCGCTCGAGCGCGGACTGGCCGTCGAGTGCCGCCGACACTTCGAACCCCTCGCGGCCGAGCACGAAGCTCAGCGATTCGACGATGTTCGGCTCGTCCTCGGCGATCAGTACCCGCTTCGCCATGCCTTGACTCTCCCCTGGATTGCCGGCTCCTTGCCCCGGGGCGAGTGTAGCGCCTGGCAGGGCACGCACGCGAGCAGACCCCGCGCGCAACCGTCGCGCTGCCGGTTCACGCATCGATGATCGGGTCTTCCTCGCGATAGACGCAGTCGCGCCGCACGCACAGCCGGCAGTTCGGACCGACCGGCACCGCCGGGGCAGACGACGACAGGTCGAGCCCGTCGCCGTACACGGTGCGGTCGGCGTGCAGTGCGTGGCAGGCGAGCATCACCGACACCAGCCGGCGCGGCATCGTGAACGCGGGGCGCGGCTTCTCGATCGCGCGGGCGAGGAACAGGTATCGATCGCCGGTGGGGAAGGCCGCGAGCTGGCGAACGATCGCGCCGGGGCTCTGCAGCGCTTCGTAGACCGCCCACATCGGGCAGGCGTTGCCGTGGCGCGGCAGCAGCAGGTGCGGCAACGGGAAGCGCTTGGTCACGAAGCCGGCCGGATCGGCGCGCATCAATCCGAACGGGATGCCCTCGGCGCCGGGCCGGCGCAGCGTCACGAGGCGATGGCAGACCTGCTCGTCACTCGCGCCGAAGCGCCGCCCCAGGCTCTCCAGGTCGTAGCGCGAGCGCTCCGCCGCGTCGAGGAACGGTTCGTAGGGCATCAGCACCGCGGCGGCGAGGTACGACGAGAGCGCGCGTTGCGCGCGCCGGCGCGCGGCCTCGCTGGTCAGGCGCGGGGCCGCGTCGACCTCGGCGGCCACCGGCCGTCCCTGGCGGAACCGCTCGACCGCGGCGCGCGCGAGCCAGAAGCGCCGCGTCGGGTGCGGCGCGGTGTCGGCGAGGAGCAGGGTGCGGCCGTCGGCGGCAAAGGCGGCCGGGCGCCCCGGCGCGATCGCGTCGACCTCGATCGCGGGGCGGACCTCGGTGCGCACCGAGTGGGTCCGCAGCAGGTAGTCGGCCAGCACGCTCTCGCGACAGTCGCCCTCGATCGCCGCGGCTGCGCGAAAGTCGCTTGCCGCCTGCTCGAGCGCGGCGAAGTGGTTGTCGTGGTCGAACAGGAAGTCGTCGACCTCGTCGGCCGGGGTGATCGAGCGCGTCGCAGTGTGCGCCTGGTCGAAGAACGCGGCGAGCGCCTGCGCGAGGTCGGACAGTCGCGCGCTCTCGGCGCCGATGATCGACACGAAGCGCTGGCGCTGCGCAGGCTCGAGGTCCTCGACGGTCTCCAGGATCTCCGACGACGAGCGGATCGCGGACACGCGGCTCAGCACGTTGTGCACCGCGTCGCCCAGGAACGGGTCGTGGCTGAGCCGGTCCGACAGCGCAGCGACCGCCCGGTCGCGATCGAGCAGCGCGCGCTGCAGCACGACGAGCGCGCGCGCCCAGCCGGGATGGCGGCCCGCGAGGTCGTCGATGCCCGACGGATCGAGCCGCAGCGCCGCCAGCCGCGAATCGCCGGCGAGTTCGCCCAGGTCGTCGAGCAGGCGCCGGCCGGCGGCGCCGTCGAGTTCGTCGAGCGCCAGGCCGAGTGCGCCGGCGATGCGCTTGAGCAGTGCGCCGCCGATGTTGCGCTTGTTGCGTTCGATCAGGTTCAGGTACGAGGCCGAGATGCCGATCGTCGCCGCCAGGCCCGCCTGCGTCATGCCCAGCGAACGGCGCCGCTCGCGGATGCGGGCGCCGATCAGCGAGCGCGGCATGCCCGTGGCAGCGGCGCCCGATGCTGCGCCGCAAGGTCAATTATCGACAGATTTCCATTTTGCATGATTCATTGTTGACAAGATTATCCAATCAAGTCAATCGGATATTGCTCCATTGACTAAGCAAGCCCATTCTTGCCGCGAGGTCCGGTGTCGCCACGGGCGAGCAGAGCCCATCCGGGCGCCGGTTGAACGAACGACACATCCACGAAGGAGGCGAAATGAGCGGATTCGACGGCAACGGCCGCCGCAGGTTGCTCGAAGCGGTCGCGGCAGCGAGGAGAGAGATGTCGGAGTCCGGGTCCGCGAGCACGACGGGCCCCGTCCTGTCGCGCCGGGGGCTGCTGCGCGTGGGCGCAGGCGTCGCCGGCGCGACGCTGATTCCCGGGCTCGGCAATATCGGCTGGGCCTATGCCGCGGACAAGCCGCCGATGGGCACGTGGCCGGCCGGTTCGCAAGGCGGCACGGTCTACGTCGGCGCCGCGGTGCCGCTCACCGGCACCTATGCCGTCCAGGGGGCGGACGAGCTCAAGGGCTGGGAACTCGCCGTCGAGCACATCAACACCGGCCACGAGTTGATGAAGAAGATCGCGCCGAAGGTCGACAAGGGCCTGCTCGGCAAGAAGGTGCAACTGGTGTCGGCCGATTCGGCTGCGAAGCCGAACCAGGCGGTGCAGGCGGAACAGACCTTCATCAACCAGAACAAGGTCGTCCTGATGACCGGTTCGACCTCGTCGGCCGTCGCGGTGGCGCTCAACAAGTTCGCGCAGCGCGAAAAGATCCTCTACGTGCCGGGGATCTCGGGCTCGAACGACACCACCGGCAAGGACTGCGTGCGCTACGGCTTCCGTCAGGGCTTCTACGGGGAGACGGCGGCGAACGCGATCGGCCCGATTCTGGTGAAGAAGTTCGGGAAGAACCGGAAGGCGGCGTTCATGACGCCGGACTACACCTACGGCCACACGACGACGAAGTCGGTCAACGACTACCTGACCGAGAAGGCCGGCTGGACGATGGTGACCAACCAGGTGTCGCCGCTCGGCACGCAGGACTTCAGCCAGTACCTGACCAACATCGCGAACTCCGGGGCCGAGTTCCTGATCAACGTCAACTGGGGCCGCGATGCGGTGCTCTCGACCCAGCAGGCCAAGCAGTTCGGCCTGATCCCCAAGATGTCGCTGATCATCCCGTACCAGATTCCGTTCCTGGCCAAGGAAGTGGGGCCGGACCTGACGGCGGGCGTCTTCGCTGCGACCGACTTCTGGTGGACGCTCGAGGACAAGTATCCGCTCGCGAAGATGTTCGTCGAAGCGTTCCACAAGAAGTACGGCTACCGGCCGGAGTGGGGCGCCGAGAACGCGTATGTCAGCTTCGCCCACTGGGCGCGGATGGTCTCCGAGGCGGGCAGTTTCTATCCGCCCGACGTGATCAAGCAGTACGAGAAGGGCGAGACGATCCCGTCGCTCGTGGGCGACGTCCACTATCGGCCGCAGGATCACCAGTGCGTACGTCCGGTCGTCATCGTTCGAGGCAAGGCCAAGAAGGACATGAAGAACGACGAGGACTTCTGGGAGGTGGTCGAGATCGTGCCAGGCGAGACGGTGATGCAGGCGCCCGACGCGTTCGGCTGCAAGCTCGGCGACTACACCTGACAGGCCAGCGCGCCCTCCGGCCGATGCGGCCGGGGGCGCCTGCCGCGCGCTTGCCGTCGCACCCGACGGCGTGCATCGATGCTCCGGGCGGGACAGCGTGATCAACTGGGCCAATTTCATATCGCAGTGCTTCAACGGGCTGGTGCTGGGCGCGCTGCTCGCCCTCATCTCCTCGGGACTGACGATCATCTACGGCACGCTGGGCGTGCTCAACCTGGCGCACGGCGCCATGTTCATGCTGGGCGGCTATGCCGGCTGGGTGGCCTACACCTACACCGAATCGTTCATCGTCGCAGTCATTGCCGGGTCGCTGTTCGTCATGCTGGTCGGCGTGGCGATGGAGCGGTTGATCATCCGCCACTTCTATTCACGGCCGCACGAAGACCAGCTCCTGGTCACTT
The DNA here is from genome assembly GCA_019635275.1 of Burkholderiaceae bacterium. Classification (GTDB taxonomy): domain Bacteria; phylum Pseudomonadota; class Gammaproteobacteria; order Burkholderiales; family Burkholderiaceae_E; genus Zeimonas. The sequence goes on along the minus strand of JAHBZV010000004.1, from coordinate 108,474 downwards.
TCGGCCTGGGCATCGTCTTCGTCGAGGCGGTGCGCTTCTTCTTCGGCAGCCTGTCGCAGACGGTGCCGCCCCCGGCGCCGCTCGTCGGCATCACGCAGCTCGGCTTCATGGTCTACCCGACCTATCGGCTGGGCCTGCTCGGCATCGTCACCGTGGCGCTGCTGGTGCTGTATTTCGTGCTCTACCGCACGCGCATCGGCATGATCGTGCGCGCCGGCATCGAGGACTCGGTGATGGTCGATTCGCTCGGCATCAACGTCTACCGGGTCTTCATGCTGGTGTTCGGCATCGGCGCCATGGCCGCCGGCTTCGCCGGGATCGTCAACGCGCCGGTGGTCTCGATCGCGCCCGACGTCGGCGAGGCCATCCTGGTGCAGACGTTCGTCGTCGTCGTCATCGGGGGGGTCGGCTCCTTCACGGGCGCGGTGCTGGGCGGCCTCATCGCCGGCGAGATCATCAGCATCACCTCGATGTTCGACCCCGCCTATTCCTACGTCATGCTGTTCGTCGCGATGACGCTCGTGCTGGTGCTACGTCCTCACGGACTGCTCGGCACCGCGGGCCGCGAGTGAACGTGGCCCCGAGATGCTGACCAGAAAACGCCCCTTCGTCGTCGAGATCGTCACGGCCCTCGCCCTGATCGCGGCGCCCTTCGTGCTGCCCTACCTGGGTTTCTCGCCGACCACGATCAACCGCATCCTGATCTGGGGCCTGGTCGGGATCGGCTTCGACCTGCTGTTCGGCTACACGGGCCTGCTTTCGTTCGGCCAGTCCGCGTTCTTCGGCACCGGCGGCATGTTCGCGGCCTACCTGCTGACGCAGACCTCGTTCACCAACACCATCGCGGCCATCATCCTCGGCACGATCGCGGCGGGCGTGATCGGCTACCTGGTCGGCCTGATCGCGCTCAGGCGCACCGGCATCTACTTCGCCATGATCACGGTGGCGATCGCCGAAGTCTTCTTCTTCGTCGAGTTCAATCCGCTGTCGGCCTTCACCGGCGGCGAGAACGGGCTGCCCGGTGTGCCGACGCCGAACCTGAACCTCTGGTTCACGACGATCGAGTTCGACGGCAACCTCTCGATGTACGCGTTCTTCGCGTTCTGGTACTTCGTCGGGCTGGTGATCGCGCTGCGCTTCGTGCGCTCCCCGGTGGGGTTGCTGCTGCGCGCCATTCGCGACAATCCGCTGCGCGCGCAGGCGCTCGGCCACGACATCCACGGCTACAAGCTGGCCGTCTTCGTGGTCGCGGCCATGTACGCGGGCTTCGCCGGCGGCCTGCTCGGGCTCATGCAGGGCTTCATGCCCCCCGACGCCTTCATGTTCGGGACCTCGGGCGAGATCGTCATGCAGACCGCGATCGGCGGCGCAGGCACGCTGTTCGGACCCTTGCTCGGGGCGGCGACCTGGCTCTACCTGAGCGACCTGTTCCAGACGACGCTGCACCTCGGCGCCACCTGGAAGCTCGTGCTCGGCATCGTGTTCGTGTTGCTGGTGGTGTTCCTGCGCCGCGGGCTGGCCGGCGCCATCGTCGATCTCTGGAACCTGGCCACGCGTGACAGGAAGGCAGCGGAGCAGGCGGCCGGCGCGGCGCCTGCAGCCGCCGCGTCGTCCGCGCCGGCGGCTGCGACGGTCGTGGCCATGCCCGCCCGGCACAAGCCGGTCGGCACCAAGACCGGGCCCATCCTGCAGGCCATCGGCCTGACCAAGCGCTATGGCGGCCTGGTCGCCAACAGCGACATCGACTTCACCGTCCACCACGGCGAGATCCGGGGCATCATCGGGCCCAACGGCGCGGGCAAGAGCACCTTCTTCAAGATGCTGACCTGCGAGGTGCCGTCGACCTCGGGCAGGATCGTGTTCGACGGCCGCGACATCACCGGCCTGGGCGTCGCCGATGCCTGCCAGCTCGGCCTCACCAAGAGCTACCAGATCAACCAGCTGTTCGAGCGGCTGACCGTCGGGCAGAACCTGAGGATCGCCGCGCTCGGCGAGCTCCGCGGCAAGTTCAAGCTCGACATGTTCAGGAGCCTTCCGAAGGTCGAGGGCCTCGATGCTCAGGTCCAGAGCACGGCGGCACTGGTCAACCTTACTGCGCGGCTCGACACGCCGGTGTCCGAGCTCGCCTACGGCGAGAAGCGGCGCCTGGAGATCGGGCTGGCGCTCGCGACGTCGCCGAGCCTGCTGCTGCTCGACGAGCCGCTGGCCGGCATGAGTCCGCAGGAGCGGGTCGACACGGTGGCGCTGCTGAAGTCGATCGCCGTGGGTCGGACGATGATCGTCATCGACCACGACATGGATTCGCTGTTCGAACTGGTCGAGAGAATCACCGTGCTGCAGGAAGGTCGTCTGCTCGTCGAGGGGACCCCCGAGGAGATCAAGAACGACGCCAAGGTCCAGGAGGCCTATCTCGGCGGTGTCAACGGAGAGTTGGCATTCCATGGAGAGACGGCATGAGCCTGCTCGAAGTCGACGGCCTGAACAGCTACTACGGTGACAGCCACATCCTGTTCGACGTGTCGTTGCGCGTGGACAAGAACGAGGTGGTGGCGCTTCTCGGCCGCAACGGCGCAGGCAAATCGACGACGCTGAAGAGCCTCATGGGCGTGGTCAAGCCCAGGGCCGGCAGCGTCAAGCTCGACGGCGTGGAGCTGGCCGGCCGGAAGGCGCACGACATCGCGCGGGCCGGGGTCCAGCTCGTGCACGAGGACCGGCGCATTTTCGGCAGCCTGAACGTGGAAGAGAACATCGTCCTCGCCGGGCTGACCGCCGAGAACAGGTGGCCGCTCGAGCGCATCTACGCGATGTTTCCGCGCCTGAAGCGGCGGCGTACCAGCCGCGGCACCGACCTGTCCGGCGGCGAGCAGCAGATGCTGGCGATTGCGCGCGCGCTCGTGCGCGACCCGAAGATCGTCCTGCTCGACGAGCCGTTCGAGGGGCTCGCCCCGGTCATCGTGCAGGATCTCGTTCGCGCCTGCCGCGACCTGGCGCAGTCCGGCCAGACCATCGTGCTGGTCGAGCAGAACCTGGCTGCGACGCTCGCCCTGGCCAGCCGCGTCTACATCGTCAACAACGGCCACATCGTGCACGAAGGCCCGGCGGCCGAGCTCAAGGCGCAGCCGGACCTGCTTCAGCGCTATCTCGGCGTGTAGTCCGCCGCGGCGCGACGCGCGCTACAGCGCTTTCGCGGCCAGACCGGCGCCGGCCGCGAGCAGCACGAGCGCGAGCAGGCGAGTGATCGTCGCCACCGGCAGCCTCTCGGCGAGGCGCCGGCCGGCCAGCACGCCCGGCACCTGCATCGCGCCGAGCGCCGCGCCGGCGACCCAGTCGACGCCATGGCCGAGCGCGTGCCCCAGCGTTGCGGTGGCCGCGATCGGCAATTGCACGATCTGCCCGAGCAGGATCGCGTCGAGCACGGGTACGCCGCGCCACAGCAGCAGGGGCGTGAGCACCATCGCGCCGCCGGTCCCGGTGAGCGACGAAGCGAAGCCCGACACGGTGCCGATCCCCCAACCCGGCGGCGCCGCACCCGCGGACGGCGCAGTGGCCGACGCGGCCGGTCGGGCCAGCAGCCGCGCGCCCGCGATCGACACGGCGAGCGCGAGCACCGCGAGCGCCGCGCGTTCGGGCACCATCGCGATCACGGCGGCTCCCAGCAGCGCGCCCGGCGCGGTCGCCAGCACCAGCGGCCAGCCGGTCGTCGCCGGTCGCCTCGGCGCGCGCGCCGAGACGTAGATCGCCGCGATGCCGGTTGCGACGAAGCTGAGCATCGCGATCGCCACCGCGTCGCGCACCGGCAGCCCGATCGCCTGCGTGAGCCACGGCACCAACAGCACGCCGCCGATGCCCACGCTGCCGATCAGCAGCCCGATCAGCAGGGCTGCGACGGAGGAGATCGCCAGTTCCGCGCCGGTCATCGCGCGGCCGGCAGGCACGACCGGTACAGGTCGGCGTACTGCCGCGCCGCCTGGCCCCAGCCCCAGTCGCGCGCCATGCCGTTGCGCTGGATCCGGCGCCACGTCTCGACGTCGCGCCAGGCGTCGAGCGCGCGCTCGACGGCAGCGAGCAGCGCCTCCGTGGTGGCGGGCGCGAAGCTGAAGCCGTTCGCGCTGCCGTCGGCCAGCGACCGCGGCGTGCAATCGACCACGGTGTCTGCCAGCCCACCCGTGGCGCGCACCACGGGAGGCGTCCCGTAGGCGAGGCTGTACATCTGGTTGAGCCCGCAGGGCTCGAAGCGCGAGGGCATCAGGAACAGGTCGGCGCCGGCCTCGATCAGGTGCGCGAGCGGTTCGTCGAAGCCGATTCTCACCGCGATGCGGCCCGGGTGCGCGGCCGCGAGCTCGCGCCACGCGGCCTCCATGGTCGCGTCGCCCGAGCCGAGGACGGCCAGCCGTGCGCCGCGTGCCACGAGCGTCGGCGCGGCCTCGATCACCAGGTCGGCGCCTTTCTGCAAGGTGATGCGCGAGATCATCCCGAGCAGCGGCGTGTCCGCGGCAAGGTCGAGGCCGAGGCGCTCGCCCAGCGCGGCGCGATTGAGCTGCTTCAGGGCCAGCGAGCGGCTGTTGTACGGGGCGGCGATCGAGCGGTCGGTCGCCGGATCCCATTCGCGCGTGTCGATGCCGTTCAGGATGCCCACCAGGTCGCCGCCGCGGCGATCACGCCGGTAGCGCAGCAGCCCGTCGAGCCCGAAGCCGTGCTCGGGTTCGCAGATTTCGCGGGCGTAGGTGGGGCTCACCGTCGTCAGCCGGTCGCCGTGCTGCAGGCCCGCCTTCAGGAACGAGATGCGGCCGTGGAACTCGACGCCGTCGATCGCCATTGCGCTCGCGGGCAGGTCGAGCGCCTCGAGCCTCGTGGCCGGGAAGAGTCCCTGGAACGCCAGGTTGTGGATCGTCGTCACGCTGGCCGCCGCGGCCGGGTGCCGGTAACGCAGGTAGGCCGGCGCGAGCGCGGTCTGCCAGTCGTTGCAGTGCAGGACGTGGGGGCGCCAGTCGAGCGGCGTGTCCCGGCTGGCCAGCAGCGCCGCGACCTTCGACAGCAGGCCGAAGCGCAGCACGTTGTCGGCCCAGTCGCGCCCGGTGCGGTCCTGGTAGGGGCCGCCGTGCCGCTCGTAGCAGGCCGGGCATTCGAGCAGAAGCAGTTCCAGTCCCGGTCGCAGCGCCACCTGCGAGATCGCCGCGGGCAGCAGCTGCCCGCCCGGCCGCTCGACCTGAACGAGCGCCCGGCGTTGCGCAAACGCAGCCAGCAGCGCGGGGTAGCCGGGCACCAGTACGCGGACCTCGAGCCCCGCTTCGGCGAGCGCGGCCGGCAGCGCAGCGCTGACGTCGCCGAGTCCGCCGGTCTTGACCCAGGGAGCGAGCTCGGGCGTCGCGAACAGGATGCGCAGCCGCGTCGCGTCGCTCAGAGCCACAGCATCATGCCCATCTCGTACGGATGCGTGAGCAGCGGGTGATGCGGATAGACGCGGAAGCGGTAGTCGACCTTGCCGCACATGCCCGGCTGGATCTCGATCGAGTAGAGCCGCTCGTCGCCGTCCAGGCGGCGCTCGCAGCGCATCTCGTGGCGTTCGTGCCGGTGCGTCGAATCGGCGTCGTTGGGGCGCCCGAGCAGCAGCTCGACGCGCAGGTCGGCCGGGTCGAGCCCGTCGATGTCGACGCCGAGCTCGAAGCGCAGCGATTCGCCGAAGCGGATGCGCGGCGGCGGGTGGTCGAGGCGGCGGGCGCGCACGCGGTTCCAGTGCTCGCGCACGCGGCTCTTCCACTGCGTCAGCTCGCGCGTCGGCGCGAAGCCGGCCTGAGCGTGGCGATGCCATTGCCCGGCCGCCGGCCGGTAGTAGCGCTCGATGTATTCGCCGAGCATCCGCTCGGTGTTGAAGCGCGGCAGCAGCGACAGCATCGAGTGCTTGGCCATCGCGACCCAGCCCGGCGACAGCCCGTGCGGGCCGACGTCGTAGAACAGCGGAACGACCGCATCCTGCAGGATCTCGTAGAGCGCGCGCGCCTCCTCGCGATCGCGGCGCGCGGGGTCCGGATCGGCCACCGGCTTGATCGCCCAGCCGTTGCGCCTGTCGTAACCCTCGCTCCACCAGCCATCGAGGATCGACAGGTTGATCACGCCGTTCATCGCGGCCTTGATCCCCGACGTGCCCGACGCTTCGAGCGGATAGATCGGGTTGTTCAGCCAGACGTCGACGCCCGAGACCATGCGCCGCGCAAGCCGCAGGTCGTATCCCTCGACGAGCAGGATGCGGCTCTCGAACTCGGGCATCTTCGCCACTTCGGCGATTCGACGGATCAGCTCCTGGCCGGGCTGGTCGGCCGGGTGCGCCTTGCCGGCGAACACGAAGATGACCGGTCGCTGCGCATTGCAGACGATGTCGCGCAGCCACTGCAGGTTGTCGAACAGCAGCGTCGCGCGCTTGTAGGTCGCGAAGCGCCGCGCGAAGCCGATGGTGAGCGCGCGCGGGTTGGCCGGATCGGCGAGCCGCAGCACGCGGTCGAGGTGCGCGGCCGACCCGTGGTTGCGCGCGTGCTGCTCGGCGAGTCGATCGCGAAGCAGGTGAAACAGCTGCGACTTCAGCGCCTGGCGCACCGCCCAGAACTGCTGGTCGGGAATCGCGTGGATACCCTCCCAGCAGTCGGGCTCCGTGAGCCGCTGCTCCCAGCCGTAGCCCAGGTGGCGATCGAACAGGTCGTACCAGACGGGCGCGAGGAAGGTGGGCACGTGCACGCCGTTGGTCACGTGCCCCACCGGGTTGTCCTGCGGATCGATCTGCGGCCACAGGTTGGCGCAGATGCGCGAGGACACGCCGCCGTGAATCGCCGAGACGCCGTTCTGGAATCGCGAGCCGCGGATGGCCAGCGCAGTCATGTTGAAGTCGGGGCTGCCCGACGTGCGCCCGAGCTCGAGCAGCTGCTCGGGCGCGATGCCGAGCTGCGGCGCCCAGTCGTCGAAATAGCGCCGGAACATGTCTTCGGCGAAGTGATCGTGGCCGGCCGGCACTGCGGTGTGCGTGGTGAAGACGGTGTTGACCGCCGCAGCCTCGAGCGCGCTGGCGAAGTCGAGGCCGCCCGCGACCAGCATCCGCGTGCGCTCGAGCACGAGGAACGCCGCGTGCCCCTCGTTGATGTGCCAGACGGTCGGTGCGAGGCCGAGCGCAGCGAGCGCGCGAACACCGCCCACGCCGAGGACGATCTCCTGCTCGATGCGCGTCTGGCGATCGCCGCCGTAGAGCCGGTGCGCGATGTCGCGGTCGGCGGGCGAATTGTCGGGCAGGTCGGTGTCGAGCAGGAAAAGCCGCACGCGGCCGACGCGCGCCTCCCAGACCTTCACGTGGAGTTCGCGTCCGGGCATCGCGACCGTCAGGTGCAGGTCGCCACCGTCGGCGACGCGAACCGGGGAGACCGGCAGGTCGTCGAAGTCTGAATCGACGTACTGCGCGTGCTGGCGGCCGTCGCCGTCGATCGTCTGGTAGAAGTAACCCTGCCGGTACAGCAGCCCCACGCCGACGAACGGCAGGCCGAGGTCGCTCGCCGCCTTGCAGTGGTCGCCCGCGAGGATGCCCAGCCCGCCCGAGTAGATCGGCAGGCTCTCGTGGAAGCCGAACTCGGCGCAGAAGTACGCCACGAGGTCGTGCTCACCGGGCACGTCGGTCAGGCAGACCCGCGATGCCTTGGCGTGGTAGGTGTCGTATGCCGACAGCACCCGCTCGTAGGCATTCAGGTAGACGTGATCCTGCGCTGCCGCCTCGAGCTTCGCCTGCGAGACGCGCTTCAGGAACGCCTTCGGGTGGTGCCCGGCGTGGCGCCACAGCGTGGGGTGCAGCCGGGCGAACAGCGTGCGGGTGGGCCGGTCCCAGCTGTACCAGAGGTTGTTGGCCAGTTCGTGCAGGCGCTCCAGCCGTGGCGGAACCTGCGGCGTGACTTCGAGCGAAAAGGGGGTGCCGGGCATGACGGTGTCGGAGGGGTCGGCTAGATGCTAGCACCGGCGCGCCGCACCGTGCCGACGCTCATCGGATCCGGTGCAGCGACTGGCCGAGCATGTCGGGGGTGACCAGCGTGATGCCGCGCTCGGTCACGTGGAAGCGCCGGCGGTCGGCGTCCGCGTCGACGCCGATCGTCGTGCCCTCGGGAATGACCACGCCCTTGTCGATCACGCAGCGCCTGAGGACGACGTGGCGGCCGACGTGGACGTCGGGCAGCACCACCGAGTCCTCGATCGTCGAGTAGCTGTTCACGCGCACGTTGGAGAACAGCAGCGAACGGCGCACCGTCGAGCCGCTGATCACGTCGCCGCCCGACACCAGCGAGTCGACCGCCATCCCGCGCCGGTCGTCGTCGTCGAACACGAACTTGGCCGGCGGCAACTGCTCCTGCCAGGTCCAGATCGGCCACTCGCGGTCGTACAGGTTGAGTTCGGGCGTGACCTTGGTGAGCTCCATGTTGGCGTCCCAGTAGGCGTCGATCGTTCCGACGTCGCGCCAGTACGGCCTGCCTCCGGGGCGGGTGCCCACGCAGCTGTCGGCGAAGCGATGAGCGAACACCCGGTAGTGCGGCACGCTGTGCGGGATGATGTCCTTGCCGAAGTCGTGGCTCGAACGCGACTCCTGCGCGTCGCGCAGCAGTTGCTCGAACAGGAACGCGGTGTTGAACACGTAGACGCCCATGCTCGCCAGCGCGCTGCCCGGATCGTCGGGCATCGGGTCGGGCGACGCGGGCTTTTCGGCGAAGCGCCGCACCCGCCCGTCGGCGTCGGTGCCCATCACGCCGAACTGGCTGGCGTCGGCCAGCGGCACCTCGACGCAGGCCACGCTGAGGTCGGCCTTGCGGTCGACGTGCTCGGCGATCATCCGCCCGTAGTCCATCTTGTAGATGTGGTCGCCCGAGACCACCAGCACGAACTCGGGCCGGCTGCGCCGGATGACGTTCAGGTTCTGGTAGACCGCGTCGGCGGTGCCCTGGTACCACGCGTGCTCGCTGACCTGCTGCGCGGCGGGCACGATGTCGATGAACTCGTCGAAGCGGCCCTCGAGGAAGCTCCAGCCGCGCTGCAGGTGCCGGATCAGGCTGTGCGCCTTGTATTGCGTCGCCACCGCGACGCGCCTCACGCCCGAATTCACGCAGTTCGACAGCGTGAAGTCGATGATGCGGAACTTGCCGCCGAACGGCACCGCGGGCTTGGCGCGCCAGTCGGTGAGCTGGTGCAGGCGGCTGCCGCGCCCGCCCGCGAGCAGCACTGCGAACGTGGCGCGGGTGAGCGCGCTGACGAACCGGGGTGCCGGTTCGTCGCGCCGCTCGTCGTCGGGGGCTTCGTCGCTGCGCGGGTCCATCGGGGGCGCGGCGGTCAGTGACGCGTGCCCGCGAGCATCTGCTCGATCTCGGTCTCGGCCTGATGCCAGTCCTCGTCTGGCGAGCCGCCGTTGAAGCCGCGCCGCTCGGCGATGTAGTAGGCGGCCTCGGCGATCCAGGCGCGGCGCTGATCGTCGGGCACGTCGGCCACCGCAGCCGCGCTCTCGGGCTCGGCGCCGCTCGTCGGCGCTTCGTGCCCGGTCGCCGAAGCGGGCGCCTTGCGGCGCGGGCGCGCTGCGGCGGCGCCGGTGCGCGAGGTTCGGGTACTGCTTGACATCGGTTGTCTCCCGCTGAAAGGCCGGCCGCGAGCGCCACCGCAGGAGGTGTTCGGCCGCTGTTGCGAGGCCCGCTCACGCATGGCCCGGCGCGCTCGACGCGGACGTGAGCAAGGTCGAGTCTCGCACGACGAGATGACCGGAGTTTGACACCGGTCGAATTTTGCGCGATTCGCCGTCGCGCCAGCCTGGCCGCAGCGTCAGCGCTCGGGCCCGAGCAGCCCGGCCGGCAGTTGCAGTTCGCCCTTCGATTCGAAGCGGTAGCCGCCGAACGCGGGGCCGGCCAGCTTGCCGCGCATCTGGTAGTCGGTCCGGACCTGGTCGCTGGTCGCAATGCCGATCACCTGCCGGATCATCGCGCCGACCGACACGCTCATCGGCAGCGTAATCACCGCCTCGCCGTAGCGCGGCACGACGCCCCTCTGGTCGCTCACGCCGCTGGCCAGCTTCGAGCCGCGCACGTCGAGCTCGACGAACACGCCGTCGTACTCGATCGGCGTGTCGTTGGGGTTCTGCACGCGCAGCTTCAGCGCGAAACGCGATTCCATGCCTTCGCCCTGCATCGGCTCCAGGCCGACCACGTTGACGCTGACCGGGTCGCGCAGTCCGAAGCCGGCGCAGCCTGCGAGCGCCAGCAGCAGGGTGGCGATGGCCGCGATGCGGGCGGCGCCGCGGGGGCCGAAACGAGTGGACATGAGGGCTCCGTGGATGCGCGCCGTCTCAGCGCTTGACGAATTTCAGCGTGAAGCGATCGCTCTCGCCGATCGCATCGTAGCGCGCCCGGTCGCGATTCCCCAGCCGGTACGACGGCGGCAGCGTCCAGACGCCCTCCGCGTAGTCCTTCGTGTCCCTGGGGTTGGCGTTGATTTCCGACGCGGCCACCAGCCTGAAGCCGGCGCGTTCGATCAGCGCGATGGCGTAGTCTTGCCGGACGTAGCCGGTGTTCGCCTGTGCCGCCTGCGGGAGCTCGTCGCGCCCGCGGTGGTCGACGACGCCGAGGACTCCGCCCGGCTTGAGCGCGCGGTGGAACGCTCGCAGCGCGCCCTCGACCTCCCCGCGGTCGATCCAGTTGTGCAGGTTGCGGAAGGTGAGCACGAAGTCGGCGCTGCCCGCCGGTGCGATCTCGTGGCGATCGGCCGCGAACTGCGTCACCCTGACCCTTCCGTAGAGCTCCGGTTCGGCCGCCAGGCGCGCCAGCAGCCGGCGATGGTCGGCGAGATAGCGCTCGGGCGCGCTCGCGTCGCGGCTGGCCGCGACGTAGAGCCCGCGCTCGCGCAGGTACGGCGCGAGGATTTCCATGAAGTAGCCCGCACTGCCGGGCAGGATCTCGACGACCGTGCTGTCGGGTTGCACGCCGAAGAACTCGAGCACCTCGACCGGGTGGCGTGCGCGGTCGCGCGCGACGTTGCCGGGGCTGCGGTGCGGCGCCGCGGCCAGCGCGGCCAGGCTCGCGTGCGCCGGGGCCTGCGCACTCGCGGCGGGCGCGAACGTGCAGCCGGTCGCGCCGAGTGCTGCGAGCGCCAGCGCTGCGGCGAGCAGCGGCTTCGAGAGAGAACGAGGCATCCGGGTCGGCATGTTCGGCTCCATGAGGCCGTGCAGGCGGCCTGGACGTACCGGGCCGATCGTCGCACCGAAACATTCCGGCAACAAGCCGATGCGGCGGGGACATCGGCGCGATACCGCCGCTCGAGACACTGGGCACTCCGCAACCCATCTCGACGCAGAGGAAGTCATCATGGAAGCGAACCGGGTCTCCGCCGTCGTGGCGCATCTCGCAGCCGTCCTGTCCCGCGCGGGCGCGCACAACCACCCCGACAGCCTGCTGGGCCGCGCCCGCGCGCTGGTGCGCTGGCAACTGAAGGTGATCGCGCGCCGCCGCCGGATGGTGGCCACGCGCGTCGCGCTCGATGCCCTGGACGAGCGCGCGCTGAAGGACATCGGCCTGCATCGCTCGGAGGTGCGTGCCGCGGCGGCCGGCCTGTACGCCGCCGAGCGTGCGCGCCGCCACGCCCAGTCACAGTTTCGCCAGGCCGCGTGAAGTCCCCTGCGCCCCGGGCCGCTGCACCGTCGCGGCCCCGGGGCGGTACCATCGCCGGCGACGACTGCGCCGGGGCGCGATAATGCGTCGCAGGCGGCCCCGACCGATCCGGCTGGGGCCCGGTGGTGGCCCAGGGGAGAGACGGATGGTTCGCAGGCAGTGGTACCCGTTGGCGGCATGGCTCGCCGCGCTGGCATGCAGTGCGCCCGTGGCGGCCGGGGCGGCCGATGCCGCGCACGGTCGCGCGCTCTACGAGACCCGGTGCGGCGGCTGCCACGACCGCAGCGTGCACGCGCGCACGGTGCGCTCGGCGAAGTCGTTCGCGCAGGTCCGCGCCTGGGTCGTCAACTGGGACCGCCAGACCGGCGCGCTGTGGCGCGACGACGAGATCGACGCGGTCACCCGCTACCTGAACGAGCGCTACTACCGGTTCCCGTGCCCCGCGCAGGTCTGCGGCACCGACCGGGGCTGACGTGGCGACGAGCCTGCTCGTCCTGATCGACGACATCGCGAGCGTTCTCGACGACGTCGCGACGCTGACCAAGGTCGCCACGAAGAAGACGGCGGGCGTTCTCGGCGACGACCTGGCGCTGAACGCGCAGCAGGTCTCCGGCATCAAGGCGGATCGCGAACTGCCGGTGGTCTGGGCGGTCGCGAAGGGTTCGCTGCGCAACAAGGCGATCCTCGTTCCCGCGGCGCTCGCGATCAGCGCGTTCGCGCCGTGGGGCGTGACGCCGCTGCTGATGGCCGGTGGCCTGTTCCTGTGCTACGAAGGGTTCGAGAAGTTGGCGCACAAGCGGCTGCAGGGCAAGGCAGGCCAGGCCGGTGAGGACGCGCACCGCACGGAACTGGCCCGGGCGCTGTCCGATCCCGCCGTCGACCTGCTCGCGCTCGAGAAGGAACGGATCAAGGGCGCGGTGCGCACCGACTTCATCCTGTCGGCCGAGATCATCGTGATCACGCTGGGTGCAGTGGCGGCGGCCGATCTCGGCACGCGCGTGGCGGTGCTCGCCGGCATCGCGCTGCTGATGACCGCAGGCGTCTACGGCCTCGTGGCAGGCATCGTCAAGCTCGACGACGCCGGCTTCTACCTGGCGCGTCAGCCGGGTGCCGGCGCCTGGGCACGCCTGAAGCGCGCCGCCGGCGACGCGATCGTCCGGGCGGCGCCGTGGATGATGAAGGGGCTGTCCGTCGCCGGCACCGCGGCGATGTTCCTCGTCGGCGGGGGAATCCTGGCGCACGGCATCCCCGGGCTGCACGAGTGGATCGACGCAGTCACGCACGGGGCGCAGCCGTCGCTGCGCCTGGGCGGCGTCGGCGCGGCGTTGGTGCCGCTGGCGATCGACGCGTTGGTCGGAATCGTGGCCGGCGCGATCGCGACGCTGGTCGTCAGCCTCGTGCAGCGCGCGAGGCGCGCGACGACGTCGGGCTGAGCGGCATCAGCGCCGCAAGCTCGGCGCCCTGCAGCAGTCGAACGCCATGGCCCGCGGCGAACGCCTGCGCGGTGTCGGTCAGCTCGCCGGCGGTGACGTAGATGCACTCGTCGGCCTTGCTCTGGTCCTTCGCGGCGCGCAACTCGCGCAGCGGCTCGACGCCGATTCGCGCGGCTTTCCAGCGCTTGCAGGCCACCAGCGACACGCGCCCGTTGCGGCTGAGCTCGTAGTCGGCGGCGGGCCGCGGATGAGCAGCGACCGTGTAGCCGTCGCGGCGGAACGCTTCCTCGATCGCCTTCGAGAAGGCGCTCCAGGGCATCGCCCGGATCGCATCGAGCGACTCGGCGACACGGCGCGGATCGGGCGCTCGCCACTGACGCCAGGCGGCGATGCAACCTATCACCAGGAACGGAAGCGCGCCGATCGCGCCGACGACGAAGTAGTCGGGCGGCAGCAGCGCGCGAGCGGCCGCGACGAAGGCGGCAGCGACCGCGAAGCTGATCCACCATCGCGAGCGCAGCAGGATCGCGAACAGCGAATTGGGGGCCATCTCGAATTTCATGGGCGCAAGTATAGGTCGGCGCGCCGCCGCCCCGTATCATTGACCGCATGAGCGTGCGCAACCTGGTCCAGCTGTTCGAACCGCGATCGGTCGCCGTGATCGGCGCGTCGAACGCGCCGCGCCACGTCGGCAACGTGCTGATGCGCAATCTGCTCGACGGCGGCATCGCCGGCCCGATCATGCCCGTGAACCCGAAGTACCACGCGGTTGCGGGCGTGCTCGCGTATCCCGACGTCGCCAGCCTGCCCGAGACACCCGAGCTGGCGGTGGTCTGCAGCCCCGACGAAACGGTGCCGGTCGTGATCGACGCGCTCGGCGCGCGCGGCACCGCCGTGGCGGTCATCGTCAACGACGGTCTGGCGCGGCGGCGCGCTGCCGACGGGCGCAGCCTGCGCGACGCGGCGGTCGAGGCCGCCAGGCGCCACGGCATGCGCCTGCTCGGCCCGGGCAGCCTCGGCGTTCTGGCGCCGCACACCGGGCTGAACGCCAGCCTGAGCCACGTCGGCGCGCTTCCCGGGCGGCTCGCGTTCGTCTCGCAGTCCGGGGCGATCTGCACCGCGGTGCTCGACTGGGCGCGCGCGAAGGGGATCGGCTTCTCGCACTTCGTCGCGCTGGGTGACAGCGTGGACGTCGACTTCGGCGACGTGCTCGACTACCTGGCCACCGATCCCGACACCGGCGCGATCCTCCTCTACATCGACGAGATCCGCGAGCGTCGCAACTTCATGGCGGCCGCGCGCGCGGCCGCGCGCAACAAGCCGGTGCTGGCGGTCAAGTCGGGGCGCGCCGACGGCCTGTGCGACGACGCTTCGACCGCGCCGCGCGGCGTGCTGGTGCGCCCCGACGAGGTGTTCGACGCGGCGCTGCGCCGCGCCGGCATCCTGCGCGTGTACGACATCGACGAGCTGTTCGCGGCGGTCGAGACGCTGGGGCGCGCGCGGACGGTTCGCGGCGAGCACCTGGCCATCCTGCACAACGGCGGCGGCACCGGCGTGATGGCCGTCGACGAGCTTCGCCTGGGCGGCGGCCGTTGCGCGCAACTGTCCCCCGAGACCTGCTCGAAGCTCGCCGCGGCGCTGCCCGAGGGCGCAGCGGCCTGCAACCCGCTCGACCTCGGCGTCAACGCCTCGGCGCAGCGCTATGCGCAGTGCCTGAAGACGGTTCTCGCCGACTCCGGCGTCAACGCGGTGCTGGTCGTGCACGCGCCCACGGCGACCACGCCGAGCGAGGAGATCGCGCAGGCGGTGATCGGCGTCGCGCGCGAGCTGAGCAGCGCCCGAATCCTCACCAGCTGGGTCGGCGCCGGCGCGATGGAGCAGGCGCGCCGCCTGTTCGCCGAGGCGGGCCTGCCGACCTACGACACGCCGTCGAGCGCGGTCAAGGCGTTCCTGCACGTGATGAACTTCCATCGCAACCAGGAGATGCTGATGCAGACGCCGCCGTCGCTGCCCAGCGAGTTCCAGCCCGACGTCGCCGCCGCACGGGCGATCGTCGAGCGCGCGCTGGGGCGCGGCGACGGCCTGATGACCGAGCCCGACGCCAAGGCGGCGCTCGCCGCCTACGGCATCCCGGTGGTCGCGACCCGCATCGCCGAATCGGTCGACCAGGCCGTCGCCGTCGCCGGCGAGACCGGATTTCCGCTGGCGCTGGCGGTGCTCTCGCCGGACATCGCGCATCGCTGGGACGTCGGGGGCGTGGCGCTGCACCTGGAGAGCGCCGACGAGGTGCGCGCCGCCGCGGCCGGGATGGTCAAGCGGATTGGCGAGCTGATGCCCGCGGCGCGCATCGCCGGCTTCACGCTGCAACGGATGGTGCCGCGCACGAACGCGCGCCAGCTGTTCGTGGCAGTCACCAGCGATCCGCTGTTCGGCCCGGTGATCGTGTTCGGCGAGGGCGGTCGCGCGGTCGAGCTGCTCGGCGACCACGCGGTGGGCTTCCCGCCGCTGAACCTGCCGCTCGCGCGCGAGCTGATCTCGCGCACCCGCATCGACCGGCTGCTGCAGTCGCACCGCGACCGCCCGGCCGCCGACATCGATGCGCTGTGCCTCGCGCTGGTCAAGGTGTCGCAGATGATCGTCGACATGCCGGAGCTCGTCGAGCTCGACATCAACCCGCTGTTCGCCGACGAGCGCGGCGTCGTCTGCATCGACGCGCACATGCGGGTGCAGGCACTCGCGGGCCGCGCGAGCCGGCTCGCGATCCGCCCGTACCCGAAGGGGCTCGAGCAGCCGGCGCGGCTGCGCGACGGTCGCGACATCCTGCTGCGGCCGATCCGTCCCGAGGACGAGCCTGCGCACCACGCGCTGATTGCGCGGATGTCGCCGGAAGACCTGAGATTGCGCTTCTTCAGCTACGTTCGCGAGCTGCGTCACGCGCAGATGGCGCGCCTCACGCAGGTCGACTACGACCGCGAGATGGCGTTCATCGCGACCGCGCCCGACGAGCACGGCGAGCCCGAGACGCTCGGCGTCGTGCGCACCGTGACCGATCCCGACAACGAGTCAGCCGAGTTCGCGGTGCTGGTGCGCTCCGACCTGAAGGGCAAGGGCCTGGGCAGCATGCTGATGAAGAAGATCATCGATTACTGCCGTAGCCGCGGGACCGCCGAGATCAAGGGGCTGGTGCTGGCGTCGAACGAGTCGATGATCGGTCTTGCCCGCTCGCTGGGCTTTCGCATCGAGAGCGGTCCGGACGGCGACACCGTGGTCGCGCGGCTGGCGCTGCGCTAGCCCGCTCGCGTGGCGCGGCCGGGCAAGCTCGTCTACGATCGGCGCATGGCAGACGCAGCGATCGATCCGGACGCGAGGGCGGCGGCGCTGCGTTACCTGTCGCTCGGCTGGTCGGTAGCGCCGATGCAGCCGCGCGGCAAGCGGCCGCTGGTGCGCTGGACGACGTACCAGGGCCGCCGTGCGACGGCCGGCGAGGTCGAACAGTGGTTCCGGCGCTGGCCCGACGCCAACGTCGGCATCGTCACCGGCGCAGTCTCGGGCCTGCTGGTGCTGGACGTCGATGCGGGGCACGGCGGCGACGCGAGCCTGGCCGCACTCGAGCGCGAGTTCGCGCCGCTCGAGCCCACGCTCGAGTGCCTGACGGGCGGAGGCGGGCGCCACCTGTACTTCAGGCACTACGGCGAGCCGATCCCGAACCGGGCGGGCTTTCGCGAGGGGCTCGACCTGCGCGGAGACGGCGGCGTGGTCGTCGCGCCGCCGTCGATCCACCCGAACGGCCGGCCGTATCGCTGGCGCGAGGGGCGAGGCCCCGAGGCGCTCGGCGCGGCGCCGATGCCGCAGTGGCTGCGGCAGGTCTTGTCCGGACCTGCCGCGCACACCGGGCACCCGCTGCCGCACTGGCGTCGGCTGGTCGGCGAAGGCGTCGCCGAGGGGGCGCGCAACGCGACGATCGCGTCGCTGGCCGGACACCTGCTGTGGCACGAGGTCGATCCGCAGGTGGTGCTCGAGCTGCTGCTCAGCTGGAACCGGCAGCGCTGCCGCCCGCCGTTGCCCGACGACGAGGTCGCGACGACGGTGGCCAGCATCGCGCGCACGCACGCGCGCGGCGCGTGACGCCGGCACGCCGCGCGCCCGTCAGCCACCGCATGGCCAATCGTCGCGACCCCCCGGGCGATTCACGCGGTCGTCGCCTCACCGCGCCGCCCGCGAGCGAGGCGGCTTCGCGCGTTCCGCAGACGCGGATCGGCCGCCTCGCCAGCGTTGCGCTGGCCGCGGGCGAGCTCGCACTGGGCGGGCTGGCCGAAGGCGTGCGCCGCTTCGTCGCCGACAAGGCAGCAACCGGCGGGGGCGGCGACACTACGAGCGCGTTCCTCTCCGCCGACAACGCGCGCCGCCTCGCGGCGCGCCTCGCGCGCCTGCGCGGTGGCGCGATGAAGCTCGGTCAGATGATCTCGCTGCAGGGCGCCGACCTGCTGCCGCCGGAGTTCACGCAGGCGCTCGCGATCCTGCGCTCGCAGGCCGCGCCGATGCCGCTGGCCCAGCTGCGCCGCGTGCTCGGCCGCGAGTACGGCAAGGGCTGGGAGCGGCGCTTCGAGCGCTTCGACGAGACGCCGATCGCCGCCGCCTCGATCGGCCAGGTGCATCGCGCGCGCACCGTCGACCGTCGCGACCTGGCACTGAAGATCCAGTATCCCGGCGTCGCGCGCTCGATCAAGGGTGACGTCGACAACGTCGCCGCGGTGCTGCGCCTGCTCAAGGTCTTCCCCGGCGACGCCGACATCCCGGCGATCGCCGCCGAGGCGACGCGCCAGCTCGCGCAGGAGGCGGACTACCTCGCCGAGGCCGCGTCGCTCGAGCGCTACGCGAAGCTGGTCGCCGACGAGCCCGGGCTGCTCGTGCCGCGCACGCACCGCGACCTGACCACCGCGCGGATCCTGGCGATGGACTTCATGGAGGGCGAGCCGCTCGAGACGCTCGCCGCGCCCGGCGTCCCGCAGGCCCGGCGCGATGCGGTCGGCACCGTGCTCGAGCGGCTGATGTTCCGGGAGCTGTTCGAGTTCCGCACGATGCAGACCGACCCGAACTTCGCCAACTACCTGTGGCAACCGGACACCGGCAAGGTGGTGCTGCTGGACTTCGGCGCGACGATGCATTTCGACGAGGCGTTCGTCGCGGCCTACGCGCGGATCACGCGGGCGGTGATCGCCGGCGACCGCGCGGCCGTCGCACGCCACGCGGTCGAGATCGGCTATGCAGCGGCCGGCGATCCGCCCCGGCTGATCGAGGCCACCACCGACCTCATCATGCTGGTGTGCGAACCGCTGCGGCACCGCGGCCGCTACGACTTCGCGGCGTCCGACCTGCCGTCGCGCTCTCGCGCCGTGGGCTTCGACCTCGGGTTCCGCCAGGGCCTGTTGCGGGTGCCGCCGCCGCAGACGATGTTCCTGCACCGCAAGCTGGTCGGCTCGTTCCTCACGCTGGCGCACATCGGCGCGCGCGTCGACGCGCGCGCGCTGGTGCGACCGCTGCTCGAGCGCTGGCCGTCCTCGGGCTGAGGGGCGCGAGGCGCGCCGCAGTGGCGGCCGATGCCTACCGTATGCGCCGGCGGCGGCCGAGCGCGAGGCCGGCCAGCCCGAGCCCGAGGATCGACACCGTGGCGGGCTCCGGCACGTGGCCGGCGGGCACGAGGTAGGCGCTCTTGAGCGAGCCGAAGACGTTGTACGAGCCGGGTGCGTACGTCGCCTCGCAACTCGGCGTGCAGTTCATGAAGAACGCATACGAATCGAGGAACACGTTCATCGGGAAGACACTGGGGATCGCCGACACGTCGGGAGCGCGGTCCAGCTCGTTGTAGGCGCCGCCGAAGATCGCGCTGGTGAAGGCGCCAGGGTAGAGCGCGAAGTTCCGGCCGGCTTCGACGAAGTTGCCGCAGTCGGTGCAGGTCGTCAGCTGCTGCTGCTGGTTCCTCGAGACGTCGTACCCGTAGGTGCCGGCGAACCCCGAGTTCTCCCTCTTGGAGTAGTCCATTCCCGACCAGCCCACGAACGGCGCCAGTACGCCCATCGGGCTGGCGACTGCATAGGCGGTGACGACCGGCGTGCCGCCGCCGAAGTCTGCGCCCGGCGCGCACGATCCGCTGAGCAACTGCAGGCACCCGGATATCGATTCGGCGATCGCCTGCAGCGGTACCCCGGCAGGCCCGCTGTCGAAGCTCGATTCGGCGACCGCGGTGTCCCAGGTGACCCAGCCCGAATAGGTGCCGCCGGGCGACGTCGTCGTGCCCGCGGCGTAGTCGTGGACGGTCAGCACGTCGTAGCTGAAATACAGCGTTTGCGGCGCGGCGAGCGCCGAGACCGGCGTCCAGAGGCCGGCCAGCAAGGGCAGCAGCAGGCGAAGTGCGCGTTTCATCGAAGCCTCCGATTCGGTCCGATCGGTAGCGGCGGCGGGGGGCGCGAACGCGCGGCCCTTCTCGCCGACGACTCCGCGTGGAGCCTTTTTACGCCGATCCCGTGACGTGGCCTTGACCTGCGGCAAATCGCGCGCCCCGGATCGGTTTTCAATGCAGTCGCAGAGCGCGTTTCGCGGGTGCCGGGATCCGCCCCGCGATCCGCCGCACCGAGGCGTTCACTGTGGGGGAAGGGCGATGAAGGCGATGAAGGCGACTGCAGCGGCCGCATTGGGCGCGGCGCTTCGGGCGAGTCCGGTCAGGGCTGTTCGGCGAGGCTTGCTCGCCGCGATCCTGCTGGGGGCTGTCCATCCTACCTCGGCAAACGCCTACGTGATCGACTGGATCGGCGGCACGGCAGCTTCCGCGAGCTGGTACTTCGACCGGATCGACACTGCGGCCGGCTCGACGGGCACGGTCGTCCCGACGAGCTACTTCAACCTCGGCGACAACACGCTGATGCTGCGCGACGGATCGACCACCGTCGTCACCTCGGGCGGACCAGGCGAGCGGCGCATGGCGGCGCACGTCACGCGCATCAGCGCCGACTTCCAGATCCACAGGACCGAGGCGTCGGAGATCCCGGTGGCTCAGGTCGTCGCGACGGCAGGGGGGTTCGCGAGCGCGACGGCCTTTCCGGAAGCGGAAGGGCACATACCAGCCCCCGGATCGTCCGGGGGCGACTACGTGATGCTCTACCTCAGGTCCTACGTGACCGGCACGGGCCTGTGGGTCGGCGACGACAAGCCGCAGATCCTCGAAGTCGACCTCGACGGCCTCGACGACGACGGATTGGCGCTCTCCACCTTCTTCTATGGCCGCGATTCCGAACTCCTCGCCGTCGACACGACCTACACGTTCACCGTCGACGTCTATGCCTTGGTCTCCAGGTATTGGGACGGGAGTTCGGCGCGCTACGGCACGGCGGCGTACGACTACATGTACGGCAACCTGGCCGTCGTGCCGGAGCCGTCGGTGCCTGCGCTGTTCGGGTTGGGGCTTGCGGGGCTCGGAATGGTTCGCGCGTCGTGGTGGCGCGGCAAGAGGACGGGCCAGGGGGAACGGTAACTGGCTCCACCGCGCGCCCGGCGCGGCCCGCAGCGCGCGCCAGTCCCGCGGCGACCGGCGAGCGGCGGCCGCCGACCGGCGAGCACCGGTCGATCCGCACGGTGCACCCGGGCTGCCTATGATCGATTGCTCTTGCTCCACCCTTGGGGCCGATCATTTCCGATGCGCCCGGGAGACCACCCATGCGTGCTTCGATTTTCCTGGCCGCCGCGCTGTCGGCGTTGCCCGCCGCAGCCATCGCCGAGGGCGGCGCGCTGACCGTGTACGGCGGCTATCGTGGCGGCGGCAGCTTCGCCGACTCGACCACGGGCCGATCGATCGACGTGGCCAACGCCGGCTCGGTCTCGGCAAGCGTCGACTGGCCTCTCGACGGAAACCGGCAGCTCCAGCTCTTCGTCGGCCACCAGGGTTCGAAGTTCGCGGTCCGCACGCTGCCCGCGGCGCCCTCGTCGGTGCTCGATGGCCGTGCGGTGTCGGTGACCTACCTGCACCTGGGCGGCACGAACTTCTTCGATGGCCCCATCGGCCGCGGTCCCTACGTGGTCGGCGGCGTCGGGGCGACGCTGTTCAGTCCGGGCCTGGGCGGCTTTTCGAGCGAGTGGCGACCGTCGCTGAACGTCGGTGTCGGATACCAGTGGCTGCTCGGCGAGCGCGTCGCGCTGCGCATCGAAGGGCGCGGCTACGTCACCCTCGTCGACAACCAAGGAGGCCTCTTCTGCTCGGGCGGCTGCGTGGTCTCGATCAGGGGCGACACGTTCACGCAGGGCGAGGCGCTGGTCGGGCTGTCGGTGGGCTTCTAGGCGCCGGATCGGCCCGGCGCGTCAGCCGCTCGAGCGGATCTCGCGCGCGCTTCGGCCGGTCCGCCGGCGCAGCAGGGTGCGCAGCGTGACGCCGTCGGCATAGCCGACGGCCGCGGCGATCTGATCCAGGCTTCGTTGCGTGGTCCTGAGCAGGTGCACGGCACGCTCGACGCGCAGGTCCTGGAAGTACGTCAGCGGGCTCTTGTCGAGCACCTGGCGCATGCGGCGCGCCAGCGTGCGCTTGCTGGTGCCGGCGGCACGCGCTGCGTCGTCCAGCGAGAAGCCCTCGTCGAGCCGGCCACGCGCCCAGTGCTCGAAGCGCTCGACGAGCGGGTCGGCATGCGCGAGGTGGTCGGCGACGACGTAGGCGGACTGCGCGGGGCGACGGTCGACGATCAGGTAGTGCGCGACCAGGTTGGCCAGCTCCGGACTCGCCTGTCGCACCAGCCAGAGCGCCAGGTCGACGTGACCGAGCGCAGCCCCGGCCGTCACGAACGATCCCGACCTGACCAGCATCCGCGCATCCTCGAGTTGCACCGACGGATAACGCTGGCGGAAGAGCGGTGCGAGCCACCAGGTGGTGGTGGCCTTCTGCCCGTCGAGCAGCCCCGACTCCGCGAGCACGAAGGTGCCGATGCAGGCGGCGGCGATCCGGGCGCCAGAGGCGGCACGATCGCGCAGGGCGGCGGCGGCGTCGCGCACGTCCGCGCGGCCCAGTGCCGGCACGAGCGAGTCCGGCATCTTGTAGCCGAGCGCGGGGATCACCACCCAGTCTTCCGGACCCGACCCGATGGTTCCGCCCAAGGGCACGGTGAATCCGTGCGCGGTCCGCACCCTGCGCCGCATGCCGACGACCCCGACCTCGAACGGCGCGACGTCGCGCGCGAAACTCGCCGCGAGTTCGTTGGCCGTCGCGAACACGTCGAGCACCGCGGACAAGCCGGTGTCGAAGACGCCGTCCAGGACGAGCACGTGGAGCTTCATGGCAAGAACGATATCAAAAATGACAATCCGGCCAATAGCCGAAGGCCCCGGACCGGACCAGACTTCGCCGCGTGGGGATGCCCGCACCACGCCGCTCGAGGAGCACGACGATGATCGCGTCCTGGGATGCCTTGCTTGCACTCGCCGTCTTCGCGATGGTCACGTCGATCACGCCGGGACCCAGCAACCTGATGTTGCTCGCCTCGGGTGCGAACTTCGGGTTCGTGCCCACGATTCCGCAGGTGCTCGGCATCACGCTGGGCTTCACGTCGCTGCTGCTCGGCGTGGGACTCGGACTCGGCGCCCTGTTGTCGGCATTTCCGTCGCTGCATCTCGGATTGAAGATCGCGGGCGCCGCCTATTTGCTCTATCTCGCGTGGCGCATCGCGACCTCTGGCGCGACGGGCGCCGACGGAAAGATCGGGGGACGACCGCTGACGTTCGGCGAATCGGCCGCGTTCCAGTGGATCAATCCGAAGGCCTGGGTCGTCGCGCTGGCAACGATGGCGGTCTATACGAATCCCGACGCGCCGCTGCTGTCGATCTTGCTGATCTGCATCGTCTTCGCGGTCGTCAACCTGCCGACGGTATCGGTCTGGGCCGCGTTCGGCGTCGCGCTGCGGGGATTCCTCGCGGATCCGGTGCGATCGAGGCGGTTCAACCTGACGATGGCCGCGCTGCTGGCCGCGACGCTCTGGCCGATGATCGCCTAGGGCGCGTGAACACGCCCTAGTTGCGCGGCGGGGTGCGGTATGCGCGCGACAGCGCGGCGAGTCCGATGCCGGTGGCTGCAAGAATGGCGGCGACGACGAACGTCCCGGTGTAGCTCTGCAGGCGCCCGTACACGGCCGCGAAGGCCGAGGGGCCGAGCAGGACGCCTGCGAACGTGAAGAACAGTGCCCCACCGGTCGCCGTGCTCGCATGGCTGGTGGAGGCCAGCCGGGCGACCTCCGCGAGGAACACGCCGTTCCAGCCGATTGCGGTCGAGCCCATGGCCACGAATACGAAGAGAATCGACGCCGCGCTCCACCCGGCGTCGATCCGGGTGACCGCGAGAGTCGCCGCCAGCATGATCGCGCCGAGCGCGATCAGCACCGCGGTGCTCGATCGCGTGCGATCGGCAGCCCATCCCCAGGCAATGCGACCGATGGCGCCGGCGAACTGGACGACCGACAGGACCAGGCCTGCGCGCACGAGCGAATATCCCGACTCGGCGACCAGCAGCGTCACAGTGAAGGTCATCAGGCAGAGTTGAACAGCGGCGAAGCACAGTGCCATCAGCGACAGGTAGCGAAGCGACGGCTCGCGCCAGATCAGCGAGATGCCGCCGAAGACTTGCGCCCACGACAGGGGCACGGGCTCGTCGCCAGGCGCGTCCCAGCGGCTGCGGGGAAACTGGAGCAGGACGACCATCGCGATGGCCAGTGCCGTGACGAGCAGCAACGCCGCGCGCCAACCGAAGGTCGACGCGATGCCCGGAGCGACCATGGCCGCGGCCATCCCGCCGAGGGGAACACCGGTCTGCTTCAACGAGAAGATCAGGTTCCTCCGGCTGGCCGGGGTGTATCGGACGAGCAGCTCGGCCGCAGCCGGATTCGACAGTCCGTAGCCGAGCCCGAGCAGCAGCGACGCGATCATCAGCGCCGCAATATTGGCCGAGGTGCCCAGCGCCATGCCGGCCGCGATCGCCGCGAGCGCCGTCTGCGTCGTTCGGCCGGCACCGATCCGCTGCACGACGCTTCCGCCCAGGGCAGCGCTGGCCATGGCGCCAGCGTAGACGATGCTGATCTGGTAGCCGATCGCGGAGGCGTCGACCTCGAATGCCCGGGCGAGCGCCGGCGCGATCGCCGGGAGCGTCAGCGTCCCCATCGAGACGATCGTCTGCGCGACGAGCATCGCGACGACGACGAACGTTGCCGAGGTAAGAGGCACTGGCCTGCAGCCTACCGGACGCTGCCGATCAGGCCCGTCGCGATTCCTGCGCCGAGCATGGTCCGTTTCGGGCCGACGTGATCGATGAAGCCTTCGTCCGGGAAGGCGGTCCATCCGTGTGCAGCGGGGTCGTAGTGCGACGGCATTCAGCGCCTCGAGCCAGATCGATCGGTGCGCCGATCGTCGCAGATCATCGGCGATTCGTCTGGCCGCGGCCTCCGCGACGCCGAAGCATGGCCCCGGCCGCGAGGAGGCCGGCGCCGGCCAGCGTCGCGCTCGAGGGCTCGGGTATGGCCGTGATCGTGAACGAAGCGGTCGACTGGCCGAACCCCATCCCGAGGCAGGTCCGCATGCTGGCCGGGCTGCCGCAAGCGGGCCCCGCGCTCGCGCTCGCGGCTGCCGATACGGCACCGGAGATGTCGATCAGCTGCCCGACGAAGAGCTTGTCGAGGACGATCTGCATCGCGTTCCCGCCCGCCGAGGCGTGTTCGCAATCCAGGGAGAACGTGTTGCACGAGCTCGACTGGTGATCGCTCAGCCTCGGGATGGCATTGACGCTCACGCTAGCGGACGTGCTCTCGTCGGACTTGGCCCAGCCCGACGAAACGGTCCAGCCGCTGTCCAGGAACGAGAGATCGATGGCGACCTTGATGCCGGGCTGGTTGACCCTGAATCGGGCGTTCCAGTTTGCCGACCAGGAGCCCGAATCCGAATCGTAACCCCCGAATCCCAGGACGATTGCCAGCGCGGCGCCCGCGGCGTGGGCGGTGCCCGAAAAACTCTCCCCGAGCGAACCGACTGGCGCCGAGACGGTGACGTAGTTGTTGGCCGGATCTCCCGCGATCTGCGTCGTGAAGCCGACGAACTCGAGGCCGATCTCGACGATCGGCCCCGCACGACTCGTCGCGGGAAGCAGCACGACCAGCACGAAGAGTCCCTTCAGAAAACATTTCTTCATCGGGGCGCTCCCGTCACGGTTGGCACCACTCGCACGGTCGGACACGCAACGATCGCGCAGCCCCCCGGGCCCCTTTTGCGCGCACGCGCCGTTCTTCGGCGACAGCATGGGCGCGAGCCGGCCGCGGATCTTGCTCCAGGTCAATCGTCCCGCAGGCCGGCCCCACGCTGCGCCGCACCCACGAATTTGCGCAGCAGCGGCGAATCCCGCTCGCGCAGCCAGACGGCGGACAAGCCGTAGTCGAGCCGCGGACGATCGGTGGGCGAGACGAAGGCCACCGCCTCGTGGCCGGCCGCGCGCACCGCGTCCGGCACCAGCGAAACTCCGACGCCGCAGGCCACCATCGCGAGCACTGCCTGGATCGGCGAAGCCTCCTGCACCACGCGCGGCACGAAGCCCGCTCGCGAGCAGGCCGAGTAGATCGCGCCCATGAACGCCGGGCTCTGCAGCGCCGACAGCATCACGAACGGCTCGTTGGCCAGCTGCGCCAGCGCCATCCGCCGCCTGCGCGCCAGCCGGTGCCCCGCCGGTACGGCCGCGCACATGTCCGCGCGAAACAGCAGGTCGAACTCGAACTCGTCGTCGGGAGATCGCTCGGACGGCGACACGACGATGCCTACGTCGAACGCGCCGCGCCGAAGCCCTTCGAGCTGCTGGCTGCTCGTCTGCGCCGCCAGCTCGAGGTGGACGTCGGGGTGGCGCTCCCTGAACGAGCGCACGATCCCGGGCAGGAAGTGCAGGCCCACGCTGGGCACGAACGCCACCCTGAGCAGGCCGGTCACGCCCTGCTGGGCGCGGCGGGCCGACTCCACCGCGCGCTCGGTCTGCGCGAGGATCCGTCGCGCATCGTCGAGCAGCACCGCGCCTGCGGGCGTGAGGCTCACGTGCGATCGGCTGCGCTCGAACAGGGGCACGCCGAGCTGGGCCTCGAGCCGCTGGATGCCCTGCGTGAGCGGCGGCTGCGTGATGTGCAGCCGTCGCGCCGCGCGCCGGAAGTTCAGCTCCTCGGCAACGGCGATGAACTGGCGTAGCGACTTCTGGCCGAACATGCTGATCCGCTTTCCATATCAGAAGGCACGAAAATAATATTTTGCGCATTGCAGGCTGATCCGTATAGTCGGCCGTTCCGCCTTGATGCAGATCATGAAATCGCAATGCAACCATCGCTGCTCGAAGAGCTGACCCCGGTTCCCAATCCCTATCCCGTCGTCGCCGACATCTCGATGCAGGAAGTCTGGTCGCTGTGCGAGAAGGCGCGCGACCTCGCGTGGGACCCGGCGAAGATCGACTTCGGCGACCTCGTGTCGGCCGACCTGCCGGCCGAGGTGAGGGCGGCCGGCGCCGAGTGGTGGAGCCTGCGCGCCTGGATGGAGCACGGCGCCACGCCCTACGGCGCCGAGCGGCTGCGCGACGCGATCTTCTCGCACGAGCCGTTCGAGGTGAAGCAGCACATCGTCAACTTCATCGCCGAGGAACTGCGCCACCACGAGGCGTCGTTCCGCGTCGCGCAGGCGCTGGGCGGCTACCAGGCGTCGCCGCGCTCCGACTACTTCCAGTCGATCATCCCGCGCTTCCACGACGAGCGCGAAGAGCGGCAGATGTCGTTCTACGCGGGGTTGGCGGTGAATACGCTCTTCGAGCAGCTCTCGGGCGAGCTGCTGCAGGCGCGCTACGAGAACGCGCGCTTCGAGTCGATCAAGGAGGCCTGCAGGCTGATCCTGCGCGACGAGGCGCGCCACGTGCAGTTCGGCCGGATCATCATGCGGCGCCACTTCGGCGAGCTCGCCGACGCCGACAAGCAACTGCTGGGGCAGAAGGTCTCGAAGAAGCTGCGCGGCAGCCTGCTCAACGGCGTCTACGCCGTCGTGAACCTGCCCGACGACGAGCGGGCGCGTGCAGGGCGCGCGCGCGCGCTGGCCGCCGAGTACGGGCTGGGCGCCACGCACCCGGACGAGGAGATGGGGATCATCAAGCGCGCGCTCGACCGCATTCGGGCCGACGTCGCACCCTGGGGCGTCGAGATTCCGGAGATTCCGGAGCTCGACGGCGCAGCCATCCAGCACTGACCAACCCCCGGGGAGACGAACATGGGAACGCACATCGGGAAGATCGTCGCGGCGGCCGCGCTGTCGCTACTGGCTGCGGCCAACGTCGCCGTGGCGCAGCCTTACCCCACGAAGCCGATCCGGATGGTGGTGCCGTATCCGCCCGGCGGGTCGGCGGACATGCTGGCGCGCAATCTCGCGACGAGCATGTCGCAGGACCTCGGGCAGCCCGTCGTCGTCGAGAACCGCCCCGGCGCGGGCACGGCGCTGGGCACGCGGGAGGTGGCCGCTGCGCCCGGCGACGGCTACACGCTGATGATCGGAACGGTGACCTCGCATGCGATGAACCCGGCGCTGAACCCGAAGATCGGCTACGACCCGGTCAAGGACTTCACGCCGATCGCCCCGGTCGCGACGATCCCGTTCGCGCTCGTGGCGAAGAACACGCTTCCGGTGAAGTCGTACGGCGAGCTGATTGCGCTGAGCCGCGCGAAGCCGGGCACGCTCACCTACGCGTCGGCGGGTGTGGGCACGTCGAATCACCTGGCGGGCGAGTTGCTGCAGTCGATGACCGGCGTGAAGCTCAACCACGTGCCGTACAAGGGCAGCGCGCCGGCGCTGAACGACCTGCTCGGCGGGCACGTCGACATGATGTTCGACCTGGTGCTCACCGCCACGAAGCAGGTGCAGGCGCACAGCGTTCGCGCGCTGGCCGTCACCTCGGCGAAGCGCTCGCCGCAGATGCCCGACGTGCCGACGTTCGCCGAACTGGGACTGCCCGCCTACGACGTCAGCGCTTGGTTCGGCATCTTCGCGCCGGCAGGCGTGCCGAGGGACGTGGTCGCGAAGCTCGAGGCGTCGATCCACTCGGCCATGAAGAGCCCCGAGATGAAGAAGCAGCTCGCCGCTTCGGGCGTCGACCCGATGGAAGGCAGCGCCGCCGACTTCGCCACGCTCGTCGGCGCCGACTACCGGAAGTGGGCCGACGTGATCCGGGACCGCGGGCTGCAGAGCACGCAGTGACGCGATGAAGGTCGTCAACCCGTCCTCGATCTGCGCGCCCGTCGGCTTGTACAGCCACGGCATCGTCGCGCCGGCCGCCGGCCAGTGGCTGCACGTCGCCGGGCAAGTCGGCGTGCTGCCCGACGGCACCGTGGCCGAAGGCTTCGAGGCACAGGCGCGCGCCGCGTGGCAGAACCTGCTGGCGATCCTGCGCGACGCCGGCATGGGCGTCGAGCACCTCGTGAAGGTCAACTCGTATCTCGTCGAGGCCTCGCACCTGCCGCTGCTCGGCAAGGTGCGCGCCGAATTCCAGCAGTCCGCGCGGCCGGCCTCGACGCTGGTGGTCGTCAAGGCGCTCGCGCGGCCCGAATGGCTCTACGAGGTCGACGCGGTCGCGTTCAAGCCGTGATCGCCCCGGGCGATCCTGCGCTGCGCGCGGCGCTGGCGCGGATCGGCGCGGTCTGGTCGACCGACATCCGCCGCTACAGCCAGGAGGTCAAGGACCTCTACGATCCGTTGCTGGCCCGTGGCCCCAGGGAAGGCGTGCAGGTCCGGCGCGACCTGCGGTACGGTCCTCACCCGCGGCAGGTCGCCGACGTCTTCGAGCCCGGCGTAACCGAGGCGCCGATCGTGGTGTTCGTCCACGGCGGGGCATTCGTGCGCGGCAACAAGCGCACGACCGACGAGATTCACGACAACGTCCTCTACTGGTTCGCGCGGCAGGGCTTCGTCGGCGTCAACCTGGAATATCGACTGGCGCCCGAGTCGAGATACCCGGGCGGCGCGATGGACGTCGCCGCGGCGCTCGACTGGTTGTCCGGCAACGCGGCGCGGTTCGGCGGCGACCCGTCGCGCATCGTTCTGGTGGGGCACTCGGCCGGCGGCACGCACGTTGCGGGGTATGTTTTCGATCCGCGGGTGGGGCGCTTCGGGCTCGGCGTCCGGGCCGCCGTGCTGATCTCGGCGCGGCTTCGGGCCGACGTGCTGCCCGAGAACCCGAATCGCGACGGGGTCGCCGCGTACTTCGGGAGCGATCCGGTGGAACTCGAGCGCGCGTCGCCGATCCACTATGCGGATCGCTCGCGGGTGCCGACGATGGTGGTGACGGCGCAGTTCGAGAACCCGCTGCTGGACGTCTACGGAGCCGACTTCGCGGCGCGGCTGCAGGCCGCGCGGCATCCGCTGGCGCGGCATCGGGTGGCGCAGGATCACAACCACATGTCGGTGGTCGCGCATTTCAATTCCGGCGAAGAGTGGCTCGGCCGGGAGATCCTCGAGTTCTTCGACGACGCGGACAGATTTCACAGGTCGCGCTGAGCGGGGTTCGCCGGGCTCCGGGAGGCGGCGCGCGCCGGCAGTCGCCGGGATCGGGCCGCCGCCTGGTTGCGCGAGATCATGGCGTCGCGCGAGGCCACGTGCAACATCGCGAAAGACGAACCAGCGAGCAAGGTCAACGCGATGTTCAGCTTCAAGGCGATCCGCAAGCGCATCGCGGCGACCGGTTTGCTGACGCTTGTGGCGCTCGCCGGCAGCGGCACGGCGCGAGCCGAAATCGTCCGCTGGCAACTCCTGGACGTGACGCTCTCCTACGAGGGGCGTGGCTACGGCTGGTTCGAGTTCGATACGGTACCGCTTGGGTCGGCTGCGAGCTGGGATCTCCTGGACTGGGACGTGTCGGTCCTCGTCGACGATACACCCGAGCAGGTATTTCCCGACTTCCGGTACCGGCCGTCGAATTCGGCCGGGTCCATCGAGACTCCGCTGGGGTCCGTGACCATTTCCCACGTCTACGATCAGGGCCAGTCAGCCAGGACGCTGTTCTTCAGCCCCGTCCAATCGCTGTTTTCGGGCGCGAGCCCGCTCCGCCTCGACGCGATATCCGAAGAATGGTGGACCGAAGGGCGGCTGTTCGCGTACCGGCCGATCAGCGGCTACCTCGTGAAGGTGCCGGCGCAGGTACCCGAACCATCGATCGGCGCCTTGCTGCTCGCGGCGCTGGCCGTGTCGTTCGCATCCGGCGTTCGGGCTCGTCGCTGAGCGGCCGGGCCTCGGCCTCGCGTCGTCGGCCGCGCCATCGCCTGCAACGGGCGACTTGCGAGACGAATCGCCGTTCTCCATACGCTTGAAGCAGGTTCATTGACCCTCTCCGGTTCGCGCGGTAAGGTCCGTCGGGTTCGAACCGCGGACCACTGTCTCACGATGCAAAACAACACCCAGTCGGTGCAGCGCGCGCTTTCGCTGCTGAAGGTGTTCGACCGCGCGACGCCCGCCCTCGGCATCACCGAGCTCGCCGCCCGGGTCGGCCTGCACAAGTCGACCGCGTATCGGCTGGCCGCGACGCTGGCCGGCGAGGGCTTCCTCCGGCAGGACCCGGACACGGGGCGCTACAGCCTCGGCGAGAGCCTCTATCGCGTCGCCGCCGGCCTCGTCGAGCAGGACCCTCTGCTGCGCGAGGGGCGCCGCGTGCTCGCCGCGCTGCGCGACGCTTGCGGGCACATGGTTTCGCTGGCGGTGCTCGACGACGAGCAGGCCTTGTTCGTGCTCGTGGAAGAGGCGACGCTGCCGGTGCGGGCCGCCGCGATGAAGGCGGGCGACCGACTTCCGCTGTCCGTGAGCGCGGCCGGAAAGGTGCTGCTCGCGGACCTTCCGCCCGCCGAGGCCGACGCGCTGCTGCGCCGGCAGGGGATGCCGCGGATGACGCCGAAGAGCCTCGCCTCGCGACAGGCGCTCGCGAGGGAACTCGCGCGGGTCCGTCGCGACGGCATCGGCTGGGGCCGCGAGGAATCCGCGATTGGGCTGCTCGCGCTGGCCGGGCCGGTGCGACGCGCGGGACGCACTGTCGCGGCGCTCGGCGTCGCGTGCCCGACCAACCTGACCGACGCGCGGAGCCTCGACGCGCTGGCGCACCGCGTTCGCGCGGCTGCCGACGAGCTTTCTCACCGACTGCACGACTGACTGGAGGATTCTCCCGTGTCCTACGATTTCATCGTCGTCGGCTCCGGCCACAACGGCCTGGCCTGCGCGGCTTATCTCGCGAAGGCGGGCGCGAGCGTGCTGGTGCTCGAGCGCAGCGCGCGCGTGGGCGGCTCGTGCAGCACCTCGGAAGCGACGCTGCCGGGGTTCGGGCACAACATCTGCTCGGTCGTGCACACGCACATCCCGACCAGCCCGGTCTATCGCGACCTGGAACTCGAGCGGCACGGCGTGCGCTACGTCTACCCGCAGCACCTGCGCGGCACGATCTTTCCGGGCCACGAGAGCATCGTGATGTACCGCGACACCGAGCGGATGGCCGCGGAACTCGCGCGCTTCTCCGCGCGCGACGCGCGGACCTTCCGGCAGCTGGCGGAAGACTACGGCGAGTTCATCGAGTCGACCTACCTGCCGCTGATGTACTCGCCGCCGCTGGCGCCTTCGGTGCAGAGCGCCCAGCTCGAGCGGTCCCCTGAGGGACGCACGCTGCTGCAGTGGCAGGCGAGCACGCCGGTGCAACTGCTCGACGAGCTGTTCGAGAACGAGGCGGTCAAGGTGCACTTCCTCGCCCGGATGACCGTGCTCGGGTTTCCGCCTGACCAGTTCGGGCAGGGGTGGATCTGCCTGTTCCGCATCCTGAAGGCCGAGGCACCGATCTGCGTGGGCGGGTCGGGGCAACTGGCCACGGGGCTGCGGCGCGCGGTCGAGGCGCACGGCGGCGTAGTCCGCACTGACGCCCCGGTGAAGCGGATCCTGGTGCGCGGCAACCGCGCGACGGGCGTCGAACTGGCGGACGGCACGCGGATCGAGGCGTCGCGCGCCGTCGTGACCAACGTCGAACCGAAGAAGAGCTTCCTCGGGATGGTCGGCGAGGAGCACCTGCCGGAGCCGTTCGTCACGCGGGTGAAGAACTATCACTCGAACGGACGATCGCTCTTCGTGCTGCACCTGGCGCTGTCGGAGCCGCCGGACTACCGCGCGGCCGCAGGCAACGCGGCGGTGAACACGGCGTTCAGCCAGGAGATGTTCGGAGGCAGCGTCCAGGACCAGGTGCGCGCGTACCAGGAGATCGCGATGGGCAAGCCACCGCGCATGGAGATGCTGCAGGTGACGCTGCCCACGCTGTTCGATCCGTCGCAGGCACCCGCGGGCCGGCACACCGCCGTGGTCTGGCAATACGCGCCGTACCGCGTCGAGCCCGACGGGCCCGCCGGGTGGAGCAAGGTGCGCGCCGAGTACGCCGAGCACGTGCTCGATCTGTGGCAGTCATACGCGCCGAACATGACGCGCGACAAGATCCTCGCGATGACCATCCAGGACCCGACCGACACCGAGCGGCACAACGACAATCTCGTCAACGGCGTCGACGTCGTCGGCGACATGACGCCCGACCAGATGGGCTACTTCAGGCCGTTCGCCGGGTGGTCCGACTATCGTACGCCGCTCGAGGGGCTCTACATGTGCGGCGGCTACTGCCACCCGGGCGGCGGCGTGCACGCAGGGGCGGGGCACAACGCGGCCGGCGTGATCGCGGAGGACCTGAAGCTGAGCAAGTGGTGGGACTGATGCCGCAGCGCGCGACGAAGTTCACCGTCAACGCACCACCGATGGAGGTGTGGGGCTTCGTGCGCGACGTGCACGCACTGTGCTCGTGCATCCCCGGCGTCGAGCAGGTCAAGGTGGTGGACGACCGGACCGCGCAACTGACGGTGAAGGAGAAGGTCGGCGTGGTGCCGCTGATCGTCGACCTGACTGCGCACATCGATTCCGAAGAAGCGCCCAACAGGCTCCACGCGATCGCGACGGCCGAGCACCTGAGCATGGAGATCGACGTCGCTCTCGAGGCGCGGGGCGCGGGCACCGAGATGCGCGGCCTGATCAGCGTGAAGGGCGAAGGGCCGCTCAGGCCGGTCGTCGATCGCCTGTTCGAGCGGCGCGCCGACGAGCGCGCGGCGCAGTTCGCCGAGCATCTGGAGCAGCGTTTTGGGGTGGTGGCGCCGGTGGGGCCTGCGGCGACTTCGGGGGTTGTGCCCGCGGGGGCGAGGCCGCAGGCCACGGCGCCCAAGGCCGGACCGGGTTGGTTCGGCCGACTGGGCGCCTGGTTCGGCCGGCTCTGGCGGCACGTTCTCGACTCCGGGTCGCGCCCGCGTCGATGATCGCGCACCGCGTCGCGCGCACAATGCGCGCATGAAGACGATCCGCCTGCATCCCGGCAGGGAGCGTTCGCTGCTGCGCCGCCATCCGTGGATATTCGATTCGGCCATCGCGAAGGGCGGCGGCGATCCTGGCGAGACGGTGCGCGTGGAGTCGCACGACGGCAAGTTCCTGGCCTGGGCGGCGTTCAGCCCGCAATCGCGGATCCGCGCGCGGGCCTGGAGCTTCGACGAGGCGCAGCGCATCGATGCCGCGTTCTTCGCGGCTGCCTGCGCCCGGGCGATCGGCGTACGCAGCCGCTTCGAGATCCGCAGCGACGGCGTCCGCCTGGTGCACGGCGAATCCGACGGGCTGCCGGGCCTGGTCGTGGACCGCTACGCCGACACGCTGGTTGCGCAGTTCACCAGCGCGGGCGCGCAACGCTGGAAGGACGTCATCGTCGACGCGCTGCTGCGCGAGACCGGGCTCGCGCGGCTCTACGAGCGCTCGGACGCGAGCGTGCGCGCGCTCGAAGGGTTGGCGCCGGCCACCGGCTGGCTGCGTGGCGCCGAGGTGGGTGGCGCGGTGGCGCCGCCGACGGAGCTGGAGATCCGCGAGCACGACTGGCGCCTGGGCGTCGACATCGCCGAAGGACACAAGACCGGCTTCTACCTGGACCAGCGCGACAACCGCAAGAGCTTCGCCGACTGGGTGCAGCGATTGCAGCTGCGCCGGGTCCTCAACTGCTTCTGCTACACCGGGGGCTTCACGGTGGCCGCGCTCGCCGGCATGCGCGCGGCGGGTGTCGACGATGGCGAGGTGGTGTCGATCGACTCGTCGGCCCCGGCGCTGGCGCGGGCTCGCGCGAACCTGGCGTCGAACGGCTTCGACGCCGCGCGCGCCCGGTTCCTCGATGCCGACGTCAACGCCTCGCTGCGGCAGTACCTGCGCGACGGGGCGCGCTTCGATGCAGTCGTGCTCGATCCGCCCAAGTTCGCACCGACCGTGACCCACGCCGAGCGCGCCGCGCGGGCCTACAAGGACATCAACCGGCTCGCGTTGCAGCTGCTCGAGCCCGGCGGCGTGCTGTTCACGTTCTCGTGCTCGGGCGGGATCAGTGCCGACCTGTTCCACAAGATCGTGGCCTCCGCCGGGGCCGACGCCGGGGTGGACGGCTACATCGTCGAGACGATGGGGGCTGCGCCCGACCATCCGATGACGCTGGAGTTTCCGGAAGGCGAGTACCTGAAGGGGTTGGTGGTGATGCGCAAGCCGTGAGGCGAACCCGCGGGTGGCGACCGGGGCCGTTCAGGCGCGTACGCGTTCCGCCGACTCCACGGTAAGCCGAAGCCCAACGGTCTTCAGGACCGCCAGCAAGGTCCTGAGCGTAGGGTTCCCATTCGGGGACAGGGCCCGATAGAGCGATTCGCGACTGATGCCCGCCTCGGCGGCGACGGCACCGAGGCCGCCATAGGCCTCGGCGACCGCGCGTAGCGCGAGCAGCGCTCCGCCCCGGCTGTCGGGATCGTCCAGGGAATGCATGGCGGCCTTCAGGTATTCGACCGCCAACTCGCGATCTGCCCGGAGTTCGGCGACTTCCGACTGGTGATGAGGGACAGCACCCTTGGCTCGTCTCATGGCTGTTTCGATTTCCACTCCGACCAGAAATCCCTGGCCCGCATGATGTCGGCGACCTGGCTGCTCTTGTCACCGCCGGAGAGCAGCAATACCAACGAACGGCCGTGGCGACCGCAGTACACGCGATATCCGGCGCCCACGTGGATGCGCAACTCGATCACGCCCTCGCCAACGGGCTTGCAGTCGCCGAAGTTGCCCGCCTCGACCTGGCGCAAACGCAGACGGATGCGCGCCTGCGTTGCCCTGTCGCGAATCGTTTCGAGCCACTCCATGAACGGCTCGCGACCGTCAGCGCGTCGATAGCGAAGAAGCTGGATGGCTGCGGACATTGTAGCTTGAAAGCTACCGCGCGGCGGGCGTTGGCTGGCGCACTGACGCAGCGGTTGCCGGGCACGCAGGGAAAGCTGCGGAGTTCATCGATGAAGCATGCCGCCCAAGGTGTGGCCGCTGAAATAGGCCGTGCGGCCGATTGCCTTGCGTCCACGGCAGGCGCCTCGCAAATCTGCCCGCTCGCATCGTGTCTAATACGGTCCATCGCCCACGCCTCCCCGAAAGGCCCCGATGAAGCTCAGGAAGATCGTCGCCGGAATGCTGGTCGCCGTCGCGGCCGCCGCCACCGCCGGCTGGTACAGCCTCGACAAGGAAACGCGCGGCCTGCTGGCAACGTTCCCGACCAACCGCGACCTGCTGTTCTGGAGCCAGCCGCAGCGCGACGCGGCGTTTCGCGCGCTCGACCGCCTGCCGGTGCTGGCGAAGGCGCGGGTCGTGCCGGCCGGCGGCGCGCCGCTGCCGCTGCCGCCGGGTCCGCCGCTGAAGCTCGGGCTCGACGTCGACGCCTACATGGCCGGCCAGCGCAGCGCGGCGCTGCTCGTCGTGCACGACGGCAAGGTGCGGCTGGAGCGCTACGGGCTGGACTTCGACGCCAGCGGGCGCTGGACGAGTTTCTCGGTCGCCAAGTCGATCACCTCCACGCTGGTGGGCGCCGCCCTTCGCGACGGGTTCATCCGCAGCATGGACGACAAGGTCAGCGACTACATCCCCGACATGAAGGGCTCGGCCTATGACGACGTCAGCATCCGCCAGTTGCTGACGATGACCTCGGGCGTGCGCTGGAACGAGGACTACGCCGACCCGAACTCGGACGTGGCGCGCTTCAACAACCACCAGCCCGAGGACGGCGTCGACGCGTTGGTGAGCTACCTGCGCCGGCTGCCGCGCGACGTACCGGCCGGCACGCGCTGGCACTACAGCACCGGCGAGACCAATCTCGTCGGCATCCTCGTCGGGGCCGCGGTCAAGAGGCCGTTGTCGGAGTACCTGTCCGAGAAGGTCTGGAAGCCGGCCGGCATGGAGCAGCAGGCCACGTGGATCCTGAGTCGCACCGGCAAGGAGATCAGCGGCTGCTGCATCCAGGCCGCGACGCGCGACTTCGCCCGGTTCGGGCTCTTCATCCTGAACGGCGCGCGGGTCGACGGCCAGAGCATCGTGCCCGACGGCTGGCTCTCGGAGGCCACGACCGAACGCACTGGCATCGGCGTGCCCGAGCGCGGCTACGGCTACCAGTGGTGGACCTGGGCCGACGGCAGCTTCAACGCGCGCGGCATCTTCGGCCAGGGCATCTTCATCGACCCGAAGCGCAAGATCGTGATCGCCTCGAATGCCAACTGGGGCGGGGGCGCAAGGGACCCCGTCGCCAGCGAGGCGCGGGAAGCGTTCTACCGGGCGGTGCAGAAGGCAGTGGACGACGAGGCGGCCTACGCCTCGAACACGAACCCCTCGGACGCCCGGTAGAGCTGCGCCGGCCGCTGCACGCCGCGCTCGAACTCTCCGGGCACCTCCTCGAGCGTGGCGTCGCCCTTCAGCCGGCGCCTGAACGCGCTCTTCTCCACTTCGCGCCCGAGGATCGCCTCGACCGTGCGTTGCAGCTGCGTCAGCGTGAACTTCGGCGGCAGCAGGTGCAGCGGCAGCGCGTGGCGCTCGACCTTGTCGCGCAGCTTCGCGAGCGCCGCCGCAACGTGCTGTGCGTGGTCGAAGGCCAGCGCCGGGCCGGGACGGGCCGCATCGCGCCAGTCGACCGCTTCGGTCTTCGAGCCCGCGATCGCGGGCACCTGGTCGAGCGGCAGCAGCGCGTAGAAGAGCACGCTCACCGACCAGCCGCGCGGGTCGCGGTCGGGGCCGCCGTAGGTCGCCACCTGCGCCAGGTACGGGGCCTCCACCCGGATCTTCTCGCGCAGGATGCGCCGCGCGGTGTCCTCGAGGCTGGCGTCGACGTCGGGCTTCAGCACGCCACCGGGCAACGCCCAGCGGCCTTGTTCGGGGACGTTGGCGCGCTGCACCAGCAGCACCCGAAGTCGCTCGCGCTCGATGCTGAACAGCGCCACGTCGGCCGACACCAGAGGAAAGAGCTTCTTGCGGCTGGACGACATAGTTGCAATGAGACAATAAGTGGTCTATGATATTGGCATTGTGACACTAAATAGAGAGCAGATGGGCTACGACATCATCGGCGACATCCACGGCCAGG
Source organism: Burkholderiaceae bacterium (assembly GCA_019635275.1). Lineage (GTDB taxonomy): Bacteria > Pseudomonadota > Gammaproteobacteria > Burkholderiales > Burkholderiaceae_E > Zeimonas. Next base: position 70,870 of record JAHBZV010000004.1, on the reverse strand, counting down.
CCGACAAGCTGGAGAGCCTGCTGGGCCGGATGGGCTACCGCCGAAGCGCCGGCACCTGGCGGCATGCGTCGCGCAAGGCGATCTTCGTCGGCGACTTCATCGACCGCGGGCCGAAGCAACTCGAGACGGTGAACCTGGTTCGCCGGATGGTCGACGACGGGCACGCGCTGGCGGTGATGGGCAACCACGAGTTCAACGCCATCGCGTGGTTCCTGCCCGACGCGGAGCGTCCCGGCCAACACCTGCGCGTGCGCGATGGCCGGAACCGGCAGCAGCACGCGGCCTTCCTCGCGGCGGTCGAGCACCGGCCGGCGGTGCACCGCGAGTGCATCGACTGGTTCCTGAGCCTGCCGCTCTGGCTCGACCTGCCCGAGCTGCGCGTCGTGCACGCCTGCTGGCACGCCGGCTACATGGCCGAGCTCGAGCCGCGGCTGGCGCCGGGGCGCCGCCTCACCGAGGATCTCGTGCAGGCCGCGAGCCGCGAAGGCTGGATGGAGTTTCGAACGGTGGAGGGGCTGACCAAGGGGCTCGAAGCGCCGCTGCCGGCGGGGCACAGCTTCCGCGACAAGGACGGCCACCCGCGCAGGCGGGTGCGGCTGCGCTGGTGGGATCCGGCGGCGACGACCTTTCGGCAGGCCGCGATGATGGACCGGGACGCGCTCGCGCAGTTGCCCGAGATCGAGGTGCCGGGCGGCCATCGAGCGACCTACGACGACGCCAAGCCCGTCTTCTTCGGGCACTACTGGCTCAGCGGCACGCCGGCGCCGCAGTCCGCCACGGTGGCGTGCGTCGACTACAGCGCCGGAGCGGAGGGCGCGCTGGTCGCGTATCGCCGGGACGGCGAGCCGACGCTCGAGGCCGCGCGGTTCGTGGCTTCGCACTGAACGAGGAGGACGAACATGGACATGAACCCGCCGGCGCTTTCGGCCACTGCGCCCGGCCCGGATTCCGGCCACCGGGTGTGGACGTTCGCGTTCCAGCCGCGAGCCGACGAGGCGTGGAGCCGCTTCACCGAGCAACTCTGCGAGGCGATCGGCGCGCTCGAAGAGGACGAGTTCCTGATCGTGTCGATCAAGCGCTCGAACCGGTTCGCGCAGTTCGCGGGGCAGGGCCGCTTCGGGATGCGCGCCGAAGCCACGTCCAACTTCTACCTGCCGGAGCGGGAGAGCCTGGGCGACGCGCAGCACGCGTCGCTGCTCGGGCTGGGGTGGTGCGCGCCGACGAACCTGCCCGACGAGATCGAGCCGGGACCGCATCGGCCCGACGGGTCGCCGAACTACTTCCTGGACGTGGCGGCGCCTGTTCCGTTCGACATGCTGGCGATCATCGCCGTCGAGACGCTGACGGGCGTCTACGGCGCCTTGCACCCGCTCGAACTCGAATACACGGCGTTTTCGGAGGACGGCACGTCGATCAGGTTCCCGGCGCTGGGCATCCGGTGGCAGGGGGCACGGTCATGAACGAAACCGGCAGGCCGGTTCACGCTGCGCAGACGCCCGAAGAGCGGGCGCTACGCAGCCGCTACCGCGGGTGCCTGCTGGGCGGCGCGGTTGGCGATGCGCTCGGCGCACCGGTGGAGTTCATGCGCGACGCCGAGATCAGGAGCCGCTTCGGTGACGGCGGAATCCGCGACTACGCGCCCGCATACGGGCGGCTGGGGGCGATCACCGACGATACGCAGATGACGCTCTTCACGGCCGACGGCATGCTGCGTGCGCACGTGCGCGCGGGGCTGCGGGGCACCAGGCCCGACTACGCGTCGGTGACGGCGCGCGCCTACCAGCGGTGGCTCGCCACCCAGGGCGGCCGCACCGCAGCCGGCACGCTCGACGACGAGCCGCCGGGCTGGCTGATCGGGCACGCCGAGTTGTTCAGCCCGCGCGCACCCGGCAACACCTGCCTTGCGGCGCTGCGCGCCGGCAAGCGGGCGGGCGAGTCGGCGGACAACGACAGCAAGGGCTGCGGCGGGGTGATGCGCGTGGCGCCGGTAGGGATGTACTTCGCGAACGGGTTGCGCGACGCGGACGACGCGGCCGGAGCGAAGGTGGGCCGCGATGCGTTTCGCACCGCGGTCGAGATCGCCGCGATCACGCACGGGCACCCGACCGGGCAGCGGACGGCGGGGGCGCTCGCGGCGATGGTGGCGGAGGTGCTCGTGGGAGCGAGCTTGCCGCAGGCGCTCGAGGCGGCCATGCGTGAGTTGCGCGCGTGGCCAGGTCACGACGAGACGCTGCGGTCGCTCGAAAAGGCCCGTGACCTGGCGTCCACCAAACCGCGCGACCGACGCGTGCTGGCTTCACTCGGCGAGGGCTGGGTGGCCGAAGAGGCGCTGGCGATGAGCGTCTACTGCGCGCTGGGGGCCGAGGACTTCGAGTCGGCGATCGTTCTGGCGGTCAACCACTCGGGGGACAGCGATTCGACCGGGGCGATCACCGGGAATCTGTTGGGCGCGGCGATGGGGGTGGAGGCGATTCCGGAGCGATGGCTGGAGCCGCTGGAATTGCGCGAGGCGATCGGGGAGATGGCGGACGATCTGGCGACGGTGCGGGACTGGCGCGTCAGCGACGAATCGGCGGAGGCGAGCTATTGGTGGGGTAGGTACCCGGGATGCTGACCTGGCGGTCGCTGCGCTTCAGTCGATCGGCCTTGAACAAGAGCGTCGGCCGACAGGCGGATAAGGCGACCTTCCACCCCGCCCGCGTGCGGCGTATACTGCCTCTTACTTTGTAAGAGGCCATCGATGTCGACCGCTACCGTCTCCGAGAAAGGCCAGGTCGTCATACCCGCCGAGATCCGCAAGTTGCTCGGCATCGCACCCGGCACCCGACTCGATTTCACGATCGAGGGACAGAGCCTGCGCGTCGAGGTTGCGCGGCGCGCCGCGCCCAGTCGCCTGGAAGACGGCTACGGCCTGCTGGTCTGCCGGAAACCCGGGAAGCGCCGCCTGGCCGATTTCGACGTCGCGCAGGCGATGCGGGAACGAGGCAAGTGATTGCGGTCGACACCAACGTCCTGGCCCGGTTCTACGTCGACGACCCGGGCGACCCCGAAGCGCGAAAGCAACGGCCTGCCGCTCGGCGGGTGCTGGAGGGACCGTCGATCTTCGTGCCGCTCACCGTGCTCCTCGAGCTCGAATGGGTCCTGCGCGCCTTCTACGACTTCGAACCGCCCGACTACGCGGCCGTAGTCAATCACCTGCTAGGCCTGTCGAACGTGGCCGTGGAATCTCGCGCCGCCGTGATGGCGGCGATCGACGCGCACGTCGCGGGCCTCGATTTCGCCGATGCGCTTCACCTGTGCTCGAGCCACCACTGCCGAGCGCTCGTGACCTTCGACGACAAGCGCTTCGCGCGGCGTGCCCAGCGGCTCGGACTGCAGCCCGAAGTCCAGATGGCTGGTTGAGTGCGTGGGCGGCCGTCACCATGCCGGGCGCCAGGGCCCTGCATGGCATCGACGCCAGATTTACCGCAAGTCCGGCGATGCCAGCCGCCCAAGAACAAGCCCGTTCGCCGAAACCGACCCCACCAGCGCCACCTTCAACCGCGCCCGGGTCAGCCCGACGAACAACCGCCTGCGCACCTCGTCCGTCCACGCGTCGAAGTCGATCTCGGTGATGACCACGCAGTCGGCCGCCTGGCCCTTGAACCTGAAGAGCGTCTCGAGCTGCAGTTCGCCGTCGGAGACGATCGCCTCGCCGGCCTCGGTGTAGCGACCGGTGAAGCGGCGCGTGCGCTGGCCCGCGATGCGTTCCTCGCGGATCACGTGCGAGTGCTCCCGTCCGCGCCAGGTGATCACCGCGATGTCGGATGCCGCGTGGCCCTCGGCGAGGAACGCCGCGACCGCCGCATGGGTGCGCTCGAGCAGGCTCGCCTCGTCGCCGTACTCGTGCAGCTGCGGGTCGAACCCGTGCACCACGCCGCCTGCCTGCATCGGCTCGTCAGTGAGCTCCAGCGCGTTGGCGAGCGTGACCACCACGTGCGGCGAGCGGTAGTCCACCGGCGAGCGCAGCACCGCCCAGTCGGGCAGCGGCACGGGCTCGCGCCGATACAGACCCTGCGACGGATCCTCCAGCCACAGACAGCGGCCCTCGGGGCGCACGAGCTGGAGCAGCGCCGCGGCCCACGCGGGCTCGAAATCCTGTCCCTCGTCGACGACCAGGAGGTCGACCGTCGCCTGCATTGTGGGCGCCGCCTCGATCAAGGCGCCGGCCAGCCGGTCGAAGATGCCCGGCGCCGAGTAGTCGATCGACTCGCCGCGCTGGCGCATCACCCAGGCGCCCAGTTCGTGGAAGGTATTGCAGCAGCCCGCCACGGGCGCCGCGCGGCGCATCGCGTCGGCCAGCGGCCGGTTGAAGCAGACGTAGAGCGCCGACTTGCCGGCGGCTTTCGCGGCCCGCAGCTCCTCGAGCGCCAGCTGGGTCTTGCCCGACCCGGCGGTGCCGATCACGCGCAGGCGGTGCGGTTGCATCTCGAGGCGCCGCGCCCAGGTGGCCAGCCCGCCCGACAGCTGCCTGTAGTGCCTGCGCGCGAGCCGGCTGAGCGCGTCCACGCTCGGGGTCACCTGCACGACATCCGACAGGAACAGGTGGACGTCGCAGGCGTCGGGCGGCTCGGCGCCGCCGGTCTCTCGGGACGTCGCGGGCGAAGGGCGCTCGTCGAACAATTCGACGATGCGCGCGGCGAGCAAGCCTGCGTTGACGGCGTCGACCACCCGCGTCGGATCGATCGATGCCGGCGGCGCGCCGGACAGCGTGCAGTCCGGCAGGTAGAGCAGGTGGTCGATGTCCAGCCGTCGCCCGGGAAAGCGCCGGCCGAACTCGCGCATCAGGCCGTGCAGGTTGCGCGTGACCTGCGCGCGCAGGCCCTTCGCGCCGGTGGCGTAGGTCTTCACGAGATCGCCGCCGGACATCGAGACCGTTCCGTTCTTCTGCTCGATGGCGACGATTCGGCCGAGCCGGTTCACGACGGCAAAGTCGATCTCGCCGTAGAAGGCCGCCCGCGCCTCCGCGCGCGCCCAGTGAACGCCGTGGTAGATCGTGTACTCGTCGGACAACTCGCGTTCGAGCCGTTCGAGGGTTTCGATCTCTCGGGCCGCGTGGCTGCGGCGGGCGGCGGCGTCGATTTCGTCGGGGATGATCTGGGCCATATCGGCGAGGCGCGGGACCAATCCCGATCATCGCCGATCGGAACGAGCTACGGCGAGGCTCGGGGTTGGCGCCGTCGGGCCAGGTGCCATCGCATGCCCTGGGTTGTGGGTGAATATATTGACATGCGACATGTCGCCATGTAGTATTTACTCATGAACGAAGGCGAACTGTCCCTCCGCGAGCTGTCAGCCCGTACAGGCATCGAGCCGCGCACGATCCGCGGATACATCCAGCAGGGCCTGCTGCGAGGCCCCAGCGGATACGGCCGGAAGGCCTCATATGGCGCCAGCCACGAGCGGCGGCTTCGCGCGATCCGGGTGCTGAAGGACCTCGATCACAAGCCACTGGCCGAAATCAGGATGGAGCTGTTTTCTGCGTCTGACGCGGAGATCGACGCGATAGCCGCGCGCCTTCCGGCACCTTCCGATGACGTAACGCGGGAGCTATCGGGCGCGGCGTCGGCGCTGGACTATCTAAGCAAGGTCAAGAGGGCGATGGGTGGGGCATGGGCCGCCAACGAGGGCGTAAATGGTCCAGGCGGATCGGCGCCGCTCACGCGGACGGCGACGGCGCAAGAGCGTGACTTGCCGACTCTTGAATCCGCAGCGTCGACAACCGAGGGGTCCCTGGCAGCGGATCTGCTCGACGGTGGTACCGACGACGCCGTGCGACGTTCTCCGCTGGCAGCGGCGCTCGATCGTCTTGCTGCCGATCGTCGCATCGCCCGGAAGGCTCGTGGGGAACTCTGGTCCCGTATCCCGATTCTTCCGGATATCGATCTGTCGATCCGAGGGGGGCGCAGCCCCGAGGAACTGGCGCAATTCGAGCGTCTTGCCGACCTGCTGCGCGAGTTCCTCATGGGAGACTCCGATGACCCGAAAGACTCGTAGCCCTGGCGTGCAGAGCGCCCATGGTGCGCTTGGCACCGAAGCTCAGACCGCGCAGTCGACGTTGGCGCTTTCAGCGGTGGTCGACCGACCACTGGTTTGGCGACGCGGCGGATCGGTCCGGTACGTCGTCGCAACGGTGCAGGCAGCCGCCAAGCCGACACCGGCGGGTGCGGACCCGCGGCCATTGAACGTCGCGTTGGTCGTCGATGCGTCCGGATCGATGGCAGGCGCCCGACTCGAAGCAGCCAAGCGCGCCGCATCCGTAATTGTCGAGGCACTGGGGCCACGCGACCGGATTTCGATCGTCTCGTTCGCGAGCGACGTCCAGATTCATGTCGATGGGTCGGCCTGCGACGACGCAGGACGCGACGCAGCGGTCGCGGCGCTTGCCGCACTGGAACCGCGCGGCAGTACGAACCTGGCAGCAGGCTGGTTCCAGGGAGCCGAGTGCGTGGCCAGGGTCGAATCGATCCATAGCGGTAGCCAGTGCCGCGTGCTTATGCTGTCGGACGGCATGGCGAACCAGGGCCTTGTCGAGCCGGCCGAGTTGGCGGTGCACGCATCTGCGATGCGCGACCGAGGCATCTTCACCTCGTGCGTGGGCATCGGAGACGACTACTCGACCGAGCAGATGCAGGCGCTGGCCGACCACGGCGGAGGCCGGATGCACGATGCCGAGCGACCAGGAGAGATCGCCGAGGTGGTAGTCGCAGAACTGCGCGACATGGCGCATGCTGCGGCCGAGGCAGTCCGGGTCGAACTCCGTGCGCCCGCCGGTGTCCGAGTCGTGGCGCTGGGCGGTTTCCCGACTCAGTCACTGAACGACGGTCTCGCTTGCGTGATCGGATCGTTGCCGGCCGGGGCCCGCCGGCGGGCAATCTTCCGGCTCACGTGCCCTGCCGGGAAACTGGGAGACGCGCTTGCCCTGCAGGTTTCGGGCGCCTGGCGTGTGCCCGGAAGCGGCGCGGAACTGCAGCTCGACCGCTTGGCACCCTCAGTCCAGTTTGCGCCGGGTCGCGACAACAGTGCGCAATCCCGAGACATCGCTTCCAGCATCGAGGTCGCGCAGACCTGGCAGGCCGACATCGTCCGCGCGGCGATACGCATGAACCGCGACGGGCGTGTGCGCGAGGCAGCCGCGTGGCTCATGCAGCAGTTGCGTCATTTCGAACGGTATGCGCGCGACCTGCCCGGCGGTGCGGCTTTGATCGACGAACTGCAGCGAACCGCACGCCGGGTCATGCGACCGATGCACGAACGCTCGCGCAAGGAGATCGATCTGGCGATGTATCAGCGCGTACGGTTGCAGGCGGACGCACGCCACGAGAAACGGGCCGAGTGGGGGGCTTTCCTCGATTGATCTGCGGGGTGATGACATGTCAGATCTGTTCGTCGACGGCTCGCTTGCCCGCGGCGCTGCGCGCCAATTCAGTCGATCCTTGGCGGCCCATGCCCGGCAGGTCGAACAACAGCTGTTGCGCGTGCTGGATGGCGGCGTCGATGCCTGCTCGGCGGGGCGCCCAAACTGCAAGGTCGTTCGGAATGTCGTCGTCCAGTTGAACGAGATGTTCTGTGATCGATTCTCGTGGGGATGGATGCACAACTGCTCCGGTCGTCGATACCAATACGCCCTCATCGCGCCGTATGTCTTCAAGGACGAGGACGAGTCAACGTACTCGATCATCGTGGGCGAACTGAATGGTCGAAAGCCGATCAGGTATCCGCAGGTGATCCCGATCTTCGCCCTCAGCGGTCATGCGACGCAGAGGCTGTTCCAGCGACTTCGGACGCTCGATCAGGGGCAGGTAATAGAGGAGTTGCGGCCCAGCGTGCACTTGGCACCGACACTGTGGCGAGCCGCCGAGATTGCCCGTGTGGAACGTTGGCCGATCGAGACGAAGAACGGCTTCTTCATTGCAGCACGCGCAGAGCGTCAATTGCTGACGTCAGCGGTGACGTGGATACCGAAGGAAGGCGTGAGCACCAGATGGCGACGTGTTCTGGAGCATCTCAACAAGATTCCGAGAATCTACGAAGTCGGAGGCAGCGGCGAGAAGCTCGCTGCGGAGGTGCTCAAGGCGCACACCTGGCTGCGGACAGCCGACGGCGATGCAGGATGCCTGCAGACGAGGCTTCACTGACTTCGCCATGTGCGCACAGTAAGAGGGTTTGGGCAGGCGCGTTGGCCAAACGTTGCCTTGGCCACGAGGGAGGAGCTCAATGTGTAACGCGTGGAATCACTCGCGAAAGTGCAACTGTGGAGGGGGTGGGGTGTATCACGGTGGAAGTGGACGACGCCAGTACGCCTGGAACGTTGGCGATCTGCTTGCGAATGCTGCCGGGCGTCCGATTCGATGGCAGACCTTCGGCGCTACGCTGACGCGTGACTCGTTCACAGTTCCGAATGCCGAGTGCCCGGTCTGCGGGTAGCCCGTCTACTACTACGAGTCGCCGTATGGCGGCAAGGTGTATTTCGACGAACTCGGCCCCCCGTGGCGGAAGCATCCCTGCACGGATAAGACGGTGCGCGGCAAATCCCGATCGGTAGCTGCTCCGACTCTGGTAGACGTCTCGAGGCCACCCGGCGGACACTGGCCAGGGCATCTCGACCCTGCGCCTGCGACGTCCCGTGAAGCGGGTGCGGTTGCCTATCGCGCGCAGACTCCGTGGGCGGGTTGGGTGCCCGTGATTCAGCCTCGAGTTATCGGGATCGATCGAAGGGTCTGGAAGCTGGAGGGACGCGTCGTGACGAACGACATTGTGGGCCCACTCAGTCTGTATTTTCTGGACTACCACCTTCCGGTTTCAGATCTGATCTACGTGCGGCCGACGAAGCGGAGCTGGATGCGGGTCGCCGTGGTCTACTACGAGCAGCGACAGGGGGCCTGGCTTGTCGACTTCTTTCGAGCCGACGCCCAGTTTCCCGATTTCAGGCTCGGGCCTCGGGCGCACACTCGAGAGCTGGGTTAGTTGAGCACGCGATAACCCCGGCCCGCCATGCAGTTGCGGACGATCTGGATCTGCGACTCCGCGCCGTGCGCGGCGCCGGAAGCGCCGCCGGATACCGCACCGATTGCTGCACCCGTGTTGCGGCTGTAGTTCGAGCCCATCGCGGCGGCGAGCGCCACGCCGAGGAGGGCGCCGACCACGGCGCCGGCGGCCGCCTGGGTCGCCGGGTCTCGTTGCTGCGCGTATTGCTGGCATTCGCGCAGGTCGGCTTCGTAGCGCGCGGTGTCGACGCCCTGCATGTCGACGACCGGGCGGTAGCCGGCGCAGGCGGTCAGGAAGGCAATCAGCACGACGAGTGACGTTTTGCGTTGCATCGAGGGCTCCGGATGTGGTTTGAATTCGGGCAGCCGGAGGTACGGCCTGATGTGTTGCCCCCCCGGGACCACCTGCCATTGGAATCGCCGGCAGGCTCATGCGATGAGCTTGCGGGGGGCGCGATCGAAGTGTGTGCGTTGTCGTGCAATCAGGTGTCGACGAGGCTCACTGCATGAGCCAGTCGCCGGGCAGACTGGACGGCCGGTGGTGCGGGCGTCGCTACTGGCCGTCGGCGAGGGGTACGAAGGAAACTATTGGATGAATATTCTTCGGGTTTGGGCTAATGTGGCGGCGTTTCATGAGATGCGACAACCATTGCACACCGGCCAGTGCATGCGGCCGGTTGTCGTCGAGGCGCCAACGTGAGCAAGATCGCAAGTCTCTCCGCCGCCAATCGGGGCGCAGTAGTCCGGTGGTCGCCCATGACGATGTCCTGGTACAAGCTGAACTACCTCGGACTTGTTGACGGGAAGCCGGCCGTGGTGATTTTCGATGCAGATGCCTGTCGCGAGTTGCACGATCCCGTACTCTGGAATCTGTTCTACGCTTTTCACGCGCCCCATGAAGGGCAGACCGAAGAGAACGAGCTTGCGGTGTCGGGCTTCAATCCGAGGACGAGGGAACTGTCGCCACTCGCCGACGCGCTAGTAAGTCGACAGACGGTGCGCAAGTGGATGGGCGTGCTGCAGGCCGCGGAGTGCGTGGCGCTGCTGGCGGAGGGACTCGAGCTTCCGTTCCCCGGCACCAGGGATGAGTTGAAGCGGCGAGGACTCATGCGCGTTGCGCATCTCCACAATGTCCCGGTGTGAGACGACCACCTCGACGCTCTTTTTTCTGAGTCTCATGGTGAGTGATCAGAGGCAATCGACCGCAGCGATCGAGGACGTTCATGGCGAACAAGAGACGAAAGGCAGGCGGCAAGGGGAAATCGAAAGCAGGGGAAAGAATCGCAGCCAAGAAGAACGCAGCTATTGGGGCGCGCCGGGCGTCAAGCTCGCCGCCGCATTACACGGGACCCCTTCTTCGAGATCCGGTTCGAAGCTCCAGTCCGCAGGCGCGATCACCGGTTCAGCAGCCCTCGCCGTTGCCACGGCCATTCCAGTTGCCCGTCGGTTCGGGGACGCACTCTGTGGGCAATGGAAGATGTGAAGTCTGCGGTGGAATTGCAGTGCCAGGGGAGAGTTGCTGCTATACGCACTTGTGAGGCCGGCCCTCGCGGGGCATGCAGCAGGTGCAAGTCATCCGGCACCGAGACGATAATTCATCCTCTTTATTTGTAGAGCCTTCCGCTTGAGCGATGCTCGAAAAACTCGAGAAAATTACTGACGAGGCCGCTGCCCTACACAGCAAATTGATTGTGCTCATCGGTGAGCGGGGCGCGGGCAAGTCGAAGCTTCTATCCGCCCTTGGTAAGCGCCACGAAGCGCATATCCTGAACGTCGGGAGCGAGCTCGGCCGCCGTTTGTCGGCGTGCCCGGTAAAACTGCGACCCTTGCTGGCAACTGATCTCCTGCGCGAGCTGGCCAATGGTCGCGCCGCAAGCGATCTCCTGCTGATCGACAATATCGAGCTGTTGTTCGATCGTACCTTGCAGCTCGACCCCCTCGACCTGCTCAAGCAGTTGGCGCGCTCCCGTCGGGTGGTCGCCGTCTGGCCTGGCCAACTGCGGGATGGGCGCCTCGTCTACGCCCAAATGGGGCACCCGGAACATCAGGACTACGGCCTCGATGGCCTGGTCCCATTCGCCATTCAGTAGAGCGGGATAGGGGAACACATGCGCTACAGCGATCTCATCCAATTCGAACCGATCGAATCGGTCATCCAGTTGCTCGATGCGAACCGGCCCGCCGAAGCGAAGAAGCTCGTCGCCACGTACGTCATCTCTGACGACATGGCCGAGCGCATCGCCAAGCTCATGATCCCCCAGCTTTCTTTCGACGAGTCAGTCGACCACAAGGGCCTGCTGGTCGTCGGCAACTACGGCACCGGCAAGTCGCACCTGATGTCCGTGATTTCGCTCGTGGCGGAGGACGCGGCGTACCAGTCGATGATTCGCCACCGCAAGGTGGCCGAAGCAGCAGCGGCGATCGCGGGCAAGTTCAAGGTTCACCGCATCGAGATCTCCAGCCAGATGTCGCTGCGGGACATCGTCACGCAGCAGCTCGAGTTGTTCCTGGAGAAGAACGGCGTCAGCTACACGTTCCCGCCCGCTGACAAGGTGGTCAACAACAAGGCGGCCTTCGAGGAGATGATGGCCGCCTTCGCCGAGGTGCACCCCAACCATGGCGTGCTGCTCGTGGTCGACGAGTTCCTCGAGTACCTGCGCTCGCGCAGGGACCACGACCTGGTCCTCGATCTGTCCTTCCTCCGCGAAATCGGCGAAGTCGCCAAGCACCTGCGCTTCCGCTTCTTGGCTGGCGTTCAGGAAGCGATCTTCGACAGCGGTCGCTTTCAGCACGTCGCCGACAGCCTGCGTCGTGTGAAGGAGCGCTTCGCCGAAGTGCTGCTCGCGCGTCAGGACGTGAGCTTCGTCGTGGCCGAGCGCCTCCTCAAGAAGACGGCGGACCAGCAGAACCGGATTCGCACCTACCTGACCAAGTTCGCCAAGTTCTATAGCTCGATGAACGAGCGCATGGACGAGTACGTGCGCCTCTTCCCAGTTCATCCCGAATACATCGGCACCTTCGAGCGACTCGTCTTTACCGAGAAGCGCGGGGCGCTGGTCACGCTACGAGACCAGATCCAGGCCATTCTAAACACCGACGTGCCGGAAGATCGTCCGGGCTTGATCAGCTATGACAAGTTCTGGGAGACGGTGACCTCGAACTCCGTGCTTCGCTCCGATCCGAGCATCGGGCCCGTTCTGAAGGTGTCCGAGGTGCTGACGGAGCGGGTGCAGAAAGTGTTCTCCCGCCCGACCTACAAGGCAATGGCGCTGCGCGTGATCAGCGGCCTGTCGGTCCATCGCCTCACCACGGGGGGCGACATCTACGTCCCGGTGGGCCCAACCGCCGCGGAACTGCGAGACACCCTTTCGCTGTACCAGCCAGGCATCGAGGACATGGGCGGCGATCCGGCCGACGATCTATTGACGGCGGTGCAGACCACCCTGCGCGAAATCGTCAAGACGGTGAACGGTCAGTTCATTTCCAAGGCGCCCGACACCGAGCAGTACTACTTGGACCTGAAGAAGGACGTCGATTACGACTCCCAGATCGAGAAGCGCGCCGAGGCGCTGTCGGACGACGCCCTGGACCGCGCGTATTTCGGCGCCATCAAGCAGTTGATGGAGCGGACGGACGAAAGTACCTACGTCACCGGCCACCAGATCTGGCAGTACCCGATCGAGTGGCAGGAGCACAGAGTCGACCGAAATGGCTACCTGTTCTTCGGCGCTCCGAACGATCGGCCCACGGCGCAGCCCGAGCGTGACTTCTACATCTACTTCATCCAGCCCTTCGAGCCGCCGCGCTTCCGGGACGAAAGCAAGGCCGACGAGGTGTTCCTGCGCCTGAAGGGCCTCGACGATGCCATCAAGCGGTATCTGTCCTTCTACGCAGCCGCGCAGGACCTCGCATCCACGGCCAGCGGCGGCGCCAAGGGCATCTATCTCGACAAGGCCAAGGACGCCTTGCGCGACATGAGCAAGTGGCTGCAGGAAAAGCAGATGACAGCCTACGAGGTCACCTACCAGGGCAAGACCAAGACCTTGCAGGAGTGGACCAAGGGCGTGTCCATCCGCGACAAGCTGCGCCTGGGTGCCGACGAGCGCGCCAACTTCCGCGACATCGTCAACGTGATCTCCGGGCTGGCGCTCAAGCAGCATTTCGCCGACATCGCGCCCGAGTACCCCGTCTTCTCCGTGCTGGTCACCGAGACCAACCGCAGGCAATTGGTCGGCAGCGCGCTCAAGGCCCTTGCGGGGGGTACCCGCACCAAGGATGCAAATGCCATGCTGGACGCGTTGGAGATGCTCGACGGCGACCGTATCGACCTGGGCCGCTCGCGCTATGCGCAGGACATCCTGAAGCGGCTCAAGGCCAAGGGGCATGGACAGGTACTCAACCGCAGCGAACTGCTGAGCGGGCCAACAGACGTCGAGTACTTCCACCCCGTGAAGTTCCGGCTCGAACCCGATCTTCTGGTGGCGGTCCTCGGCGGCCTCGTCTACGCAGGTGACATCGTCTTGGCTATCACCGGAGACAAGATCGACTCCGGAAAGATCACGCAGTTGGCCGAGCGCAGTCTCGACGAGCTCAAGCAGTTCAAGCACGTCGAAGCCCCGAAGGAGATCAACGTCGCGGTGCTGCGCTCCCTGTTCGAGCTGCTGGGCCTGTCACCGGGTCTCGCGCAGCTTGCGACGCAGGGGTCCGAAGAGCCGGTCAAGCAGCTCCTGGACGCCGTCTCGAAGCTCGTCGGCCGGGTGCTCATCGCTGGCACGGATCTGCACGGAAAGCTCAGCTTCTGGGGCAAGCCGCTGCTGACCGACGACGAGATTCGTGATTGGCGCACACGGCTGGAAGCCCTGAAGACCTTCACGGAGGGCCTGACTCCCTACAACACGGTCGGCAAGCTAAAGAACCTTCGCATCGGCTCCGACGATATCGACGCGCAGAAGAAGAATCTCGACGTCCTGGCATCGGTCGAGAAGCTTCTGGAACTCGTCGGTGAGCTCGGCGCCACCGCGGGCTACCTGTCGCAAGCCGAGCTGGTGCTGGCCGGCGACCACCCGTGGGTCAAACAGGCGCAGTCGGCGCGCAAGGACATTCTCGAGAAGCTGGCCACAGACCGCAGTGCGAAGCATGCAGCCGAGTACCGGCAGGCACTGGCGCAGTTGAAGCGGGACTACCTGACGGCCTACATCGCGCAGCACAGCAAGGCACGCTTAGGCGTGGCCGAAGACAAGACCAAGGCGGCGCTGCGCAAGGATTCCCGGCTGGTCGCGATGCGGGCGCTGGCAGGCATCTCGCTGATGCCCACCAGCCAGCTCACCGCCTTTGACGACAAGCTCGACAAGCTCAAGAGCTGTGCGTCGCTGGTGGAGTCCGAACTGGCGGCGAGTCCGTACTGTCCGCATTGCAACTTCCGTCCGGCCAACGAGCAGGGCGACTTCCTGCCGGCGGCCAATGTGATCAAGCAACTCGACGACGAGCTGGATCGCCTGCTCGATGGGTGGCAGCAGACGCTGCTGGACAACTTGGACGATCCGATCATCCGGAGCAATTTCGACCTGCTGAAGGCTTCAGCGCGCGAGCTGATCAAGAAGTTCGTCGCGTCGAAGAAGCTGCCGGACCCGGTGCCGCCCGACTTCGTCAGCGCCGTGCAGGAAGCACTCTCCGGTCTGGAGAAGATCGGTGTCACCAGCGAAGACATCAAGAACGCGCTGCTGCAGGGCGGCTCACCGGCTACGCCGGACGACCTGCGCAAGCGCTTCGAGGCGTTCTTGAACGATCGCTGCAAGGGCAAGGACGCGAGCAAGCTGCGGTTCGTGGTGGAGTGAGCATGACTCGTGACGAACTGCTACAGCGTCTCGAGTCCATCGAATGGAACGACATCGAGTTCAAGGAGGCATCTTGGGAAGTCCCCAAGAGTGCACTCTCAACCGTTAGCGCCTTCGCCAACACGGCGGGCGGGCACTTGGTGTTCGGCGTGAAGCAGGCCAAGGGCTTGTTCATAATCACCGGCGTCACGGATGCCGACCAAGTGCAGAACACGTTTCTCGGCCAGGTTCGGGACATCAACAAGATCAGTGTGTTCCTTCCTATCGACGGCACGGTGCACAATCTCCCCGAAGGCACGGTGCTCGCGTTCTACATCCCCGAAGCCGCACGGCAACAGAAGCCTGTCTACCTCGACGGCAACCCTAAGAAGGCGCACGTCCGCCGCGGCGGACGCGACGACACCTGCACGGGTGACGAGCTGCTGCGCTTCATGCGCGACGCTGCGGCCGTTCGCTACGACGCCGAGCCACTGGAAGTAGACATCTCCCGCTGCTTCGACGAAGAGTCTGTGCGCTGGTATCGCGCACGCTTCGCGTCCAGCAACCCCGGCAAGGACACCGCCGCCGATGACACCGCGTTCCTGCGAAGTTGGGGCTTTCTCGTCGAGCAAGGTGGCGTGCTGCGCCCCACGCGTGCGGCCATTCTGGTTCTGGGGAGCGGTGAGTATGTCCGTCAGGTGCTGCCGCGCATGGTGGCAGACGTGCAGCTCTACCGCCACACCAGTGCCCAGTACGACTCCGCCGTGCGCTGGGCCGACCGCCTGACCGTCGAGGACAACCTCATCAAGGCTTGGCAGGCTGTCGTCGACTTTTACTTCCGTCACAGTGAGCGGCCTTTTGCCGTCGACGCCACCACCCTGCGCCGCGATGACGACCCGCCGGACTACATCTCTTTCCGCGAAGCGGCCATCAACCTGCTCATCCACCAGGATTTCGGCGATACCACTCGGGTACCGGTGATCCGCTTCTTTCGCGACCAGACCGAGTTTTTCAACCCCGGAGACGCCTTCGCCTCGCGTGAGCAACTGCTTGACCCTGGCGACAAGGAAGTGCGCAACCCGAGCATCGTCAACGCCTTCCGCCGCATCGGCCTGTCCGACCAAGGCGGCACCGGCGTGCGCGCGATTTTCGACGGCTGGCGCAAGCTGGGCTTCGTTCCGCCGGAGATCGAAAACCACAAGGCCGAAAAGAGCTTTCGCCTGCGCCTTCGAAGAGAGAAGCTCATCACCGAGGCCCAGTTGCTGGCCCAGGCCCAACTGGGCGCCCATCTGAGCGAGGAGGAGGCCGATGTCTTCGCCTACCTGACCCGCAAGGGCCGGATCGACTTGACCGATGTGAAGGCGTTGACCGGTTTTTCCGGCGCCGACGCACGCCAGCTGGTCCAGCGGCTCACCGTACAAGCCCTTCTAGTGGCGCAGGGCGAGGCCGGCAACGTATTCGTTCTGGCCGAGCATCTGCGTGCCCGGTTTCCGGTTGAGAAAACGGAATATTCGCAAGGAAATCAATCGGGTAGCGGTGAGGCGCTGACGTCCGGCGGCGCCGAGCAGAGCACTGCACAAGCCGCTGCACAAGCTGGCGTTGGGCAGGAGAAGCTTGTGCAGTCACTTGTACAGTTGACCGCCATTCAGTGGCAGATCGTCGGCCTCGTCGACGTGCCGCGCACCATCCTCGAGTTGACCGCGCATACCGGCCACAGGCAGCGCGCCCACTTCAAACGGCAGCATCTGGAGCCCCTACTCGCTGGCGGGATCGTGCGCATGACCAAACCCGACAAGCCCACTTCGCCCAACCAGCGCTACGTCCTCACAGAAGCCGGCGTCCAGCTCAAGCTCTGGCGCGAACAACAGGCCGCAAGCCATACGGAAGAACAACCATGAGTGGTACCCAATCCCTGAACCTAGGTGGCGCCGCAGCCTCAGGGCCGGTCGAATGTCTGGGGCAGAAGTTCCCGAGCGAGCAGGCGCGGCGTGAGCACTTCCTGAAGCTGCTGGCTGAGAAGCTCAAGGATCCCGCATTCCGAAGGCAGGACGGCTTTCCCAATGGCACCGACGAAGCCATTCTGGCCATGTCCGATCCGCCGTACTACACCGCGTGCCCGAATCCGTGGCTGAGCGACTTCGCCAAGCATTACGGCAAGCCCTATGACGCGCAAGAGAAGTACACCCGCGAGCCGCTGGCCATTGACGTCTCCGTCGGCAAGACCGATCCCATCTACAGGGCCCACGCGTATCACACTAAGGTACCTCATCTCGCAATCGTCCCCTCCATCCTTCATTACACAAGGCCGGGGGATATCGTGCTGGACGGTTTTGCCGGTTCCGGTATGACGGGCGTGGCGGGGCAGTGGTGCGGCAGCGCACCGACCGCCTACCGACACGAACTCGAGATGGCATGGAAGAAGGAAGGTCGCGCTGTGCCCCAGTGGGGGCCACGGCGAGTTGTGCTCAATGACCTGTCGCCGGCAGCTTCCTTCATAGCGGCCAACTACAACTTGCCTTTCGACGTCGAAGCGTTTTCCGAGGCGGGAAAGGAGTTGCTCAAGTCGGTGGAAAAGGATCTCGGTTGGATGTACGAGACCCTCCACACGGACGGCCGAACCAAAGCGCGAATCGAGTACACGGTTTGGAGCGAGTCGCTTACGTGTCGATCTTGCTTGGGGGAGTTCATCTTTGCCGAGGCTGCAGTCGACGATGTTACGCAGGAAGTCGCCGACGTCTTCCCATGTCCGCATTGCGGGGCGGAAGGGAATAAGGAACAGATGGATCTTCGCTTTGAGAGCTTCGTCGATTCGGCAACTAATCTCGTTGTAAAGAGACCAAAACGAACTCCCGTTTGGATTCAGTACCGGATCGGAAAGCAGAAGTTTGTGAAGAAGCCGGATGCCTTTGACCTAGAGATACTAGACCGCATCTCACGATTACCCATTCCTGAGGAACTGCCACGGGATTCGCTGCCGGACTCCCAAATGTCGCGGGTAGGTCGGATGCGGACTACTAACACATCGACCATTCATTCGATGTTTTTGCCAAGAGCGGCGCAAGCGATGGGCACGTTGTGGGATCGTGTCAAGCGTATTCCGGATCGCCGCTTGCGACACATGCTCATGTACTTTGTTGAGCAAGGCATCCGAGGGATGTCCGTGCTTAATCGATATAAGCCGATCCAGCACGGTCGCCTCGGTGGATCTCAGGTTGGGCTCGACTTGCCAGGGGTCTTCTATGTGCCCTCGCTTATTTCCGAGGTTAGCGTCTCAACGCAGTTTGAGGGAAAACTTGATCGCCTAACGAAGACGTTTTCCTCGTTTCATGGTGCCGCGCAAGCTGTGATGGTATCGACGGGAAGCGCGAGCGGCTCTGCACTTTCGGACTCTTCGGTTGACTACGTTTTCACCGATCCTCCTTTTGGCGAGAACATCTACTACGCGGACCTCAATTTCATGGTCGAGACTTGGCATGGCGTAACAACAGATGCAAGAGCCGAGGCGATCGTTGATCGTGTTCGCCGAAAGGCGGTCCCAGAGTATCAGCGCCTCATGCATCGTTGCTTCTCTGAGTATTTCCGCGTCTTGAAGCCAGGCCGCTGGATGACCGTTGTCTTCTCAAACAGCCGGGCGTCCGTCTGGAACGCGATTCAGGTTGCACTTCAGCAGGCCGGCTTCGTGGTCGCGGAGGTGAATGCTCTCGACAAGCGGCAAGGAAGCTTTCAACAGGGTATTTCGCCAAATACCGTTAAGCAGGACTTGGTCATATCAGCCTACAAGCCGAACGGCGGACTTGAGCAGAGATTTGTTGAGCGGGGAGCTGTACCCGAGTCCGCGTGGGACTTTGTTCAGACTCACTTGCGGCAGCTTCCCGTCGTCAAGCTAAAGGCCAGTGAACTGGAGTTTGTCGTCGAGAGAGAGCCACGACGAATCTTCGATCGCATGGTGGCGTGGTTCGTTCGCCACGATGCAGCCGTCCCGCTGTCAAGCGACGAGTTTCTCAGCGGCTTGCGAATTCGTTTCGCAGAGCGCGACGGCATGGTGTTCCTGCCTGAACAGGTGACGATCTACGACAAGAAGCGCGCGCAGGTAACCCAGGCGCCGCAGATGGAGCTGTTCGTCAGCGACGAGCGCAGCGCGATCGACTGGCTGGTCGATTTCCTCAAGGCGCGTCCCTCGACCTACCAGGAGATTCACCCCGAGTTCATCACGCAGCTTGGTGCCGGCTGGAAGAAGCATGAGGCCAAGCCGGAGCTGTCTGCGTTGCTTGAGAACAATTTCCTGAAGTACGACGGGGCGAGCGATGTGCCGAGCCAGATCCACAGCTACCTGTCGACCAACTTCAAGGAGCTGCGGAGCCTGGACAAGGCGGATCCGCGACTGAAGGCGAAGGCGCAGGACCGGTGGTACGTGCCCGACCCGAACAAGGCGCAAGACCTGGAGAAGAAGCGCGAAAAGGCGCTGCTAAGAGAGTTCGATGTGTACGCCGGTGCCACGGGCCGCAAGCTCAAGGAGTTCCGACTCGAGGTGCTCCGCGCAGGCTTCAAGGCGGCCTGGGGCCGCAAGGACTACGCAACCATCATCAAGGTCGCGCTAAAGATCCCCGAAGAGGCGCTGCAGGAAGACGAGAAGCTGCTCCTCTGGTATGACCAAGCGTTGACCCGCGCGGAGGCGAGCGCCTGATGGCCGAGGCGCGAGCCGTGCAGGACGGTCATCAGATCGGCACCTGGTGCTGGCACCAGCGCCAGTCCGCGCCGTGCCGTGTCGTCGACCGGCAGGACATGTGGGGCGAGGACGTCTACCGGGTGTGGCTGCCGGCCAAGGATGCGGTGGTGCGAGCCCGGGCGACGGAGCTGATGGCGCTCGAACGCGTCGAACCGTCCGCCAACACCGTGCTGCATGCCGCCGCAGCGGCCAAGCTGCTCGACGCGCTGGAGGACAACCTGCTCCTTGCGCCAATTCAGTCTAGTGTCGTCCCGCTGCCGCACCAGCTCTACGCGCTGAACCGCGCGATGAGCCAGCACCGCATTCGCTACCTGCTGGCCGACGAAGTGGGGCTGGGCAAGACGATCGAGGCCGGGCTGATCCTGCGCGAGCTGAAGCTTCGCGGCATGGCGCGCCGGATCCTGGTGGTGGCCCCCAAGGGGCTGGTCCGCCAGTGGCAGGCCGAGATGCGCCTGCACTTCGGCGAGAAGCTCCAACACATCGACCCGGCCGAGCTGGCCGCCTTCCGGCAGTGGCGCAACGATGAGGAGAATCTCTGGCGGCTGCATGACCAGGTGATCTGCTCGCTGGACTCGGTCAAGCCGATCGAAGGGCGGCGGGGTTGGAGCCTGGAGCAGCTGGCGAACTACAACCGCGAGCGCTTCGAGGACCTGGTCTCGGCGTCGTGGGATCTGGTCATCATCGACGAGTCTCACCGCATGGGCGGCAGCACCGAGCAAGTGGCCCGGTACAAGCTGGGTGCCGCGCTGGCCGAGGCGGCGCCCTATGTGTTGCTGCTGTCGGCGACGCCGCACCAGGGCAAGACGGATCAGTTCCTGCGCCTGATGCAGCTCATCGACCGGGACTCGTTTCCCGACGAAGGCAGCGTCACGCAGGAGCGCGTGCGGCCCTTCGTCATCCGCACCGAGAAGCGTGTCGCGATCGACGCCGAGGGCCGCCCGCTCTTCAAGCCGCGCGTGCCCCGCCTACACGCGGTCGCCTGGCAAGACAGGCATGTCGCGCAGCAGCGCCTGTACGAGGCTGTGACCGACTACGTGCGTCACGGCTACAACCAGGCGCTCGCGGCTAAACAGCGTCACATCGGGTTCCTGATGATCCTGATGCAGCGGCTCGTGACTTCGAGTACCGCAGCGATTCGCACCACGCTGGAGAAACGGCAGGCACTGCTCGACTCGCCACAGCCCCAGGCCAACCTGTTCGATCTTGCCGAGACGGACGAATGGGCGGAACTGGACGGTCAGAGTCAGGTGGACATCGCCGTCCAGACCGCAGGGTGGGCGCAGGAGAAGGCGGAAGTTGACCTGCTGCTGAACCTGGCGCGCGAGACTGAAGCGCAGGGCACCGACGCCAAGGCCGAAGCACTGCTGGAGCTGATCTACAAGTTGCAGCAGGACGAGAACGATCCGGTGCTCAAGGTGCTGATCTTCACCGAGTTCGTGCCGACGCAGGTGATGCTGGCGGGGTTCCTGGAAAGCCGTGGCTTCTCGGTGGCGCTGCTGAATGGCGGCATGGATCTCGATGCCCGCACAAGGGCGCAACAGGCGTTCGCGGGCGAGAAACGGGTGCTGATCTCCACTGACGCCGGGGGCGAAGGCCTGAACCTGCAGTTCTGCCATGTCGTGGTCAACTTCGACATGCCATGGAACCCGATGCGCCTGGAGCAGCGCATCGGCCGCGTGGATCGCATCGGGCAGAAGCACGTAGTGCGCGCCATCAACTTCGTGCTCGAAGACACCGTCGAGCACCGCGTCCGCCAGGTGCTCGAAGAGAAGCTGGCCGTCATCGCCGAAGAGTTCGGTGTCGACAAGGCGTCCGACGTGATGGATTCGGTGGAAGCCGAGCCGATCTTCGACGAGCTGTTCGTACACGGGCTGCAGGACCCGGCTTCCATCGAGAAGGAATGCGACGCCGCGATCCACCAGGTGCGCGACAAGGTGGCGGAGGCGCGCAAGAACAGCGACCTGCTTGCCGATGCGCACCCCCTGAAGCCCGACGACGCCCGCAAGTGGCGTGACCATCCCGCGCAGTTCTGGCTCGAGCGCGCGATCACCACGGGCCTGCCGGCCCGGGGCGGCTCGGCAGTGAAGAGCGGTGACGCTTGGCGCGTGCGCTGGGCGGATGGCAGCGAGTCGCCCAGGGTGTGCTTTGACGCGCGCACGGCCGAGCAGAACCCTGAACTCGAGTGGGTGACGCTAGAAGACCCGCGCGCGAGGGCGGTCATTAGTGAACTGCCTCGCTGGGTGGCCGGGCAACCGCTGCCCTGCGTCAAAGTGGGCGGCCTGCCCGACGGGATCCAGGGCGTGTGGTCCCTGTGGGAGATCAGCCTTTCGGCGCCCGGGTTCAACCTCAAGCGCTTCTTGCCGGCATTCGCCACGGACGATGGGCGAACCTTTGTTCCGACCGCCAAGCGCATCTGGGATCTGCTGCTTACGGAAGCAGTCGAGATCCATGGCAAGAGCAGCAGCGAGGATTCCACTAGCTGGTTCGATGCTTCGATAGCCGCAGCCAAAACCCAGGGGGAGCGGCTGTTTGACAGCCTGCTGGAAGAGCATCGCGCCCGGTTGAAGGACGAGCGCGAGCGCGCCCGCTACGCATACGATGCGCGCCATCAGGCGATCGGGCGGATTGGCTTGCCGCAAGTGCGCGAGCATCGGCGCAAGCGGCTGGACGCTGAGCACCAGGTGCGAATGGCGGCGCTGGACGATGCCGAGGCCAGCATCCCGGACCTCAATGCGGTGCTGATGCTCCGGGTCGGTTCGAGCGATGCTTTACCTCGGCCTACTTAGAGAAGCGATGCAGGGCAAACAGCGAACAGAAGAAAGAGCGGAGCAGACAAATGAGCGTCATGCAGCAGTCCAGCAAGGCACAGGACCGTGCCTTGGGCGTCTGGTTTCAGAACATCCAGCAGGGGATGGTCAAGCTCCCACGCTTCCAGCGCCTCGAGGCTTGGGACCGTGGCCGAATCACGAGTTTTCTCAATACGATCATCAACAACTTGCCAGTCGGCGTGACTCTCGCGCTTGAAGTGGCGGGGCCCGAGAAGTTCGAGTCCCGTTACATCGCCACATCCGATCCCGCCAAGTCCGGAACCGTCACGCAACACCTGCTCGACGGCCAGCAGCGCCTTACAGCATTCTGGCGCGCGATGCACAACAACTACGAGTGGGAGACCTTCTTTATATATCTACCGCAGTTCGATCGGAGCGAGAACGAAAACAAGTCTGGCGATGTCGAGGTCCGCTGTATCCCACGCTGGGTGAACAAACACCAGCTACGGATGCCTCGCTGGGCGGACGATTCGGCACAGTGCCTGAGGCGCGGTTTGTTGCCCGTCAACCTGCTCCGGCCCGGGGACATCTCGACCGAAATTGATGGATGGTTGAATGAGGCCACCAAGCCGTTGGAGCCGGTGGACAGCGAGTCGGACGCACTTGCCAAGTACAAGGCGTACACGGCAACGCGCGACAAGATCAAGGCTGAAATCACGACGCTCCGCGAGCGCGTGGCCTACTTCAATCTGCCCTATTTGTCTTTGCCAGCGGACACGACCAAGGACGTGGCCTTGCAGGTGTTCATCAACATGAACACCAACAGCAAACCGCTGTCGCTATACGACATCATCGTCGCCGAAGTCGAGAGCGTCGCAGAGAAGTCGCTTCACGCGCTGGAAGCCAGCTTGATCGACAAGTGCCCTACGGCTAGGAGATACGGCCAGCTTTCCGATCTCATCCTCTCCACGTCTGCGTTGTTGCAGGACAAGCTCCCAAACACGCGTGGCATGGTGGAGATGGACAAGAAGCGACTGCTTGAGAACTGGCCCAAGCTGGAGCGTGGACTGGAGCGCATGGCCGCTTTCCTGGCCGCACAAGGTGTCTTCGATGATGCTCGACTGCCGACAAATGCCGTATTGCCGGTCATCGCTGCCGCGTACGATTTGATACCGGACCACGGCGACTTTCTCGCCAAGGCGGAGAAGTTGTTGCGGCGCTACCTGTGGTCGGCGTTTTTTACGGACCGATACGAGAACACCGCACCTTCGCGCGCCTTCGCTGACTTCAAAGCCCTGAAGGCTCTGCTGGAGAAACCGAGCTTCGTCGACGGCGACTTGTCGACCGTGCCAGTGCTGAATCGTACCGACTTCCCCCTGGCTGACGTTGACTCCCTCATGGCCGCCGGGTGGCCCAAGGCTGCCGGGATCGAGGCCCGGGCAGTCCTGGCCGTGACCACCTACCTGGGCGCCATCGATTTCGCAGATGGCAAAGCAGCGTCCTACGAAAGCATTCAGAAGCGCGAGTACCACCACGTCTTTCCGGATGCGCTGCTCGAGGAGGCTGGCATTCAGAGCTACCTCGCGTTGAACTGCGCACTTATCACCTGGAAAACCAATAGGATGATCGGTCGCAAGGATCCTCTGAACTATCTGGAAGAGCGCGTGCAGTGGGCCGACGCAAGCGCGGTCAGTGATCGGCTGAAGTCCCATCTGATCTCCTTCGAGCTGCTGTCGAAGGGGCACTACGCTGATCTCAATGGCGAGGCGTTGAAGAAGAAGCTTTCAGACGACTTCAGCGAGTTCTTGCGCGATCGCGCTCAGTTGGTGGTGTCTGCGATGGAGGCACTGGTCAACGGGAACTCCCCGACGGTGGATGCCTTATGGACGTTGCACGTGGCCAGCAAGTCCCAAGCCGCAATGGTTGCCGCATGAACATCGCCAAGTGCGTTCGATGAGCGCCTGGATTGACCGCATCCTCAAGGAGTTCACGGCGGACCTGGCTCGCTTGTGGATCGCGGCGGACCCGGATGATGTGCTGCTGGACGAGCGCGTTCTCGCTGGTCTGCGCGAGCGCGGCTTCGAGCTGCTGCCCTTCGAGGACTCGGTCGTGTTCCGCGCCGAGTACGAAGAGCGCTACCGGGCCGCCTGGGACTCGGGAGAGAGCGGGCCGGCGAAGGCCCTGATCCTGCACTTGCGCGGCACGAACGTGGGTGATCTGCCGTGGGACTACTTGCGGCAGGCGCGGCAGGTGAGCCTGAGTCTCGCCAATCTGTTTGCGAAGCTGAGCTACAACGTCGTTCGTCAGATCGGGCCGGAACACCACGAGGCACTCTATGCCGCGCAGACGCAACATGCGTCGCAAGCCCTGGGTGAATCGCTGACCAAGGACTTCATCCTTACGCACCTCTTCAGGATCAGCCCGCACCTGATTTCGCGTCCTGAAGATCTATGGCGCGAGTTGCTGCGTCTGCACTACCGGGATGCCGCGCTTCCCCCGGTGTTGGGCGAGCACGTCGCGCAGGTGCTTGGCGACAGCGCGGTATTCAAGTCGCTGCCGCTGAGCGAGCTGTTCTGCTCCAAGGCAACGCTACTTCGTGTGGTGCAGGAGGCTTGGTACCGCTATTGGTCGGACCGCGGCGTCACGGGCACACGCACGGGTGAGCCGCCAGCGCCTGACTTCGCAGCAAGGGCGGACGTGCCTTTCGAGCACCCGGACGTGCGCGTGATCGTCGATTCGATGTTCCTTGACGGCCTGCTCCATCCGCTGGCCGTGAACGGCGCGCTGCCCACGATCCCGGAGTGGGCCAAGGTCGGCATCGTTCAGGATCCCTTGGCGCTGCGAAACCTCGTGGGAGAGGGCATCAAGGGACTTCAAGGGGCACTGCCCACGGTGGATTCGTCCTACCGCGACTGGATCAGCACCGCACGGAGGTTCGGCGAGGTGCTGGCGCGCTTTCATTCCCTGGACTCGACGCGCGCCGAGGGTCTGCGGGCGGCGATTGTCGAGCTGCAGACGTCATCCGACGAGCGTTTGCGACAGTGGACCGCCAAGCACTACGCCGATCTGCCGTCGCTCCCTGTCGCCAAGAGCCCGGTCATGGTCCACCACGTCCCGCGCTTTCTCTCCATTCGGCGTGGGGCCGGTGAGGAGAAGATCGCACTGCTCGTGTTCGATGGGCTGGCTGTCGATCAGTGGGTACAGATTCGAGAAGCGCTGGCCAAGCGTGCGCCGAGATATGCATTCGACGAATCTGCCTGCTTTGCGTGGCTGCCGACGCTGACGTCGGTATCCCGCCAGGCGATCTTCTCGGGGCTCAAGCCCCGGGAGTTCGCGGACACGATCGAGTCAACCGCGCCCGAGCCCAATCAATGGTCCCGGTTCTGGCAGGACCAGGGCTTGCGAGCCAACGAGGTTCTGTATCGTAAGGGCATCAAGCGCAATGACCAGTTGGCTGAACTCGATGGCGCGTTGAGTAGTCCCGTGCTGAAGGTCGTCGGGATCGTGGTTGACACGGTCGACGAGATCGTTCACGGTGCACCGCTCGGCAAGCGCGGCGTCGCCGCCTTGATCGAAAGCTGGTGCGAGTCGGGGTTCGTTGAGCGATTGCTCGATCAACTGGCAGACAAGGGCTTTCGCGTCTACCTCACCGCCGACCACGGCAATGTCGAGGCGGTGGGGCAGGGACGTCCGAAGCAGGGCGTCGCCGCAGAGCTGCGCGGCGAGCGGGTGCGGACTTATCGCAGCGAAGTTTTGGCGGCAGAGTCGGCTACGTCCAACCCCAACAGCTACCGGCTTGACGTCGCTGGACTGCCCACGAACTTCTTCAGTCTGTTCGCCGGGGGGCGAAGCGCCTTCATGCCCGATGCCGAGCAAGCCGTCGTTCATGGCGGCATCTCGGTGGAGGAGCTGCTGGTGCCGTTCGTGAAAGTGAGTCGCTCGAGTTGAACGCCAAGATGTCGAAAGTCCCTCAGATTGGCTTCGACCGATTCATCCAAATCGAGTGGGTGGCGGCGGCGCTGAGGGTATGCATTGGGAGCGCCGATCTGGATGAGTTGGAGGGACTGCTCGACAGCTCGGGCCTGGGGCCGGAGGCGAAGGCCAAGACGCGCACGAAGTTGAAGGCCATGGCCATGGAGCCAAGATCAGATCTGGCGGACTTCATCGGACGCGGTGTCGGCCATTTCGCAATCCCATTGTCGTCAGCCGACGTCGCTCCGTTCGCGTGGGGGGCGGCGATCGCCGCCTATCCCTATTTTGGCAAGGTGGCCGAGTTCACGGGTCGCCTGACCGCAATACAGGGCGACTGCTCGGTAGCCGAAATCCATAGGAGGATGAGCGAGGTCTACGGCGATCGGCAGGTGACCAAGCGAGCGACGCAAGCGGTCCTGCAAACCCAAGCCAATTGGGGAGCGATCGAACGCGTGGAGATGGGCAAGCGACTGGTCCGCACGGCGGCACGCCGTCTGGACGACCCGCATATGGTCGGTTGGCTGATCGAGGCTGCGCTTAGATATCATGGAAGACCCATTTCGCTCGCTACACTGCAGTCAACCGCCGTGCTTTACCCCTTCGTGCTCGATCAGCCTCTGGCCTACGTCATTTCGAACAGTGACACGCTGGAACTGCGGTTGGAGGGGGCGAATCAGCAGTTCGCTGGTCTCAGATC
Source organism: Burkholderiaceae bacterium (assembly GCA_019635275.1). GTDB lineage: Bacteria > Pseudomonadota > Gammaproteobacteria > Burkholderiales > Burkholderiaceae_E > Zeimonas. The sequence continues at coordinate 43,868 of JAHBZV010000004.1, read as the reverse complement.
GGCTTAGGTCGTCCGCGTGCCTTGATGCATCGCTGGCTAGTCACCGTCTTGCTTCGATGAAGCGCCCCAAGGCGTCTTGCGCTTTCGTTTCCGAGTCGACGTAGTAGGCGGAGTACGTCGACGACATACCGGGCCCCCCTTCATAGTCGTAGTCGTTAGCAACATCAGCGATCGAGTCGACCTCTCCGAGAAGGCTCTCGAACGGCTCGCGCTCGTCGAAGTCGTCGCCGCCTTCTTGACAGAGCTTGCTCCAACGCTCGTTGAAAGCGCTCATCAAGACGCCACCCTCGGCGTTTCGGAACGTCGTGTCCACTAGCAGCAAGATGTGCGGGCAGTGCCCTGTGCTCGAGCAGAAGGGGCACTTGTGTTCCTCGTCTTCGTCACAGCGCTGCGCGCCCATGTTCACTCCATGAGTTGGCCACCATCGACCCGCCCGGACGCACTGATCTGGACGTCCTGTACTGACTGTTGAATTTGTGCCTTTACAGCCATTGGTAGGGTATGCGACCTGTCCAATCAATGGTAGACGGCCAGATCGCCTTTCATGAACTTGTCGCCTGTCGGTGCGGTGACTGGCCGTCGCATTCCTGCTAGCATGCACCCTGCATTCCGAGTTGGGCCGACGCCCATGCCAACCTGCCTGTCCCGGGCAAGGTGGATCGCGAAAGCGGATGTGGCTCCTGCGGGAGCAACCAAGCGGGCATCGCGTCGGCCCTCCCGTGAAGCGGAGGGCTTTTTGTTTTCTGGGGGGATTTGATCCGGATTGCCGCCCCCGACGCATCGTCGAACGCGGCTAAACAGGAGTTGACCGATGTCTGTTCGCAATGGCCTCTTTTCCTCGGAATCCGTCTCCGAGGGCCACCCTGACAAGCTTGCCGACCGCATCTCGGACGCGGTGCTGGACGAGTTCCTCGGGCTCGATCCCGGCGCGAGGGTCGCCTGTGAGACGCTGCTCGCCGACCAGTGCGTCGTCGTCGCCGGCGAGTTCAAGACCCGCGACCTCGACGTGTTCCGGCAGGTGCGCAAGCGCGCGGTGTCGATCGTGGCGGGCGTGCTGCGCGACGCCGGCTACCGCGATGCGGCCACCGGCATCGATCCCGATCGCTGCGAAGTCCAGGTGCGATTCAACGGCCAGTCCGCGGACATCAATCGCGGGGTCGATCGTGTCGACGGAGTCATCGGGGCGGGCGACCAGGGCCTGATGTTCGGCTACGCGTGCGACGAGACGCCGGAGTTGATGCCTGCGCCGATCGTCTTCGCCCACCGGCTCGTGCGGCGGCAGGCGGAGCTGCGGCGGTCGGGGCGCTATCCGTGGCTGCGCCCGGACGCCAAGTCGCAGGTGACGTTCCGCTACGAGGACGGGCGACCCGTCGCGGTCGAGGCGGTGGTGCTGTCGACGCAGCACGCGGCGGACGCCGACGCCGACGAAGTGCGCGACGCAGTGAGCCGCGAGATCGTCGAAGCGGTCATCCCGAAGTCGATGCGCGCGCCGGGCTATCGGGAGCTGATCAACCCGACCGGCCGCTTCGTCACCGGGGGCCCGAAGGGGGACACGGGGCTCACGGGCCGGAAGATCATCGTCGACACCTATGGCGGCGCCGCGCCTCACGGAGGCGGCGCCTTCTCGGGGAAGGATCCGTCGAAGGTCGATCGTTCGGCGGCTTACATGGCGCGGTTCCTGGCCAGGCAGGTCGTGGCGCGGGGCTGGGCGAGGCGCGCGCTGGTGCAGCTGGCCTATGCGATCGGGGTGGCTGAGCCGGTGAGCTTCATGGTTGAGGCCGAGGGCGTCACCTCAGCGCGCAGTGCCGAGATCGTCGATGCGCTGCGCCGGGAGTTCGTCCTGACCCCGGCCGGGATCATCCAGTGCCTCGACCTCCAACGGCCAATCTACTATCCGACGGCAGCCTACGGCCATTTCGGTCGGGACGACCTCGATCTGCCGTGGGAAGGCGTTCGGCGGGCTGCCGACGATGGCTCGTCTGGTGAGCCCGTCGATGCCTAGCCTTGAGGCACGCGATGAAGTTCCCGGGGCAACTTCATCCGGATTGAAGGCCCCTGCCAACCGGTCAATCGGCTAAAGAGGAGTGCCAAATGATCGCGCCCGCGTTCGAGATGCAAACCGAAAGCGTCGCGTTCTGGGACCGGGCAGGAACGCCCCTGTCGTTTCTGCGGTTCGAACCGTCGAACAGGTCATCGATGCCGAAAAGAACGCGCCGATCACCTGAGCCAAGGTCGAAGCGATCAGTGGCGATGCGGTTGCGGCGCTCTAGCGAATCGTCCAGAGAGTGACGAAGGGGGGCATCTCGTGAACAAGCAAATCGATCTTGGCTACCGCCCGGAAACCTACTTCCGGCCGCAGAAACTAGAGCGCTACCTGCTGTCGAAGGTCAAGGGCGCCGTAGTGCGCAAGAAGCTGCAGGCGCTGTTCGACTCCGGTCGTCACGCCGAGCTGAGTACTCTGCTGACCGTAGAAGGCATCTCGGCTGCCGACCGGAAGGTGCTGGAGTCGCTCCATCCGATGTTCATGGGCGGCAACTACCTCCCCGACACGGAAGACGGCGAAGTGGAGATCGGCCGCATCAGCATCAAGTCGACGACCTATGACGTGACATGCGTCTATGCACGGCCGGACGGTGGCGCGATCCACTACCGGGTTGTCGACGAGTACGGTGGCGAGACTCTGCAGGGGGCGACGGAGGCACGGACCGCCAAGCCGATGACGCTGGGCGAGTTCGCGGACTTCTTCATCACGGCGTGGCCCCTGATTGCAGTCCTGGAGATGAACTTCGAGGACGACGTCGAAGGCGCGCTCGGCTTCTTTTCGGCCGACTCGGACTTCTATCCCGATCTTGACCGCCTGTGCAGGCAGCGCGTGCGGGACCACTTCCCCACCCCCGATGCCGGCGACGAATGCCCGTTCTGCGGCCGCTTCAATTCGCCTCCGGCTGACGATCTCTGCGAGCATGCGGCCGCGTGGGTGTGGGACGGTCAGATCGAGGCGCTCGGCACAGGGCAGGCGTTCGCAGCGGCGATCCAGGAACTGGGCGAGACGATCGGCTCCGCGGAGCACTCGACCACAGCAGAGCTGATCCTCGAGAAGCTGGCCGGGCAGAACCCGGTGCGAGCCAGGTTGATCGATGCAGCGTCGGACGGCCTCGAAGAAGCGCTTTCGCTCGTCGAGAATGCGCAGGCAGGAGATGGGTGGTCGACCAAGGGGATGCTGGGCGGGTCCGGCTACACCGTGTGCGTTCCCGACTCTGCAGCGCTGGACGTGCTCGCCAGTGAATGTCGGGCGCTCGTTAGAGCCTGCGCACTGGAGATCCAGACGGCGGACACCCGCCAGGTCACGCTCGAAGCTCTGCGGCCTTCGCAGAGACCGGATTGGCAACTGGTCGCGTCAGGCTTCTGGGAAGAGGACACGTACCACTCAGGACACATCGCCTATTACATCGCCAGCATCGGCCCTGGCAAGTGGCTCCTGGACGGGGTCGAGAGGAACGCAATGCTCGACGGCGTGACCCAGGAAGACGTCGATGAGGGGCGACTGAACGATGACCAGATTCAGGCCATGTGGGGAATGAGACTGGAGGAGGCGCAGTCTTCCGAGCATCGGCAGATCTGTGCTGCCTGCTCCGGCGCCAGTGAGGAACTCTTGGCGAAGGAGATGGCAGAGATCCTCTATCGCGCAGTATGCGAAGGCGGCGGCAAGGAGATCACGGAGCCCGACGATTCGGCTGGGCTGCTGGAGTTGTGATGGTCAACGAGGCGATCGCCCGCGCCTTCGCCGGTGCCATTGGCGACGTGGGTTGGGCCAGTTGCCGACTCCGCTCTAACGACGCAGAGGCCGTGCAGGAGCCGCGGTGCGATTTGGCGGCACCTGTTGGAGCACCTTCCATGAAGGTGCTTGCGATGAAAGGAGGTGAATGGTCATGTACGAAATTGAGATGCAGGAGATGTCGGAAGCCTTCTTCCCGTGCTGGAAGGCGGCTGGCATTCACCTGGGCAAGCAGATCGATGGCGGCATCCAGTCCTGGATGCGCGCTCATCCGTATCCGCCGTTCCTGGAGCACCTTTCCTTTCGCCTTGGCAATCAGTTGTTCTTCGTCCGCATCGAAGACGTAGACGACAAGGTTCGGGGGCCCGCAAGCAGGCGCGGACTTGCCGCCGCTGCCCGAGCCGCGAGCGGGCACGCCTGCATCCTCCCCATGAAGAAGCGGCTCTTTGGTGACTCATGGGTGGCAACTCTACCGGGCTGGGGTCTGCTGGATGCTGCGACCGGAAAGCCGATCGATCCGGTGTCACTGGTCACCGATGAGAAGATCGAGATGACGCCATGGGAGGCCCATGACATGGCGGTTCAGGTGGTTCGTGACCATCTGGGAGGGGAAGGCTTCCAGTTGATGTCCTGGCAGGGGAATCCCGAGGTCGATCCGTCGATCTGGTTCGTCGGCAAGACCACGAAACCCGAATGGGTCGTCGTTCGGTCAGCGAGGTATCCCTGCGACAGCGCGGAACGTCCGGCCAACTGGGTGGCAATCGCCAGGAGTTGCGCCAGGATGAGCACTACCGGGCATTTCGCTTCCGTCGCTATCGTCAGCGCGGATCAACCGTTCCGGTCGAGCGACGAGGCGGCCGTGCCCCTGTGGCGAGGGTACGGCATGCATGTGCGCTTCACCGGATTGGAGTGATGAAAGAGGAGGGCTGAGGGATGTCGGGCCCACGGCCTTCCGCCTCAATTCGGCGCGTGGTGCACCGGAAGGCTGGGCAACAATCCGGCTTACGTGACGTTCCTGCCCAATGCGCTGCATCCGGTTTCAGGGATCGCCGCCAATGTTGCGATCTGGGCGATGCGCAGGGCGCAGAGGACGAACGGCATGCTGGCTTCGATGGGGCTGCGGGTGTAGCGTGGTCACGATGTGGCCCGCAGGGGCGACGGCTTCGTGGACCGCACTCGGGCCTGAGTAAGTCCGCCGGTATGCAGGATCCCCGGTGTGCAACGAGAGTCAGCAGATTGCCACTTGAGTGCCCCGTTTGCGCCGGCAGTTCCGCGTAGATTGGATTCCCTGGTTGCGAGTCTCCGCGTCGGTCGCGGAGCGGGCGGTCGCGAGCTCGACAGATTCGTCGGCGAGGTGACGCATGGGCGACGAGAAGGAGATCGACGGTGCGCAACTGGTTCGATGGATCGCACGCGACGAGGTCTCCCGGGTTCCACGATTGCTCGATTCAGGGTTTGCGGATGATCACCACGAGTGGCGCGTCGTTGCGACCGCCGGACCGATGGTTACGCTAACCTGCGATACGGCTCCCCCGAAAACGGTTCACTACCGGGGTCTCAAAGACGGCTCGCTATACGTGTCCGTCGATTCCGGCATCTGGGACGACGTGCAATCGGAACGCTCGGACCTCGAACGACGCGTGGAGGCGGCGCGGGCGATGCTCAACGAACGTCGACTCGTTGGTGGGGTGCGGCCGGCAGACACCGAGGCGGTTCGTCTTTACGACATCGTGAACCCATGGTTCTCGGATCGACGACTTCCTTCACTCGACCAGGTCCGCGAGGCTCGCGGGTACTTCGAGCGCGCCACGCCCGTGACGACGCAAGCCTGCGACTTGATGCGCGACTGGCTCTCGGCGTGCATGAGCTCGACGTGCATGAACTCGGCAGCGAGGTCGGCCGATGAGATCGGATTCAGGATTCAGTGCGCCGCGCTGCTTCGTGCCGCACGGCGCCCCGAAGAGGCGATTGTGGTGACAGACGTTCTGCTCGATGCGCGGGGATGGCCTTGGGGGGAACAGGCACGGGCGATCCTGCTGACGGTTCGGGCGGGGGCATTGATGGATCTCTTCGAGCGGAATCGGGAGATCGAAGGCGCCCAGGGCGCGCGCAAATGGCTGGCCGAAGCACGCAGACGCTTGGGCAATGCGTACGCGATTCAGGGGCCGAACGAGCACGTCTCGGCAGCGTATCGGCGCCTCGACTCCCTGGAGAAGTCGCTGCGTGGTAATTGATTGCCGTCGTCTGATGATCCCGTCGAGCTCGTTCGGCGCGGTGCGCAAGCACCTCGATGGCAGGCTCACGCCATGAGCCCCGCCCCTGCAACACTGGCCCGTTCCCATCGTGTCCCTCGCCGGAGACCCCCGCATGCCCCAACCCGCCCAGCTCCCCATCCGCCGCGTCACCTTCTACAAGCACGGAGTCTCGATGGTCGAGCGCGAAGGCCGCGTGCAGGGCGAAGCCCTGCAGCTCGGCTTTCGCGACGACGACGTCGACGACGCGCTGAAGAGCCTCACCGTGCTCGATCGCTCGGGCGGGCAGGTGGTCTGCATCGACTACCAGATCCCGGCCGCGGCCCGCAAGGAGGGCAACGCGCTCGAGTTGGGCGCCGGCAGCGGCCTGCTCGATCTCGTCGAGCGGCTTACCGGCTGGCGCGTGCGCGCCGAGCTGGCCGGGCGCAGCGCGCCGGTCGAGGGGCGGGTCACCGGCGTGCAGTACGCGAAGGAGCGCCGGCGGCTGAAGGGCGCCACGCTGATGCTGCTCGACGAGCAGTCCGGCGCGGTGCAGGCGGTGCCGGCCGCCGACCTGGTGCAGATCGTGCCGCTCGAGGCGCGCATCGGGGAGGACCTCGAACGCTTTCTCGACGCCGGCAAGCGCTCGGACGGCGCGCAGTCGGTGGCGCTGCGTCTCACGCCCGGCGAGCACGACCTCGCCGTGTCGTACCTGGTGCCGGCGCCGACCTGGCGGGTCAGCTACCGGGTGATTGCCGAATCCGGCGACGGCACGCACGCTGCCGAAGGGGACGCAGCGCCCGACGCAGGCAAGCTGCTGCTGCAGGGCTGGGGCCTGGTCGACAACCGATTCGACGAAGACCTCGAGAACGTCGAGGTATCACTGGTCGCCGGCCAGCCGATCTCGTTCGTCTATGACCTGAAGACGTCGCGGGTGCCCGAGCGCCGGCGCGTCGAGGACGAGGCGCGCGTCGCGGCGGGGCCGGTCGAGTTCCGGGCCAGGCCCGGGATGCTGGCGTCCCACGGCGACGAAGACATCGCCTTCGACGCCGCCGAGCCGGTCGATCGCAGCGTGATGTACTCGCTTCCACCTCCCGATCGCCTCTCGTCGAACGCCGGCCGGGCCGCGATGGCGCGCCTGGCCTCGATCCGCGAACTCGAGTCCGCCGAGCCCGCCAGCGCCACCGCCGACCAGCGCGAGACCTTCGCCTACGACGTGCTGCGCCCGGTCTCGATTCCGCGCGGTTCGAGCGCGCTGGTGCCGATCCTGCAGGCGAAGCTCGACTACCGCCGCGAGCTGCTGTTCAACGAGACGAAACACCTGGGCCACCCGGTGGCGGCGCTGCGCTGCGCCAACGCGTCGGGGCTGGTGCTCGAGCGCGGGCCCGCGACGCTGGTCGAGGACGGGCGCTATCGCGGCGAGGCGATCGTGCCGTTCACCGGCAAGGACGGCAGCCTGTACCTGCCTTATGCGGTCGAGCTGGGCATCGACGTGCGCGTCGACAGCGATCGCAGCACCGAGTCGCAGGCCCTGAGGATCGGAGACGGGCTGCTGCACCAGGAAGTGTCCGACGTTCGCCGCCACGCCTACGAGCTGGTCAATCGCACCGGCACGGCGCAGACGGTGACGATCGAGCGCGCGGTCGAGTCGCTGCCGGGTGAACTCTCCGATACGCCGGAGCCCGCGACGCACGGAGACGGCGTGTATCGCTGGGAGGTCGCCTGCCCGCCCGGGGCGACCACGCGCTTCGAGGTGCGATCGCGCCGGCTGATCGAGCGCAACCTGGATCTCGCGCGCCTGAACCTGTATCAGGTGGCCGAGTTCCTGAAGGCGAGCGGGCTCACCGCGAAGACGCGCGAGGCGCTCGAGGCGCTGCGTGCGCAGCTCGCGCGCGTCGAGGAGAACTCGAGCCGGATCGAGGCGCTCGAGGCCGAGCGCAAGCGCCTGATCGTGCGGCAGGAGCACCTGCGCAAGAACATCGGCGCGCTCGCCGCCGGCGGCGACGAGGGCGCGGTGCGGCTGCAGATGGTGCGCGAGCTGCAGGCGGCCGAGTCGTCGCTGTCGGGCATCGACCAGCGGGTCGGGCAGCTCAAGGAGGACAACGAGCGGATCGGGAAGTCGCTCGGCGCCGCGGTTCCGGAGGCGGCCTGACCGGAAGCCGGATCGCCGAGCGCGCTACGCGACGCTCCCGAAGCCCCGGTCGACGGCGCCAGCCGGCGGCTCGAGCCCGGCCAGCCGGCAGCCCTGCGCGATCGGCCCGCCGGGCAGCAACGTGTAGAGGTACTTGACGCCGCCCTTGTGGTGGAACTTCTCCTCCAGCGCGTCGTGCAGCTCGCGCAGGTTGGTCACGCCGTCCTCGTGGCGCGCGAAGAACTCCTGAAGCCCGCGCACGACGGCCCAGTGGTCGTCGCCGAGCGTCAGGTGCTCCTGCTGCGCGATCTTCAGTGCCGTCTCGCGCGTCCAGTCGGGCGGCGCGTGCGGGAAGCCCGGAGCGGCGGGTTCCCGTTCGATGGGCTGGAATGCTTGCTGGATGCTCGTCATGGCGACCACCTGAACACACGAGCCGAGGGGAAGAAAAGTATCCTCCGGAGCGCTGGCCGTGCCAAGTCTCCGGCGGGGGTCGAGCGACGACCTGCAGCGGTTCAGGCGACCGCCCGATCCCGGCGACGGGGTCCTGTCCTGGACGCGCTCGACTCCGCGCCCACGGGGGCCGCCGCTTCGCCCCCGTCCACCGTCAGCAATCGATGCACGCTGCGCAGATGCGCGCGCATTTCGCGCACCGCCGCATCGGCGTCGCGCGAGGAGAGCAGGGCCAGGAATCGCCTGCGGGCCTGGATGAGGTCGCGCTTCGTGCGCGCACCGGCCGACACCCGGGCGCGCAGGTAGCCCATCAGGATGTCGGTGAGCGAGTCGACGATCAGGCACAGCGCCGCATTGTGGCTCGCTGCGGCGAGAAGCCGATAGAACTCCCTGGAACACTCGATGCGGGCGATGTAGTCGCCCGAGCGCGTCGCCTCCTCGGTGGCGTCGATGTTCGCCGCCAGCGCAGCGAGATCGGCCCGCGTCGCCCGCTCGCAGGCGAGTCGCACGACCGCGTCCTGAATGTGCAGCCGCGCCTCGGTGAGCTCGTCCATCGAGATCGACCCGAGGTGCATCATGTCCTGGACGACCTGCGTGATGCTGCCCGGGTCGCCCTGGCGGATGAAGGCGCCGCCCTTGGCGCCCTTGCGCAACTCGACGATCCCGGCGCGCTCCAGCGTGTGCAGCGCCTCGCGCACCGCGTTGCGGCCCACGCCGAGCTGCAGCGCCAGTTCGCGTTCCGCCGGGAGCTTGTCGCCGGGTGCCAGCGCCCCGGCCGCGAGTTGATCGCGTATGCGCTCGCAGATCTCCTCGAAGGCGCGGCGTGGCCGGATGGGCTCGAAGGCGATCCGGCGCGACGGGGCAGTCATCTCAGCGGCCCGTGAACTTCGGCTTGCGCTTCTCGACGAAGGCGCGGACCGCCTCGCGATGATCGCTGGTCTGGAAGGTGCACATCTCGAGCGCGTAGGAAGCGTCCATGATCAGGTTGAACTGGTCCTTGATGGCCTTGTTGATCGCCAGCTTCGTCCAGCGAATCGCCCAGGGAGCGCCATCGGCGAGTTCCTGCGCGAGCGCCCGTGCCCGGGGCAGCACCTCGTCCGCCGGCAGCGCGTAGTTTACAAGCCCGATGCGCTCGGCTTCGACCGCGCCGATCAGGTTGCCGCGCATCAGGAACTCCTTTGCCCGGTTCGGGCCCACGAGCATCGGCCAGATCACGGCGCCGCCGTCGCCGGCCACCAGGCCGATCTTGACGTGCGGGTCCCCGATGCGGGCGGCCTGCGCGGCGACCGTGACGTCGCACAGCAGCGCCACCGTGGCTGCCAGGCCGATGCAGTCGCCGTTGATCGCGCAGACGATCGGCTTCTCGCAGTCGAGGATGTTCTGCACGATGCGCCGGCCGCCGCTGGGCTCGAGCATCGCGCCTTCCTCGAAGACGTCGCCGCCGGGCCGGTCCTGCATGCCCTTGACGTTGCCGCCGACGCTGAAGTACTTGCCGGAGCCGGTGAGCAGGATCGCGTTGACCTCGTCGTCGCGCGCCAGGTCGGCCCAGACGTCCTGCAACTCGACGTGGAAGCGGTGCTCGATGCGGTTGCCCGTCTCGGGGCGATTCAGCGTGACGGTCGCCACGCGATCGGCCTTGACGATCTCCAGGCACTCGTAGCGGGAGTAGTCCATCGGTTGATCCTCTGTTGACATCGGAATTGACGTTGAATAGTATGAATGGGAGATCCATTGAGCACAAGACCCGTTCGCGCGGACATTCCGCAGACATTCACGCAGGCCCGGTGCCCGACGACCGCGCCGCCCCCGGAGCAGGATCGATGAAGTTCACCGAAGAGCAGGTCGCGTTTCGCGACAGCATCCGCCGCATGGTGGAGCGGCACGTCGCGCCGATCGCGGCCGAGATCGACGAGACCGACCGCTTTCCCACCGAGCTCGTGAAGCTGTTCGGCGAAATGGGGCTGATGCAGCTCTGGGTGCCCGAGCGATACGGCGGGCCGGACGGCAATCTCACGATGATGTGCATCGCGCGCGAGGAGATCTCGCGCGTCTCGCCGGCGTGCGGCTCGATCGCCGGGCTGAACACGATGTTCATCATGCCGCTGCTGCACTTCGGGTCCGAGGAGCAGCGCCGGCACTTCCTGCCGATCGTCGCGAAGGGCGGCGTCGTGACCGCGATCGCCATCTCCGAGCCGCAGGCCGGTTCCGACGTCAGCGCGATGACGACCCGGGCCGTCCGCGACGGCGACAGTTACGTCCTCAACGGCCGCAAGCAGTGGTGCAGCTACGGGGTCGAGGCCGAGTACGTCGTGGTGATGGCGCGCACCTCGGGCGAGCACGGCGCCGAAGGGATCAGCGCATTCGTGATCGAGCCGAAGAAGATGAAGGGCGTCTCCTTCGGCCGGCACGAGCGCAAGATGGGTTGGCGCGGCGCGCCGAACACGCCGATCTTCCTCGACAACGTGCGGGTGCCGGCGGAGTACCTGATCGGCGAGGAAGGCAAGGGATTCAAGGCATCGATGCGCGCGCTCGACCTGAACCGGCCGACGATCGGCGCGCAGTCGGTCGGTCTCGCGCAGGGTGCGCTCGATGCGTCGATCGCCTATGCCAAGGAGCGCAAGCAGTTCAGGCGCAGCATCGGCGAGTTCCAGGCCATCCAGTTCATGCTCGCCGACATGGTCATGCAGATCGAGGCCTCGCGCGCCCTGGTCTACGAGTGCGCGCGTGCCGGCGACGAGGGAGACTGGGATCGCCTGAACGTGCTCGCGAGCATGGCGAAGTGCTTCGCCAGCGACATGGCGATGCGCGTGACCACCGACGCCGTACAGGTTTTCGGCGGCTACGGCTACACGAAGGACTACCCGGTGGAGCGCATGATGCGCGACGCCAAGCTCGCCCAGATCTTCGAGGGCACCAACCAGATCCAGCGGCTCGTCATCGCCCGGCACCTGCTCGCGTAGGTCGCAGACCGGCTCAACCCAGGAGGAGAAATCATGAAGAGACTCACCCGTTACCTGACTGCGGCCCTGTTCTGCGCCGTTGCGGCGAGCGCGGGGGCGCAGCAGGCCTTCCCGTCGAAGCCGATCAGGCTCGTCGTGCCGTACGCCCCGGGCGGCACCACCGACATCATGGCGCGGGCACTGCAGGGGCCGATGTCGGAAGACCTCGGGCAGACGGTCGTCGTCGACAACAAGGCCGGCGCCGGCGGCTCGATCGCGATGAAGGACACGGCGAACGCGGCGCCCGACGGCTACACCGTCGTCTTCGTCAACAACGGCAACGTCGCCGTGACGCCGGTCATGCAGAAGGACCCGGGCTACGACGGCATCCGGAGCTTTGCGCCGATCGGGATGGTCGCGTCCTCGCCGATGCTCGTCGTCGTCAACGGCGAAGTGCCGGTCAGCGACCTGAAGGGCTTCATCGACTACTCGAAGAAGAACCCGGGCAAGCTCGAGTATGCGACGGCCGGGCCCGGCTCGTTCGGTCACCTGTCGACCGAACTGTTCCTGCGGGCCGCGGGGCTGCAGCTGGTGCACGTGCCGTACAAGGGCCAGGCGCCGACGCTGAACGCGGTGCTGGCAGGCGAAACGAAGCTGCTCATCACGTCGCCGTCGTCGGCGATGAACAGCCAGATCGCCGCCGGCAAGCTCAAGCTGCTGGGCGTCGGCACGGCCACCGAGTCGTCGCTCTATCCGGGCACGCCGACCGTCGCGTCGGTCCTCCCCGGCTATCAGGCCGAGTCGTGGTTCGCGCTGCTCGCGCCGGCCGGTACCCCGCCGGAAGTCATCGCGAAATTGAACCGGGCGCTGAACAAGGCGTTGGCCATGCCCGACCTGCAGAAGCGGCTGAACACGTTCGGGCTCGTCGCGGTCTCGAGCACCCCCGACGAGCTGCGCGAGCGCATCGCGGCCGAGGTCAAGCGCTGGGGCACGGTGATTCGCGAGTCCGGCATCAAGGTCGAGTGACCGGGCGGGCTCCACCCAGGGTCCGGCACGATCGACGACTGCGATGACCGACGCACCGGAAGCGCTCGAGACGGCACTGCCCGGCGACGAGGAGCGGCGCCTGCTGCGGGAGTCGGTCCGCGGCTTCCTCGCGCAGGCCTGGCCGGTTGTGGGCGCGGTCGAGCGGGGCGCGCAACCGGCCGCGTTGCGCCGCATCTGGCGCCAACTCGCCGGGCAGGGCCTCGCGGCGCTCGGCGCCGAGCCGGCCGAGGGCGGGGTGCGCGAGCTGGTGGTCGTCCTGCAGGAACTCGGCCGCGCGGCGTGCCCGGCGCCGCTGATCGACGCGGGTCTGCTGAACCTGGCCTTCGGGGAGCGCCGCGACCCGCCCGAGGCCGTGGCGCGGCTGCTCGCCGACGTGCATCGTGGCGACGCCTACGCGTGCCTGTCGTTCGGCGCGGCCGATCCCGACCGCGCAGTCGGCGCGGTGTCGATCGCCCGCGGAGCGGTGTCCGGACGGCTGAACTTCGTCGAAGGGGCGGCCGCGGCGACCCACTTCGTCGCCGTGGCGCACGACGGGCCGGCATTGGCCTTCGTCGAAGCCCAGGCGCAGGGCGTGACAGTCACGCCGACCCGCGCAATGGGGATGGACGGGCTCTGCCGCATCGACCTGCAGGACGCGCCGGCAGTCGTCGTGGCGATCGATCGGGCGCTCGTCGGCGACCTGCTCCGGATCTCGCGCCTGGCCCACGTGGCGCGCGCGTGGGGTGCGGCGGATCGCGCGTTCGAGCTCGTCGTGCAGTATGCGAAGGATCGCCGGCAATTCGGCCAGCCGATCGGCCGCTTCCAGGCGATCCAGCACAAGCTCGCCGACAACCTGATCGGATTGCGGGCCGTGCACGCGAGTCTCGACAATGCCGCCGCCCACTGCGACCGTCATGCCGGGCAGTGGCGTAGCTTCGCCGCGGCCACTTGTGCGTACGCGGGCCCGTCGTTGCGGCGGGTCTCGCTGGAAAACCACCATGCGTTCGGCGCGATCGGCTACGCCGAGGACCACGAGGCTCCTCGCCATTTCAGGCGGGTGCACCTCGACGTGACGCGGCACGGCGGAGCGCGGGCCGCGCGCGAGGCGCTCGCCGAGCGGTATCTCGGCGAGACGCCGCTGGAGTTTCCCGAGCTCGACCTCGGGGCGGCGGCCCATGCGTTTCGCCGAGAGGTGCGGTCGTGGTTGGCCGAGCACTGGCCGCCGGAGCGCCGGGAGCGGTACCAGGCCTCCGAGCACGCGCACCGCGACCATGACCCGCAGTTCGCGCGCGAACTCGGCGAGACTGGATGGCTCGGGCTGACCTGGCCTGCGCGCTTCGGCGGGCTGGAACGCTCGCCCTACCACTGGATGGCGTTCCTGGAAGAGATGAATCGCGCCGATGCGCCCCGCGCCGGCGCGCCGATCCAGGCGGCGGCGTGGATGAGCTTCGGCCGCCCCGAGCAACAGGCGCGATACCTGCCCGAACTGTTGCGCGGCGAAGTGATGTACGGCATGTGGTACAGCGAGCCCGACTCGGGATCCGACCTGGCCTCGATCCGCACGACCGCGGTGCGCGATGGCGACGAGTGGGTCATCAACGGCCAGAAGATCTGGACCACCACGTACTGGGGCGACTACATGTGGCTGGCCGCCCGCACCGATCCGGCGGCGAAGCCGCCCCACGCGGGGATCAGCATGTTCGTCGTGCCGGTCGACACCCCCGGCATCACGCGCCGGCCGATCGGGACGATGTACGACGGCGAGTTCTGCAACACGTTCTTCGACGACGTTCGCGTCCCGCTCGACGCGGTGGTGGGCGAGCCGGGCCGAGGCTGGGAGATCCTCGTCGGGTCGCTCGGCACCGAGCGCGCCTTCGTCGGCGCAGGCATCCTGATGAAGCTCGCGCGCCAGTTCGGGGAGCTGTGCGAAACCGTTCGCGGGATCGAGGTCGACGGCCAGCCGTTGCGGCTCGATCCTCGGGTGCGCGAAGTGCTCGGCGACTACGCGGCGCAGATCGAGGCTGGCCGGCAACTCGCGCTCGAGTGCGTGCGCATCCTCGCGCGAGGCGACATGCCGACCTGGGAAGCGGCTGTCACGAAGGTGTTCGCCGGCGAGCTGATGGAGCGATTCCACGAGTCGGCCCTCGACATCCTCGGCATGCAGGCGACGCTGTCCGCGAACGCGGCCGGGGCCCCGATGGGCGGCCGGCTCGAGCAGCAGCTGCGCCACTCACTGATGTGGGTGATCAGCATCGGCACCAACGAGATCCAGCGCAGCCTGATCGCACAGCGCGCGCTGGGCTTGCCCAGGTAGGCAGCGAGAAACCGTCTTGGAGAGCGAATCCATGTCCAGCCAATCCGACGCGCTGGAAGGCGTGCGCGTCGTCGACTTCACCATCGTGATGTCTGGCCCGATGTGCACGCGCGTGCTGGCCGATGCCGGGGCGGACGTCATCAAGATCGAGTCGCCCGAGGGCGACATGGTGCGGCATCGGCCGCCGTTCCGGGGCGGCATCAGCACGTACTTCGCGGCGATGAACTGCGGCAAGCGGAGCACGGTGCTCGACCTGCACACCGCCGCGGGGCGGCAGGCCGCCTGCGAACTTGCGAGGGCGGCCGACGTCGTCGTCGAGAACTTCAGGCCCGGGGTGATGAAGCGCCTCGGCCTCGACTACGAGACCCTCGAACGCGACAACCCGCGGCTCGTCTACTGCTCGATCTCGGGGTTCGGCCAGAGCGGACCGATGTCCCAGGCGCCGGCGTATGCGCCGATCATCCACGCCGCGTCGGGCTACGAGGACGCCTACGCCCGCTACCAGGGAGATGCCTCGCGGCCGGCGAACAACGGCATCTTCATCGCCGACGTCCTGGGGGCGATCAACGCGGCCAGCGCCATCCAGACGGCGCTGCTCCAGCGCCACCGCACCGGGCGAGGGCAGTGCATCGACGTATCGCTGATGGATTCGGTGCTGGGAATGCTGATCTACGAGGTCCAGAACGCGCAGTTCCCCGCGGCGCGGCAGCGCCAGGTCTACCAGCCCGTGCGCGCCAGGGACGGATGGGTGATGGTGGCGGCGATCACGCCGCGCAACCTTGCGGCGCTGTTCGACGTGATCGGCTTCCCGGAAGGCAAGACCGACCCGCGGTTTTCCACCGTCGCGGAGAAGGAGGCGAACTGGGGCGAGCTCTTGCGGATCATCGAGGGCTGGACCTCGCAGCGCAGCGCGCTCGAGTGCGAGCAGACGCTGATGCAGGCAGGCGTGCCGTGCTCGCGCTATCGCACCGTCGGCGAGGCGATGTCCGACCCGCAGGCGGTGCATCGCCGGTCGATGGCGACGATCGGCGCCGATGGAGAGGCGTTCCAGGTCGCCAACGCGCCGTACAAGCTGTCGGCCAGTCGCATGGAGGCCCGGAACGTGTTGCCCCACCTCGGCCAGCACACCGAGGAGGTGCTGAGGTCGGTGCTCGGGTACGACGACGCGAGGCTCGCCGCGATGCGTGCGCAGGGGGCTTTCGGCGAAGCCGCAGACCTCCGGTAACCAGGCTCGCCCGGCGGCATCGAGCCTTGCCGGTCGCCTGACCGCGACCGGCTCCGCTATTCCTTGTAGTAGACGATCTGGTGGCTCGTGGCCAGCAGCGCGCCGTCTTCGCTCCAGATCTCGGCCGACTGGTCGTGATACCCCAGGCCGAAGTGCGAGGCGCGCGCCGTGCCCAGCACCGGGCGCTCGCCCTCGGCGGCCAGGCGCTTCGCGTCGGCGTGAAAGTAGCTGGTGAGCGAAACGGTTCCGGCGGGTACCCATCGCGGCCGGCGGATCATGACCCGCGGAAAGAACGAGTCGCAGATCGCCGCCAGCGACAGGAAGTCGAGCGGGCGCGGCGGATCGTCGCGGATCCACAGCGTGCTCACCGAATCGGGCTCCTGGTCCGGCTTCGTGCCGTCGGGCCAGCCGCCGCGGACGAAGCGCATGTCGTAGCGCTTCGTCCACTCCGCGAGCGCGCCGGCCTGCATGCGCTGCAGCGAGGCCGCGGGCGGTACCTGCGGAAACCCGGTCTCGGTCGACGACCAGGTCTCGCGGCGAAGCGCGAAGACTGCGGTCGCGGTCGTCGTGACGCCGTCACCCTGGCTCGCGGTGATCGTCCAGTGCTGCGTCGATCGGTTGGTGCGCACCGGCGCTGCGTCGATCCGGAACTCGCCGTCCGCGAGCGGCCCGGCGTAGTTGACGGTCAGCGCGACCGGGTCGCCGAGGCGCTCCGGGTGCGTGAGCGCGGCGTTCAGCATGGTTGCCGCGGTGACGCCGCCGAACGGGCCGACCATGTTGGCGTAGGCCGGGTCGGTGCGCCCCGTCAACGAGCGGTCGGCGTTGCGGACGAGGCGGGTCGCGCGGTCGAGGGGATGCATGCTACCGGCCCCTACCGATAGATCAGCGTCGGCAGCCAGGTCGTGAGCGGCGGCCAGTAGCTCGCCACCATCAGCGCGGCTACCGCCGCCACCACGAACGGCATGACCGCGCGGCCCACCTGGCCCAGCGACAGCCCGGCGATGCCGCAGCTCACGAACAGGCAGATGCCCACCGGCGGCGTGAGCATGCCGATGGCGAGGTTCACCACCATCAGCACGCCGAAGTGCATCGGGTCGACGCCCATGTGCACGGTGAGCGGGGCGAGCACCGGCACGAGCAGGATCAGCGCGGCGGTGGTCTCCATCACGCAGCCCACGACCAGCAGGCCCGCCATCACCAGCAGCAGCAGGCCCCAGGGCGGCAGCGCCATCGTGGCGATCGCGCTCTGCAACATCGCGGGCGTCTGCTGCATGGCCACCAGCCAGGTGAACACCTTCGCCATCGCGATGATGAACAGGATGGTTGCCGCGATCACCTGCGACTCCACCAGCAGCCCGGGCATCTCGCGCCAGCTGAGCTGCCGGTTGACCCACATCGCGACCAGCAGCGCATAGAAGACGGCCAGCGCCGCCGCCTCGGTCACCGTGACGATGCCGCTGAGGATGCCGCCCAGCACGATCACCGGCGCGCCGAGCGACCACAGGGCTTTCCTGAACGAGACGTAGACGAAGCGCAGCGAGAACGGCCGGCGCGTGCCGTAGCCGTGGCGCAGTGCCTTCCAGACCGCCACGCTCATGAACGACAGGCCGAACAGCAGGCCGACGAACAGGCCGCCGGCGAACAGTTCCGCGATCGAGACGTTCGTCAGGAAGCCGAAGATGACCATCGGGATCGACGGCGGGATGATCACGCCGATCGCGCCGCCTGCCGCCACCAGCGCGGCGGAAAAGGCCGGCGGGTAGCCCTGGCGGATCATAGCCGGGATGGCTACCGCGCCGAGCGCCGCGGTGTCGGCCGCCGCCGACCCGGAGATGCCGGCGAAGAACATCGAGGCGACGATCACCGCGCAGGCGAGTCCGCCCGGTGCCCATCCCACCAGCGAGTCGGAGAAGTCGATCAGTTGCTGCGAGATGCCGCCGCGCTCCATGATCGAACCGGCCAGCATGAAGAGGGGCACCGCCAGAAGGTCGAACGAGTCGACGCCCGCGAACAGCAGCTGCACGATCGTCTGGCCCAGCCCCGCCGTGTCGACCTCGGGCGGAAAGACTCCCGGCGCGAGAATCGCGCCGATCGCCGGCAGGCCGATCGACAACGCGATCGGCAGCCCCAGCGCGATCAGCAGGAACAGCCCCCCGAACAGCAGCGCGACGATCATCGGGGACGCTTCTCGCGTGCGGCGGCCATGTCGGCCAGCACGTGCACGATGAAGACGATCGCCGAGATCGGGATCACCGAGTAGGGAATCGACATCGGGATCTGCAGCGAGGCCGACGTATGCTCAGCGGCCTTGATCGTGTAGGCCGCGCCGAACCATGCGATCAGCGCGAAGCAGGCCAGCGTGAGCAGCTGCAGTGCGAGCACCACCGAACGCTGGAAGGCGGGGCCGAGGAAGTGGCCGATGCCCTGCAGGCCGATGAAGCTCGCTCGCTTGTAGGCGACCGTGCCGCCCAGGAAGGTGATCGCCACCAGCAGGTGGCGGCTGACCTCCTCGGACCAGCCGAGCGAGTCGCCTGCATACCGGAAGAGCACCTGCGCGAACAGGATCACGCAGATGGCCGCGCCGATCGCCATCAGCAGCTTTTCCACTGCGGCGTTCAGGGCGCCGCTGATTCGCCGCAGGGCGGCCATCGGCGCGTGCCTGGGCAACGAGCGCTATTTCACCTCTGCCCGGATCTGTTCGACGAGCTTCTTCGTGTCGCCGGACAGCGAATCGATCACCGGCTGCGTGGCCTTGCGGAAGGCCGCGAGGTCGGGGTTCTCGTCGACCTGCATGCCGGCGGCCTTCAGCTCGGCCAGTTGCTGGCGCTCGTTGTCGCGGATGTAGCGCCGGCCCGCGAGCGCCGCGGTCTGCGCGCACTCGCCGACCGCCTTGCGCTCGGCGGCGGGCAGGTTGTCGACGAAGCGCTTGTTGGCCACGAATACCAGCGCCGAATAGACGTGGCGGGTAAGCGAGAGGTACTTCTGGCCGGCCTCGGGGAGCTTGGCGGCGTGGATGACCGCGATCGGGTTTTCCTGGCCGTCGATCACGCCCTGCTGCAGCTGGGTGAAGATCGGCCACGCCATCGGCGTGGGGTTGGCCCCGAGCGCGCGCCAGATCGCCAGGTGCGTCGGCGCTTCCATCGTGCGGATCTTCATGCCCTTGAGGTCGGACGGATCCTTCACGTCGCGCTTGGAGTTGGTGACGTTGCGAAACCCGTTGTCGAGGAAGGCGAGGGCGACGAAGCCGGCCTTCTCGAAGCGGCGACGCAGGTCCTGGCCGACGGGCCCGTCGAGCACCTTGTCGGCGGCCTCGTACGACGGGAACAGGAACGGCATTTCGAGTGCCTTGATCTCTGGCACGAAGGCCTCGACCGGACCGGTCGTGCTCACCGACATCTGCGTCGTGCCGAGCTGGATCTGCTGCAGCACCTGCGTCTCGCTGCCGAGCACCGCCGAGTGGTGGATCACGACGTCGAACTTGCCGGGCACCTGCTTGTCGAGGCACTCCTTGAACCAGGTGGCCGCGCGCGTGTGCACGAAGGTCGGATTGGTGACGATGCCGATGTTGATCTTCGTCTGGGCGCTGGCCGCGCTGGCGGCGGCCAGGCACAGCGCAGCGACGGCGACCGCGAACGGTGGGCGCATGCTGGGGCTCCTGAGGGGATATTCGAGGGCTTGAAGCATCTCGGAAAACATTGGACCTGTCAAAAGATCCATCGACCGCGAAGAGGTCCGGGGCAGCTACGCCGGGCGCCGCGCAGTCACCAGCAACACCGGATACTCGCGCGTCGAACCGTCCTCTCGCGACTTGCGGATCCGATGCGCGGTGCGGACCCGGACATCCGCGAATCCGGCATCTTCGAGCCAGCGCGTGAGCTCGGCAGCTTCGAACCCGTGATGCATGACACCCGGCACCTCGGCACCGTGGAAACTGCCATCCTCCTTGTCGAGGTCTGCGAACGCAATCCGGCCGCCTGGCGCGAGCACGGCGTACACGCGTGCGATCAGGCCTGCGACGTCCTCGATGTGGTGAAGGGTCATGCTGCTGAAGACGAGATCGAAGGGACCGGCCGGCATCTGCTGCGCGAGATCGGCCTCCATCGGCTCGACGTTCGCGATCCCGAGTTCCGGAAGCTTGCGGCGCAGCACGTCCAGCATGCCCGCCGAGCTGTCCAGCGCTAGCACGTGCCCGACGCTCGGCGCGACCAATGCGGTGACGAGCCCCGTTCCGCAGCCGAACTCCATGGCCTGTTCGGTGCCCGCGAGGGGAACGGCGTCGAGGATCGCTCCCGCGACAGCTCGAGCGATGGCCGTGCGCCGGGGATCTTCCTCCCAGGTGTCGGCGACGGCATCGAAGTGCGCCACGTGGGCGCGACTGGTGGCATGCGGCTCGGTCATGCTCGGCTCCTGGTCGGTGGCCGAATGCGCTTCGACCTGAAATGATGGAACTTCGTCGCGGCCCTCGTCGGCCCGCGACGCGGCGCAGCCTCAGTGCGCGAGGATCTTGCCGAGGAAATGGCGCGCTCGCTCGCTGCGCGCTTCGATGTTGCCGAAGAACTCCTTCGTGGGGCAGTCCTCGACGATGCGTCCGGCGTCCATGAAGACCACCCGGTCGGACACGCTGCGTGCAAAGCCCATCTCGTGGGTGACGACCATCATGGTCATGCCCTCCTTGGCCAGCCCGACCATGACCTCGAGCACCTCGCCGACCATCTCGGGGTCGAGTGCGGAGGTGGGCTCGTCGAACAGCATGGCGATCGGGTCCATGCACAGCGCGCGGGCGATCGCCACGCGCTGCTGCTGGCCGCCGGAGAGTTGGCCGGGGAACTTGTCGCGTTGCGAGGCAAGCCCGACTCGCTCCAGGTAGTGCATGCCCTTGGTGGCCGCCTCGGACTTGCTGCGCCCGAGCACCTTCACCTGGGCCAGGCAGAGGTTCTCGATCACCGACAGATGCGGGAAGAGCTCGAAGTGCTGGAAGACCATGCCGACCCGGGAGCGCAGCCTGGGAAGGTCGGTGCCGCGCGCCGACACCGAGATGCCGTCGACGACGATGTCGCCCTTCTGGAACGGTTCGAGCGCGTTGACGCACTTGATCAGCGTCGACTTGCCCGAGCCCGACGGCCCGCAGACGACCACCACTTCGCCCTTTTCGACGTGGGTCGTGCAGTCGGTCAGCACCTGGAACTCGTTGTACCACTTGCTGACGCCGCGGATGTCGATCATCGGCATGTCGATTCGCCTCGCAGGCTCAACGGATGATGGCGATGCGCCGGTTCAGCGCCTTCACGCCCAGGGACAGCGCGTAGCTCAGCACGAAATAGACCACGGCCACCAGCGTGTACATCTCGACGAGGCGGCTGTCGCGCTGCGCGATCTTGACGGCGGCGCCGACGAGGTCGGTGACGTTGAGCAGCGCCACCAGCGAGACGTCCTGGAACAGCACGATGGTCTGCGTGAGCAGCACCGGAAGCATGTTGCGCAGGGCCTGCGGCAGGATGATCAGGCGCATCGCCTGCGCGTAGTTCAGGCCGATGGCGTACGCCGCGCCGAGCTGGCCCTTGGGGATGCTCTGGATGCCCGCGCGCACGATTTCGCAGAAGTACGCGCCCTCGAACAGGATGAAGGTGACGTAGGCCGAGCGGTCGGGGCCGATCTTGGGCGGATAGGCGGCGCCGGTGATCGACTGCAGCATCACGGGCACGAGGAAGTAGAACCAGAAGATGACCAGCAGCAGCGGCACCGAGCGCATCAGGTTCACGTAGGCGGCGGCTGCCCACGCCAGCGGCGCGATTCCGGACAGCCGCGCCAGCGCCAGCAGGATGCCCCACAGCGTGCCGCCGATGGCGGCGACCACGGTGAGCTGGACGGTATAGGTCAGGCCCTTCATCAGGAAGGGCAGCGAGTTCGCGATGGACGACCAGTCGAATCCGCCCATGGCCTAGCGCCTGCCTCCGAGATAGCCGGGCACGGCCGTGGCGCGCTCGACCCAGGCGAAGACCCGGTTGATGGCGAACGCCACCAGCACGTACAGCACGGTGGCGGCGCCGAAGGCGGCGAAATAGCGGAAGGTCATCTCGCCCATCTCGCGCGTGCGGAAGAAGAGTTCGGCCAGGCCGATCGAGTAGGCCACCGCCGAGTTCTTCACCAGGTTCATCGATTCGGACGTGAGCGGGGGAATGACGATGCGGAACGCCATCGGTAGCAGCACGTAGCGATACGTCTGCGCCTCGGTCAGGCCCATGGCGTAACCGGCCATGCGCTGGCCGCGCGGCAGCGACAGGATGCCGGACTTGACCTGCTCGGCGATGCGCGCGGACGTGAACAGTCCGAGGCAGACCACCGAGAGCAGCAGCTGGAAGCGGGTCGGATCCATCTCGACCGCCATGCGCTTGAGCGGCGGGACGAATTCGGGAATGACGAAGTACCAGAGGAAGAACTGCACCAGCAACGGAATGTTGCGGAACAGCTCGACCCAGGCGTCGCCCAGCGCGACCACCCAGCGCCGGTTGGTCGTGCGCAGCACGCCCAGCAGCGAGCCGAGCACCATGGCGACGATCCAGGACAGCGCCACCAGCGCCAGCGTGTACTCCAGCCCCGAGAGCAGCGACATCGCCCAGGTCGTGTCGCCGTCCGGGGTCTCCTCGCCGAAGATGCCGAGGCCGAGCATGGCCGTCCTTCAGGCCCGGGTGGCGCTTACTCGACGCCCTTGTCGTTCGGATTGGCGAAGGCTTCCTTGTTCGCGGCGTTCTCGGGGAAGTTCAGGTTGATGCCCTTGGGCGGAATGGCGCTGGTGAACCACTTCGTGTAGAGCTGGTGAATCTCGCCGGACTTCATCACGGCACCGATGGTCTTGTCGACCAGCGCCTTGAACTGCGGGTCGTTCTTGCGCAGCATCATGCTGTAGGGCTCGCTGCGCAGCGAACCGGAGAGGATCTTGTAGGCCGACGGATCCTTCGAGTTCGCGATCTGGCCCGCCAGCAGGATGTCGTCCATCACGAACGCCACCGCCCGACCGTCGGCCATGAGCAGAAAGCTCTCGGCGTGGTCCTTGCCGTAGATTTCCTTGAAGTCTGCGTCTTCGGCCTTGGCGTACTTCTTCAGCAGCGGCACCGACGTCGTTCCCGACGTGGTGACGATCGTCTTGCCCTTCAGTTGCTCGAAGCGCTCGATGCCCGAGTCCTTCTTCACCGCCGCCGAGACGTTGATGACGAAGTAGGTGGGTCCGAACGCCACCTGCTTCTGCCGCGCGACCGAGTTGGTGGTCGAGCCGCACTCGAGGTCGATGGTGCCGTTTTCCAGCAGCGGGATGCGGTTGCTCGAGGTGACCGGCGAGTAGTTCACCTTCAGGTTGGGCATCTTCAACTCGGCCTTCACCGCCTCGACGATCTTCCCGCACAGGTCGATCGCGTAGCCGATCGGCTTGCCGGCGTTGTCCAGGTACGAGAAGGGGATCGAGGATTCGCGATAGCCCACGGTGATGGCGCCGGTCTCCTTCGCCTTTTGCAGCGTGCCGGTCAGCGCCTGGGCGTGCGCGGCAGCGGAAACGACGGTGAGGCACGCGAGGAGAGCGGCTTGCTTGAAGGGGGTCATGGAGGTTCCCTCGATCGATGAGGTTGGGTCGGCGCTTCGCGAATAGTGTAGCAACGCGCGCGAACCGGCGCAGCATGTAGGGGGTGCAGCAGGCGGACGTGAGGCGATCGACCGGGTGCGCGGATTCGCGCTGACGATGTCGCTGGAAGCTGGTGGGCGGCACAGGGTTCGAACCTGTGACCCCTGCCGTGTGAAGGCAGTGCTCTACCGCTGAGCTAGCCGCCCCTCTGGGAGGGAGGCGCAATTGTAGGCAAATCCGCCCCCCCGATCAAATTCCCCCGGCCTTTCTCAGCTGCGCTTCCAGACGAGACACCGGTTGTTCGCCGGCATCGCGCGATCCTCCTTCAGCGCGAACCCCGCGGCGCTCGCCAGCGCGTCGACCTCCTCGAAGTCGCGGATCCCGCGCTTCGGATTTCCGCTGCGCAACGCCTCGTCGAACTGCGCGTTGCTCGGGCTGGTGTACTGGCCCTCGTAGTTGAATGGTCCGTAGACCACCAGCACCGCGCCGCGCTTCGTCAGTTTCGGCAGCGCGGCGAACATCCGCTCCACTTCCTTCCAGCCCATGATGTGCAGCGTGTTGGCGCTGAACACCGCGTCGTAGTCGCCCTCGGGCGGCGCGCCGTTGACGTCGAACGTGATCGGCGCCGGCGTGTTGGGCAGCGCCGCTTCCTTCAGCCACAGGCGGATGCCAGGCAGGTTCTCGGCGACGTCGGAGGTCTGCCAGCGCAGTTTCGGCAGCGCCGCAGCGAAGTGCACGGCGTGCTGGCCGGTGCCGCCGCCGATCTCGAGCACGTGCTTGCGGTCGGCGAACCACTCGCGCAGCACCGCGAGGATCGGCTCGCGGTTGCGCTCGCAGGCGGGCGAAAACGGCTTCTCCATGTCAGAACAAGAGTGCCTTCACGGTCCAGAAGTAGATCAGCAGGCTCAGCATGTCCTGGATGATCGTGGCGATCGGGCCGCTGCCGAACGCGGGGTCGCGTCCGCTGCGCGCGAGCAGCCACGGTAACGCAAAACCGATCGTCGTGGCGCAGGTGCTGGCGGCCAGCAGCGCGACGGCGACCGCCACCGCCAGGTCGGCGTCGCCGAACCACCACCAGATCGGGCCCAGCACCAGCAGCGCCAGCGTGATGCCGATCAGCAGGCCGGTGCGCAGCTCGCCGGCCAGCAGGCGGGCCAGCGGCAGGCGGCTCAGCGACAGGCCGCGCACGGCGATCGCCTCGCTCTGGGTGCCGACCGCGTCGGCCAGGTAGACGATGCCGGGGACGAAGAACGCGATCGCGACGCGCGCCTCGAGCGCGGCCTCGAAGCC
This sequence comes from Burkholderiaceae bacterium, assembly GCA_019635275.1. Lineage (GTDB taxonomy): Bacteria > Pseudomonadota > Gammaproteobacteria > Burkholderiales > Burkholderiaceae_E > Zeimonas. The sequence continues at coordinate 18,878 of JAHBZV010000004.1, read as the reverse complement.
GGCGACGATGAAGGTGGCCAGCATGCTGCCGACGAGGCCGACCAGCAGCCAGGGCAGGCGGTCGCGCGCGCGGCGGATCGGCGGCGCCTCGATCGCTTCGCGGGCGCGGCCGCTTTCCTCGGGGCCGATGCCGGCGAAGCGGTGCAGGTCCTCGACGTGCTCGCGGCGCAGCACTTCGAGCAGCGCCAGCGGCGGCACGACGCCGGCGAAGTGCCCGCGCCGGTCGACGACCGGCATCGAGGTGACGCCGTGCTGGATCGCCAGCGACGCGACGTGTTCCTGGTCGGCGCCGATGCGCACCGCGGGCACCGGCGCGGTGGCGATGTCGGCGAGGATCTGCTCGGGGCGGGCGCGCAGCAGCCGGCTCATCGGCACGAGGCCGAGCAGGTGGCGCCTGTCGTCGAGCAGGTAGACGGCGTCGGCCGAATCGACCTGCGCGCCGTCGGCGAGGCGCCGGCGCAGCGCGCCGACGGTCTCGTGCGGCGACGCGTGCAGCACGCGCAGCACCAGGTGCTCGCCGGCGGTGTCGGGATGCGTGGGCAGCGGCTCGGCGTCGTGCGCCGGCGGCCACGGCTCGCCTTGCGGCGGCAAGTCGGGCTGCGGCTCAGTCGCGGCCATGGTCGGTTTCGGCCGTCCGGGGGCGCGCGGCGCGCGGCGTCGCGCGAGGCCGCTCGCGTAAAATCGAACGCTTCCCCTGCTTTCCGGACTCTCGCGACATGGTTCGCACGCGCTTCGCTCCCAGCCCGACCGGCTTCCTGCACATCGGCGGCGCCCGCACTGCGCTGTTCGCCTGGGCGTTTGCGCGCCACCACAAGGGTACCTTCATCCTGCGCATCGAGGACACCGACCTCGAGCGCTCGACCCCGGAGGCGGTGCAGGCGATCCTGGACGGCATGCGCTGGCTCGGGCTCGACGCCGACGAGGGCCCGTTCTACCAGATGCAGCGGATGCCGCGCTACCGCGAAGTCATCCGGAAGATGCTCGCCGACGGCACCGCCTATCACTGCTGGTGCACGAAGGAGGAGCTCGAGGCGATGCGGGCCGAGCAGGAGGCGCGCGGCCTGAAGCCTCGCTACGACGGTCGCTGGCGTCCCGAGCCGGGCCGCAAGCTGCCGGCGCCGCCGGCTGGGGTCGAACCCGTGGTGCGCTTTCGCAACCCGGTGGACGGCGCGACCAGCTGGAACGACACGATCAAGGGGCCGATCGCGTTCGACAACGGCGAACTCGACGACCTGATCATCGCGCGCTCCGACGGCACGCCCACCTACAACTTCTGCGTGGTCGTCGACGACTGGGACATGCGGATCACGCACGTGCTGCGCGGTGACGACCACGTGAACAACACGCCTCGGCAGATCAACATCCTGCGCGCGCTCGGCGCCCCGGTGCCCGAGTACGGCCACCTGCCGATGATCCACGGGCCCGACGGACAGAAGCTGTCGAAACGCCACGGCGCGGTCTCGGTGATGCAGTACGACGACGAGGGCTACCTGCCCGAGGCGATCGTCAATTACCTGGCGCGGCTCGGATGGAGCCACGGCGACGAGGAGATCTTCACGCGCGAGCAGTTCGTCGCGTGGTTCGACGGTTCGCACGTGAGCCGCTCGCCGTCGCGCTTCGACTTCGACAAGCTGCGCTGGCTGAACCACCACTATCTCAAGGCGGCGTCCGACGCCGACCTCGCGGCGCGGGTGCTGCCGCGGCTGCGCGCGTCGGGCGTGGAGCTCGCGCCTGGCGCGGCCGACCTCGCGACGGTGTGCGGCCTGCTGAAGGAGCGCGCGCAGACGCTGAACGAGCTGGCCGAGCTCGCGCACATGTTCTACGTGGAGCCGGTGATCGCCCAAGTCGATCGCGAGAAGCACCTCGACGCGGCGCCGCCCGCGCTGGGGCCGGCGCTCGCCGCGCTCGCGGCACGGCTCGCCGACGGCGACTGGTCGAAAGAGGCGATCGCCGCGGCGCTGAAGGCGACGCTCGCCGAGCACGGGCTGAAGATGCCGCAGCTGGCCATCCCGGTGCGGCTCAAGGTGTTCGGCACGACGCAGACGCCGTCCGTGGACGCGGTGCTGGCGGCGATGCCGCGCGAGACGGTGTTGGCGCGGTTGCACGCGTGAGTGGCGGGTCGAGGGTACTGCGCCCGAAAGGTTGCCGACCGTTCGTTCTATTGACGGCAGCGCTACTTTCTGATGACATATACAATTGTATATGCCACTCGGGATCCGGGGGTTGACGCATGCAACGCGAACGAATCGCCAGGCTCTTCATGAACAACCGCAGCCAGGCGGTCCGGCTGCCCAAGGAGTTCGAGTTCTCGGTCAGCGAGGTCTACGTGCATCGTGAAGGCGAAAGCATCGTTCTCTCGCCGCGGCCCAGCAGCTGGCACGCCTACCTTACCGAGGGACCGGTGGCTCCGGACGACTTCATGGAAGGCGTCGAGGATCTGCCGCTGCAGGAACGCGCGCTCTGAAGTTGCGCGGGCCGAACGTGTACCTGCTCGACACCGATACCTGTTCGTACGTGATGAAGCGTTCCAACGCGGCGCTGCTGGATCGGCTCTGCGAAGTGCCGATCGAGGAGCAGGCGATCTCGGTCATCAGCGTCGCCGAATTGAAGTTCGGCGTGCGCCTCTCGTCGCGCCCTGGTCAGGCGGCGGTGGCCTTCGAGGCATTCGTGCGCCATCTCGTCGTTCTCGACTGGGGTGGCGATGCGGCAGATCACTACGCGGATATTCGGGCCGATCTTCGGCGTCGCGGTGAAATGATCGGGGCCAACGACTTGCTGATCGCGGCACACGCGCGCGCGCTGGACGCCACGCTCGTGACGAACAACGTGCGCGAGTTTCGACGCGTGAGGAAGCTGAAGCTGGAGAACTGGGTCCGCTAGAATCACCGTTTCAGCCTGAGGGCCTTCCCGATGTCCGGCAGCACGTTCGGTCGTCTCTTCACCGTCACCACGTTCGGCGAATCGCACGGGCCCGCGATCGGCTGCGTGGTCAATGGCTGCCCGCCCGGCATGGCGCTGTCGGAGGCGGACATCCAGCCCGACCTCGATCGCCGCCGCCCGGGCACCTCGCGCCACGTCACGCAGCGGCAGGAGCCCGACGCGGTCGAGATCCTGTCGGGCGTCTTCGAGGGGCGCACCACCGGCACTCCGATCGCGCTGCTGATCCGCAACCAGGACGCGCGCAGCAAGGACTACTCGACGATCGCACGCACGTTCCGCCCCGGCCACGCCGACTACACCTACTGGCACAAGTACGGGGTGCGCGATCCGCGCGGCGGCGGTCGCTCGTCGGCGCGGCTCACCGCGCCGGCGGTCGCCGCCGGGGCGATCGCGAAGAAGTGGCTGCGCGAGCGCTTCGGCACGCAGATCCGCGGCTGCATGACCCAGCTGGGCGAGGTCGTCATCCCGGTCACCGACTGGGCGCAGGTGCCGAACAACCCGTTCTTCGCCGCCGACGCGGGGGTCGTGCCGAAACTAGAGGAATACATGGACGCGCTGCGGCGCGCCGGCGACTCCTGCGGCGCGCGCGTGCGCGTCGTGGCCGAGAACGTGCCGGTGGGGCTGGGAGAGCCGCTCTACGACAAGCTCGACGCCGAGATCGCCTACGCGATGATGGGGATCAACGCGGTCAAGGGCGTGGAGATCGGCGCGGGCTTCGCCTGCGTGACGCAGAAGGGCAGCGAGCACGGCGACGAGCTCACGCCGGAAGGCTTCGCGACCAACCACGCGGGCGGGGTGCTCGGCGGCATCTCCACCGGCCAGCCGATCGTGGTCGAGCTGGCCATCAAGCCCACCTCGAGCATCCGCGTGCCGCGGCGCTCGATCGACCTCGCGGGCGCGCCGACCACGGTCGAGACGCTGGGCCGGCACGACCCCTGCGTGGGCATCCGCGCCGCCCCGATCGCCGAGGCGATGCTGGCGCTGGTGCTGATCGACCACGCGCTGCGCGATCGCGCACAGAACGCCGAGGTGTCGGTGGACACGCCGCGCATCGCGGGGCCGGCGCCGCGCGGCGCGCGTTGAACGCGGGCGGCACCGGCGCCGCCGGCATCCGGGCGCTGTATCTCGCCTATTTCACCTGGGTCGGGCTGTTTTCGCCGTACCTGAGCCTGTACCTGGCCGCGATCGGGCTGTCGATCGCGCAGATCGGCGTGCTGATGGCGGTGCCGCAGGTGCTGCGGATCGTCGGGCCGCCGTTCTGGGGCTGGATGGCCGATCGCGGCGGCAGCCGCGTGCTGCTGCTGCGGGTGAGCTCGGTCGGCGCGTTCGTCTCGGCGCTGCTGCTGCCGTGGGCCGGCGACCGCTTCGCGGCGTTGCTGCCGGTGCTGGCGCTGTTGTTCTTCATGACCGCGGCGCAGATGCCGATCGGCGAGACGATCGCGATGCGCGACGCCGGGGGCGACGCCGGCCGCTACGGGCGCATCCGCATCTGGGGCTCGGCGGGGTTCATCGTCGGCGTGGTCGCGATGGGGCCGGTGCTCGACGCGTGGGGAATGCGCTCGCTGCCGTGGTGGATGGCGGCGATCCTCGTGGCGCTCGCCGCGAGCACCTGGATGCTGCGCGCGGTGCCGGTGCCGCAGTCCGGGCCGCCGGCGATGCGCGTGCGCGAGCGGCTGCGCCAGCCGCGCGTGCAGGCGTTCTTCGCGTCGGCGTTCCTGATGCTGTTCGCGCACGCGGCGCTCTATGCATTCCTGTCGCTGTACCTGGCACAGCTCGGCTACAGCAAGACGGCGATCGGGCTGTTGTGGGCGCTCGGGGTCGTCGCCGAGATCGGCATCTTCTGGGTTCAGCAGCGGCTGTTCGACCGCTTCGGCGCGATCCGGCTGCTCGGCGCGAGCCTGTGGGTCGCGGCGCTGCGCTTCGCGCTGATCGGGCTGGCCGCGGGATGGTTGCCCGCGCTGGCGATCGCGCAACTGCTGCATGCGGTGACGTTCGGCGTGCATCACACCGCGACGGTGGCGACGCTGCAGCATTGGTTCGAGCCGGCGCAGCAGGCACGGGCGCAGGCGCTGTACGTGATGGTCGGCTACGGGCTCGGCGGCGCGCTGGGCACGCTCGCCGCGAGCTGGGTGTGGGCCACCGTGTCGCCGTCGGCGGCGTTCCTGGTGTCGGCCGTGGCGGCGGCACTCGGCGCCTGGGTGTTCCGTCGCTGCCGCGAGCCGGAGGCGGTGGAAGTCGGCCGGTGAGCGGCGGGCCGGCCCGGTTTCGCCGGTTCTCGCGGTCGGCCGGCCCGCGCCGATGGAAGCCGGGTTGGCCCTCCGGCCGGCCGTTTGCGAGAATCGGCTCCATCGGAGGGACGGCGTCGACGGCCGTCCGGGAGGGGCGGCCCCGACGGCCGCCCGGTCAGGGAGACGAACGATGTACAAGAGACGGATCCTGGCGGCCGCGCTGGTCGCCTCCGCGGCACTGCTCGCCGGCTGCCAGTCGGTGAAGACCACCAGCCCGGGCGCGGTCGGCATCGAGCGCACGCAGCGGATGTCGTCGATGGTGTCCGAGGCGGACATGCGCCAGCAGGCGGAACTGTCTTACCGCGAGACGCTGACCAAGGAGCGCGACAAGGGCACGCTGAACGCCGACCCGGCGCTGACCAGCCGCGTGCGCGCGATCACGAGCCGGCTGATTCCGGCCAGCGCGGCGTTCCGTCCCGATGCCGCGCGCTGGAAGTGGGAGGTCAACGTGATCCGCTCCGACCAGATCAACGCCTGGTGCATGCCGGGCGGCAAGATCGCGGTCTACACCGGGCTGATCACGAAACTGAACCTCACCGACGACGAGATCGCCGCGGTGATCGGCCACGAGATCGCCCACGCACTTCGCGAGCACGCGCGCGAGCGCGCGTCCGAGCAGATGGGCGCGCAGGCGGTGATCAGCGGCGCGTCGATCCTGCTGGGCGTCGGGCAGGCCGGCTCCGACCTCGGCGGCGTCTTCTACAAGGCGTTCTTCGGGCTGCCCAACAGCCGGCTGCACGAAACGGAAGCCGACCGGATCGGCGTCGAGGTCGCGGCCCGCGCCGGCTACGACCCGCGCGCCGCGATCACGCTGTGGCAGAAGATGGCGCGCAACGGCGGCGGCAGCGGTCCGGAGTTCCTGAGCACGCACCCGTCGGCCGAGACGCGGTTGAAGGACCTGGAGGTCTATTCGGCGCGGGTCATGCCGCTGTACGAACAGGCGCGCCGCCGCTAGGGAGCCGGGTGGCGGGAATCGCGCCACGGCCCCGGGGCGCGCCGGGGCGGCGCGAGGGCGCATGGCATAATTTCCGCATGTCGATCGCCCCCCGCACCCTCTACGACAAGCTCTGGGATGCCCACGTCGTCCGCCAGGAAGACGACGGCACCGCGCTCATCTACGTCGACCGTCACCTGGTCCACGAGGTCACCAGTCCGCAGGCGTTCGAGGGGCTGAAGCTGGCCGGCCGCAAGCCGTGGCGCGTCGCGGCCAATCTGGCGGTGGTCGACCACAACGTGCCGACCACCGACCGCTCGCAGGGTATCGCGGACCCGATCTCGCGGCTGCAGGTCGAGACGCTCGACGCCAACGCGCACGAGTTCGGCATTCCGTACTTCGACATCAACGATCGCCGCCAGGGCATCGTCCACGTGATCGGGCCCGAGCAGGGCGCGACGCTGCCCGGCATGACCGTGGTCTGCGGCGACTCGCACACCAGCACGCACGGCGCGTTCGCGTGCCTGGCCTTCGGCATCGGCACCTCCGAGGTCGAGCATGCGCTCGCCACGCAGACGCTGGTGGCGAAGAAGATGAAGAACATGCTGGTGAAGGTCGACGGCGCATTGCCGCGCGGCGTCACCGCCAAGGACGTGATCCTGTCGGTCATCGGCCGCATCGGCACGGCCGGCGGCACCGGCTATGCGATCGAGTTCGCCGGCTCCACCATCCGCGCGCTATCGATGGAAGGCCGGATGACGATCTGCAACATGGCGATCGAGGCCGGCGCGCGCTCCGGGATGGTCGCGGTCGACGAGACGACGCTCGCTTACCTGCGCGGCCGCCCGATGGCGCCGGCCGGGCCCGACTGGTACAAGGCGGTCGACTACTGGCGTACGCTGCGCTCGGATCCCGGCGCGCGCTTTGACCTGGTGATCGACGTCGACGCCACGCAACTGAAGCCGCACGTCACCTGGGGCACGTCGCCCGAGATGGTGGTGCCGGTCGACGACCGCGTGCCCGACCCCGACAAGGAACGCGATCCGGTGCGCCGCGAGGGCATGGAGCGCGCGCTGCAGTACATGGGGCTGAAGCCGAACACGCCGATCGGCGACATCCGCGTCGACAAGGTGTTCATCGGTTCGTGCACCAACTCGCGTATCGAAGACCTGCGCGAGGCGGCCGCGATCGTGCGCGGCAAGCACAAGGCCTCGAACGTGAAGCTGGTGATGGTCGTGCCGGGCTCGGGCCTGGTGAAGAAGCAGGCCGAGGCCGAGGGGCTCGATCGCATCTTCCGCGACGCCGGCTTCGAGTGGCGCGAGCCGGGTTGCTCGATGTGCCTGGCGATGAACGCCGACCGGCTCGAGCCGGGCGAGCGTTGCGCGTCCACCTCGAACCGCAATTTCGAGGGCCGGCAGGGCGCCGGCGGGCGCACTCACCTTGTCAGTCCTGCGATGGCGGCTGCCGCAGCCGTCGCCGGGCATTTCGTCGACGTGCGGCGCATCTGATCGTCTGAAGGGGCAAACACATGAAGCGATTCCTCTCCGTCCTGCTGGCTGGCACTTTCGTGCTGTCGCTCGGCGCCTGCAACACGATTGCCGGCGCGGGCAAGGACATCGAGAAGGCCGGCGAAACGATCTCCGGCGCCGCGAAGAAGTAAGCGCGGCTCGCACACACAAGGCCAGCATGCGAAGCCTCACGGTTCACCGCGGTCTCGTCGCGCCGCTCGATCGGGCGAACGTCGACACCGACGCGATCATTCCGAAGCAGTTCCTGAAGTCGATCAAGCGCAGCGGCTTCGGGCCGAACCTGTTCGACGAATGGCGCTACCTCGATCGCGGCGAGCCGGGCATGGACAACAGCCGCCGGCCGCTGAACCCCGACTTCGCGCTGAACCAGCCGCGCTACCAGGGCGCGTCGATCCTGCTCACGCGCAAGAACTTCGGGTGCGGTTCCTCGCGCGAGCACGCGCCGTGGGCGCTGGAAGACTACGGCTTCCGGGTGATCGTCGCGCCGTCGTACGCCGACATCTTCTTCAACAACTGCTTCAAGAACGGGCTGCTGCCGGTGCGGCTGTCCGAGTCCGACGTCGACTGGCTGTTCGACCAGGTCAACGCGTTCACCGGTTTCGAGCTGGTGGTCGACCTGCCCGCGCAGCAGGTGCGCACGGTGGACGGTTCGCGCAGCTTCGCGTTCGAGATCGACCCGTTCCGCAAGGAGTGCCTGCTGGGCGGCCTGGACGAGATCGGGCTCACGCTGAAGCACGCGGACGCGATCCGCGAATACGAGAGCAAACGGCTGGTCGAGCAGCCGTGGCTGGCGACGACCCTGGCCGGCTGACGCGGACCGGGCTCGCAGACGTCTTGTCGAGATCGACCGAGGCGGCCCGGCCGGGAACCCAGGCCGGGCCGCTTCATTTATGAACTCTGATCGGGATTCCTGGACATGAAGATTGCAGTGCTGGCGGGTGACGGAATCGGGCCCGAGATCACGGGGCAGGCGGTGCGCGTGCTGCAGGCCCTGGCCGCCGACGGCCTGGGCCTCGAGCTGGACTACGCGCCGGTGGGCGGCGCCGGCTACGACGCCGCCGGCGACCCGCTGCCCGAGGCGACGCTGAAGCTCGCGGCCCAAGCCGACGCGATCCTGTTCGGTTCGGTCGGCGGCCCGAAGTACGACACGCTGCCGCGCGCCAAGCGCCCCGAGCAGGGCCTGCTGCGGCTGCGAAAGCACTTCGACCTGTTCGCGAACCTGCGGCCCGCGATCGTCTATCCGGAGCTCGCGCACGCGTCGACGTTGAAGCCCGAGGTCATCGCGGGCCTCGACCTGCTGATCCTGCGTGAGCTGACCAGCGACATCTATTTCGGCCAGCCCCGCGGCGTGCGCACGAACGAACAAGGCGAGCGCGAGGGCTTCGACACGATGCGCTATACGGAAGGCGAGATCCGCCGCATCGCCCAGCTGGCCTTCGAGACGGCCCGCAAGCGCCAGCGCAGGGTGTGCTCGGTGGACAAGGCCAACGTGCTCGAAACGACGCAGTTCTGGCGCGACGTCGTCACCGACGTGCACGGCCAGTACCGCGACGTGGAGCTCACGCACATGTACGTCGACAACGCGGCGATGCAGCTGGTGCGCAACCCCAGGCAGTTCGATGTCATGGTCACCGGGAACATGTTCGGCGATATCCTGTCGGACGAGGCGTCGATGCTGACCGGGTCGATCGGGATGCTGCCCTCGGCGTCGCTGAACGCGCGCGGCTTCGGGCTCTACGAGCCGATCCACGGCTCGGCGCCCGACATCGCGGGCAAGGGCGTGGCCAATCCGCTGGCGACGATCCTGTCGGCGGCGATGCTGCTGCGGCACTCGCTGAACCAGGAAGCGGCGGCGCAGCGGGTCGAGGCGGCGGTGCGCAAGGTGCTCGCGCAGGGGTTCCGGACGGCGGACATCGCCGAGCCGGGCAAGCGGACGGTAGGAACGAAAGAGATGGGCGACGCGGTACTCGCGGCGCTGTAGCCAGGACCAAGGCGCGGCCGGCCCCCGGGAGGCCGACGCGATCAGGGAGCGATGTCATGTTGAAGGTGGCGATGGTCGGGTGGCGCGGGATGGTCGGTTCCGTGCTGATGCAGCGCATGCGCGAGGAGAACGATTTCGCGCACGTCGAGACGGTGTTCTTCAGCACGTCGAACGCTGGCGGCAAGGCCCCCGAGGTGCCCAACCTCGGTGATCGCACGCTGCGCGGCGGCGGCGACGTCGAGGCGCTGAAGAAGTTTGACGTCGTGCTCACCTGCCAGGGCGGCGACTGGACCAACGAGGTCTACCCGAAGCTGCGTGCCGCGGGCTGGAACGGCTACTGGATCGACGCGGCTTCGGCGCTGCGGATGAAGGACGACGCGGTCATCATCCTCGACCCCCTGAACCTGCACGTGATCAAGGACGCGCTGGCGCGCGGCGGGCGCACCTTCGTCGGCGGCAACTGCACGGTCAGCCTGATGATGATGGGCCTCAATGGCCTGTTCCGCGAGAACCTGATCGAGTGGATCAGCGCGATGACCTACCAGGCGGCCTCGGGCGCCGGCGCGCAGAACATGCGCGAGCTGCTCGCGCAGATGGGGGCTGCGCACGCGGCGGTGGCGCCGCTGCTGGCCGACCCGGGTTCGGCGATCCTCGAGATCGACGCGAAGGTTTCGCAGGCGATGCGCGCTTCGGCGTTCCCGACCGAGCACTTCGGCGTGCCGCTGGCCGGCAGCCTGATCCCGTGGATCGACAAGGATCTCGGCAATGGCACCTCGCGCGAGGAGTGGAAGGGCGATGCCGAGTGCAACAAGATTCTCGGGTTGCCGGCGTCCGGGCCGGGCCACATCCCGATCGAGAGCCTGTGCGTGCGCATCGGCGCGATGCGCTGCCACAGCCAGGCACTGACGATCAAGCTGCGTCGCGACGTGCCGCTCGACGAGATCGAGTCGATCGTCGCGTCGGGCAACGCGTGGGTGAAACTCGTGCCGAACACGCGCGAGGCGAGCATCCGCGAGCTCTCGCCGGTGGCGGTCAACGGCAGCCTGATCGTGCCGGTCGGGCGGCTGCGCAAGCTGTCGCTCGGTGGCGGTTATCTCAGTGCGTTCACGGTCGGCGACCAGCTGCTCTGGGGGGCGGCTGAGCCGCTCAGGCGCATGTTGAGGCTCCTGGCATCCTGATCGTCTCGTCTGGCGGCGGCAACATGCCGCCGGGTGCCTTCAGGGCGCCGTTCGTCACATGGGCGCGACGTAGCGAACCTCGGCCACTGCTTAAGCTTGCGCGGGTAAGTGGCTGATGTTAGGCTCGAAAAATCGCTTGATGCGACTGGGGAAAAGCGTGAAATCAACGCAAGCACAGCCGGTCGGACCGCGCCGAACGGGCACTCCGACGATTCTCGCACTGGCGGTCGCCGCGGCACTGGCAGGCGGTGTTCCGGCTCCGGCCGACGCAGCCGGGCTCGGCCGCCTGACCGTCCAGTCGGCGCTGGGTCAACCGCTGAGGGCCGAAGTCGAGGTCACGTCGCTCGGCCTCGAGGAACTCGGAACGCTCAGCGCGCGGCTCGCCCCGGCCGAAGCGTTCAGGCAGGCGGGGCTCGAATACAACCCTGCGCTCACTAGTCTTCGCTTCGCCATCGATCGCCGCTCCAATCGGAGCGCGGTCGTGCGGATCACCTCCACGCAGCCGATCAACGAGCCGTTCGTCGACCTGCTGGTCGAGCTGAACTGGGCCTCGGGCAAGTTCGTCCGCGAGTACACGTTCCTGCTCGATCCGCCCGAACTGCGGATGGGGCGCGAAACCGTGGCGGGCGGCACTGCGTCGCAGCAGGTCGTGCCCCCGAGCGTCTCGGCCGCGCCAGCGCCCAGCGCGCAGCCGGCCCCGGCGGCGCCCGCCGCGTCGACGCCTGCGGCGGCGCGCACTCCGGCGCCGCGTACCCCTGCCGCCGCACCCGCGCGCACTGTCCAGGCGGCACCTGCGCCGACGTCGACGGGCACTCCCGGCGAGGTGACGACGCGCACCGGAGACACGCTGGCTTCGATCGCGGCGCGGGTGAAGCCGGCCGACGTCTCGCTCGACCAGGCGATCATCGCAATCTACGACGCAAACCCCAGCGCGTTCTTCGGCAGCGTCCACCAGATGCTGGCCGGCAAGCGCCTCGAAGTTCCCGGCCGCGACGCGATGGCGGCGGTCGATTCGGCAGCCGCGCAAAAGCAGATCCTCGCGCAGGCCAAGGACTTCCGCGCGTACCGCGAGCGGCTCGCTGCGGCGGCTCGGCGCGTGGAGCCGGCGCAGGCAGGCCAGAGTGCTGCCGGAACGGTCACCGCACGCGTCGAGGACAAGGCAGCGGGGGCCGCCCCCGGCGATCAGCTGAAGCTGTCGAGGTCCCAGGGTGCCACCGGGAAGGTGGCGGGCGCGACGGGCAGTGCGAGCGGCGCCTCCGACTCGAGCGCCGAGACCCAGGTCGCTCGCGATGCTGCGGTGCGCGAACAGCAGGAGCGTGTATCCGCGCTCGAGAAGAACGTCGCCGACCTGCAGCAACTGGTCGAACTGAAGAACAAGCAGCTGGCGGAACTGCAGCGCCAGGTCGAGGCGGCCCGCGCAGCAGGAACCACCGCCGCGGGCGCGGTCGCCGGAGCCGGTGCCGCGCCGGTCACCGAAGCGACGCCGCCGGCCGCGCAGCAGGCGCCCGCCGCCGCACCGGCTACGCCATCGGCAGCTGCACCGACGGCAGCAGCGCCGACCGCTGCCGCACCGACCACCGAGCCGGCTGCCTCGGCTGCGCAACCGGCCACGCCGCCGGCCGCTGCCGCGGGCCAGCCCGCAGCGCCGACGGCCGAGCCCGCGACCGCTGCCCCGGCCGCGCCAGCCACGACGACGGCCGCCGACGCGCAGGCGCCGGTCGCCGCCAAGCCTGCGCCGGCTCCGATGCCGGCTCCGGCAGCCGAGCCCGGCTTCGTCGACCAGCTGCTCGCCAACCCGCTGACCCTGCCGGGCCTGGGAGCGATCGTGCTGGCGCTCGGCGCGTACGGGATGTACTCGGTGCGCCGCCGCAAGAAGGCCGAGAAGTTCGAAGACGACAGCCTGACGCCGGCCGACGCCTTCACCGCCAACTCGCTGTTCGGCTCCACCGGCGGCCAGGCGGTCGACACGAGCAACAGCCTGTTCGCGACGAGCACTCGCGACAGCGGCGTCGACGTGCACTCGACCGAGGTCGACCCGATCGCCGAAGCCGAGGTCTACATCGCGTATGGCCGTGAGGCGCAGGCCGAGGAGATCCTGAAGGAGGCGCTGAAGAAGCAGCCCGAGCGCCAGGCGATCCGGCTCAAGCTGCTGGAGATCTACGCCGGCCGCAAGGATCCGGTGGTCTTCGGCACGCTGGCCCAGGAGATGTACGACATGACCGGCGGGCAGAACGAGGAGTGGCCGAAGGTGGTCACGCTCGGCCTGTCGATCGACCCGGCCAATCCGCTTTACACCGGGCAGGGCGACATGTCCGCGGCGGCACCGGCGGTGCCCGAGGCTGCTCCGGCGGCGCCCGCGGCACCGGCGGCGGGGCTCTCCGGCGCTGCGGGCCTCGCGGCCGCGGCGGGCGTCGCTGCGACGATGCTCGGCGACCGGATGCTGCCCGGAGACGAGGAGGCCGCGCGCCCGCGCGGCGCCGCAACCGGGTCGTTCGCCGAGACGGTACCGATGGACGGAGAGGCTGCGGCGGGCGAGATGCCCGATCTCGACTTCAACCTCGACCTCGACACGACGATCGGCCGCGCTGCGAGCATGCGCGAGGCCGCCGGAATCCAGCCCGAGTCGGGCACGCCGTCGGAATCCGACCTGGCACGCGCGATCGATGGCCGCTTCGAGCTGCCGACGCTGGACATCGAGCCGGCCGGGTCGGCGTTCGACGTCGGGCAGGTCTCCGCGCCGGCCGCATCGGCCGGAGCCGGAGAGCCGGCGGCGCTCGCCGACCTCGGCGACTTCAAGATCGACCTGCCGTCGCTCGAGGGGCTCGACACGCGCCCGGCGATCGACGAAGGCCCGATGATCGGCGAATCCGCGGGCGATCTCGGCCTGGCGGCGGCCGAGACCGCGGTGGCACCGGCGGTCGATTCGTCGCGCTGGCAGGAAATGGCGACCAAGCTCGATCTCGCCTCGGCCTACGAGGAGATCGGCGACAAGGAAGGCGCCCGCGAGTTGCTCGAAGAAGTGCTCAAGGGCGGCGACACCGCACAACAGCAGAAGGCACGTTCGATGCTTGCCAAGATCGGATAAGTTCCCGTCACCGAAGTGCCTGGGGGAAGCTTCGGCTTCCCCTTTTTCTTTACGCCGCTCGATGCCCAGATTCGCGCTCACGCTTGCCTACGACGGCAGCCGCTTCAACGGCTGGCAGACGCAGCCGGGAGGCCAGGCGGCCCAGGATGTGCTCGAGCGTGCGCTCGCGACGATCGCCGGGCATCCGGTCGACACGATCTGCGCCGGACGCACCGACGCCGGCGTGCACGCGCTGCGGCAGGTGGTGCATTTCGACAGCGATGCCGATCGGCCGCTGTCGGCCTGGGTGCGGGGAGTCGACGCGCACCTGCCCGAGGGGATCGCGGTGCGCAGCGCCACGCCGGTCACCGACGACTTCCACGCGCGCTTCGGCGCCGCGCGGAGACGCTACCGCTACCTGCTGCATCGCTCGCCGGTGCGCCACCCGCTGCTCGCGCGGCGCGCAGGATGGACCTTCCGCGAAGTCGACGTCTCGCGGATGCGCGAGGCGGCGGCGCTCGTGGTGGGCGAACACGACTTCTCGGCGTTCCGCTCGGCCGAGTGCCAGGCGGCGTCGCCGGTGCGCCGCCTCGAGGAGCTCTCGCTGCACGAGTACGGCGCCTTCGTCGTCTTCACGTTCACCGGCAACGCGTTCCTGCACCACATGATCCGCAACCTGATGGGGGCGCTGCTGGCCGTCGGCGACGGGCGCCACGCGCCGGCCTGGATCGCCGAGCTGCTGGCGGGGCGCGATCGCCGCCACGGTCCGGCGACCTTCGCGCCCGACGGGTTGTACTTCGACGGCGCGCAGTACGACGAGCGCTTCGGCGTGCCATCGTGGGGTGGCGAGCCGCTCGACTGCTTCGGCTGACGCGGGCGCACGATGGCCGGCTTCCTCGACAGGTTTCGCCTGCGCTTCGCCGATCCGGGCGAGGAGACCGCGTTCCGCAACTTCTATTGCCTGCGCTTGCGGCACCACACGAGCCTCGCGCTCGCGGCCGGCGCGCTCCTGATCGGTCTGTTCGCCGCGTCGGACTGGATGCTCGATCCGGCCGGTGCGCGGGTCACGGTGGCGCTGAGGCTCCTCGTCGTCGTACCGTCGATGCTGGCGTTCGCGTGGGCGGTCAGGCAGCCCTGGATCGAGCGGATCTACGAGCCCGCAGCGACGCTGGTGGCGTGCCTGGTCGCGACGCTCCTCGCGGTCATCTACGTGCGCATCGACGCGGGCATGGCGCGCGCCGGCTTGGGGTTGGTGCTGCTGATGCTTTCGACGATCTTCATCATCCGCCTTCGGTTCCGGCACTTCGCCGTGTTCTCGCTCGTCGCGTGGTCCGCGTTCCTGGCCGTCGTGGCGGCCACGGGGCGAACGGAGCCGGGCCTGTCGCTCGCGAGCGCGATCGCGGTGAGTGCCGCGCTGGTGCTCGGGCTCTACGGGGCGTGGACGCGCGAGAGCGAGAACCGGCGCGAGTTCCGGCTGTTCAACGAGGTTGCGGCTGCCAAGCTGCGGATCGAGGACCTGCTGCACAGCATGCTGCCCGGCGAGATCGTCGACCGCATCCAGCGTGGCGAATCGCCGATCGCCGATGCGCACGGCGAGGTGAGCATCGTGTTCGCCGACCTGGTCGGTTTCACCGCCTTGTCGAGTCGCCTGCCGGCGCCGCAACTGGTGCAACTGCTCGATCGCCTGTTCTCCGACTTCGATCGGCTCGCGGCGGCCCACGGCGTCGAGCGGATCAAGACCATCGGCGACGCCTACATGGCCGTCTGTGGCATCGGCCCGACGGGGGGCGAAGCGCACGATCACGCCGAGCGTGCGGCGCGGTTCGCGCTGGCGCTGCAGGCACGCGTGGCCGAGGTTTCGCGCGAGACGGGCCTCGCGCTGAACGTGCGCATCGGCCTGCACGTGGGCCCGGTCATCGCCGGCGTGATCGGCACGCGCAAGCCTGCGTTCGACTGCTGGGGCGAGACGGTCAACCTCGCGAGCCGGCTCGAGTCGAGCGGCAGCCCGTCGGGCGTGCACATCTCCGAGGCGGCGTGGCAACGGCTGCGCATGCGCTTCGTGACGCGCGAGCTCGCGCCCGTACGGATGAAGGGGATGGGCGAGGTCAGGACGTACCTGCTCGAGGCGGCGCGCTAGCCGGGGCGCGCATCTCGTACGGCGCCCAGCGCCCGGGGGCCGCCGCGACGCCGAAGAGGCACTGGCCGATGTGCTCGCCGAGCCTGCGATAGCTTTCCCACTGCGCCTCGTCGAACGACTGGTCGAGCGTGCTCTCCTGCGGGAAGTCCGGGTGGCGGGCGAAGTAGTCCTGCAGGTCGAGCGGCTCGTCTCCGACCAGCGTCGGCTTGACGAACAGCAACAGCGAACGCGCCTGCGCGTCGTCGCCGTAGCGCGCCCAGGCCAGCGTTGCGTGGCGCTCCGAGTAGGCCTGGCCGTGCAGCCGGGAGACGGGCTGGCTGCCCGAAGGGTCGCGCGCTCGCCGCTGCAGTTGCGCGGGCGTGCCGATGGTCTCGAGCAGCGGCGACCCGGCGCCCAGCAACTCGACGATCTCGTCGCCGGACAGGAAGCGGATCTCCGCGTCCCAGTCGATGCGCGCCTTGCGCACCAGGTTGCCTGCGTCCTCGAACGCGTAGTCGCGGTCCTGCCCGTCGTCGCAGACGACGATGAACGGCACCCGCCGGCGCAGCAGCTCGTAGACCGCGGTGTTCTCGAAGTGACCGCCGTCGGACAGGTACCAGCGTCGCCGGTGCGCGCCGTGGAAGCGCGCGAACGTTTCGTTGGCGAGATAGGCCTGCACCGGCGCGAGCGCGGCCAGCCACGCGAACGCCCGGTCGAGCGCGCCGCGGGCCGAACGCTCGCGCCGACGACCAGGGTCGACGCCGCTGTCCCACCAGTAGCCGAGCCGCACGTTCGACAGCGCGAGCAGCATCGACAAGCCCATCCGCGTGCGTGAGCCCAGCCCGGTGGTGAAGGCGGCGCCGGACACCGCGATCCACTGGCCGACGCCGAGGGACTCGACCTCGTGGCCATCGACCCCGTGGCCATCGTGCGGGTCGGCGGGGAACATCGCGAAGCGTCCCGGCGGCAGCGCCAGCGGGGCGATGCGCGCGTCGGAGCCGTTCCACAGTGCGTGGTGGTGACGGCCGACGCTCAGGCCGTGCGGGCCCACCGCCATCGACATGCCCTTGCGGTCGCGCTGCGTGAGCTGCGCGGCGCCGGTCACGGTCTCGTTGAGCGTCACGTTCACGAAGTGCAGCGGTCCGCCGTGCAGGTCGGGCCGATACGCCTGCCAGCGAATGTCGTCCGACGCCGACGCGCGGGTCACGTCGGCCAGCGCCGACGCGGCGGCCGGCGTCGTTCCCGCAGGGGGGTCGGCGCGGTAGCCGGTGCGGCGGGCATTGCTCGCGCCGAGGTAAGCGCGGGTGAGCCGCGCCGCGTAGAACTGCGCGAGCGTCGACAGGTTCAGGAACGGGATCGTGCGGCCGGTGAGCAGCGAGATCACCGTCATCGCGGCGAGCGCTGCCGCGACCGTCGTTGCCTGTGGCGCGGGGGCGCCCGAACCGCAGGCCGCGCACTGGCCGCTCCAGAGCAGCGCGTGTCCCACGGCCGACCATCCGGCCATCAGCAGCGCGAACAGCACGATGCCGAGCGCAGACAGCGCCGATGCCGCCGACAGTCGCAGTCCGGCCTCCCTGACGCCCAAGCGGCCGATCAGCGGCGCGAAGCGCTGCACCAGGACGACGACCGCCGAACCCAGCGGAACGAGCGTGGCCCACCATCGCCCGTGCTCGGCGCTGGCGAGCAGGTAAAGGTTCTGGCCGAGGCTGTCGACGAGCGCGAACCCGGCGAGCGCGAGCACGACCGAGAGCGTGGAGCCGAGCCATCGCGACAGGTGATTGCGTGCCATGCCGTCGCTGCCGCTGCCGATGCGCGCGACGAACCAGGCGCCGCTGGCGATCGCGGCAGCGACGAGCAGCCATGCGGCCATCGCAGCGACGGTGTCGGGTTGCGCGGCCGGCAGGTAGGCCAGGGCCGGCGGCCAGCGCAGCACTGCGGCGGCGGCAAGCGCGACGAGGAAGGTGGCGAAGAGCGCCGGGTTGCGCATCGTGTGTGGCGCGTCCTGGCGTGTCTGGGTGAGCCAGTACGCCCAGCCGAGCGGCACCAGCGCGAGCGCGAAACCGGCGAGCGGCAGCACGAGCCAGGGGCTCCACCACAGGCCCGCGGCCGATCCGGCGAACAGGCTCGTCTCGAGTGCGCGTATCGCGGCGAAGCGCTGCCACAGCAGGGCTCTCAGAAGGTCGCCGGCGAGGAAACCTGCGAGCAGCGTCACGGCCAGCACGTAGTGCAGCGAGATCCAGTTGCGCAGGTAGATTCCGACCGCGTAGAGGTAGTCGCCGGCGCCGCGCGGCGCCATGTAGCGGCCGTACTCACGCAGCCAGCGGACGGGCGGCGCGTCGGCGTCGGCGAGCGTGCGCTCGACGCGATCCGCCGTCTGGGCGGCCGAGGGCGATACCGACGCGACTGTGGATCCGGCCGACGACGAAACAGGCGGCGACGATGCGGCCGGCGACGACGTTGCCGCGGCCGCGGCGCCGTTGCGCGCCGCGACCGGAAGGTACAGGCTGCCGAGGAAGCTGCCGATGTAGCCGCCCCCGGAAACCGTCGACAGGTAATCGACGTGGCGCAGCCGCCCGAGTCGGGCCAGCGACTGAAGCACGCCGAGTGCGAAGGTCGCACTGCGGATGCCGCCACCCGAGATCGCCAGGCCGGCACGGCCGGTCGTTTCGACGTCGGTGAACGGCAGGCCGAGCGCAGCGCGGCGCGCGCGCACGACGGCGAGCTCGCGCTGCGAGAACTCGGCCGGGAAGGCCGAGGCGGCCGTGGGTGCCGGCGCAGGTGCCGGTGCGTCGGCTCGGGCAGGGTCGTGCGTTGCTGCGGGCGCGCTCATCGTCGCTCCTTGCTGTCC
>JAHBZV010000039.1 GCA_019635275.1 Burkholderiaceae bacterium | reverse complement strand
GTCAACAGCCTCACCAAGGTCGATCGCGGCGCGGCCGAGTTCGCGCGCAATACGCAGGTCGACCGCTCGCGCACGGTGGTCGTCGAGTTCGACGCCAATGGGCGCGGGGCCTGGAAGTTCAGGCCTGAGGTCGGCTCGCTGAACGTGCATCCGGGCGAGCTCGTGACCGTGGTGTACGACCTCGAGAACACCCGCGCGGTGCCGACCACGGGCCAGGCGATCCCGAGCTACGTGCCACGCCTGTCTGCGGAATACTTCCGCAAGATCGAGTGCTTCTGCTTCCAGCAGCAGGAGCTCGGCGCCAATGAGTCGCGCCGCTTCCCGGTGGTCTTCGTGGTCGACCCGAAGCTCCCGAAGGACGTCAACACGATCACGCTGTCGTACACGTTCTTCGAGGTCGGCGGCAAGTCGGCCGCGGCCCAGCCGCGTCAGGACGGCGCCGTCCGGGTCGGGCAGGGCGGATGATGGAAGCGGGGCAACGGGTGGCAGGGCACAAGGCCGGATTTCTCGACACGATCAAGGCGGTCGGCGCGTCGTTCTTCGGCGTTCGCGGGCGCCGCGCGCACGAGCGCGACATGGCGCGGCTCGATCCGGCGCGCGTCGTGATCGCGGGGCTCCTGGCGGCTGCCATCTTCGTGCTCGTGCTGGTGGCGCTCGCGCGGCTGGCGGCGGGCTGAGCCCGGACGCCTGAAAAGACGAATTCGGAAAGCTTTCTTTCGGGGAGACAGGAACATGGTTTCGGGTGCAAGCTCACACGCGCCTTACTACTTCGTGCCGCATCCGTCGAAGTGGCCGATGGTCGGCTCGATCGCGCTGGCCTTCTTCGGCTTCGGCCTGGCCAGCTGGGTCAACGGCGCCCCGTTCGGCCCGTACCTGTTCGCGATCTTCATCGCGATCCTGGCCTACATGATGATCGGCTGGTTCAGCACGGTGGCGCGCGAGTCCGAGAGCGGCCTGTACGGCGACCGGGTCGACACGTCGTTCCGCTGGTCGATGAGCTGGTTCATCTTCTCCGAGGTGATGTTCTTCGCGGCGTTCTTCGGCGCGCTCTACTACGCGCGGTCGATCACCACGCCCTGGCTCGGCGACCTCGACCACAAGTCGATCCTCTGGCCCGATTTCCAGGCGACCTGGCCGAACGCCGGGCCGGCGGGGGTCGTCGACCAGTTCCAGACGATCGGCCCGTGGCCGATCCCGACGCTGAACACGGCGCTGCTGCTCACGTCGGGCGTGACGCTGACGATTGCGCACCACGCGCTGAAGGACAACCGGCGCGGCCCGCTGGCGTTCTGGATGTTCGTCACGATCCTGCTCGGCTTCACGTTCCTCGGCTTCCAGGCGTACGAGTACGCGCACGCCTACACGGAACTGAACCTGAAGCTGTCCTCGGGCATCTTCGGCTCGACCTTCTTCATGCTGACCGGCTTCCACGGCTTCCACGTGACCGTCGGCGCGATCATGCTGTCGGCGGTGCTCTACCGGATCCTCAAGGGACACTTCACGCCGGAGCGTCACTTCGCATTCGAGGCGGCCGCCTGGTACTGGCACTTCGTCGACGTCGTCTGGCTGGGCCTCTACGTCGTCGTCTACTGGCTTTAGTCTCGGCCCCGAGCGAGACTCCGCAGCGCGGGGTCTCGCCTGCCTGCCCGCCCGGCGTCCGCCTTTCGGCCGTTCTGCGCGCACTCGCCCGGCCATTCCCGATGCCCTGTCCGTCGCCCGGCCTCGACGGGCCGCGCCGATCCGGGCGCACGAGGGGCCCCTAGCGGATCACGACCGGAACGCCGGTACTCTGGATCCAGCCCATCCAGTGGGCGAACAGGATGAACACGAACAGGGCGATCGAGAAGCCGACCCGGAAGCCGAGTGCCCGGACCGTGTTGCGGGTGCGGCCGCGGTCGCGGATCAGGAAGATCATCGCCGAAGCGAGGCTGCCGATGATCAGGACGAATGCGACGACGATGATCCACTTCACGCGTGACTCCGGTGGTGCAGGGGCGATTCTAGGCCCGGGCGCCGGCGGGGCGGACGGCGCGCCGGCATGAGGGTGCGCGCCGTGGTGCCGACGCTGGCGGCGCTCGCGCTGGTGGCGGTCACGGTGTCGCTGGGCAACTGGCAGATGCGGCGCGCCGACGAGAAGCGCGCGCTGCACGCGCGCCACGAGGCGGCCAGCCGCGACGCCGTGGTCCGGGTGCCCGCGGGCGATCTCGATCCGGCCAGCCTGGAGGGCAGGCGGGTGGTCGCGCGGGGGGAACTGCTGCCGCGATGGACGGTGTTCGTCGACAACCGCACCCACAAGGGCATTGCGGGGTTCTACGTGCTTTCTCCGCTTAGAATGACGGGCTCGGAGCGGCACGTGCTGGTGCTTCGCGGCTGGGTCGCCAGCGACCCGCGCGAGCGCTCGCGGCTGCCCGATCTCGCGACACCGGCCGGAGAGGTCGAGATCGAAGGGATCGCCCAGCTCGACCTCGAGCACGTGCTCGAGCTCGGCCGGTCGGCGCCGCCGGGCCCGCAGGACCGGCTGTGGCAGAACGCCGACGTGGCCTCGTTCGCGCGCTGGTCGGGCCTGGCGATGCAGCCGCTGGTGGTTCGCGAGACGGTCGCGCCGCGCGTCGGCGCGGACGAGCGGGACGACGGGCTCGTGCGCGACTGGCCGGACCCGGGCAGTGGCGTCGAGAAGCACCTCGGCTATGCGTTCCAGTGGTACGCGCTGGCCGTGCTCGCGGCGGGGCTGTGGGTCCGCTTCGTGCTGTTTGGAAGAAGGAAGGCGGAAAGTTGACGACGCATTCGACGGACGCAGGGGCGATGACGGCGGACGAGGGCCCGCGGGTACCGGCGCCGGCTTCGGCCGGCGCCGAAACGCGTCGACGCGTGAGCGCGGGGCGCTGGAAGATGCTGGCGATCCTGCTCGTCTGCGCTGCGCCGGTGATCGCCTCGTACTACACCTACTACGTCGTCCGCCCTGAAGGGCGCACGAATTACGGCACGCTGATCACGCCGCTGCGCGACGTCGGCACGCTGGGCACGCCGGTGACGCAGGCTGCCGACGCGTCGGGCCATGCCGCGGCGGCGGCCGGGCAGCCGGCCGCGCCGGCGCGTTCGGGAGGCGTCGCCTCGTTGCACGGCCGCTGGGTGATGCTGGTCGTCGCGCCCGGCGCCTGCGACGCCGGATGCCGGCAACGGCTCTACGAGATCCGCCAGGTCCGGCTGACCACCGGCAAGGATCGCGACCGCGTCGAGCGCGCCTGGATCGTCTCGGACGACGCCGCACCCGATCCGGCGCTGCTGGCGCAGCACGAAGGGCTGGTGCTGATGCGATCGGACGCCGCCACGCTCGCGCGGCTGCTGCCGACCGACCCCGGAACGGCCGTCACCGACCACATCTACATCGTCGACCCCCTCGGCAACCTGATGATGCGGTTTCCGAAGGACGCCGATCCCAATCGCATGAAGAAAGACCTGGCCAAGCTGCTGCGGGCCTCGAGGGTGGGCTGAGATGAGCGCGACGATTCCCGGGCGCCCGGCGCCCTACGCAGGGCGCCCCGCGGCCGGCGCCGCCCTCTACCGACGCCTGATCACGGCGGCGCTGATCCTCACCTTCGGGCTGGTCATGCTCGGCGCCTACGTGCGCCTGAGCGATGCCGGCCTCGGTTGTCCCGACTGGCCGGGCTGCTACGGCCAGCTCTCGCCGCTGCACGCCAAGGAAGAGATTGCGAAGGCGGTGGCGGAGCAGGGCGGCGAGCACGGCCCGGTGTCGATGGGCAAGGCCTGGCGCGAGATGGTCCACCGCTACTTCGCGCAGGCGCTGGGGCTGTTGATCATCGCGATCGCCGTCGTCGCCTGGCGGCGCCGCGCGGAACTGCGCCAGTCGCCGGCGTTGCCGGTCTCGCTGGTCGGCGTGGTGATCCTGCAGGGCATCTTCGGCATGTGGACCGTGACGTTGCTGCTCAAGCCGGCCATCGTCACCGGCCACCTGATCGGCGGGCTGCTCACCTTCGCGATGCTGCTCTGGCTGTGGCTCAGGCAGTCGCCGGCGCCGCGCTACGTCGACGCCGAGCCGGTTGCCGCGCTTGCCGGGCCCGCGTTGCTCGGGTTGGTGCTGGTGTCGGCGCAGATCTTCCTCGGTGGCTGGACCAGCACCAACTACGCGGCGCTGGCCTGTACCGACCTGCCGACCTGCCAGGGCCAGTGGTGGCCGGAGATGAACTTCCGCGACGCGTTCCACTTCGTCCGCGAGCTCGGCAAGACCGGCGACGGCGAGAATCTGCCGATGCAGGCGCTCACCGCGATCCACCTGATGCACCGGATCGGCGCGGTGGTCATTGCGTTCTACGTCGGCTGGCTCGGCTGGCGGGCGCGCAAGGCTGGCGGCGTGGCGGGGCTCGGCGCCGCGTTGCTGGCCGTACTGACGCTGCAGTGGCTGCTCGGCCTGTCCAACGTCTACTTCAGCCTGCCGATCGCGGTCGCGGTCGCGCACAACGGCGGCGCCGCGCTGCTGCTGGCGCTCACGCTGACGCTGCTCTTCCGCGCCCGGCAGGCGCGCCTGCAGGTCTGACGGGCATGGACGTCTCCGGGATCGGCACCGCGAGCTGGCGGCACGTCGGGGGCCAGTACCTGGCCCTCACCAAGCCGCGCATCGTGATGCTGGCGGCGTTCTGCGCGCTGATCGGCATGCTGCTGGCCGCCGAATCGCTGGTGCCATGGCACATCCTGGTGTTCGGCACGGCCGGCATCTCGCTGCTGGCCGGGGCGGGTTTCGCGTTCAACTGCGTGATCGAGCGCACCATCGACGCGCGGATGGCGCGTACGCGCGCCAGGCCGCTCGCGCGCGGAGAGGTCGGCACGGCGCCCGCGATCGCGTTCGCCGCCGCGATCGGCGTGCTCGGCGCAGCGCTGCTGTATTTCTTCGTCAATCCGCTCACGATGTGGCTCACGCTCGCCACCTTCGTCGGCTATGCGGTCGTCTACACGGTGCTGCTCAAGCCGGCCACGCCGCAGAACATCGTCATCGGCGGCGCGTCGGGCGCGATGCCGCCGGTGCTCGGCTGGGCGGCGGTGGCCAACGAGGTCAGCGCGCCGGCGCTGGTGCTGTTCCTGATCATCTTCGTCTGGACGCCGCCGCACTTCTGGTCGCTGGCGCTGTACCGGATCGACGACTACCGCAAGTCGGGCCTGCCGATGCTGCCGGTCACGCACGGCGCCGAGTTCACGCGGCTGAACATCCTGCTCTACACGCTGCTGCTGGTCGCGACGTCGCTGATGCCGTACCTGATCGGCATGAGCGGAGCGTTCTACCTGGCCTGCGCGCTCGCGCTGGGCGCCGCGTTCGTCGCCTATGCCTGGCGGATGTGGCGCTCGTACTCCGACGCGCTGGCGCGCAAGACTTTCGGCTATTCGATCTTCTATCTCGCCGCGCTGTTCGGCGCGTTGCTGGTCGACCACTACCTGCGCTGAGCGCGCGGAGACTCTCGCAGATGACCCGATACCTTCGTCGCCTGCACGCCGCCGCGCATCGTGCGCGCCTGGCGGGCTGGGCGCTGGCCCTGGCCTTCGGACTCGCGCTGGCCGGCTGCCAGGGCAAGCCCGAGTTCCGCAACACCGACGTGACCGGTGCCGACTTCGGCGCCGACTTCTCGCTCACCGGCCACGACGGCAAGCCGCGCACGCTGGCCGATTTTCGCGGCAAGGTGGTGGTGATCTTCTTCGGCTACACGCAGTGCCCCGACGTGTGCCCGACGACGCTGTCGGAGCTCGCCGAGGTGATGAAGCAGCTGGGCCCCGACGCCGATCGCGTGCAGGTGCTGTTCGTCAGCGTCGATCCCGAGCGCGACACACAGGAGCTGCTCGCCAGTTACGTGCCGGCTTTCGACAAGCGCTTCCTCGGGCTGTACGGCGACGCCGAGGCCACCGCGCGTACCGCCAAGGCGTTCAAGGTCTTCTACCAGAAGGTGCCGGGCAAGACGCCCGGGAGCTACACCGTCGACCACACGGCCGGCAGCTACGTCTACGACCCGCAGGGCAAGCTGCGCCTGTTCATCAAGCACGGCACGGGCCCGGAGCCCATCGTGCACGACCTGCGCATGCTGCTGAAGGACTGAGCGTGTCGACGGCCCTGATCCTGTTCGCGCACGGCGCGCGAGACCCCGCGTGGCGCGAGCCCATCGACGCGCTGGCGCGGCGCCTGCACGCGGCGCTGCCGCAAGTCGACGTGGTGCCCGCGTTCCTCGAGCTGATGAGCCCGACGCTGGGCGACGCGGTCGCCGCCGCGGTCGGGAAGGGCGCGACGCGGATCGCCGTCGCGCCGGTGTTCTGGGCGCAGGGCGGGCACCTCAAGCGCGACGTGCCGGCGCTGCTCGCGGAAGTCTGCGCGACGCATCCGGGCCTGCGCATCGACCTGTGGCCGGTGCTCGGCGAGCGCGACGCGGTGCTCGACGCGATCGCAGCCGACTATCGCGACCTTTGGGCCGCGGGCGGCTGAACCTGCAGCAGCTTCTCGATCGCCGGTGCCAGGTCGGCCGGTACCGCGGTCGGCGCGAAGCGCTCGACGACGTGGCCCTCGCGGTCGACCAGGAACTTCGTGAAGTTCCACTTGATCGCCTCCGAGCCCAGCAGCCCGGGCGCCTCCTTGCGCAGCCACTTGAACAGCGGATGCGCCTCGTCGCCGTTGACGTCGACCTTCGCGAACATCGGGAAGCTCACGCCGAACTGCGTCTCGCAGAACTTCGCGATCTCGCCCTCGGTACCGGGTTCCTGCGAGCCGAACTGGTTGCACGGAAAGCCGAGGATCTCGAGGCCGCGTTCGTGGTACTTGCGGTAGAGCTCCTCGAGCCCCGCGTACTGGGGCGTGAGCCCGCACTGGCTGGCGGTGTTGACGATCAGCAGCACCGTGCCGCGGTATTTCGACAGCGCGCGCTTCGTGCCGTCGATGGTTTGTGCGTTGAAGTCGTATACGGTGGTCATTGCGGGTCTCCCGATGGGTGCGCGTGCGCGGGTTCGGGCGCAGCGCCGGCCTGCAGCGAAGCGAGCAGGGTCGCGCCGAGGATCAGCAGCCCGCCGACGATGGTACGCGCAGCGAGCGTTTCGCCCCCCAATCCCACCGACGACAGGGCGGCGAACGGAACTTCGGACAGCATGACGATCGCAGTGACCGCGGCCGGCAAGCGCGCCGCGCCGTATTGCAGCGCGAAGTTGCCGGCCAGCAACGCGGCGGCCAGCGCGACGTTGCCGCCGATCCACGCCCACGCCGGCGCGGGCGGGAAGTCGATCGTGCCCAGCGACGCGAGCGATGCGGCCATCGCGGTGGCGACGACGAACCCGCCGACGAACATCGCCAGCGCGCGCGCCTCGTCGGGGTCGTCGCGGTGCCGGCGCACCAGCACGTTGACCAGCGCGAAGCTCGCGCCGCCGACGATGCCCAGCCAGTCGGCCAGCGACCCGGGCAGCGGCATGCCGGTGCCGGGCTGCCACAGCACGATCGCGGCCCCGCCGATCGCCAGTCCGATGCGCGCCAGCGCCGCGCCGGTGATCGGCTCGCGCAGCAGCCAGCGCGCGAGCAGCAGCGACCAGACCGGCATCAGGTAGAACAGCAGCACCACCCGAACCACCTCGCCGATCATCACGCCCCAGTTGAACGCGGCGTTCGTGATGCCGGCGGCGGCGACCATCCAGAACAGGTGCGGCCGATGCAGCAGTGCCGGCCAGGCCGACGGGCGCCACAGGCTGACGAGGACGGTGGACAGCGCGAACGCGAAGCCGGTGGCCCACAGGCTGTGCAGGCCCATCGCGTTCAACTGCCGGAACGGCCACCACGACACGCCCCAGACCAGCGCGTTGAACAGCAGGCAGGAGAGTGCGGCGAGCGGTGCCTCGGTGCGTTGCGGGCCGGTCGGGGACATGGGCGTCGAGGATAGCGGAAGCCGGCGCGGCGACATTCCCAGACTGGCGTCAAGGGTATTGTTGGCGCGGGCCGGCGTCGGCGCAATGGCGCGGAAAGAGGGCGCTCGAGAAAAAAAGAATGCCGCCTCGGGTGACCCTTCGGCGGCAAAGAGGGGGAGGAAAGAACGAATGGAACGCCGCGGCGTCACCGCGGCGCTTCCGTTAGACGTATGCGGCGAGCGCGCCTTTCATCTTCTGCAGCGCCTTGGCCTCGATCTGGCGAATCCGCTCGGCCGACACGCCGAACTCGTCGGCGAGCTGGTGCAGCGTCATGGTGCCGCCGTCCGATTCGTCGCGCAGCCAGCGCGCCTCGACGATCCGCCGGCTGCGCGCGTCGAGCGCCTCGAGCGCGCGGGCGATGCCGTCGCTCTGCAGGCGGTCGTACTCGCGCGCTTCCAGCACCTGCGTGGGCTCGGAGTGCGGGGCCGCCAGCCACGCTGCCGGGGCGTAGCTCTCCTCGCCATCGTCGACCTGGCCGTCGAGCGCCAGGTCTTGCCCGCCGAGACGGGTCTCCATCTCGATGACGTCCTTGTCGCGCACGTTCAGCTCGCGCGCAATCGCATCGACCTCGGACGGGGTGAGCGTGTGCGCGCCGTTCTTGTGCGAGCGCAGGTTGAAGAACAGCTTGCGCTGGGCCTTGGTCGTCGCGACCTTGACCATCCGCCAGTTCTTCAGGATGTACTCGTGGATCTCGGCCTTGATCCAGTGCAGCGCGAACGACACGAGCCGCACCCCGCGCTCGGGGTCGAAGCGCTTGACGGCCTTCATCAGGCCGATGTTGCCTTCCTGGATCAGGTCGGCGTGCGGCAACCCGTACCCCAGGTACTGCCGGGCCACCGAGACGACGAGCCGCAGGTGCGACATCACCAGCTCGCGCGCTGCGTCGAGGTCCTGCTGATCGCGGTAGCGCCGCGCGAGATCGACCTCGTGCTCGGCGCTCAGCATCGGCAGCCGGTGCACCGCCGAGATGTAGGCGTCCAGGTTCCCGACGGCCGGCAATGCCATGATCGCGCCGGCATGGCCGGCAGGCACGAGGGCGGTCGAATTCCGTTTGGACATGTACGCTTTCCTTTCGTGGCTCGGGGAAGCGACCGCCGGGTCGGATGAGGCGCCGAGTGCCCTCACCATCTGATGACCCACCAGTCAGTTCCGAGCGCAATGCAACATTAGCACTCATTGACCGAGAGTGCCAACAAATCCTTTCTATCGGGGCGATTGCTCCCGCCGGCGACTGGCGACGCCGGTTCGCAGGTCGCAAGCCATTGATCGACAAGCAGATTTTGCCGGGCTGCGGGCACGGCCCTGCGGCAAGCGGCGGAATCCCGTGGTACCGTTCCGGCGACCAACCTTACGCGTCGACGGCGTTCCCCTGCGCGTCGTGCGAACGTCCCGAGGAGGCCCGCATGCTGGAGCTCTACACCTTCTTCCGAAGCTCGGCTTCGTTCCGGGTGCGGATCGCCCTGAACCTGAAAGGCCTCGACTGGACCCCCGCGGTCGTCTGGCTGCCCTCGGGCGAGCAGGCCGGGTCCGCGTACCGGTCGGTCAATCCGCAAGGGCTGGTTCCGGTGCTGGTCGACGGCGGGCACCGGTTGAACCAGTCGCTGGCCATCATCGAATACCTGGACGAAACGAAGCCCGGCCCGAAGTTGTTGCCTGCCGACCCGCTGGGGCGTGCGCGGGTGCGCTCGCTGTCCATGCTGGTCGCGGCCGAGATCCATCCGCTGAACAACCTGCGCGTGCTCAACCACCTGCGCGATGCGCTCAAGCTCGACAAGGCGGCCATCGCCGACTGGTACCGGCACTGGTGCGACGAGGGGCTCGCCGCATTCGAGCGCCAGCTGGCCGACGGGGCGAGCGGGCGGTTCTGCCACGGCGACCAGCCGACGATGGCCGACGCCTGCCTGGTGCCGCAGATCTTCAACGCCCGCAGGTTCGAGACGAAGGTCGAGCGCTACTCGACCGTGATGCGGATCTTCGACGAGTGCATGGCGCTCGACGCCTTCCGCAAGGCCGAACCCTCGGCGCAGCCCGAGGCGTCGCGGGCCGACTGATCGCGGCGGGCGGTGCGCCCGCCCCAACGGTGGCCGCGGCCCGACCGGCGGGGGCCGGCCCGCGGAGGCTCCGTCATAGCATTGACCGGGACCCGCCACCGCGAACAGACTCTCGATCGGTACGTGGTCGCGAACCTCAGAACGAACAGAGTGCGCCCATGCCAGCCGAGACCAGCCATCACCTCCCCGTCACCATCCGGGTGGCCTCCACCGACGGCGACCTGCGCAAGGTGCTGGCCGTGCGCGCCGCAGCCGCAGGCAAGTCATCGACGGCTGCGGCGCCCGCGCCCGAAACCTGGGACCAGCGTCCGAACGCCACGCTGCTGCTCGCCGAATCGCGGATCGACGGCGAGGCGCTGGGCAGCCTGCGAATCCTCGCGAGCGAGCGCGGCAGGCTGATGGTCGAGGACCGCATCGCGTTGCCGGCGTCGTTGAAGGCGGTGTCGGTGGCCGAGGCGTCCGGTCTCGCGGTGAAGGCCGGTCGCAACGCCACGCTGGTGCGGCTGATGCTGTGGAAGGCGTTCCACCGCTATTGCCTGGCGGCGCAGGTGGACACGATGCTGATCGCGGTGCGCGAGCCTGCACTGCGGCAGTACGAGTGGCTCGGTTTCCACGATCCGCAGCCGGCGCCGGTGCGCTTCTCGGCGGACGGCACCGGGTCCGCGACGCATCGCCTGCTCACGCTGGGCGTCTTCGAGGCGCACGAGCGCTCGCTGCAGGGCGGGCATCCGCTTCACGATTTCTTCTTCGTCGAGCGTCACCCGGAGATCGACCTGCTCGCCCCGATCGAGTCGCGCCGCGCCGGGCAGCGGCCTGCCGGCGCGGCCGTGCTTCCGGACCACGCGAGCATCGCCGCGCAGTTGCAGCAAGTGGCGATCGTCTGATCAGGGCCAACGGGCCCTAGTCGAACAGCGCGCTCGCGAATTCGTCGGCGGAGAACGCCTGAAGGTCTTCGAGGCCTTCGCCGACGCCGACGAAGTAGACCGGGATCGGCCGATCGCGGCGCGTGTGCGCCAGCGCCGCGATCGCTCCGCCCTTCGCGGTGCCGTCGAGCTTCGTCACGATCAAGCCGGACAGCCCGATCGCGTCGTCGAATGCCTTGACCTGCGCGAGCATGTTCTGGCCGGTGTTGCCGTCCAGGACCAGCAGCGTCTCGTGCGGCGCGCCGTCCATGGCCTTGGCGACGACGCGGCGGATCTTCTTCAGCTCTTCCATCAGGTGCAACTGCGTCGGCAGCCGGCCCGCGGTGTCGATCATCACGACGCCGGTGTGCCGCGCACGTCCGGCGCTCACCGCGTCGAAGGCGACGGCCGCCGGGTCGCCGCCCTGCTGCGCGATGACCTCGACGTCGTTGCGCGAACCCCATTCGGCGAGCTGCTCGCGCGCCGCCGCGCGGAAGGTGTCGCCGGCAGCGAGCAGGATCGACTTGCCTTCGCGTCGAAGGTGATGCGCGAGCTTGCCGATCGACGTGGTCTTTCCCGCCCCGTTGACACCGGCGATCATCAGCACGAGCGGCTCGGCACGATCGATGTCCATCGGCCTCTCGAGCGGTTCGAGCAATTCGACGGTGAGCGCGCGCAGTGCCTGCCGGACCTGCTCGCCGTCGGTGAGCCGCTCACGGCGCACGCGCTGCTGAAGCTCGCGCATCAGCCAGTCGGTCGTCGCGACGCCGGCATCGCTGGCGAGCAGCGCCGATTCGAGCTCCTCGAACAGCGCGTCGTCGACGCGCGCGCCCGAGAACAGGCCGGCGAGGTTGCCGCGGGTCTTCGACAGTCCATCGCGCAGCCGCTTCATCCACGAGCGGCGCTCGGGCGGCGTCCCGACGTCGGTGGCGGGAGACCCGGGGTCGAGCGCGGGCGTGGCGACGATCGGAAGGGGAGCCTCGACCGCCGGGGCCTGAACCGCGGCTGGCGGTGCCGTCGTGGTCTTCGCTTCGACCGGGCCGGCGAGCACTTCGCCCGGGTAGAGCGCCGACGCGGAGCCGCCGGCAGGCGCGGTGGCGGACGCGGCGGCCTCGGGAACCGGCGCGGGCGTGGGGGAAGGGGCGGCGACGCCTTCGGCGGGCCTTTTGCGACGTAGGAATCCGAACATGGCTACACTCGGGCTCGATTCTACCCGTGCCGAACATGCCGATTCCCGCCCGCCCGCCGAAGCCGACTTCCCGCCCATTGTCCATCGCCCGCGCGCTCGCCGCGTCCGCGTTCGCCGTTTCGCTCGGCGCGTGCGCGCTGCAGCAGGCTTCGCAGCCGCCGGGCGACGCCGGGGCCGCCACGGCGCAGCCGTCCACGGCGTCGCGCGCGGCGCCGGCCGCGCGGGCGTCCGGCGTGTTCGAGCGCACCCTGCCCAACGGGATGAAGGTCATCGTGCGCGAAGACCGTCGCGCGCCCACCGTCGTTCACCTCGTGATGTATCGCGTCGGCTCGATGGACGAGGTGAACGGCACGACCGGGGTTGCGCACGTGCTCGAGCACATGATGTTCAAGGGCACGAAGGCGGTTCCCGCGGGCGAGTTCTCGCGCCGGGTCGCCGCGCTCGGCGGGCGCGAGAACGCGTTCACGACGCGCGACTACACCGGCTACTACCAGCAACTCGGCAGCCGCCACCTGCCCGACGTGATGAAGCTGGAGGCCGACCGGATGTCGAACCTCGCGTTCGCCCGCGAGGACTTCGACAAGGAGATCAAGGTCGTGATGGAAGAACGGCGGCTGCGCACCGAGGATCGCGCGCAGGCGCTGGTCTACGAGCAGCTGATGGCCACCGCGTTCACCGCGTCTCCGTACCGCGTGCCGGTGATCGGCTGGATGGACGACCTCGAGTCGATGCGCGCGAGCGACGTCGCGGCCTGGTACCACCGCTGGTACACGCCGTCGAACGCGATCCTGGTGGTGGTCGGCGACGTCTCCGGCGAGGAGGTCTACCGGCTCGCCGAGCGCACGTACGGGCGGATCGAACCGCACGCGCTGCCCGAGCGCAAGCCGCAGAACGAGCCGCCGCAGCGCGGGCTGCGACGGGTGTGGGTGAAGGCACCGGCCGAGAATCCGTACGTGATCATGGGCTTCAAGGTGCCGAGGCTCTCCGACGTCGGGCGCGACACCGAGCCGTACGCGCTCGAGCTGCTCGCGGCGGTGCTCGACGCCGACGAGAACGGCCGGCTGACACGCGATATCGTCCGCGGCTCGCGCGTCGCCAACCAGGTGGGCGCCAGCTACGGGCTGGTCGCCCGGGGGCCGGCGCTGTTCGTGCTCGACGGGACGCCGGCCCAGGGGCGCAGCACCGAGGACGTCGAGCGCGCGCTGCGCGCCGAGATCGCCCGGATCGCGCGCGACGGCGTGCGCGACGACGAACTGCGCCGGATCAAGACGCAGTACGTGGCCAGCCAGATCTACAAGCGCGATTCGATCATGTCGCAGGCGATGGAGATGGGTGGCCTGGAGATCTCGGGCTTCTCCCACGCCGACGCCGATCGCATCCTCGAGCGCATCCGCGCCGTGACCGCAGCCGACGTGCAGGCGGTCGCCGGCAAGTACTTCGGCGACGACGCACTGACGGTGGCCACGCTCGTGCCGCAGCCGATCGACGAACGAGCGGCGCGCAAGCCCCCGGCCGGCGCGCGTCACCAGTGAGCATCGCCATGACGTTCGCCCTGCGCATCCTGGCCGGTTTCTTCGCGGCCGCCGCATTCATGTCGGGCGCGGCGCGCGCCGCGCTGCCGATCGAGCACTGGACGACGCCCAACGGTGCGCGCGTCTACTTCGTGCGCGCCGACTCGATCCCGATGCTCGACGTCAGCCTGGACTTCGACGCGGGCAGCCGGCTCGATCCGGCCGGCCGCGCGGGGCTGGCGTCGGTCGCCAACGCGATGCTGGCTCGAGGCGCGGGCGGCCTGGACGAGTCCGCGATCTCGGAGGGCTTCGCGCGGATCGGCGCGCAGCGCGGCGGCGGAGCCGGAGACGATCGCGCCAGCGTCACGCTGCGCACGCTGACCAGCGAGCCCGAACTCGACGAGGCACTGTCGCTGCTGGCGCGCGTCGTGGCGCATCCCGACTTTCCCGCGGCCGTGCTCGCCCGCGAGAAGGAGCGCGCGATCCAGGCGATCCGCGAGTCGGAGACCAAACCCGAGACGATCGCCCAGCGCGCCTTCGACCGGGCGATGTACGGCAACCATCCGTACGGCGCGCACGCGACGCCCGAGTCGGTGGCGGCGATCACCCGCGACGACCTCGTCGCGTTCCACCGCGGCTATTACGACGCGCGCAGCGCCGTGGTCTCGATGATCGGCGCGATCAGCCGCGAGCGGGCGCAGGCGATCGCCGAGCAACTCACGCGCGACCTGCCGGCGGGCGGCGCGGCGCGCGTCGTCGGCCCGGTCGTGCCGCCGCAGCAGGCGATCGAGCGGCGCATCGAGCACCCTTCCACGCAGAGCCACATCCTGATCGGCCAGCCTTCGATCGCACGCGGCGACCCGGACTTCTTCCCGCTGCTGGTCGGCAACTACGTGCTCGGCGGCGGCGGGTTCGTCTCGCGGCTCTACGAAGAGGTGCGCGAGAAGCGCGGCCTGGCCTACAGCGTCTACTCGTACTTCGCGCCGATGCTGCAGCAGGGGCCGTTCACGATCGGCCTGCAGACGCAGCGCGACCAGACGGCAGTGGCGCTCGGCGTCGTGCGCGAGACGCTGGCGCGGTTCCTGCGCGACGGGCCGACCGAGGCGGAACTCGCGGCCGCGAAGGCGAACCTCGTCGGCGGCTTCGCGCTGCGCATCGACTCGAACCGCAAGATCCTCGACAACCTCGCAGTGATCGGCTTCTACCGGCTTCCGCTCGACTACCTCGACCGCTGGACCGCACGGGTCGAGCAGGTCACGCTCGACGAGGTCCGCGCGGCGTTTGCGCGGCACGTGCGGGCCGATGCGCTCGTCACGGTGGTGGTCGGCAACGGCGACGCAGCGCCCGGTGGCCGCGCCGCCCGCTAGGCGCGCGGCCCCGCCCGCACCTCGGGGCGCCGGGCGGCCTGCCGCGGGCAGGGGCAAGGGCGCGGGCAAGGGCGCGCACCGCGTGCGCATCGTCGGTGGCCAGTGGAAGCGAACGCCGCTCGCCGTGCCGGACGTGCCCGGCTTGCGGCCGACTCCCGACCGTGTACGCGAAACGCTGTTCAACTGGCTCGGCCAGTCGCTCGAGGGCCGCGACTGCCTCGATCCGTTCGCCGGCTCGGGCGCGCTCGGCCTCGAGGCGGCCTCGCGCGGCGCGCGACGGGTGGTGATGGTCGAGCGTGACCGGACCGCATTCGCCGCGATCCGTGCAGCGACCGAGCGCCTGCACGCCGGCGGCGTCGAACTGGTTGCCGGCGACGCGTTCGAGGCGCTTCGCCGGCTCGCGCGGGCCGGCGAGCGCTTCGACCTGGTCTTCCTCGATCCGCCGTTCGGGCAAGGGCTCCTGGAGCAGGCGCTGCCGCTGGTGGCGCCGTTGCTGGCACCCGGCGCGCGGGTCTACGTGGAGGCGGGGGCGCCGTTCGCGCCGCCGCCGGGCTGGCGCCTCGAGCGGGGCGACCGCGCCGGAAACGTCCACTATCATCTGGTCGTCCGCGACGATGGACGTCCGGACGGCACCTCAGGGGGGACGCAACCATGACCAGGGCGATCTATCCGGGCACCTTCGACCCGCTGACCCGCGGGCACGAAGACCTCGTTCGCCGCGCGGCCAAGCTGTTCGAGTCCCTGGTCGTGGCGGTCGCGGACAGCCGCGGCAAGAGCCCGATCTTCAGCCCGGACGAGCGCCTGGCGATCGCGCGCGAGACGCTGAACCACTATCCGAACGTCGAGATCGTCGGTTTCTCGGGCCTGCTGGTGAACTTCGTTCGCCAGCAGAAGGCCGACGTGGTGATCCGCGGCCTGCGCGCGGTCAGCGACTTCGAGTACGAGTTCCAGATGGCCGGCATGAACCGCCACCTGATGCCGGAGGTCGAGACGATCTTCATGACTCCGACCGACCAGTACCAGTTCATCTCGGGCACGCTGGTGCGCGAGATCGCGCTGATGGGCGGCGACGTCTCCAAGTTCGTCGCGCCATCGGTGCAGGAGTGGCTGCGCAAGAAGCTCGTGCAGCTCGGCGCACGGCCGCAGTGACTCCGCGAGGGGCGTGTCGATGGCGCTGATCATCACCGACGAGTGCATCAACTGCGACGTCTGCGAGGCGGAGTGCCCGAACGGCGCCATTTCGATGGGCCCCGAGATCTACGTCATCGACCCCGATCGATGCACCGAGTGCGTCGGGCACTTCGACGAGCCGCAATGCCGGCAGGTCTGCCCGGTCGACTGCATCCCGTTCGATCCCGACCGCCGCGAGACGCGCGAGCAGCTGATGGCGAAGTACCGGCGCCTGCAGGCCGAGGCCGGCGCGAAGTCCGGCGACTGACATCGCTACGTCATCGAAGGCGGGCAGCATGGGCGCTTTCCGGATGACCGACATGGACCTGATCGTCTGGCGGCACGCGGACGCCGGCGACGCCGAAGCCGACCCGGCGAGCGACGCCGGCAGGCGGCTCACCGAACGCGGCCGCAAGCAGGCCGAGCGCATGGCGCGCTGGCTTCAAGCGCGACTGCCCGAGCGCTACACGGTGCTGTCGAGCCCCGCGGCGCGTGCTCGCGAGACCGCAGAGGCGCTCGGCGCGAAAGTGCGCGTCGACGCGCGCCTGGGCCCGGGCGCCGACGTCGCGCAGTGCCTCGCCGCGCTCGACTGGCCGGAAGGCCCCGAGGCGCGTTCGCGCCACGTCGTGCTGGTCGGGCACCAGCCGACGCTGGGCCGGCTGGTGAGCCTGCTCCTGTCGGCCGAGGAAGCCGACTGGAGCGTGAAGAAGGGCGCGATCTGGTGGCTGACCACCCGCGAGCGCGAAGGGCGCGCGCAGGTCGTGCTGCGCGCGGCGATCTCTCCGGACCTCGCCTGAGCGCCGCGCCCGCGCGTGCAGGCTAGATCGTCTCGTAGACGAACTTTTCGAAGACGCGTATCTCGGACCAGGCCGAGGCCTCGCCCAGCAGGCTCTCGTGGGCCAGCGGGAAGCGTCGCGCCCACTGCTTCGGCATCTCCAGGCGCAGCGAGCGCCGCTGCAGGAACAGCGCCGGGGTCGGCACCTCCTGGTCGTCGCGCTTGCGGTGCAGGATGGTCGAGACGCGTAGCGCCACCACCTTGAGCCACCCGAGGTCGTCGCCGATCAGCCCGCGCAGCTTGCGCAGGCCCCCGACCTGCGCCAGCGCGAGGTTCGCGAGCGCCGCCTGCTCGCGGCGCGAGAACCCGGGCATGTCGGCGTGGCCGAGGATGTACGCCGAATGCTTGTGGAAGCCCTCGTGCGAAATCGACATGCCCACCTCGGCGAGTTCGGCAGCCCATCCGAGTACCTGCCGGCGTGCCTGCAGTACCTCTTGCGCGGCGCGCGCGCCCTGGTCGAACAGCGCGAGCGCGGTGTCCCGAACCCGCCGCGCGTGGCGCCGGTCGACGCCATAGCGCGCAAGCATCTGCTCGACGGTGATCGCGCGCGTGTCGCGGCCCTCGCTGCGCCCGAGCATGTCGTAGAGCACACCCTGGCGCAGCGCGCCGCCGCAGTAGCGCATCGTGTCGATGCCGAGCTCGTCGAACGCCGCCATCATCACCGCGAGCCCGCCGGCCAGCACCGGCCGGCGATCGGGGCGCAGGCCGGCGAGTTGCACCGTGTCGACGTGTCCGGCCTCGATCAGCGCGGCGTGCATGCGTGCCAGCGCGTCGCGGTCGAGCTCGTCGGCGCCCCACTGCGCCTGCGCGACCTGCCACAGCGACTTGGCGGTGCCCGACGTGCCGACCGCATAGCGCCAGCGCTGGTGCGCGAACGGCTCGGCGACCTGCGCGAAGATCGCGCGCGCCGCGTAGTACGCGTGCTCGAAGGCCTCGCGCCCGACGCACCCCTCCGGGAAGTGGCGCGTCGACAGCGCCACGCAGCCCACCGGCGCCGACTCGAGCGTGCTCGCGCGCATGTCGGTGCCGACGATGCACTCCGTGGACCCGCCGCCGATGTCGACCACCAGCCGCGGCACGCCGTCGCTCGGCAATTCGTGCGCCGCACCGAGGTAGATGAGTCGCGCTTCCTCGAGTCCGGAGATCACCTCGATCGGGAAGCCGAGCGCGGCCTCCGCGGTCGCGAGGAACTGGGCCGCGTTGCTCGCCACACGTAGCGTGTTCGTCGCCACCGCGCGCACCGCTTCGGGTGCGAACGAGCGCAGGCGCTCGCCGAACATCGCGAGCGCCGCCAGCCCGCGTTCGCGCGAAGCCGCATCGAGGCTGCCGTCCTCGCGCAGGCCGCCGGCCAGCCGCACGGTCTGCTTCACGCCGTCGAGCGGCAGCACCAGCTCGCCGAGCGGCGAGCCCTCGACCCGGCCGATCAGCAGACGAAAGCTGTTCGATCCGAGGTCGACTGCGGCCAGCAATCGGTATCCGGACATGGGCGGGCGAGGCGTCGGAAGGGTTCGGGAAGCAGGGGTCCGGGACTGCACCAGGCGAAGTATGACAAAGTGTGCGGGTCGATCGACCGCCGTCGCCACCGGATGAACAGCAAGCGCGCCGTCACGAAGCCGTCACGAAGGAAGGGCAAGCTCGCGCGAATGGACGCGAAGACGGGTTCAGGGGTTCGGCTGCTCGATCGCGAGATCGGAATCCTGGCATTCAACGAGCGGGTGCTGGCGCAGGCCGAGGACGAATCGGTGCCGCTGCTCGAGCGGCTGCGCTTCCTCACCATCGTGAGCAGCAACCTCGACGAGCTGTTCGAGATCCGTGTCGCCGAGTTCAAGGAACTGCTGCTCGCAGGGCGCGGCGACGGCACGGCGCTGCGTCGCAGCCTGGCGGCGATCCACGAACGCGCGCGCAGGCTGGTGGCGCGGCAGTACGAGCTGCTGAACCGGACGATCCTGCCGCAGCTGGCCGCGCACGGCGTCGTCATGCACACCCGGCTGAACTGGACCGACGCGCAGCGCCAGTGGGCCGGGCGCATCTTCGAGACCGAGATCGAGCCGCTGCTCACGCCGATCGCGCTCGATCCGGCGCACCCGTTCCCGCGCATCCTCAACAAGAGCCTGAACTTCGTCGTCGAACTCCAGGGCGTCGACGCGTTCGGCCGCCGCGCCGGCATCGCGATCGTCCAGGCGCCACGCGCGCTGCCGCGCATCCTGCGCGTGCCGCCGGAAGTGTCCGGCGCGCCGCACGGCGTGATGCCGCTCGCGTCGATCGTGCAGGGCTTCGTCGACCGGCTGTTCCAGGGGCTCGAGGTGCGTTCGGTGCACCAGTTCCGTCTCACTCGCAACAGCGACCTGTTCGTCGACGACGAGGAGGTCACCGACCTGCGCGCGGCGCTGCAGGGCGAGCTGGTCCAGCGCCAGTACGGCGACGAGGTCAGGCTCGAGGTCTCCGCCGGCATCTCCGACGCACTGGTCGCGCGCCTGCTGCGCGAGTTCGACCTGGAGGAGCAGGACTGCTATCGCGTCGACGGGCCGGTCAACCTGGTGCGGCTGCAGCAGGTCATCGACCTCGTCGACCTGCCCGAGCTGAAGTACCCGCCGTTCGAGCCGTCGGTGCCCGCGGTGCTGCGCGAGAAGGACCTGTTCGCCGCGATCCGCAAGCACGACATCCTGGTCCACCATCCGTACGAGTCGTTCGCGCCGGTGATGGAGTTCCTGGTCAGCGCTGCCCGCGATCCGCGCGTCGTCGCGATCAAGCAGACCGTCTACCGGACCGGCGCCGACTCGGCGCTGATGCAGGCGCTGATCGACGCCGCGCACGCCGGCAAGGAAGTGACGGTGGTGGTCGAGCTGATGGCGCGCTTCGACGAGGAGACGAACATCAATTGGGCCGCGAAGCTCGAGCAGGCAGGCGCGCACGTCGTCTACGGCGTCGTCGGCCACAAGACGCACGCCAAGATGGCGATGGTGCTGCGCCGGGAGACCGCGAAGGGCGCCACCGTGTTGCGCCGCTACGTGCACCTGGGCACCGGCAACTACCATCCGCGCACCGCCCGGCTCTACGAGGACTTCGGGTTGTTCACCGCCAGCGACGACATCTGCGCCGACGTGCACGAGGTGTTCCGCAGGCTCACCGGCCTGGGCCAGCGCGGCACGCTGCGGCTGCTGACGCAGGCGCCGTTCACGCTGCACGAGATGCTGCTCGCGTCGATCCGGCGCGAAGCCGCCCACGCCCGCGCCGGCAAGAAGGCGTATCTGGCGGCCAAGGTCAACGCGCTGCTCGAGCCGACGGTGATCGACGCGCTGTACGAGGCGAGCGCTGCCGGGGTGAAGATCGACCTGATCGTGCGCGGCGTCTGCGCGCTGCGGCCCGGGGTGCCGGGGCTGTCGGAGAACATCGCGGTGCGATCGGTCGTCGGCCGCTTCCTCGAGCACAGCCGCGTCTTCTTCTTCCACAACGGAGGAAAGAAGGACGTCTGGCTGTCGTCGGCCGACTGGATGGACCGCAACCTGTTCCGGCGCGTCGAGATCGCGTTTCCGGTGCGCGACCGCAAGCTCAAGGAGCGGGTGATCGACGAGGCGATCGACGTGCACCTGCGCGACAACGTCAATGCCTGGGTGATGGACGGCGACGGCAACTACCGGCGCAAGCGCCGTCGGGGCAAGCCCTTCGTCTCGCAACTGGCGCTGCTCGCGCGACTCGCCGGCGCGTAGCGGCCGGCGTCCCGGTCTGCCGCGGCGGTGCGCTACAGCCGCTTCATCAGTTTGAGCAGCCGGTAAACGACGGGCCGGTACGGCGGCATGAACAGCCCCATTCCGTTCAGCCGCGACTGCCTGAACACCGGCGTGAGCTTGCTCATCGTGTCGAAGCCCCACTTGCCGTGGTAGTGGCCCATGCCCGAAGGTCCGACCCCGCCGAACGGCAGTTCCTCCTGCGCGACGTGCAGCAGCGTCTCGTTGATGCAGGCCCCGCCGACGTGGGTCTGCTCGAGTGCCCAAGCGGCGCGGCGTCGGTCGTCGTCGAACCAGTACAGCGCGAGCGGATACGCCATCGCGTTGACGAACGCGACCGCGTCCTCGGG
Organism: Burkholderiaceae bacterium; assembly: GCA_019635275.1. Lineage (GTDB taxonomy): Bacteria > Pseudomonadota > Gammaproteobacteria > Burkholderiales > Burkholderiaceae_E > Zeimonas. The sequence goes on along the minus strand of JAHBZV010000039.1, from coordinate 8,428 downwards.
ACGGTCGTACGGCAGCACCGGCAGGATCGGGCCGAAGATTTCGTGCTTCATCGCCACCAGCGAGTGCGGCGGGTCGACCAGGATGACCGGCCCGAGGCGGTGCGCCGCGTCGTCGCGAGCGGGTCCGTCGAACAGCTCGACCGGCCGCACGCCGCTGGCTGTCGCGTCGTCGAGGTAGCCGAGCAGCCGCTCGTACTGCCGCGCATCGACGATGCTGCAGTAGTCGCGATCGGCGAGTCCGGCCGGGTACATCGCGCGCGCCCGGGCCCGGGCGTGCCCGACGAACGCGTCGAGGCCCTCGCGCGGAACGAGCACGTAGTCGGGCGCGATGCAGGTCTGCCCGGCATTGAGCAGCTTGCCTGCCATGATCCGCGTCGCGGCACGTTCGAGTGGATAGCCGGGCGCGACCACGGCCGGCGATTTGCCGCCCAGTTCCAGCGTTACCGGCGTGAGGTTGGCGCTGGCCGCCGCCATCACCTTCCGGCCGACCGAGGTCGAGCCGGTGAAGACGAGGTGGTCGAACGGCAGCGCGGCGAACGCAGCCGCCACGTCTGCGCCACCGGCGACGACCGCGACCTCCTCGGGCGCGAACACCTGGCCGACCAGGCGCTGAAGCAGCGACGAGAAGGCTGGCGTGTACTCGGACATCTTGATCATTGCGCGGTTGCCGGCCGCCAGCGCGCCGGCCAGCGGCCCCACGGCCAGGAACAGCGGGTAGTTCCACGGCACGATGATCCCGACGACGCCCACCGGCCGCGGCATGATCCACGCGCGGGCCGGCAGGAACCACTTCGAGACCCAGGCGCCGCGCGGCTTCATCCAGCGGCGTCCGCCGCGCAGCGCGGCGCGGACCTCCGCGATCGAGGGGAACAGCTCGGCGACCTGCGTCTCGACGCGCGGGCGACCGCCGAAGTCGGCGTCGATCGCCTCCTCGATCGCGGATTCGTGGTCGACCAGCAGCCTGCGCAGGCGCTCGAGCCGGTCGCGCCGGACGTCCCATTCGGGATAGGGCGCCGAGCGATGGGCGCCGCGCTGCATTTCGAGAAGGGTGCAGGGGTCGGGAGTTCCTTCGTCGGGCTTCATGGGGGGTCCAGTGCGCTCGGGCGTGGTCGTCGGGCCAAGCATAAGACGCGCCGGTCGAGACCGGCTTCCAATCTGCGGCTCGCCTGACACAGGCTGACGTCGAAAATCTTTACAGCACCGCGCCGCCCGCGTCGATCCTGCTGCCAGAATTTCAATTGTTTTCAAGCACTTGAGTTGCCAAGGCACGCTTTATGCCTTGATTTCGATCAAGGAATCCGGCCAATCCCGACCGGTCCTCCACGGAGGAGCGATGAAGATGAAGCTGCACAGAGTTCTGTCGATGCTTGCATCGGCACTACTGGCTTTGGCGGCCCTGTCGCCGGCGTCCGCGAAGACGTTGGTGCTGGAGGGCTCCGACGCCACCACGTTCCACGGTGCCCAAGCCGGTGGCGACACCTACACCGAGCAGCTGTGGGCGTTCATGCGGCAGGGTTCGGCGTTGCCGATGATCGTGTTCGGCACTTCGCCGATTCCGCACGCCGATCCCGGCACCGTGTTCACCAACGACCTGACGGGCCTGAGTGCGGCGAGCTACAGCGCGCTGTACATCCAGAGTCCCGGCGGCTGCTGCGACCAGAACCTCGCGGGCGCGTCGGCCTTTGCCGCGCAGATCGGCGCGTTTTACGCGGCCGGCGGCAGCGTCGCGATCCAGGACTACCAGGGCGGCAACTGGTCGTTCATCGACCCCGTCCTCGCGACGCCGCCCGCGGGCGCGGTCATGGGCTACAACACCGGCGGCGGTGGGCCGACCTGTACCGACAACGAGGTGTTCAACACCGAGGGCCTGTCCAAGGGCTTCACGCAGCCGCCGGCGCTGGGCTGCTGGGAGCACCAGGCGTACTCGATGGCGTACTTCGGCGCGCTGGGCTTCCTGAGCCTGGTCGACTCCGACCCCGCGTACTTCGGCCTCGATGCGTCGGGCAAGGCGCTCGGCTCGGCGTTCCTCGCGCTGGGTGGCTCGCTCGGCACGCCGGGTTGCACCGACCCGACGGGGGCGACGTGCAACGGCGGCGGCACGACGGTGCCCGAACCGGGTTCGCTGGCGCTGCTGGGCAGCGTGCTGCTCGGGATGCTGGTCGCGCGTCGCCGGCGCGGCTGATCGCCGCAGCGTCAGGCTGACACCGATACGGGCCGCCGGGGGAAACTCCGGCGGCCCGAAGTCTTTTCGGGGCCGCCGGGTCCGCTAGCGGTCCCGCGGCCTGGTCGCGCTGACGACGTGCGCCGGCGCGTCGAACGCGACGCTGCCGTCGGCGGCCACGAAGCGCACCATCGTACGCTGCGCTTCGTCGACCAGGGTCGCGAGCCGTTCGTCGTCGACCAGTTCCGAGTACGACCAGCCACGCACCTCCGTACGGATCCAGTCCGCGATCGACGCGAAGCGGGCGACGCCGGCGAGCGTCTCGATGCGCCAATCGACGAGGCCGGCGCGTCGGGCCAGTGACGCGAGTTCGCCGGTGTCGCCGAGCGCGAACGGCACGCGCAACGCTTCGGCGGGCCGCGTACCGCAGTGTCGCTCGACGAGCCGCGCCAGTTCCGCGAACCCCGGAGAGTTCTCCAGCGTCGCCCACACCGCAACCGCCAGCCGTCCGCCCGGTCGAAGCACGCGCATCATCTGCCGCAGGCCGCCGACCCGATCCTCGAAGAACATCAACCCGAACTGGCAAAGCACCGCGTCGAAGCTGGCGTCCTCGCTGGGCAGTGCCTCTGCGCGACCCGCGTGCCAGGCGATTCCCGGCGCGAGGCGGCGCGCGACCGCGAGCATTCCCTCGTTCGGGTCGACGCCCGCGATTCCGCTCGACGTTCCCAGGCGTGCAGCCGCAGCGCGCGCGAGCACGCCGGTTCCGCAGGCGACGTCGAGCACCCCCGTGGTATCCGGACCGACCCGGGCCGCGTCGAGCATCGTCCCGGTCCACTGGCGAAACAGCGCAGGCACGAACGAGCGTTCGTAGGTCTCGGCGGCGTCACGGCTCACCTGTCCGGCCAGCGTCTCGTCCATGGCATTCCTCCTACCGGTGTGGCAGCTCCTTCGACACGATCCACACTGCGCGGCGTCGACGCGGAGGAGCGTCCGCGTATCATCGATCGCGTCATGCACAAGCTCCATGACCGATCATCCGGATCGCATGTCGCGGCGTCCGGAGTCGCGCGTCGCGCCGCGCCGCGGCCTGCGAGCCGTGCCGGTCGGCCTGCGCAGGGCGCCGGCGTGCGCACCGACGTGCTCTCCGACGTGCTGGGGTCCCTGCGCCTGTCGGGTTCGATGTTCTTCCTGGTCGACGCCGCGGAGCCCTGGGCGACGCGCGCGCCGCGCGCCGCCGAGTTCGCACCCTGGGTGCTGCCCGGGGTCCGGCACCTGGTTTCGTACCACGTCGTCACGCAGGGCGACTGCTGGGCCGGGATCGAGGGCGGTGTCCCGCAGCGGCTCGAGGCCGGGGACATCTTCGTCGTGCCGCACGGTGATGCCTATTTCCTGGCCGGGCCCGGCCCGGCGCCTCCGATTCCCGATGGGCCCGGGACGCTCGCCTTCTTTCGCGAGATGGCGGCCGGCCGCCTGCGGCCGGTGGTTGCGGCGGGCGGCGACGGGCCGGTGCAGGCCCGCTTCATCTGCGGATTCCTCGGCTGCGACGCGCTTGCGTTCGACCCGCTGCTCGGCGCGCTGCCGCCGATGATCCACCTGCGACGAGCCGCCGCCGCGAACGACCGGATGGGGCCGCTGGTCGAGCTCGCATTGCGGGAGTTGCGGGAGCGTCGCCGGGGCGGGCATAGCGTGCTGTTGCGGTTGAGCGAGCTGATGTTCATCGAGGTCGTGCGCTGCGTCGTCGAGTCGGGCGAAGCGCCGCGCACCGGCTGGATGGCGGGCCTGCGCGACCCGGTAGCCGGGCGGGCGCTCGCGCTGCTGCACGCCGCGCCGGCGCAAGCGTGGACGCTCGGCCTTCTCGCGAGCGAGACGGGCGTCTCGCGCTCGGTGCTCGCCGAACGCTTCGCGCGCGCCGTCGGGCAGCCGCCGATGCGCTACCTTGCGTGCTGGCGGATGATGCTGGCTGCGCGGCGGCTCGCGGACGGCACCGCTCCCGTGAAGCGCGTTGCTGCCTCGGTCGGCTACGAATCGGAAGCCGCGTTCAGCCGGGCGTTCAGCCGGCATGCCGGTGTCGCTCCGGCACTGTGGCGCAAGCGCGCGCGATCGAACGACGACGAGACGGAGACCTGAATGAGCTACCTGCTGGCGCTGGACCAGGGCACCTCGAGCTCGCGCAGCATCGTCTTCGACGCCGCGGGCCGCGTCGTGTCGATGGCGCAGCGCGAGTTCAGGCAGATCTTCCCGCAACCTGGCTGGGTCGAGCACGACCCGGTCGAGATCTGGAGCACGCAGCTCGCGACCGCGCGCGAGGCGCTGGCCGCCGCGCGGATCGACGCGCGCGCGATCGCCGGTGTCGGCATCACCAACCAGCGCGAGACCACGGTGATCTGGGAGCGCGCCAGCGGCCGGCCGATCCACAACGCGATCGTCTGGCAGGACCGGCGCACCGAGCCGATCTGCAGGCAATTGCGCGAGTCGGGCCTCGCGACGACCGTCGCCGAGCGCACCGGGCTCGTGATCGACGCGTACTTCTCGGGCACGAAGATCCGCTGGCTACTCGACCACGTGCCGGCCGCGCGCGAGGCCGCCCGGCGCGGCGAGCTCGCGTTCGGGACGATCGACAGCTGGCTCGCCTGGCAGCTCACCGGCGGGCGGCTGCACGTCACAGACGTGAGCAACGCGTCGCGCACGATGCTCTACGACATCCGCCGCGGGTGCTGGGACGACGAGCTGCTCGCCGCGCTCGACGTCCCGGTCTCGCTGCTTCCCGAGGTGCTTGCGTCGAGCCACCGTTTCGGCGAGACCGACACCACGCTGCTGGGTGCGGCGCTGCCGATCGGCGGCATCGCGGGCGACCAGCAGGCGGCGTTGTTCGGCCAGGCTTGCTTCGAGGCGGGCATGGCCAAGAACACCTACGGCACCGGTTGCTTCATGCTGATGCACACCGGCAGTCGCTTCGAGCCGTCGTGCAACGGCCTCGTCGCGACCGCCGCGGCGCAGCCGGGCGACGCGAAGCAGTACGCGCTCGAGGGCAGCGTGTTCATCGGCGGCGCGGTGGTGCAGTGGCTGCGCGACGGGTTGCGCGCGATCGAGAAATCGTCCGATGTCGAGGCGCTCGCTGCGTCGGTTCCCGACTCGGGCGGCGTGGTGTTCGTGCCCGCGTTCACCGGGCTCGGCGCGCCTTACTGGCAACCCGACGCGCGCGGCACGATCACCGGCCTGTCGCGCGGCAGCACGGTCGCGCACGTCGCGCGCGCCGCGCTCGAGTCGATCGCGTTCCAGAGCGCGGCGCTGCTCGCGGCGATGGGGCGCGACGCCGGGGCTCCGATCACCGAGCTGCGCGTCGACGGCGGCGCCTGCGCGAACGACCTGCTGATGCAGTTCCAGGCCGACCTGCTCGGCATCCCCGTGGTGCGGCCGAAGGTCATCGAGACCACGGCGCTGGGCGCTGCTTACCTGGCGGGCCTGGCCTGCGGCGTCTATCGCAGCACCGACGAGTTGTCGGGCCTGTGGCTGGTCGACCGGCGCTTCGTGCCGACGATGAGTCGCGACCGCGCGCAGGCGCTGATCCAGGGGTGGGAGCGGGCGGTGCGGCAGGCGATCGCGGCGTGAGGGCCCCGGAGCGCCCGGCGATGTTCTATAGTGCGTCGCCAGCCCCATCACACCGACCGCCGCCATGCCCGTGATCACCTGCATCGAGGACCTGCGCCTGCTCGCCAAACGGCGCGTGCCGAAGATGTTCTACGAGTACGCCGACTCCGGGGCCTGGACCGAAAGCACCTATCGCGCCAACGAGACCGACTTCGCGCCGATCAAGCTGCGACAGCGGGTCGCAGTCGACATCGACAACCGTTCGCTGGTCAGCACGATGGTCGGCCAGCCCGTGTCGATGCCGATCGCGCTGGCGCCGGTGGGCCTCACCGGCATGCAGCACGCCGACGGAGAGATCCTCGCCGCGCGCGCCGCCGCGAAGGCCGGCGTGCCGTTCACGCTGTCGACGATGAGCATCTGCTCGATCGAGGACGTCGCCGAGAACACCGACGCGCCGTTCTGGTTCCAGCTCTACGTGATGCGCGACCGCGACTTCATCGCGCGGCTGATCGAGCGTGCGCGCGCGGCCCAGTGCTCGGCGCTGGTGCTCACGCTCGACCTGCAGGTGATGGGCCAGCGGCACAAGGACATCCGCAACGGGCTGTCGGCTCCGCCGAAGCCGACGCTGGCGAACCTGATGAACCTCGCGACCAAGCCGCGCTGGTGCCTCGGCATGCTGCGCACGAAGCGGCGCACGTTCCGCAACATCGCCGGACACGCGAAGGGCGTCGACGACCTCAGTTCGCTGTCCTCGTGGACCAACCAGCAGTTCGACCCGTCGCTCGACTGGGACGACGTCAAGTGGGTGCGCGACCAGTGGAAGGGCAAGCTGATCCTCAAGGGCATCCTCGACGCCGAGGACGTCGAGCCTGCGGTGGCGAGCGGCGCCGACGCGCTGATCGTGTCCAACCACGGGGGGCGCCAGCTCGACGGTGCGCTGTCGGCGATCCGCGCGCTGCCGGCGATCGTCGAGGCGGCGCGCGGGCGCATCGAGGTGCACCTGGACAGCGGCATCCGGTCCGGGCAGGACGTGATCAAGGCGCTCGCGCTCGGCGCGCGCGGCGTCTACGTCGGCCGCGCGTTCGTCTACGGCCTGGGCGCGATGGGCGAGGCCGGCGTCGCGACAGCGCTCGCCATCCTGCGCAAGGAGCTCGACATCACGATGGGCTTCTGCGGCCTGCGCGACGTGAAGAGGGTCGACCGGAGCATCCTCGTGCCCGGCACGTACTGACGCCGGGCCCTCGGGCGCCTTCTAGGCGCGCCGCACCGCCGCCAGGATGGCGCGCAGGATCTCCAGCGGCGCGGGCGGGCAGCCCGGCACCTCGACGTCGACCGGAATCACGTTCGACACGCGGCCGCGGGTCGCATAGCTCTCGCCGAAGATGCCGCCGGTGCAGCCGCAGTCGCCGATCGCGACGACCAGCCGCGGCTCGGGTGTCGCCTCCCAGGTGCGGCGCAGTGCGAGCTCCATGTGCCGCGACACGGGCCCGGTGACCAGCAGCATGTCGGCGTGGCGCGGGCTCGCGACGAACTTGATCCCCAGTCCCTCGAGGTTGTAGTAGGGGTTGTTCAGCGCGTGCAGCTCGAGCTCGCAGCCGTTGCACGAGCCGGCGTCGACCGCGCGGATCGTCAGTGCCCTGCCGAGCACGTCCAGGATGTCCTGCCCGATGCGCTCGATCTCGACGCGCGCCGCGTCGTCCGCCTGCGGCGCCGGCTCGGTGCGGATGCCGGTGCGAACGATCTGCCTGGCGATCTTCCACATCAGAGGTCGTGCCCCGAATAGCTGAGGTTGAACGACTTGTTGATCAGCGGGAAGTCGGGGACGATGTTGCCGATCACCGCGTGCTCGACTACCGGCCAGTTCTGCCACGAAGGATCGTGGCAGTGGCAGCGGCGGATGCGGCCGTCCGCGTCGAGCTCCAGCGCGACGAGCGATTCGCCGCGCCAGCCCTCGATCCAGCCCGCACCGACCGACTCGCGCGCGGGCAGGACCACGTCGCCGCGCACCGGGCCCGCCGGCAGGTCCGCACACAGCGCGCGAACCAGCCGCAGCGACTCGATCGTCTCGTCGAAGCGCACGTCGACGCGGGCGGCGACGTCGCCGCCGGTCTGCATTGCCTTCGCCACCTGCAGCCGGTCGTAGGGCGGCCACGGATGGTCGCAGCGCAGGTCGGCGGCCTGCCCGCTGGCACGCCCCGCGAGGCCGGTCAGCCCGAGCTGCGCGGCGAGCTGCGGCGTGGCGCGACCGGTGCCCATGAAGCGGTCCTGAAGGCCGGCGTGCTCGTCGTAGATCGCGCGAAGCTCGCGCACCTCGCGCTCGATCGCGTCGCACTGGGCGCGCATCCGGTCGAGCATCGCTGCCGGCGGGTCGACCGCCACGCCGCCCGGCGCGACCCGGTCCATCATGAAGCGATGGCCGAATGCGTCCCTCGACAGTCGCTGCCAGTCTTCGCGAAGCCGCGAGAACTGCGCCAGGCCGAAGGCGAGGCCCGCGTCGTTGCCCAGCGCGCCCAGGTCGCCCAGGTGGTTGGCGATGCGTTCGCGCTCGAGCATCAGCGCGCGCAGCCACTGCGCCCGCTCGGGCACGACGCAAGCCGTGGCCGACTCGAGCGCCATGCACCAGGCCCAGGCGAAGGCGACCGTGGAATCCCCGCACACGCGCCCCGCGAGCCGGTGGCC
>JAHBZV010000038.1 GCA_019635275.1 Burkholderiaceae bacterium | reverse complement strand
CCTCGACCTGGACGGGATACGGGGCCTTCTGGGCAATCGTCGGTTCGCTCATCGATGACTCCTGGATTGACGCACGTGCTGCGCCGAGACGCGATGGTGGCACAGTATCGGGCTCGCGCGTCGCATGACCCGACGGAGGCGGATCCTGGACTTCGGCTCGCTCGTGTCTGAGCACGGCTACTGGCTGCTCGCGCTCGGCTGCTTCCTCGAAGGCGAGACCGTGCTGCTGCTGGCCGGGCTGGCCGCGCGCGGCGGCTACCTGTCGCCGGCCGGCGTGCTCGCCGTCGCGGCCGCCGCCGCGGCCGCGGGCGACCAGTGCTTCTACTGGATCGGCCGCCTGCGCGGCCCCGCGCTGCTGCAGCGATTTCCCCGGCTCGAAGCGCGCGCGGCGACGCTGCGGGCCCGCGTCGGACGGCACGACGCGTGGCTGATCGTGGGACTGCGCTTCGCATGGGGCATGCGCATCGCGGGTCCGGTCGCGCTCGGCGCGTTGCGCGTGCCGACGCTGCGCTTCGCCGCATTCAACGTGCTGGGCGCGGTGCTGTGGGCCGCGGCGATCGGCGGCCTCGGATGGTTTGCCGGCGAAGCGGCCGAACGCGTGCTCGGCGACCTGCGTCGCGTCGAGGCGCCGCTGTTCGCAGCGATCGCTGCGGCGGGCCTCGTTTGGTGGTGGATGCGCAGCCGGCGCCGCTGATCGCGGCGGATCAGGCGCGCGAGACCTGGCCGCGCATCCGGCGCTCGACGAGCAGCACCGACGCCAGCGCCACGACGAGCAGCGGCACCGCGGCCAGGTTCAGCGCGACCCAGCCGAACCGGTCGTACGCCCACCCCGCCGACAGGCTCGCCAGGGCGACCAGGCCAAACACGACGAATTCGTTGACGGCCTGGACCCTCGTCTGCTCCGACGGCCGGTACGCCTGCGTGAGCAGCGCCGTCCCGCCGATGAACGCGAAGTTCCATCCGACGCCCAGCAGGACCAGCGCCGACAGGAAGTGCAGGAACTCGACGCCGCTCAGCGCAATTGCCACGTGGCCCATCAGCAGCACGAACCCCGCCTGCATGACCCGCGGCGCGCCGAAGCGCCGGATCAGCGAACCGGTGAAGAACGACGGCACGAACATGCCCGCGACGTGCCACTGGATGACCGGCGTGACGCTCGTGCCGGGAAGCCCGCAGCCGATCATCGCCAGCGGGGTGGCGGTCATGACCATGATCATCACCGCATAACCGATCGCGGCGCCGAGGATCGACGCCCGCAGGGCCGGTTGCGCGACGATCGCGCGCAGAGGACGCGCGTCGCCGCCGTGAACCGCGGCGACCGGCGGCAGCCGCAGTCGCGAGATCATCGCGAGCGCGAGCACGGCGAGCGCCGCCTGCGCGAGATACGCGCCGGTGAACGGATCACCCGCGATCCAGTCGCGGCCCCACTGGCCGAGTTGCGGACCGAGGAACGCCGCGACGACGCCGCCGGCCACGACCCACGAGATCGCCCTGCCCGCATCCGCGGCGTCGGCCGCCTCGACGGCGGCGAAGCGATAGTAGTTGGCGAAGCCCTGGTAGCTGCCGAGCAGCAGGTGTCCAGCCACGAACAGCGCGAACGACTGGCGGTGCAATGCGAACGCGGCGAGCAGGCTTCCCGCCACGCCCAGCGAGGCTCCGATCACGAAGCCGGGCCGTCGACCGTGCCGCCGCATGATGATCGCCGCGGGCAGCGACGCGATCGCGGTGCCCACCACCATCGCCGCGATCGGCAGCGTCGCCAGCCCCTTGTCCGGCGCCAGTGCGGCCCCGAGGATCGCCGCCACCGCCATCGACATCACGATCGTGGTCAGCATCGCTGCCTGGCTGCAGGCGAGCAGCACGACGTTGCGGCGCGCGGCGTTCATGCGCCTGGCTCGTTCAGGGCGCCGTTCCGCCGGCCGGATTGAGCCGCGGATGCGTCTCCTCTCCCAGCAACCACAATACCGCGCCCGAGGCGGCCATCGAAGCCGCGACGAACCAGAACGCGGCCTCCATCCGGCCCGCGTAATGCGCGGCGAGCGACAGGCCGAGCGCGCCGATCGCATAGCCGAGGTCGCGCCAGAAACGGTAGATGCCGATCGCCGAGCCACGCCAATCGGGGTGCGAGATGTCGGCCACCGCCGCCGACAGGTTCGGATAGAGCAGCGCCATCCCGAATCCGGTGACTGCGGCCGACACGGACCACCACGCCACCCCGACGCCGATGACCATCATCGCGACGCCGGCACCGCAGATCCACATCCCCGCCACGTTGGGCCCGTGGCGCCCGATCCGGTCCGAGAGCCGTCCCGTGAACAGTTGCGAGCCGCCCCAGACGAAACCGTAGACGCCGATGACCCAGCCGACCGCCGGCAGGCTCAAGCCGCGCTGGAAGAGGAACACCGGATACATCACCCATACCAGCGCATCGACGAACTTCTCCACCAGCCCGGCCTGGCTGATCGCCATCAGTCGCGGCTCGCGCCACGAGACCAGCGAGAAGACGTCCCAGGTGCCGGGCCGGGCCGGCACGTTCGCGGGATAGCGCGGCACGGGGCCGGTCGCTTCGCGGCGACGGTGCCGGGCCGCCTCGGCCTTCGCCCACGGCAGCGTGTCCTCGACCCACACGTGGGTCAGCGCCAGCGCGAGCACGATCACCGTCATGCCGAACGCGAGCAGGCCGGTGCGTGCGCCGAACGCGGCGGCAAGGTAGGCGGTGACGATCCCGGCCACCGCCACGCCGAGATAGCCCGACAGCTCGTTCAACCCGATCGTCAGGCCGCGCTCGTCGACGCGCGTAATGTCGAGCTTGGCGGTCTGCGTCATCGACCACGTCAGGCCCTGGTTCACGCCCAGCAGCACGGTGGCGGCGACGATCCAGTTCCAGTCGGGCGCGAGCCAGACGATCGGCGGGATCGGCAGCGCAACGATCCAGCCGATGAGCAACACCCGCTTGCGACCGATGCGCTCCGACAGCCGACCCGCGACGAAGTTCAGCACTCCCTTGACGACGCCGAACGCGACGACGAAGGCAGCGAGCAGCACGAACGAGTTGCGCGGCACGCCGAACTCCGATTCCGCAAGCGCCGGCACGACGGTGCGCATCATGCCGATCGTCAGGCCGACCAGCAGGACCTGCAGCAACTGGTGAAGGAACTGCCCGCAGTTGACGCGAATGCCGTGCTGCAGCGCCATCGGTCAGGCACCGATGTTCGCGGCGACGATCCGGTCCATCTGGTCGGGCCGCGGCGGAATCTCCGCGGTCAGGTAGCGGACGAAGTCGGCCTTGCGCATCGACAGCGCAGGGTTCCATCGCTTCTCGAACCCGAGCGTCGACGAAGGCTTCCCGGACAGCCCAGCGCCACAGACGCTGCCTGCCTGGTGACCCGGGAAGATCTCGAGCTCGTCCGGGAGCGGCAGCAATTTTCCGTGCAGGCTGTCGTAGAGCATCGCCGCCATCTCGGCCTCGCGCCCGGCGAGGTCGGGCCGGCCGATCGCCCCGACGAACAGCGTGTCGCCGGTCACGGCGAACCACGGCGCCTCGCCGCGGCGCCGGTCGGTGACCAGCAGGCAGACACTGTCGAGCGTGTGACCCGGCGTGTGGCGCACCTCGACCTGCACGTTGCCGACGTCGAGGACGCGGCCGTCGCTCAACGGTTCGAAGTCGAAGCGCGCGACGGACCGGTCGGATTCGTGCAGGCAATACTTCGCGCCGGTCACCTGCGCGAGCGCGCGGCCCCCGGAGTAGTGATCGGCATGGACGTGCGTGTCGACGACGTATTCGATCCGCACGCCGGCCTTTTGCGCTTCCTCGACGAACCAGTCCTCGTCGCCGGCCACGACGTCGACAGCGACGGCCTTGCCGAGCCCGCCGCAACCGAAAAAGTACGAAAGCGTCGCCTCGCGGCTCGCGAGTTGCCTGAAGAACATCGGCGCCTCCCCATTTGCGGCCCAGGCTTGCGGCCTAGAACACCAGGACCTTGTCGGACTCGATCGTCCAGTCGGCGAGCTGCGCGAGCGTCGAGCGGCGTGCCCCGTCGATCGTCTCCGCTTCGGTCATGCCGCGTGCGTCCATGCAGGTGCCGCAGAGCGCGACCTCTCCGCGCCTCAGGACCTTGCCGAGCATCAGCTGGACGTTGTAGTAACCCTCCGGAACCTTCTGGCCGGACTTCGCGCACCACACCGCGTCGGCGAGCAGGAACATCCGCACCCGCTCGCCTTCGCGTGCGGCGATCGCGCCGGCCAGGCGCAGCGCGTTGTAGGCGCGCTCGCTGCCGTACGGCGCATCGTTGACGATGAACAGGGTCGTTCCCATCGATGTGCTCCCTCCGGGCGGATGCGGATCAGGCCTGCGGTCCCGCCGCGAGCGGGAACCCCGCGGCCTTCCATTCGCTCACGCCGTCGCGAATCTTCCTCACTTCGAATCCGCGCGCGGCCAACAGGTTGACGGCTTCGTCGGACAGCAGGCAGAACGGCCCGCGGCAGTACGCGACGATCTGCCGGTCGCGCGGCAGCTCCGAGAGCCTGCGTTCGATCTCGGCGACCGGCATGGATCGGGCGAACGGCAGGTGCGCCACGTCGTACTCCTCGCGCGGACGCACGTCGATGACCAGCACTTCGCCGTTGCGCGCCTGCTGCAGCAGGGCCTCGCGACCGACGGACGCCAGCTTGTCCGGGTCGCTCACCATCTGCTGAAGCGCAATGCGCAGTTCGAGCAGGTGTTCCTCGGCCACCTCGCGCAACACCACCCACAGGTTCGCCACATCGGTGCCGCTGAGGCGATAGACGACGTACTTGCCGTCGCGCCGCGCATCGACCAGCCGCGCTGCCTTCAATGACCGCAGGTGAGCGCTGGCGAGCTTGACGTCGATCGAGAGCTCGCCGGCCAGCGTCTCGACGCTCTTTTCGCCTTGCGCGAGCAACTCCAGGATCTCGAGCCGCTTCGGGCTGGAGACGGCGCGCCCGATGCGGGCGACCTGCTCATAGAGCAGGTCCTTGAGGGTGCGTTTTTCCATTCGCACAGTCTAATGAATGTGCGAATGAAGGGCAACCCCTCCGGATGGCAACCGCTCCGACGTGCCGCCGGATCGAACTGCCCGCACCTGCCCTCCCGTCAGGCCGCACCGATCCGCCTTGTCAGCACGACCTTGACCCAGTCGTTCGGACCGAGCACGAGCGCCGCCGCGCAGCCGTAGAGCAGCGCGATCTGGCCGGCCGGCATCGCGCTCAGTTCGCCGAGGCCGACCAAGCCCACCAGCACGCCCGCCACCGCGTCGGCGGCCAGCGCCGCCATCAGCGTCGTGCCGGGACGCGACGCATGGAACGCGCGCCGCTCGCGGACCGACACCACCGAGAACAGCGCGAAGGACAGCAGGAGCTGGAACGTGAACGCCTGCAGGCGCCCGGGGTCGTCGGCCAGCGCGAACCGATGCCAGCCGAACGCCAGCAACGCCAGCGCCTCGGCGAGCATCAGCAGGCCGAGCACCACGGCGACGCGGACCAGGGGGCCGATGTTCCAGGTCTCGGGCACCGTCGACGGACGCACGCGATCGGTGGCCAGCGCGACCTTGACGAAGTCGGTCATGAACACCAGCAGCACCATGCCCAGCGCCGAGATCACGAACTTGCCGGTCACGAGGAAGGCGACGACGACCAGCCCCGCCTTCATGATCGTGCGGCTCACCTTGTTGACGATCCAGGTGAGCACGCGCTGGTATATCGACCTGCCGATCCGCACCAGGTCGACGATGTTCGCGAGCCCCTCGGTGGTCAGCACCGCGCTCGCCGCACCCTTGGCGACGTCGGTCGCGCCGCTGACCGCGACGCCGACCTCCGCCTGACGCAGCGCGGGCGCGTCGTTCACGCCGTCGCCGGTCATCGCTACGACGTGACCCGCGGCCTGCAAGGTGGTGACCACCCGGAACTTGTCCTCGGGAAAGACTTCGGCGAAACCGTCGGCTGCCGCGACCACCTCGGCAGCGCGCGCCGCCCCGTCCTGCTGCAGCGAGCGCAACTCGGGCGCGCGCGCGATCGCGCCCAGCCCGAGCACCCGCGCAATCTCCCGCGCGACCGGCAGCGAATCGCCGGTGAGCATCTTGACCCGGACGCCGAGCGCGCGCAGCGCGTCGATCAGCTGTCGCGCATCGGAACGCGGCGCATCGTGAAGCAGCGCGAGCCCGACCAGCCGCAACGGCTCGTCGCCGCGTGCCTGCGCGACCGCGAGGCTGCGCACGCCCCGGGCCGCCTCGGCGTTCGCGGACTCGTCGAGCGCGGCGATCGCCGCGTCATCGAGTCCGGCCGCGGCGGCCACCGTGCGCAAGGCGCCCTTCACGCAGCGCACCGCGACACCGTCGATCTCGACGATCGCCTCGGTGCGCCGTGTCGCCGGCGAGAACGGCACGAAGGAACGGACGACGGCTGCGCGCGCCGACAGGCCGCGCTCGTGGGCCGCGCGCAGGAACGCGAGATCGATCGGGTCCGCATTGGCTTCGTTCGATGCCAGCGCGCCGATCCACACGACGTCGGCTTCGGCGAAATCAGGCTGAGGCAACGCGCCTGCCAGCGACAGCCGGTTCATCGTCAGCGTGCCGGTCTTGTCGGCGCACAGCACGTCCATCGTCGCGGCGTCTTCGACGGCGCCCAGGCGGGTGATCAGCACGCCCTTGCGCGCGAGCTCCATCGATCCCAGCGCCATGCTCACCGTGAACATCACCGGCAGCGCCACCGGCACCGCGCTCATCAGCACGACCAGCGCGATCGGCAGCGTGTCGGCGAGCGGGAGCCCCTGGTAGATCGACACGGCGAGCGTCAGCGCCACCATTGCGCCGACGATGACGAACAGCCAGCGGACGACCCGGGCGATGACCTCCTCGACGTGCATCTTCGGCTGCGCGCCCTCGACCAGCTGCGCGGTGCGGCCGAAGAACGTCTGCACCCCGGTCGCGGTGACCACGGCGGTCGCCTCGCCTTCGCGCACGGTCGAGCCCGAGTACAGCGTCTCGTCGACGCGCCGGGCGACCTCCTGCGACTCGCCGGTGAGCGCCGACTGGTCGATCTTCGCCTCGCCGTCGATCACCTGCATGTCGGCCGGCACGAAGTCGCCGGCGCGCACCCGCACCAGGTCGCCCTTGACCAGCGATCGCGCCGCGACCGACGACCAGTGGCCGTCGCGCAGCGCCCTCGCCTGCACGTCGAGGCGTCGACGCAGCAGCGCGACCGCCGCCGCGGCCCGCTGTTCCTGGACGAAGCCGAGGATGGCGTTGACGACCAGCAGCGCGATCGCCACGCGGAAGTCCGCCTGCTTGCGCAGCACGTACGACAGCACCGCGATCAGCTCGAGCATCCACGCCGACAGGCCCCAGAAGTGCCGCAGGAACAGCAGCACCGGATGGCGCGTCTTCTCGGGAACTTCGTTGGCGCCATCGTTGCGCAGCCGCGCCGCCACCTCGTCGCTCGACAGGCCTCGCTCGCGATCGGTGCGCAGCGTGGCGAGCGTCTGCGCCGCCGTCGCCTCAGCAGCGGCGACGGCGCCTTCGGAAGTCGATGCTGCGTCCATGTCGATGCGCCCCGATCGGCCGCCGGGCAGCTCGCGGCCCGGCGCATCGACAAGTATGCGGCCGCGAACCGGCCTACCAGTTCACCTCGCGGTCGGTGGTCAGGCTGATCTTGTGGATCGACAGGTCGGCGCCGTCGAATTCCTCCTCCTGCGACAGCCGCAAGCCCATCGTCGCCTTCAGGATGCCGTACACCACGACGCCTCCGACGAGCGCCCAGGCCACGCCCAGCAGCGTGCCGATCGCCTGCGCGCCCAGCGAGACCCCGCCCAGCCCGCCCAGCGCCTTCGCGCCGAACAGGCCTGCGGCCAGCCCGCCCCAGGTGCCGCACAGGCCGTGCAGCGGCCAGACGCCGAGTACGTCGTCGATCCTCCAGCGGTTCTGCGTCAGCGTGAACATGACCACGAAGATCGCGCCCGCGATGCCGCCCACGGCGAGCGCGCCCAGCGGATGCATCAGGTCGGAGCCGGCGCACACCGCCACCAGCCCCGCCAGCGGGCCGTTGTGCACGAAGCCGGGGTCGTTCCTGCCCAGCATCAGGGCCGCCAGCGTTCCGCCGACCATCGCCATCAGCGAGTTCACTGCGACCAGGCCCGAGATCTTGTCGAGCGACTGCGCGCTCATCACGTTGAAGCCGAACCATCCCACGGTGAGCACCCACGCGCCCAGCGCCAGGAACGGAATGCTCGACGGAGGATGCGCCGACATGCCGCCGTCCTTCCGGTAGCGGTTCCTGCGCGCCCCGAGCAGAACCACCGCCGGCAGCGCGATCCAGCCGCCCACCGCATGCACGACGATGCTTCCGGCGAAGTCGTGGAACTGCGCGCCGGTCGCGGACTCGACCCAGGCCTGCACGCCGAAGTGCTGGTTCCACGCGATGCCTTCGAAGAACGGGTAGACGAAGCCGACGATCGCCGCAGTCGCGATCAGTTGCGGCCAGAACTTCGCGCGCTCGGCAATGCCACCGGAGACGATCGCCGGAATGGCCGCCGCGAAGGTCAGCAGGAAGAAGAAGCGGACCAGCTCGTAGCCGCTCTTCGCTGCGAGTTGCTCGGCGCCGACGAAGAAGTGCGTGCCGTAGGCGACGCCGAAGCCGACGACGAAGTAGACGACGGTGGACACCGAGAAGTCGACCAGGATCTTGACCAGCGCGTTGACCTGGTTCTTGCGCCGCACCGTGCCGAGCTCCAGGAAGGCGAACCCGGCATGCATTGCCAGCACCATGATGGCGCCCAACAGGACGAACAAGGTGTCGGTGCCCTGCTTCAGTGCTTCCATTCGATCGTCTCCGGGGTAATCTGATTCAAGTCGGTGCAAAAACCCCGAGGAGCTCGGGCGCGCACCGGGATGAAGCAATATCCAGGCCACGGAGATCGGTTCCGCGCTGGCCGGATCGCGCGGTTCTGGTGCGGGGTGCCGTGGGTCGAACGCCCCGACGCCGACGGACCAGCACGGACCACTTGCGGGTGGTGTCGGGCAAGCCCCTCGCAGCCGGGCAGGCTGGCCGCTGCCGGTTCGGGCTGGTGGTCCAGATGGTGGTGGACGAGAACACACTGCTCGCGTCGGCGACCTCCGATCCGGCGCCAGGGCAATTTCACTCGGGACCCTGCAGGACGGCGACCAGCCGAAAGCGGACGTCGACCCGGTCACGCACCGCGATTGCCCCGCCAAGCAACGAGAAGGGCGGAATGCCGAAATCGGTTTGCGCCACCGCGAACGCGCCGGACACGGTCGCGACAGAGTCCTGCACGTCGATACTCACGAGTACATCGATCGTGCGCGCCACACCGTGCAACGTCAGAGCGACCGGCAGGAATCGTTGGCCGCTGTCGAACGCGGAGCTGCGTACCGCGACCGACGCGAACGGGTAGCGCTCGGCCTCGAGCACGGGGCCAAGCATGTTCCGCCTGGTTCCCACTGCGTCGGCCGCACTGGGCTGCGTGTCCATTCCCGCCGCGCGCCGCAACGATGGCTCGTCGACCTCCAGCGTCGCGAGCGCGACGACGGCGTCGGCGCGGCCGGCGCGCGGAGCAATGAAGCCCTCGACGGCGCGACTCGCCACGACGTGGTCGTGCCCCAACTCCGCGAGCGAGCCTGCACGCCGGACCTCGATCACCACCAGCGAGCGCGCCGGATCGATGCGCAGGACCGGCTCGTGCCGGGACGCAAGGCGATGGTACTCGTCGGACGGCAGAGGAGAGACCGCCGGCGCTTCTGCGTCAGGCGCACTGCCGCGCAGCGGAGCGCACGCGACGAGCACGGCGACGAGCCACGGCAGCGAAGCGAGAAGGGAACGAGGCATGTCTAGCCGGCGGGGCGCAGCCGCACGCTGAAGCGGATCGTCACATCGGGGCCGATCATGTTGGTCGCGGCCCACCGGCCAATGCCGATGTCGAACCCATCGCGCCTGACGACCAACTCGCCTTCCATGCGCGCCTCGTTGCCGGCGCCGAACCAGTGGAACGGCACCTCGACCACGCGCTCGATGCCCTTGAGCTTCAGCGCGCCGCGCGCCGCGTACCTTCCCTGCCCACTGCCCGTGATCTGTGCGGAGCGGAACTCGGCCTGCGGGAAGCGTGCCGAGTCGAACCACTCGGGCCCGGCGATCGCCGTGTTGATGTCAGCGCTTCGCATGTCCGCGCTGCCCACCTGCACGGTCACGTCGACCCGTCCCTGCTCGGGATGGTCGGGGTCGAATCGTGCCCGGACGTCGAAGGCGCGAAACGTGCCGGCCGCGTTGTTGCCCTCGAAGCTCGCGACGAAGTCGATCCGGCTCGCGGAAGGTTCGAGCACCCAGTCCGCGGCGAGCGCGGGCGTCGATGCGGCGAGCGCGGCGACGAGGATCAGGCGGACCATCAACGCGCTCGCCTTCCCGAAGGCAGCATCCGCTCCAGGACGCCGTCGCGCAGGACGAATTGGTGACGCAAGGCGGCGCCGACGTGCAGGACGAGCAGCGCCACCAGAGCCAGCGACAGCCCGTGGTGGACGCGCGCAACGGCATCGGCCACCGCCTCGTCGGGTCCGACGAACGACGGAAGCGGAACGAGCCGGAAGATCGAGAACGGCACGCCGGCCGCGTCGTTGACGATCCATCCAGTCAGGGGCAGCAGCACGAGAAGCAGGTACAGCGACGCATGCGTCAAGCGGGCCGCCCGGCGTTCGCCGCGCCCCATGGCGAGCGGCCAGGGCGGGGGCCGATGGGTCGTTCGCCAGACGATGCGCAGAACCATCAGCGCGAGCACGAGGATCCCGAGCGACTTGTGCCATGCGAACAAGCCGAGCTTGGCCGGCGACAGTTCCCAGGTCGACGCAAGCCAACCGAGCGGAATCTGCACGAAGACGAGCAGCGCGATCGACCAGTGCAGCCAGCGGGCGAGCGCATTCCAGCGCGCCCCGCTGTTGCGCAGCACGGTGCTCATCGCGGCGCCTCCGTGGACGGCGCCGGCTCGCCGCGGTGCTGCCGCTCGATCTCGCCGACGAGAGCGCCGAACTGGCGCCCGACGTTTTCTTCGATGACTGATCGACCGAGGCTGCCGAGCAGCGGGAATCCGAGGCGCACGCGGCCGGCATAGAGGAGCCGGCTGCCCTGCTCGCGGACGGCCAGCGTATAGCGGCTCTCGATCGAACGAAGCGAGCCTGACACAGCGCGCGAGTCGATTCCGTCGGGCGGCGACTCCTCGATCTGGAACGTGATCTCGAAGGGAATGTGCAGCGGGCCAAGCGCGGCCGTCCCCGCCTGCTCGACGATCACGCTCGTCCCGTGCGTCGACACCACGCGGCTCACGCTCATACCCGGGATGAAGGCGGTGTAGTGGCCATAATCGGTGAGGACGCGCCACGCCGTCGCGCGGTCAGCGGCAAGGTCGGCCGCGGCGCGGATCTCGACGACGTCGCCGTGCCGGCTCGATTCGACATGTGCACCTTCCGCAGCGCGGGCCGGCACGAGGCCAAGCGCGACCTGCAGCAACGCTGGCAGCATCGCGGCTGACCGGGTCAGGGACGAGAGGCACCTGGCCCGCATTGAATCACTCGGCGGCCGCTCGGGTCGCCACGGCATCCGCACATAGGGGGTTAACGCGTGGCGGGTCGCTCTTATTCCAGGCCGGGCAGGAGCGCAAGCGAGCCTCGGGAGACTGCTCGGACCGGTTCACCCTTGTCGTGACTTGCGCGGCTGCAGGTCACGCGGTGCGCGGGCCAAAAAAAACGCCCAACCGGTGAGGGTTGGGCGTGGGTATTTGGTGGAGCGGAGGAGGATCGAACTCCCGACCTTCGCATTGCGAACGCGACGCTCTCCCAGCTGAGCTACCGCCCCGAAGAGCCGGGATTATACATAGGTTCGGCCGGGCCGGTCGCAGGCCCCGCGCTCCCCCTACAATCGCGCCCATGCAGCCTCCCGCCCCGCCACGCCTACGCGACCCCGCCTGGCTCGACCGCGAATACAACGCCCGCGCGGCGATCCCCGACTCCGCCGCGATCTTCCGGCGCTGGGCCGACGAGGCCGCGGCGGTGCGGCGCCGCTCGGCCGCCCTGTACGACATCGCCTACGGCGAGACGCCCGCCGAGCGACTCGACTTCTTCCCGTCCGCCGCGCCGCGGGCGCCGCTGTTCGTGTTCCTGCATGGCGGCTACTGGCGATCGCTCGACAAGTCGGACTTCTCGTGGATCGCGCCGCCGCTCGCCGCGGCCGGCATCAGCGTCGCGATTCCCAACTACGCGCTGGCGCCGTCGGTCACGGTCGAGACGATCGTCCGGCAGGTGCTGGGCGCGCACGCGTGGCTCTACCGGAACGCGTCGCGCTACGAGTTCGATCGCGAGCGCATCGTCACCGGCGGCCATTCGGCCGGCGGCCACCTCGCCGCGATGATGCTGTGCGCCCGCTGGAACGAGTGGGCCGGCGACCTGCCCGGGCGCCTGGTGCGCAGCGGGCTGTCGATCAGCGGCCTGCACGACCTGCGTCCGGTCGCCGCGACGCCGTTCCTTGCCGGCGACCTGCGGCTCGACGCCGCTTCGGCGTGGCGGCTGAGCCCGGTCGCGATGCCGCCGGTCGCCGGCGCGCGCCTGGTCGCCGCGGTCGGCGGGCTCGAGAGCAGCGAATTCCACCGGCAGGCGGGCGCGCTGGCCGCGGCATGGCCCGCGGGCGCCGTCGAGGTCCTCGAGGTGCCGGGACGCCACCACCTGTCGGTGCTCGAGGCGCTGGCCGAGCCGGGCCAATCGCTGCACGCGGCGGCGCTTGCGCTGTGCGCGGTGCCGGGTGCCTGACGCCTACTCGTCGTTCGCGGCCCGCCCGCGATTGGCGCCCTCGAGCACGCGCAGCAGCGACGAGGTGTCGTCGCGCCCCCAGCCGTTGCCGACCAGCGCGTTCAACTGTTGCGAGACGATCGCCGCCGCGGGCAACGACAGGCCGAGCGCCTGCGTCATCTGGACGACGAGCCCGAAGTCTTTCTGGTGCAGCCGCGCCTCGATGCCGGCCGCGAAGTCGCGCGCGACCATCTTGGGGCCCATCAGGTCGAGCATCCGGCTGCCGGCCATGCCGGCCTGCAGCGCCGGCAGCATCCGCGCCGGATCGACGCCGTTGGCCGACGCGAACAGCGTCGCCTCGGCGATGCCCTCGATGTTGACGACCTGGACGATCTGGTTGCAGGCCTTCACGACCTGCCCCGCGCCGTGCCCGCCGACGTGCGTGATCGTGCGCCCGAGTTTCCCCAGCAGCGAGCGGGCGCGTTCGAGCACGGCCGCCTCGCCACCGACGATGATCGACAGCGTCGCCTGCTGCGCCCCGACCGCGCCGCCCGACACCGGACAGTCGAGCATGTCGACGCCCCGCTGCGCGAGGCGGCGCGCGAATTCGCGCGTGGCCACCGCCGAGATGGTCGAGAAATCGATGACGACGCTGCCCGCGGCGGCGGCGACGGCCGCGCCGCGCTCGCCGAACAGCACCGCCTCGACGTCGGCGGTGTTGGTCACGTTGGTGCAGACGAATTCGGCGCCGCTCGCGGCCTCTGCGGGGCTCGCCGCATAGCGCGCGCCTCGCGCGATCAGCGTGCTCGCCGCCTCCCGGCGACGCACGTGCACCGCGACCTCGTGGCCCGCATCGAGCAGGTGCCCGATCATCGGCGCGCCCATCGCGCCCGCTCCGATGAATCCGATCTTCGACATTGGCATGGCCTCCCGGCAGGACGTCGTCCGGCGCAGCATACCGCGCGCCGCGGACGCGGCGGACGACTACTCGAGCCGCGCCACCTCGGCCCGGAACTCCCTGAGCACCTGCTCGGCGTTGGCGAGCCCGCGAGCCTTCGCGTCGACGATCCACTTGCGCTCGAGCGGTGCCACCTTCGCGCGCAGTTCGTCGACGAAGGTCCTGGCGGCGATGGTCGTGCGCACGCCCGTCGCCTGCATCAGCGCGGCGCCGCGCCGATCGGCCTGGTCCCACGCGCGGCCGAACAGCGTCGCGGCGTATTCACCCGAGAGCCGCTCGATCGCCGCCTGGTCGGTCTTCGAGATCCGGTCCCACGCGGCCTGGTTCATCACGAACGCGAAGCTGGTGTTGTACAGGCCGCCGGGCACGATCGTGCAGTAGTGGATGGCCTTCTCGAGCCTGAGCGACGAGATCGACTCCGCCGGGGAGAACGTTCCGTCGATCGCGCCGGAGGCCAGCAGGTCGAGCGTCTCGGAGGCCGGCTTCATCGCGACGGTTGCGCCGATCGCCTTGCCGATGTCGCTGACCGTGCCGCCGTCGACGCGGAAACGCAGTCCGCGAAGTTCGGCGAGCGACGCGATCGGGCGGCGCGCGTTGTAGATCTGGCCCGGCCCGTGGGTGAAGACCGCGATCACCTTGAGCCCACGTTGCTCGTTGAGCGCGGCCAGGTGCCGCGCGAAGATCCGCTGGAAGGCCACCGAAGCGATCTCGGCCGATCCTCCCGAGAAAGGCAGCTCGGCGATCTGCGTGATCGGGTACCGGCCCGGGGTATAGCCGTGCACCGAGAACGACAGGTCGGCCAGGCCGTCGCGGACCGCGTCGAAGGTGCCCGGCGGCGGGCTGACCGGCTTCGGCAGCGGGCTGCAACGCACGCGCCCGGAGGTGGCGCGCTCGACCTCCGCGCACCACTTCGCCTGCGACTGCGACAGCGGATGCGAGGCCGGCAACCAGCTCGACGTACGCAGCGTGACCGGCTGCGCGATGGCCGCCGCCGGCCAGGCCGCGGTGAGCGCGACGAGACAGGCTACGCACAGCGCGACGAGCGGCGCGGCAAGCTGCGACACCGCAATCGCAACGGCAGACACAACGGCCGACGCCGCGCCGGGCGACACGACCGGCGCGACGATGCCGAAGGCGTTGATCGCGCTCGAGCGCATGAAACTTCGACCTCTCCTCGACGTGGGCGCAGCCGCGCGCGAGCTGCGCGGCTGCGACCGGACAAGGATAAGCGGTGGCGACGCGCTGGCGACCGCCCGCGGGGCCGCGCGCGCATCGGGATTTTCCCGAGGCTCGCTTCGATCCGGCGCGCCGGCGGCGCGGCGATCACCGGCGCTGCATCAGCCGCTCGAGGGTTCGACGATCGACGTCGGGGGCGAACAGTTCGATGAAGCTGAGCGCAAACCCGCGCAGGAACGCGTCGCGACGGACTGCGAGGCGGACGTAGTTCATGCCGAACAGCCCGCCCGCCGGCATCGCGACCAGGCCGCGGTCCTGTGCCGCGTCGTAGGCGAGCCCGGTCATGATGCCGACCCCCAGGCCGACCTTCACGTAGGTCTTGATCACGTCCGAGTCGATTGCCGCCAACACCACGTCGGGGCGCAATCCCGCGTCGGCGAACGCGCGATCGATGCGGCGACGGCCGGCGAACTCCTCGACGTAGGTCACAAGCGGGTACTTGACCAGCGCCTGCAGCGACAGCGGCTGCCCGGCGAGCGGATGCTTCGAGGGGACGATCGCCACGTGCTCCCACTCGAACGCGGGAATCGACACCAGCCCTTCGGCCTCCTCGGGGACTTCGGTCGCGATCGCGAAGTCGACCTCGCGCGACATCACCGACTGCGTGATCTGCTTCGGGCTGCCCTGGAGCAGGGTCAGGCGCACCGCGGGATAGCGCTTGCGGAACTCGCCGACCACCGCGGGCAGCACGTAGCGGGCCTGCGTGTGCGTGGTCGCGACGCGCAACTCGCCGGCGTCGCGCGCGCGGAAATCCGCGGTCACCTGCTCGATGCCGTCGAGCTCGGCGAGTACCCGTTCGGCCCGCGCCAGCACCTCCTTGCCCGGCTCGGTGAGGCCGAGGATGCGCTTGCCGTGGCGCACGAACACGTCGACGCCCAGTTCGGCCTCGAGTTCGAGGATGCCGCGCGAGACGGCGGGCTGCGACGTGCCGATCGCCTGCGCGGCGCGCGTCAGGCTGAACTGGTGGCGCGCGGTCTCGCGCAGGAAGCGCAGCTGCTGCAGGTTCATTGCTCAGCGGTGGCAGGAACGCTCGGGAAAGTACCGATCGCAAAAGTAGCATGCGCCCGACGGCAACCAGCGCGGCAGCGCGTAGTAGCGCTGGCGAACCGCGTCGAGCACGCGATCGCGGTACACGGGGTAGCGGAAACCGTGGCCCTCGATCAGGTGAAACACCGCGCCGCGAATCTCGATGTCGCGCACCGTCACGCGGTCGAAGTACGGCTCGTAGTCGGCGGGCGAATAGTCCCTGCGCCTGACGATCAGGATGTCGCGGCCTTCGAGTTCGCGGAAATCGGTCAGGATGTCGTCATGGCGCGCGTGGCTGGTGCCGGGACCGAACACCAGCACGTGCTCGCCGAGCGCGTAGCCGATCGTGACCGCCGGCGAATAGCCGTCGGACGCGATCGCGTAGCGGCCGCGCCACGGCGCGAGCGCTCGCGCGAGCTCGTCGCCGTGCACCGTCATCACCAGGCCCTGATAGTTGCTCCAGGACCTGAAGGTCTCGGTGGGCAGCATCGCCAGCGTGCCGATCAGCAGCCAGTGCGCGGCGGCGATCAGCCCGGCCGTCGCGATCGCCGCGGCGCGCGAGCGCGCGCCCGTGGACAGCACGAACCACAGCACCGCCGGCAGCACGAAGCTCGCGAGCCAGTGCAGGCCGATCGTCTTCACCAGCGACAGGGCCGCGAAGATCGCCAGCGGCACCAGCGCGAGCCAGCGCAGCGTGCTGCGCTCGTCGTGCGCCGCCTCGCCCGGCGTACCGTGTGCCGCTCCCCCCGGCTCGCCCGGTCGCGGCCCGGTCGCCAGGCGCCACGCCACCGCGGGCGTGAGCACGTAGACGACGGACAGCAGGTACAGGAGCGGGGTGCGCCAGGACAGTCCCGCGTCGCCGTGCCGGTTGACCAGGTTGAACATCACGTTGGGCCAGCAGTGCTGCGCGTTCCACGCGATCTGGATCGCCGCGGCCGGCAGAGAGCCGGCGATCACCCAGCCGAGTCCCGCGAGCGAGCGGCGATCGGGCCTGCGCATCGTGTCCACGAAGATCGCGATCGCCAGCAGCCCCGCGAAATACTTCGACAACAGCGCGCCGCCGAGCGCAAGTCCCGTCCACAGGAAGTCCTGCATGCGGCCGGTGCGCCGGGCGCGCAGGTAGAGGGCCACCGTCAGCCCGCTGAACAGCATCAGCGGGATGTCGGTGGTGATCGCGACGTTCCAGGCGCTGAGCGGGACCATCAGCAGCAGCGTCGCACCCGACCAGGCGAGCGCCTCGCCGCGCCGGCGAAGCAGCTGCCAGCCGATCGCGGCGATCAGCGGGGGCGCGAGCAACGCAGGCAGGCGCAGCACGAACCGGTGCCCGGAGATGGCGTCGAGCACCGCGAGCCACCAGCCGACCATTGGCGGGTGGTCGTAGAAACCCCAGTCGGGGTTTCGTCCCCACATCAGGAAATAGGCCTCGTCGCTGGTGAACGGCAGCGCGGCAGCGAACCACGCGCGCAGCAGCGTCAGCACGACGAGCGTCGCGAGGAAACTGCGCCGCGCAGCCGTCGCGTCGGCGAACGCCCGCTCTGCGAAAGCGATCATCCGGTCATGTCCAGGCCCTGGCGGGCCGGCAAAAAAAACGGCGCACATTGCTGTGCGCCCGGAAACGGCAGCATCGCTGCCCCTCCTCCTCCTCGATTTCGCCCGGCCGGACGCGCAGGCCGACTTTCGGGCGGGCGCGCGCAGCGGATTGCGGCCAATGCTAATTCACCCGGGGCCGGCGCGTC
Organism: Burkholderiaceae bacterium; assembly: GCA_019635275.1. Taxonomy (GTDB): domain Bacteria; phylum Pseudomonadota; class Gammaproteobacteria; order Burkholderiales; family Burkholderiaceae_E; genus Zeimonas. The sequence goes on along the minus strand of JAHBZV010000038.1, from coordinate 11,923 downwards.
CACGGGAATGTTGCCCAGGACACGCCCCGCAGGCGCACCCGCGGGCCTGTCCGCCGCTTCGGGGGCCATGGCTCAGCGCGTCCGGTCGACCCAGGCGAGCATGCCGAGCGCCAGCGCGAACGCGCCGATGCTGGGAATGCTCACCGACAACAGCGGTGGCCAGGTGTTCAGCAGGCCCAGGTGCGAGAACAGGCCGTTCAGGAAATGGAAGGCGATGCCGAGCATGATGCCGGCGAAGACCTTGTAGCCGATGCCGCCGGCGCGCGCCTGCAGGTAAGCGAACGGCAGCGCGAGCGCCATCATCACGATCACGGCCAGTGGATAGACGAGCTTCTTCGCCAGCGCGATCTCGTACTGGCTCGAGTTCTGCCGGTTCTCCTGCAGGTGGCGCACGTACCGGTACAGGCTCAGCGCCGACATGCGGTCGGGCTGCACCAGCAACACCCCGAGCAACGCGGGCGTCAGGTCGCTCTTCCAGAGCCGCTCGGCGGGGTGCAGTTGCTCGGCGCGCAGCACCGGCGCGTCGCTGCCGACGCGGGTCTCGACGAAGCGCGTCGCGTCTACGCCGGCGAGCCGCCACGCATCGGGCGGCGCGTAGCGCGCGGACTCGGCGTGGACGATCTCGGACAGCCGCATCTCGACGTCGAACTCGAACACCCGCACGTCGCGCAGCGTGCCATCGGGAAGCAGTTCCCCGATGTTGACGAAGCGCAGCCGCTCGACCTGTCCGTCCGCGCCGCGTACCGAGTCCTTCAGCCAGAGGCCCGAGCGGAACTGCCCGGCGACCGAGGCGCCGATGGCCGACAGCCTGAGCTGCTGCGCCAGTCGCTCCGCCGCCGGCGCGAGCCCCTCGCCGACCAGCGCGGTGAGGATCGCGATGAACAGGCCGATGCGCGCGACCGTCGCCAGCGCCTGGCGGCGGCCGAGCCCTGCGGCGCGCATCGCCGTGAACTCCGAGTTCGCGGCGAACTGCGCCAGCGCGTAGATGGTGCCGATCAGCGCGACGATCGGCATCAGCTCGTAGATGTGCGCGGGCAGGCCGAGCAGCACGAAGGCGAGCGCGTGCTGCAGCCGGTAGCCGCCCCGGCCGACGTCGTCGAGCTCGTTGATGAAGTCGAAGAACGCGAACAGCGCCAGGAAGCCGAACAGCACGAACACCAGCGCGGCGACGACCTGCCGGCCGAGGTAGCCGCGCAGCGTCTTCATGCGCGCGCCACCAGCCTGCGCAGCGACCAGCGCGGCAGCGTCGTGCGCCGCCAGAACAGAATGCCGGCCAGCGCGAGCACCGCCGCGTGCAGCACCCAGGAGCCCACCGAGAACGACAGCTTCTGCCCGGCGATCCAGGCCTGCACCAGCGAGATCAGGTTGCTGTAGGTGACGTAGACGAGCAGCGCCACCAGCAGGTTGATCGAACGCCCGACGCGCGGGTTGATCGCCGACAGCGGGATCGCCAGCAACGCCATCAGCAGCGCCGACACAGGCAGGCTGATGCGCCAGGACAGCTCGCCGAGATGCCGCGGCGTCGGGTCCTGCAGGAGCTCGAGCGTCGACTTGACCTTCGCGCGCTGGTCGGCGAGCGTCGGGCTGCGCGGCTCGAGCCGCAATCCGTAGCGCTCGAATTCCATCAACCGGAAATCGGGCCTGCCCTGGGCGCCGTCGTAGCGGCGCCCGTCCTCGAGCACGAGGAAGCGCGTGCCGTCGCGTTCGTTCTCGATGCGGCCGCTGCGCGAGACGACCACGGTCACGACGTCGCCGCGCCGCTGCGTGACGAAGACGTTGCGCACCTCGGTCTGCGCCTCGTTCAGCTCCTCGACGAAGAAGACCCGGTTGGCCGACACCGACTCGCGGAAGCGCCCTGCCGAGACCTGCGAGATGTCCTCGCGCTGCGCGAAGCGCTGCTGGTACTCGCTCGCCTGCCGCTCGGCCCACGGCGACACGAAGAACGCGATCAGCGCGACCGCCAGCGCGATGGGCGCCGCGAACAGGAGTACCGGGCGCACCCAGGCCAGCAGGCTCTGCCCGCTCGCGAACCAGATGACCATCTCGGAGTCCCGATACGCGCGCGTGAGCGACATCAGCACCGAGATGTAGATCGTGAGCACCAGCAGGACCGGGAGGATGGTGATCGCGTTGAACGCGATCAGCGGGAGCACGCTGCCGGTATCGACGCGGCCGCCGGCCGCGCGGCCGAGGAGCCGGATCAGCGACGTCGTCAGCATGATGACGAACAGGGTCGCGAAGATGGTGCCGGCGAGGTTGACGAGGTCGCGCCGAAGCGCCTTCTGGAAAAGCATAGCCTCGTATAATCGGCCGGATCTACACGGGAAAGAGCGAGCGATGCAATTTAGCACAAGGACGACGCCCCCCGGACGCATGCGCGCAGGCTGCGCGCTGGTGCCGGTTCTCGCGGGCAAGGAGCTCACCGCCGGTGGCAAGGAGATCGACGCGGTGCACGGCGGCCGGCTCGCGAAGATGCTCCGCTCGGGCGACCTGCCTGCCAAGGCCGGCGCGACGCTGCTGGTGCAGCTCGACGGCCACCTGCCGCGCGTTCTGCTGGTCGCGATGGGCGACGCGCGCGAGGCGACCGAAAAGGCGTTCACCGACGCGGTGCGCGGCGGCCTGAAGGCCGCCGGGCAGCTGGCCGCCGACGAAGCGATCTCGCTGCTCCACGAGGCACCCGTCGCCGGCCGAGACACCGACTGGAAGCTTCGCGCGCAGGTGCTGATCGGCCGCGAGATCGCCTACCGCTTCGAGACGCTGAAGACGAAGCGCGATCCCCAGCCGGTGCGCCCCAAGCGGGTCGTCCTCCCCGTCGCGTCGGCGACCGCGTCGACCGCCGCCGTTGCGGAAGCGACCGCCATCGCCAATGGCGTCGACATGGCCAAGGACCTCGGCAACCTGCCGGGCAACCACTGCACGCCGACCTACCTGGCCGACACGGCGAAGAAGATGGCACGCGAGCTCGGCCTGAAGGCCGAAGTGCTCGACGCGCGCCAGATGCAGGCGCTGAAGATGGGAGCCCTGCTGTCGGTCGCCCGCGGCTCCGACCAGCCACCGAAGCTGATCGTGCTGCGCTACCAGGGCGCGGGCGCCAAGAAGCCGCCGATCGCGCTGGTCGGCAAGGGCATCACCTTCGACACCGGTGGCATCTCGCTGAAGCCCGCGCCCGAGATGGACGAGATGAAGTTCGACATGTGCGGCGCGGCGTCGGTGCTGGGCGCGATGCGCGCTGTCGCCGAACTGAAGCTGAAGATCAACCTGGTGGTCGTGGTGCCCACCACCGAGAACATGCCGGGCGGACGCGCGACCAAGCCGGGCGACGTCGTCGCGAGCATGTCGGGCCAGACGATCGAGATCCTGAACACCGACGCCGAGGGCAGGCTGATCCTCTGCGACGCGCTCACCTACGTGCAGCGCTTCAAGCCCACTACCGTGGTCGACGTCGCGACGCTCACCGGCGCCTGCGTGATCGCGCTCGGCCACCACCACTCCGGGCTGTTCTCGCCCAGCGACGCGCTGGCCGCCGAACTGCAGGACGCCGGTCGCGACATCGGCGACAGCTGCTGGCGCATGCCGCTCGACGAGGAGTACCAGGAGCAGCTGAAGTCGCCGTTCGCCGACATGGCCAACATCGGCGGCCGCCCTGCCGGCTCGGTCACGGCAGCGTGCTTCCTGTCGCGCTTCGCCAAGGGCTACGACTGGGCGCACCTCGACATCGCCGGCACCGCCTGGAAGTCGGGGGCCAACAAGGGCGCAAGCGGCCGGCCCGTGCCGCTGCTCGCCAACTTCCTGCTGGCGCGAGCGAGAGGCTGATCCCTTGACCCGCGTCGACTTCCATTTCAACGCCCCGGACAAGTTCCAGTACGGCTGCCGCCTGGTGCGCAAGATCTATCGCGCGCACCACAAGGTGCTCGTCTGGTGCGACGACGCGGTGCGCCTGGCCGAATTCGACCGGATGCTCTGGACGTTCTCTCAGCAGGACTTCATTCCGCACGTGCCTGCGACCGACGCGCTCGCCACGGAGACGCCGGTGCTGCTCGCAGCCGAGCCGGCCGAGACGCCGTTTCACGAGGTGCTGGTCAACCTCGGCCACGCGACGCCGCCGATGTTCAGCCGCTTCGACCGGCTGATCGAGGTGGTCGCCACCGACGAGGCCGACCGCGACGCGGCGCGCGAGCGCTGGCGCTTCTATCGCGATCGCGGCTACCCGCTCGAGCGCCACGACCTGGCGTCCGAACGGCCGGGAACGGCATGACCATGGACGACGAGCTCGAGCGACTGGCGGGGCAATTGCGGGCGGCCGCCGCAGGCGCGGCCGAGACCGGCGACGACGCGATCCCGATGCTCACCGAGGTCGTCGAGGTTCCGCGTTACGACCGCAGCGAGCTGCCGCGCACGCTGGTGGAGATCGACTGGGCGCAGCTGGCGATGCGGGTGCGCGAGAACGTGCTCGAGGGGCTGCTCGGCCGCTCCGACGCGATGCTCGACGCCCAGTTGCGCGCCAGCCTGCAGGCGGTGATCGGCCGTGCCACCGAGTCGCTCGCGGCCGACCTCGGTACGACGCTCGAGCAGTTGATCCGCGACCTGGTCGCGCGTGCGGTCACCGAGGAGATCACGCGGGTGCACGATGAAGTCATCCGCGCGCGCGGCGGCACGCCGCCCGACGCGCCGTAGTGCGGCGCCGCCGGGGCACTGCCCCCGGCGTGCATCCCGCCCACCCCTGACGCGGGTATAATTTCCCGTTTAATCAAAGACTTGCGAACATGACCGCTGCACCCCCCTCGGCAGGCTCCCCGAACGCCGCCCCGAGCGCGCCCGATGCGCTCGCGAAGAGCTTCGAGCCCGCCGACATCGAGGCGCGCTGGTACCCGATCTGGGAGTCGCGCGGTTATTTCGCCGCCGGCAACGAGCCCGGCGCCGAGGCGTTCTCGATCCAGTTGCCGCCCCCGAACGTCACCGGCACGCTGCACATGGGCCACGCGTTCAACCAGACGGTGATGGACGCGCTGACCCGCTACTACCGGATGCGCGGCGCCAACACGCTGTGGCTGCCCGGCACCGACCACGCCGGCATCGCGACGCAGATCGTGGTCGAGCGCCAGCTCGACGCACAGGGCATCTCGCGCCACGACCTCGGTCGCGAACGCTTCGTCGAGCGCGTCTGGCACTGGAAGCAGCAATCGGGGTCGACGATCACCCGCCAGATGAGGCGCATGGGCGCCTCGACCGACTGGTCGCTCGAATACTTCACGATGGACGCCAAGCTGTCCGAGGTCGTGAAGGAAGTGTTCGTGCGGCTGCACGAACAGGGGCTGATCTACCGCGGCAAGCGGCTGGTGAACTGGGACCCGGACCTGCTCACCGCCGTCTCCGACCTCGAAGTGGTCAGCGAAGAGGAAGAAGGCCAGCTCTGGCAGATCCACTATCCGCTCGCCGACGGCAGCGGCTCGATCACGGTCGCCACGACGCGCCCCGAGACCATGCTCGGCGACACGGCGGTCATGGTGCACCCCGACGACGAGCGCTACGCGCCGCTGGTGGGCAAGTCGGTGCTGCTGCCGCTGTCGGGCGACGCGGACGACCCCGCCTTCGAAGGCGCGGGCCTGGCGATCGCCGAAGTCGCCCGGCGCGGCAAGGCGCTGGGCTGGCGCGAGATCCCCATCGTCGCCGACGCCTACGTCGAGCGCGAGTTCGGCACCGGTGCGGTCAAGGTCACGCCCGCGCACGACTTCAACGACTACGCGGTCGGCCAGCGCCACGGGCTGCCGGTGATCAGCGTGCTGACGCTCGACGCGCGCATCAACGAGAACGCGCCGCCGAAGTACCGGGGCCACGGTCGCTTCGATGCCCGCCGCATGGTCGTCGCCGACCTCGAGGCGCTCGGCCTGCTCGACTCGGTCAAGGCGCACCGGATGATGGTGCCGCGCGGCGACCGCACCAATGCGGTCATCGAGCCGATGCTCACCGACCAGTGGTTCGTCGCGATGAGCAAGCCCTCGCCCGCCGATTCGCTGCTGGCCGGCAAGAGCATCGCGCAGCGTTCTCTCGAAGTGGTCGCGGACGGATCGATCCGCTTCGTCCCCGAGAGCTGGACCGCCACCTACAACCACTGGCTGACCAACATCCAGGACTGGTGCATCTCGCGCCAGTTGTGGTGGGGCCACCAGATTCCGGCCTGGTACAAGGCCGACGCCGACGGCCAGCCGATCCACGACGGCAGCGTGTTCGTTGCGCGCAGCGACGCCGACGCGCGTGCCCAGGCGAACGCCGCCGGCTGGCCGGGCCCGCTGGTGCGCGACGCCGACGTGCTCGACACCTGGTTCTCGTCGGCGCTGGTGCCGTTCTCGAGCCTGGTCGACCCGAAGCAGCCGTTCCGCGACGGGCGCCCGAACCTGCTTGCGCACCTCGCGCAGTTCCTGCCCTCGTCGGTGCTGGTCACCGGCTTCGACATCATCTTCTTCTGGGTCGCGCGCATGGTCATGATGACCCTCGCGTTCACCGGCGAGGTGCCCTTCCGGCACGTCTACGTGCACGCGCTGGTGCGCGACGCCGAAGGCCAGAAGATGTCCAAGAGCAAGGGCAATACGCTCGATCCGATCGACCTGATCGACGGCATCGCCCTCGACGCGTTGGTGGCCAAGCGCACCACCGGCCTGATGAACCCGAAGCAGGCCGCGTCGATCGAGAAGCGCACGCGCAAGGAGTACCCGGAAGGCATCCCGGCGTTCGGCACCGACGCGCTGCGCTTCACGTTCGCGTCGCTGGCCGGGCCGGGGCGCAACATCAACTTCGACCTGAATCGCTGCGAGGGCTATCGCAACTTCTGCAACAAGCTGTGGAACGCGACGCGGTTCGTCCTGATGAACTGCGAAGGCCACGACTGCGGCTTCGCGTCGCATCGCGCCGACGAGTGCGCGCCGGGCCGCTACCTCGACTTCAGCGCCGCCGATCGATGGATCGTCTCGCAACTGCAGCGCACCGAGGCCGAAGTGGCGAGGCACTTCGACGACTACCGGTTCGACCTCGCCGCCCGCGCGATCTACGAGTTCGTCTGGAACGAGTACTGCGACTGGTACCTCGAGCTGGCGAAGGTGCAGGTCCAGGAGGCTGGCAGCGACGCGGCCGGCGCGGCGCGTGCACGCGCGACGCGGCGCACGCTGCTGCGCGTGCTCGAGACGGTGCTGCGGCTCGCGCACCCGATCATCCCGTTCATCACCGAAGAGCTGTGGCAGAAGGTCGCGCCGCTGGCGATGCGCTACGGCGAGCGCGGCGTGCAGACGCTCTCCGGCGCCGCGCTCGACGATGCGCTCGCGGCCCGTCGCCACTCGATCATGACGCAGCGTTATCCGCAGGCCGAGCCCGGGCGCGTCGACGAAGCCGCCGAGCGCTGGGTGTCCGAGCTGAAATCGATGGTCGACGCGTGCCGGGCGCTGCGCGGCGAAATGGGCGTATCGCCGGCGCAGAAGCTGCCGCTGGTGGCGGCCGGCGACGCCGCGCGGCTGGCCGGCCACGCGCCCTACCTGCGCGCGCTCGCGCGCCTCGACGCGGTCGAGATCGTGGCGGAGCTTCCCTCGGGGTCGGTGGCACCGGTTCAGATCGTCGGCGACACGCGGCTGATGCTCAAGATCGAGATCGACGTCGCGGCCGAGCGCCAGCGGCTCGACAAGGAGATGGCGCGCATCGAGGGCGAGATCCGCAAGGCGCAGGGCAAGCTGGGCAACGCGAGCTTCGTCGAGCGGGCACCCGCGGCCGTCGTCGAGCAGGAGCGCGGGCGCGTCGCGGCCTTCGCGGCCACGCTCGATCGGCTGCGCGAGCAGAAGGCCCGGCTCGGCTAGCCGCGTGGCGCGACGACGATCGTCGTCGCGCCGGCCGGCCCTCGGCAGGTCCACGGCCGGCGCGATGGGCCGGTGCTAACATCCGCTCCCATGCCTCACGACACGAAACACTGGATGCGCTTCAGGCGCGACGGACGCGTCGGATTCGGCCTGCTCGAGGCCGACCAGGTGGTGGTCCACGACGGCGACCTGTTCGGCGAGCGCTCGCCCACCGGAGAGCGGCTGCCCGCGGACGCCGTCGAGTGGCTTACGCCCTGCCGGCCGTCGAAGTTCATCTGTATCTGGAACAACTTCCACGCCGCAGCCGCCAAACAGGGACTCGCGGTGCCCGCCGAGCCGCTCTACCTGATCAAGGGCGCCAACGCGTACTGCGCGCACGGCCAGCCGATCCGCGTGCCGGCCTCGTACGACGGCCGCGTCGTTTACGAAGGCGAACTCGGCGTCGTCATCGGCCGGCGCTGCTCGAACGTCGCGCCCGACGAAGCCGCGCAGTGCATCTTCGGCTACACCTGCGTGAACGACGTCACCGCAATCGAGATCATCGGGCGCGACGCATCGTTCGCGCAGTGGACCCGCGCGAAGAGCTTCGACACCTTCGGCGTGTTCGGGCCGGTGGTCGCCACCGGCATCGACCCGACTGGACTGTCGGTGCGCACGCTGGTCGGCGGCCGCGAGCGCCAGAACTTTCCGGTGGCCGACATGATCTTCGCGCCCGCGCAGCTGGTGAGCCTGATCTCGCGGGACATGACGCTGGAGCCCGGCGACCTGATCGCATGCGGCACTTCCGTGGGCGTGCTGCCGATGAAGGCGGGCAACGTCGTCGAGGTGTCGATCGAAGGCGTCGGCACCCTGCGCAACGACTACCGGCAGGCGTGAGGCGGGTTAGATGAAGATTGCAGTCGTGGGCGCCGGATCGATCGGCGGTTACCTGGGGGCGCGGCTCGCGCTCGCGGGCGAGGACGTGACCTTCATCGCGCGTGGCGCGAACCTGCAGGCGATCAACGCGCAGGGCTTCCGCCTGATCGAGGAAGACGGCACCGAGCACGTCGCGCGCGACGTGCGCGCCGTGCAGAAGGCCGCCGACGCCGGCCCGCAGGACTTCGTGCTGCTGGCGCTGAAGGCGCACCAGGTGGGCGCGCTGGCGGCCGACGTGCCGGCGATGTTCGGCACCGACACCGCGGTGGTCACGCTGCAGAACGGCATTCCGTGGTGGTACTTCCACAAGCTGGGCGGCGAGTTCGACGGCCGGCCGGTGAAGTCCGTCGATCCCGACGGCGCGATCGCCGCGGCGATCCCCAACGAGCGGATCATCGGCTCGGTCGTCTATCCGGCTTCGGAACTCGTCGCGCCCGGCGTCGTCAAGGTCATCGAGGGGAACCGCTTCTCGCTGGGCGAACCCGACAACGGCAAGTCCGATCGCGTGCAACGGATCTCCGACGCGCTGAGCCGGGCGGGCTTCAAGGCGCCGGTGTCTTCGGACCTGCGTTCCGAGATCTGGCTCAAGCTCTGGGGCAACCTCACGTTCAATCCGGTGAGCGCGCTCACGCACGCGACGCTGGCGGCGATCTGCCGCTTCCCCGCCACGCGCGCGCTCGCCGCCGAGATGATGGCCGAAGCCCGCACCGTCGCCGAGAAGCTCGGCGTGCGGTTCCGCATCACGATCGACAAGCGGATCGCCGGCGCCGAGGCGGTGGGCGAGCACAAGACCTCGATGCTGCAGGACGTCGAGCACGGCCGCGCGCTCGAACTCGACGCGCTGCTGGGCTCGGTGATCGAGCTCGCGCGCCTGACCGGCACGCCGACGCCGCACTGCGACGCCGTCTACGCCTGCGTCTCGCTGCTGGGCTCGACGCTGGCCGCGCAGAAGGCGCGGCTGCAGGTGCAGCCGCAGGGCTGATCCCGGCCTGCGGCCGGGGCACCCCTCAGGAGGCGGGCTGCCGCCTCCACAGCCGCGACAGCTGCTGCCAGAACAGCATCAGCAGCCCGATCGACATCAGCGCCGCGGCAAGCGGGCTCGACCAGAAGACCGTGAGGCTGCCCTGCGACATCAGCAGCGCCTGGCGGAAGCTCGACTCGGCCATGTCGCCCAGCACCAGCGCCAGTACCAGCGGCGCGAGCGGGTAGTCGAGCTTCTTGAACACGTAGCCCACGACGCCGAACACGACCATCATCCCGACGTCGAACATCGAGTTGTGGACCGTGTACGCGCCGACCGCGCAGACGACGACGATCACCGGCGCGATGATCGAGAACGGGATGCGCAGGATGGCCGCCCACCACGGCACCGTGGTGAGCACGATCGCGAGGCCCACGACGTTGCCCAGGTACATGCTCGCGATGAGGCCCCAGACGAACTCCTTCTGCTCGACGAACAGCAGCGGCCCCGGCTGCAGGCCCCAGATGAGCAACCCGCCGAGCAGCACCGCCGCGGTCGGAGACCCCGGAATGCCCAGCGTGAGCATCGGCAGCAGCGCGCTGGTGCCGGCGGCGTGCGCCGCGGTCTCGGGCGCGACCACGCCCTCGATCTCGCCGGTACCGAACTTGTCGCCGTTCTTCGACGACCGCTTCGCGATGCCGTAGCTCATGAACGACGCGGGCGTCGCGCCGCCGGGCGTGATGCCCATCCAGCAGCCGATCACCGTCGAGCGCAGCGAGGTCGCCCAATAGCGCGGCAGCTGCTTCCAGGTGTCGAGCACGACGCGCGCGTTGATCCCGGCCTTGCCGCCCTTGAACGACATGCCCTCTTCCATCGTCAGAAGGATCTCGCCCAGTCCGAACAGGCCGATCACGGCGGTCAGGAAGTCGAAGCCCTTGAGCAGCGAGGTCGAGCCGAAGGTCATCCTGAGCTGGCCGGTCACGCCGTCCAGGCCCACCGCAGCGAGTGCGAAGCCCAGCATCATCGCCGCCAGCGTCTTGAATCGCGGCGACTTCGTCATCCCGATGAAGCTGGCGAAGGTCAGGAACTGCACGCCGAAGAACTCGGCGGGCCCGAACTTGAGCGCGAACTTCGCGACCAGCGGCGCAAGGAACGTGATCACCAGCACCGCAAAGAACGCGCCGACGAACGACGACGTGAACGCCGCGGTGAGCGCCTCGCCCGCACGGCCCTTCTGCGCGAGCGGAAAGCCGTCGAAGGTCGTCGCGACCGACCAGGGCTCGCCGGGGATGTTGAACAGGATCGACGTGATCGCCCCGCCGAACAGCGCGCCCCAGTAGATGCACGACAGCATGATGATCGCGCTGGTGGGCGACATGCTGAAGGTGAGCGGCAGCAGGATCGCCACGCCGTTGGCGCCGCCCAGGCCGGGCAGGACGCCGATCAGCACGCCCAGCAGGATGCCGACCAGCATGAAGCCGAGGTTCGGCAGCGTCAGCGCGACCGCGAAACCGTGGAACAGGTTGCCGATTTCGTCCATCGCCCGACCTTCGAACTGCTAGAGACCGAGCATCGCCTCGAGCGGCCCCTTGGGCAGCGGCACGAGGAACCAGCGCTCGAACACCATGAACAACACCAGCGGCACGCCGAGCGCGACGGCCGCCGCCGAGTACCAGCGAAATCGCCCGTGCCGCACCATGAACCACCCGATGAAGACCGCCGCCGCGACGTACAGGCCGACGAATCCGATCAGGGCCGCGAAGATCGCGGTGGGCACGAGCACGTGCAGCACGTGGCCCAGCTCGGTGCGCGACACGAAGGGGCCGCTGCCGAGCCAGCGCCTGCGCACGGCGATGAACAGGTTGGCGACGCCCGAGACGACCATCAGCGTGCCGACATAGAACGGGAAGTAGCCGGACTGCGGGCCGTCGTCGGCCCACCCGGCGCCGACCCGCAGGCTGTCGATCATCACGACGGCGCCCAGCGCCACGAACAGCAGCGCGACGACGACCTCGACCGTGACCACCCGCGCCGCGGCGCGGTGGTCTGCGTGCTCGCCTTCGCTCACTTGGCGAGGAATCCGGCGTCGCGCATCAGCGTGCGATGCAGTTCCTCGGCCTTCGCGACCCAGTCGGTGTATTCCTTGCCGGTCATGAAGCTGTCCTTGAAGGCGCCCTTCTCCATGAACTCCTTCCAGTCGGGCGTCGCGCGC
>JAHBZV010000037.1 GCA_019635275.1 Burkholderiaceae bacterium | reverse complement strand
GCGCGGCGGCGCATCCGCGCCGCGAAAGCGCCCCCGGGCATTGCACGGACGCAGACATGAGCAAGATCGAGATGGAAGCGACCGCGGAAGCGGTGCGACAGGTGGTTCGGCGCGCGCGCCTCGCGCAGGCCGTCGCCGACGGATGGTCCCAGGCGCGCGTCGACGAAGTCGTCGACGCCGCAGCGTGGGCGATCCTCGAGCCGGGCCGCAACCGCGCGCTTGCGGAGCTGGCGGTGGCCGACACCGGCGTGGGCAACGTCGAGGACAAGGTCCGCAAGAACTACCGCAAGACGCTGGGCCTGCTGCGCGACCTGCACGGAATGAAGACCGTCGACGTGATCGCGGAGTACCCCGAGCGCGGGGTGGTCGAGATCGCGCGGCCGGTGGGTGTCGTGGCCGCGATCACCCCGTCGACCAACCCCGCCGCGACGCCGGCCAACAAGATCCTGAACGCGCTGAAGGCACGCAACGCGATCGTGGTCGCGCCCAGCCCCAAGGGTCGAAGCACCTGCGCGAAGCTGCTCGAGTTCATTCACGCGCAGTTCGACCGCATCGACGCGCCGCGCGACCTGGTCCAGATGCTGCCCGGCGCGATCACCAAGGAAGCCACGGCGGTGCTGATGCGCGAGGCCGACCTGGTCGTCGCCACCGGCTCGCAGAGCAACGTGCGCGCCGCCTACACCTGCGGCACGCCGGCCTTCGGCGTGGGCGCCGGCAACGTCGCGTCGATCGTCGACGAGACGGCCGACTGCGAAGCGGCGGCCGAGCGCATCGTGCGCTCGAAGACCTTCGACAACGCCACCAGCTGCTCGTCGGAGAACAGCGTCGTCGTCGTGCGCGCCGCCCGCGACCGGCTGGTCGCGGCGCTCGGCGCGCAGGGGGTGGTGCTCCTCGACGACTCGCGCAAGTCGGCGCTGCAGAACGTGATGTGGCCCGGCGGCAAGCTCTCGGGCGACGTGATCGGCAAGTCGGCGCGCGAGATCGCTTCGGTCGCCGGCTTCGGCGACCTCGCGCTCCGCTCCGACCTGCGGGTGCTGATGGTCGCCGAGTCGGGCTACGGCCCGTCGCACCCGTTCTCGGGGGAGAAGCTCTCGCCCGTGATGGCGTTGTACGTGGCGCAGGACTTCGACGACGCGCGCCGGATCGTCGAGGGCATCTACGGCTACATGGGCGCCGGGCACTCGGTGAGCCTGCACAGCGAGGTCGAGGGTCGCGCGCTCGAACTCGGCCTGCGGCTGCCGGTGGCGCGCGTGATCGTCAACCAGGCGCACGCCATCGCCACCGGGGGCAGCTTCGACAACGGCCTTCCCTTCTCGCTGTCGATGGGCTGCGGCACCTGGGGGCGCAACAACTTCAGCGACAACATGAACGTGCGCCACTACATGAACGTGACCCGGATCGCCCGCCCGATCCCCGAGCGCGTCCCGGAACTCGAGGACCTGCTCGGGACGTTCTTCGCCAGGCACGGACGCTGACGCCGCGAACGATGAGCATCGAACACCACCGCCCCGACGACCCGCGCACCGTCACCGCGCTGGTCGACGCGCGCGCCGCCGACCGCGGCGACGCGGTCTACCTGGTCGCCACCGAGACCGGCCGCACACTCGACTTCGCCGCGCTGCAAGCCTCGTGCCGGCGCATCGGGTCGCTGCTCGACCGCCTCGGCATCGCGCACGGCGAGAACGTCGCGATCGTGATGCCCAACGGCATCGCGACCGTCCGCCTGCTGATGGGCGCGATGTACTCGGGCCGCGCGGTCGTGCCGGTGAACCTGCTGTCGCAGCCCGAGCAGATGCGCTACGTGCTCGAGCACGCCGGCTGCCGGCTGATCTTTGCGTCGGCCGAATGGGCGCAGCGCCTGCGCGAGACGCTGGCCGGCAGCGAGCCGGCACCGGAGATCGTCGAGGTCGAGGCCGATGCCGACACGGTGCCCGGAGAGCCGGCGCCCAGCGCCGACGAGCACGCCGCTGCGGCTCGGCCGGCCGCGGTCTCGCCCGGCGACCTCGCGCTGCTGATGTACACCTCGGGCACGACCGGCAAGCCGAAGGGCGTGATGCTGACGCACGCGAACCTCGCCGCCAATGCCCATGCGATCAGCCGAGAGCACCGGCTGGGCCGCGATGACCGCGTGGCCGCCGTGCTGCCGCTCTACCACATCAATGCGTTCGCGGTGACGATGCTCGCGCCGCTCGCGCACGGCGGCAGCCTCGCGATGGCGCCGCGCTTCTCCGCCGCGCGCTTCTGGCCGATGGTCACGGCGAACCGCTGCACCTGGATCAACGTCGTGCCGACGATCATCAGCTACCTGCTCGAAGGCGAGGCGCCGCCCCGCGAGCAGCTTTCCGGCATCCGCTTCTGCCGCTCGGCCTCGGCCGCGCTGCCGCCCGAGCACCACCGGGCGTTCGAGGCGAAGTTCGGCATCGGCATCATCGAGACGATGGGCCTGACCGAGACGGTCGCGCCGGCGTTCAGCAACCCGATCGAAGCGGCCGCGCGTCGCGTGGGCTCGGTCGGCCGCCCGTCGGGATGCGAGGCGCGCATCGTCGACGAGAACGGCAAGCCGCTGCCCGACGGGGAGACCGGCGAGATCCTGATCCGCGGTCCGCAGGTCACCTGCGGCTACTACCACAATCCGGACGCCACGCGCTCGGCGTTCCTCGACGGCTGGCTGCGCACCGGCGACCTCGGCCGGCGCGACGCGGACGGCTTCTTCTACGTGACCGGACGGATCAAGGAACTGATCATCAAGGGCGGCGAGAACATCGCGCCGCGCGAGATCGACGAGGTGCTGCTGCGCCATCCGGCGGTCGCCGACGCCGCGGCCGTCGGCGTGCCCGACCGGCACTACGGGCAGGAGATCCTCGCCTGCGTCATCGTCCGGGAAGACCGGCGAACCGCCGGCCCGGACGACGAGGAATCGCTGCGCGAGGAATTGCGCGCATTCTGCGCGACGCACCTGGGGCGCTACAAGACGCCCAAGGAGATCCGCTTCGTCGACGAACTTCCACGGGGCCCTTCCGGCAAGGTCCAGCGTCTGAAGCTGCTCGAGGCGTCCTGAACAGGCCCGCCGGACGGCCCGGCGAACCGACTATCATTGAAGCTTTGCTTCGGATCAGGACGTTCGCATGAGCAAGTCCACGACGATGAAGGTCGAAGTCCGCTTCGGCGACTGCGACCCCGCCGGGATCGTGTTTTTTCCGCGCTACCACCGCTGGATGGACGCCGCCTCGCTGCATTTCTTCATGAGCTTCGGCGTGCCGCCATGGCACGAGCTCGAGCGCATCAACGGCATCATCGGAACGCCGATGCTGGAGCACCACACCCGCTTCTTCCGCAGCGCCACCTACGGCGAGACGCTGGAGATCCACACCGAGGTCGAGGAATGGCGGCCGAAGGTGTTCATCCAGAAGCACACGATCTACCGTGGCGACGACCTGATCTGCGAGAGCCGGGAAACGCGGGCCTTCTGCGTGCGCGACGCCGGTGACCGCGCGCGCATCCACGCGGTGCCGATCCCCGAAGACGTCCTGGCCAGGTGCCGCTGAAGCCGCCGCAAGCCCGGGTTCAGATCAGGAGGCTCGATCCGTCCGCGGCGCTGGCCAGCGCCTCGCGCCCGGATGCGGCCGCCGCGTCGCCCTGGGCCTCGGCGCTGCCGGGCGTTCCACGGTGCACGACGCTCGAGCTGGACACCCGCCCCTGGACGATCGTGAGCACGAGGTCGGGATACCGGCGCGGCGCGGTGCCGTTGCAGCCCTCGTCGCCATCGTCCTGGCGGAACCCGTGCACGGTGCCGCTGAACCAGGTGGCGAAGACACGCTCGCCGGCGAACGGGAACAGGTTGTGCAGCGTGACCGGCGAGTGGTCGGCCCACTGGCCGGCCAATCCGACCAGGTACAGCCAGCCGTCGTCGATCTCCCAACTCGCAGCGTAGCCGCGACCCTCCGGGCAGCCACCGCCGTGCAGGCGCGGCCGCTGCCCGATCAAACCGAAGTAGGCCTCCAGCGGTTGCTCGACCAGCAGGAACCGCCTGTCCCGAAAGGCGAGCGTATCGCCATGGTGCGCGCTCATCTCCACCCCCTGCAGCGCCGTCGTGCTCCTTGTGCAATGACTATCGCCGCGCGCGCGTGCGCATGACGATCCGGGAGCGGACGAAGCGGCCCGCTGCCCCGCCGAACGGTCGGCGGGCGTGGCGCGGGCGTCCCACGCGGCCCCTTGGGAAACGGCCCGACGCGGACGACGCTCAGCCGCGAGGGCGCCCCAATTCCGCGTCCTGCAGCTGGCGCCACTGCACCTTTCCCGTGGCCGAGCGCGGCAGGGCGTCGACGAACTGCACCTGCCGGGGCACCTTGTACGCCGCCATCTGTTGACGCGCCCACGCGACGATGTCGTCCTCCGCGACCTTGCCGTGCTGCCCGTCGCGCAGCACGACCACCGCCTTCACCGTTTCGCCGCGGTGGGCGTCGCGCGCGGCGATCACGCAGGCTTCCTGGATCGCCGGGTGCGCGTAGAGCATCGCCTCGACTTCGGCCGGCCACACCTTGTACCCCGACGCGTTGATCATCCGCTTCAGGCGATCGACGATGAAGAAGTAGCCGTCCTCGTCGACCGTGCCGAGGTCGCCGGTCCGGAAGAAGCGCTGGCCGTCGATCTCGACGAACGCCGCACGGGTGCCCGCCTCGTCGTTCCAGTAGCCCTCGAAGACCTGCGGTCCGCGCACCACGATTTCGCCGACCTCGCCCGCCGGCTGCTCGCGCAGCGTCTCCAGGTCGACCACCCTCGCCTCGGTGTCGAAGATCGGGATGCCCAGGCACTGCTTCTTGGGCCGCTGCGGCGGATTGATGTGCGTCGGCGCGATCGTCTCCGACAGCCCGTAGCCCTCGACGTACTCGATCCCGCAGAGGTCGCGCAACCGCTGCGCGACCGCCTCGGGCATCGCCGCGCCGCCGCCGCTCATTCGCTGGATGCTCGCCAGCGCGCGCGGATCGAGCAACGGGTTCGCGAGCAGGTCGATGACCATCGTCGGAATCGCCGTCCAGCTGGTGACGCGGTAGCGCTCGATCAGCTGCGCGGCCACGACCCGGTCCCAGCGCGGCAGCAGCACCACCGTGCCGCCTGTGTAGAGCGGCCCGTTCATGCTCCCCTGCATGCCGGTCACGTGGAAGAACGGCAGCACCGCCAGCGTGGTCGCGTCCTGCGTGATGCCGAACCACTGCTGGCCGGCCACCACGTTGTACATCACGCTGCGATGCGTGTGCATGCAGCCCTTCGGGCGGCCGGTGGTGCCCGAGGTGTAGGGCATCACGCACAGGTCGCCCGGACCCGCCGTCGACGGGCCGGGGTGCAGGTTCGCCTCGAGCGCCGCCGCCCACGCGGTCGCGCCCGCATCGGCCAGCGCCATCCGCGGCGCCGCCACGAAGTCGGGCACCTTCAGGTCGGTCGCCGCGGCCAGGTAGTCGGAGTAGGTCGCCACCAGCACCCGATCGAGGCCGTCGCCGAGCAGCGGCCGCACCTGCGGATAGAGCTCCTGCGCCGCGATCGCGACCCTCGCGCCGCAGTCGGCGACGTAGTGGCGCAACTCGGCGGTCAGGTTCATCGGATTCACGGGCACCACCACCGCGTCGGCGCGCAGGATGGCGTAGTAGCCGATCACGAACTGCGGACTGTTCTGCAGGTACAGCAGCACCCGGTCGCCGCGGCGCACCCCGGCCTCGTGCTGCAGCCAGCCGGCCAGGCGTTGCGTCTCGTCGCGGAAGCGGCGGAAGTCGATCTGCGCGTCGTAGAAGACGAGGAACGGCTTGTCCGGAAAACGCTCCGCCGACACCTCGACGTTGTAGGACAGCGAAGTCGCCGGGATCGTCAGGTGCCTCGGCAGGCCTCGTGGCCAGTGCGCGAAGTGCCGATCCGACATGGCGGGCCTCCAGAGTGTGCTCCGGCGGCCATTCTAGGGCCTGTTCGCGCGTTCACCGCCCCTGCGTCGCAGCGGCCGGCGAGTCAGCTCGCCGCAACGCGCAGCGCCTCCCGCGGCGCGACGCGCTCGGCCGCGTCCCGGCCGTGCCCGCTCCAGCGCCGGAACAGCTGGTGCTCGATGCCGACCTGGTCGAGCGCCTTGCCGATGCTCTGGTGGACGATGTCCATGATCGACTCGGGCTTGTGATAGAAGGCCGGCATCGGCGGCAGGATCGTCGCGCCGCAGTCGGCCGCGCGCGCCATCAGCTCGAGGTGTCCCTTGTGCAGCGGCGTCTCGCGCACCATCAGCACCAGCGGCCTGCGCTCCTTCAGCGTCACGTCGGCCGCGCGCACGACCAGGTTGTAGGTGAACGAATTCGCGATCGCCGACAATGTCTTCACCGTGCACGGTGCGACGATCATCCCCCGCGTGCGGAACGACCCGCTCGCCACCGCGGCACCGACGTCCTTGTTCGGGTAGACGACGTCGGCGAGCGACCGGACGTCGTCCAGCGAATACTCGGTTTCGATCGCCAGGTTCATTCCGGCGGCCTCGCTGAGGATCAGGTGCGTCTGCTGTCCCAGCTCCTTCAGCACGCGAAGCATCTCCACGCCATAGACGACGCCGGTGGCGCCGGTGATGGCCACGACCAATGGCAGGCTCATGGGTTGGGTTCCCTGTTCATGGTTCACGCGGGCTGCGCGTACCGACGCGCGTCGACCGACTCGATGATCGGAAAGCCGGCCGCCTCGAGCGCGCCAATGACCTGCGCCACGTCGTCGGCATGGAACCGGACGATGACGCGCTTGTGCGGATACTCTTCGCCGGCATGGGCACCTTTCGCCCCGTGCGGGCCGATCGGGTAGATCCCCTGCAGGACCGCGCCGGCGGCCTCGGCCACGTCGGAGATGCGCCCCAGCACGCCCGGGCCGAGCCGGGTCGGCGCCAGCGTGACGCCGCTGCGCCGCTCCCAGGCGCCGAGGCAGTGCGCCGCGAGCTGGAAGATCTCGTTGGCCGAGATCACCCCCGCCACCCGCTCGCCGTCCATCACCGGGAACTGCGCCACGCCGAGTTCCTGGCCGCGCCGCAGGCAGTGCTCCATCGTGTCGCCCACCTCGACCGTGGCCGGGTTGCGCACCATCACGTCGCGGACCCGCAACCGCGTCACGAAGAAGGCGAACTCGTCCGGATCCTGCGTGCGCAGCACGAACTGCCCCATCCGCAGCAGGTTGGCGCGCGTCACCAGCCCGCGCAGGCGCCCGCCGTCGACCACCGGCAGCGCGTGCAGGTTGTTGTCGCTGATCAGGCGCTTGGCTTCGGAGACCAGCGTGTCGCTGGGAACCGTCATCGGGTCCGGATGCATCCAGTTGCGCACCAGCATCGTGGCTACTCCTGGACGGCCGCGACGCGCTCGGGCGCCTTCGCTCGCCCGTACAGGCGGACGAATTCGTCGACGGCCACGCGCGCGAACTCGGGGGTGTACAGGTGCAGGTCCACCTCCTTCACGCGCTCGGGGTGTGCCAGCCGCGCCTTCAACCGGGCGACGAAGGCCGCATCGGCCGCCGGGTCGTAGATCGGCCGCCCTTCGCGGTCCAGCGACGACCAGCCCTTCTTCGGCACCAGGAAGGTCCACGGGCCGCTGGCGCGGTCGAGGCGCTCGGCGATCACGTCGGCCGCCTGGCGCAGCTCGTCGGCCGTGGTGCGCACCTGCACGCGCAGCCGGTCCTGCACGTACTGCGGCCTGTCCTTCGTCTTCTCGAGCATGTCGGCGCGGCCGCCGTACGACAGGATGTCCAGCCCGCAGGGCGCGAGCACCATCGGGATGCCCGTCTCGACCGCCGCCATCAGCCGGTCCGGGCCGGGGTCGCGATTGCCCTTGAACAGGTGCTCCATCACGCCGCCGATGCAGATGTCGAGCACGCCGTGGAACGCCCCGTCGCGGATCATCTCCTCCATCGCCCGGTCGCCCTTGCCCTGCGCGTGGCAGACGATCGGGGTGAACCCGGCTTCCTCGAGCATGCCGAGCGCGGACTGCACCGCCATCTCGCCGAATCCGAACGACGAGACCGCCACGCAGGGCTTGTCGAAGCGGATGTTCGTGCCCTGCGTCATCTCGACCATCCCGCAGATCGCCCCGACCGCGTTGACGATCTGCGCCCGCAGCAGCGGGTTCATCTTGACGATGTCGAGCACCGTGTGATGCATCGTGATGTCGCGCGTGCCGACGTACTGGTCGATGTAGGCCGGATGCGCGGCCATCGGCGAGGCCATCAGCTTGGGCATGCCGAACGGCAGCCGCTTCATGATCGAGGTGGCGACCAGCGTCGCCGTGCCGCCCCCGATGCCGATGATGCCGTGCACCCTGCCCTGGCGGACCAGGTCGTCGACGATCGCCGCCGCGCCGCGGATCTGGTTGTTGGTCGCGGTGTCGCGGTCGCTGCGGTACTTCTCGCGCACGACCTCGATCGGCAGCCCGCCGCGCGCGGCCACGTCCTCGGTGCGGATGTCGCCGGCGAACGGCGGCGGCTCCTCCATGCTGAAGTCGAGCAGGATCGGTTCGTGGCCGCGCGCGGCGATCAGGTCCTTCACGAACACGATGTCCTCGCCCCGCGTGTCGAGGTTGCAGACGATCACGATCCCTTTTTTCATCGCCGCGCGCTCCCCTTCTCCCTTCCCCCTTCTCCCTTCACTTCTTCTTGACCTCGGGCCGCGTGAGCCGGCCGATCATGTCGGCGACCGGGCTCGCGCCTATGAAGCCGTAGTCGTTCCAGCGATCCGACACGCGCTGCAGCATCGCGCGATCCATGAAGATCTCCTGCGGCTTGTTCTTCCATTCGTACGGCGTGCAGGCGTCGAGGATGATCCGGCTGGTGATGTCGCGCGCCTCGATCGGCAGCCCCGGGTCGAGCGGCGTCGAGCGTCCGCGGTCGATGATCTGCGCCGAGCGCTTCGGGTCGAAGCGGGTGGCCAGCGCCCACCAGACCCGGTCCATGTCGTCGGCCTCGATGTCGTGGTCGACGACGATGACGCCCTTCACGCCGTAGTGGCCGGTGGTGCTCGCGATCACCGCGTTGCCGACGTGGTTCGAATGCCCCGGGTACATCTGCTTGACCGACACCACGGCCCAGAACCGGCCGGTCGCCGCAGCGGGCAGGTACACGCTCTGGATGCCGGGCACCTTCATCGTCTCGAGGTCGTACCACAGCGCCCCGGTGCGGTTCAGCGACTGGATCATGTGGATGTCGTTGATCGGCTTGCCGACCGTAGTCGACCAGAACACCGGCTTGTTGCGGTGCAGGATGCGCTTCACGCGCAGCACCGGCTTCGGGTAGTCCTTGCCCTTGTTGCCCGAGTAGTAGCCCGTGTACTCGCCGAACGGCCCCTCGTCCATCAGCTCGTTCGGGTCGATCCAGCCCTCGGCGATGATCTCGGCGTTGGCCGGCAGCGTGAGCCCGGTCAGCTCCGACTTGAACACCGGCACCGGCCGGCCGCGCAGCGCGCCGGCCACGTCGTACTCGTCGGTCTGCGAGCTCACCAGCGTCGAGCCCGCGAGGAACAGCACCGGATCGCAGCCGACGACGGCCGCCGCCGGCATCAGCTCGCCGCGCTCCTGGTACTTCTTCATGTGCATGTCGCCATGCTTGCCCTTGATGATCTGCGAGCCCAGGATGTTCTTGCCCAGCACCTGCGAGCGGTAAGTGCCGAGGTTGGTCCAGCCGGTGTCCGGGTCCTGCGTGACCAGGTAGCCGGCCGTCACGAAGAAGCGCCCGCCGTCGTCGGGGTAGAACCACGGCACCGGGAACTTCTCCAGGTCGACCGCGTCGCCCTCGATCACGTTCTCCATCACCGGCGGGTTGTCGACGAAGGTCGGCTTGACCATCTGCTTGGTGGTGAGCTCCATCCACTTGCGCGAGAGCTGGCACATCGTCAGCGACGGATCCTGCTCGAGTGCGATCGCGATGCGCTGCGGCGTGGTGAACGCGCTGGTGAACACCGGGATCGAGTTCCCCTTGACGTTCTCGTAGAGCAACGCCGGACCTTTCTGCTCCTCGTTCACCTTCGAGATGTGGCACAGCTCGTACTTCCAGTCGACCTCGGTCTTCACCCGATGCAACTGGCCGTTGGCCTCGAGCGCCGCGATGTAGCTGCGCAGGTCGTCGATCAGTCCCACTTCCGTCCTTGCGTTCATGTCTGCTCCGTTGTTCGAACGACTGGTCAATTGACTTTCTTGCCTTGCAGCAGGCTCGACAGGATGTAGTCCATCGCCGAGCCGGCCGATCCGGCCACCGCCTGCTGGCTGCGCGCGCTCCACACCGTCTCGGGGCGTGCCTGCAGGATGAAGATGTTCCCGCCCGACGGCAGGTCCTTGTCGACCGCCCACTCGATGTCCATCGGGCGGCCGTAGTGCTTCTCGATCTGCTTGCCCATCCAGGCGAGCTCGGTGATCTCGTCGTCGATCAGCGATTGCACGCGCTGGCGCTCGAACGGCACCTCGACCGCCCGCGAGGTCTGCGTCTTCGGGTCGACCGTGTAGCAGCGCTCCTTGGTCGACACGGTGCGGTCGATGATGTCGAGCGTGACCTTGTTGACCACGAAGTGGTCGGGCGTGACCTCGCCCGAGACCACCGACTCGCCGAAGCCGAAGTTCGAGTCGATGACGATCACCGAGCGGTCGCCGTTGGCCGGATGAATCGTGAACATGACCCCGGCAGTGAACGAATTGGCCATCTTCTGCACGCCGACGCTGATGGCGACGTCGCCACCGGCGAAGCCCTTGTTGGCGCGGTATGCGATCGCGCGCCCGGTGTACAGGCTCGAGATGCAGCGGCGCACGTGCAGCAGCACCTCGTCGATGCCGCGGATCCACAGGAACGTGTCCTGCTGGCCGGCGAAGCTGGCGTCGGGCAGGTCCTCGGCGGTGGCGCTCGATCGCACCGCGACCGGCACTGCCGGCAATCCGCAGCGCAGCGCGAGCTTGCGGTAGGCCTCGGCGACCCGATCCTCGATCTCGGTCGAGAACGGTTGCGCCTCGATCGCGGCGCGGATCCGCGCGCTCGCCGCCTCGACCGCGTCGAGGTCGGCCGGGTCGACCCCCGCGAGCAGCGCGGCGACCTCGCGGTCGAGCCCCGCCTCGGCCATGAAGCGTCGGTAGCCTTCGGTCGTCAGCGCGAACCCCGGCGGCACCCTGACCCCGGCGTGGATCAGCTCGCCGAGCGACGAACACTTGCCGCCGACCAGCGGCACCGACTCCTTCAGGCACTCCTCGAACCAGCAGACCACCGGCGGACGATCCACGTCGTTGTCCACCGGCGGCCTGCCGACCGCCTCTGCCAGGCTGCCCATCGCGGCCGCTCAGCGGGCGATCGTGATCGCGCCGGTCGAACCGTCGACGCGAAGGTGCATGCCGGTCTTGATGATCTTCGTCGCGTGCCCGGTGCCGACCACCGCCGGCATCCCGTACTCGCGGCAGACGATCGCCGCGTGGCTCATCACGCCGCCGACGTCGGTGATGCACGCGCCGATCTTGGCGAAGGCCGGTGCCCAGGACGGTGAGGTCGTCGGCGCCACCAGGATCTCCCCCTCCTGCAACTGGCCGACCTCGCTCACCGTCCTGCACACGCGGGCCCTGCCCTCGATCACGCCGGGGCTGCCGGCGAATCCCTTCAACTCGGTGATGCTGTCGGGATCGGAGACCTCCTGCACCGACGCCCAGTCGGCCAGCGACTTGTTGGTCACCCCCCAGAGCACGATCGTGAACGGTTCCTGGATCACCTCGGGCGCGGTGCCGATGGCCGGCGGCGCGCTCCACTCCTTGAACTTCTGCATCACGCCCTTGCGCCAGGCAATCTCGCTCGGCCAGGTCTTCGTGCCGCGCGGCGTCACGCCGGTGGCCCAGGCGGTGACGATGTCCCACAGCGCCGACTTGATCTCGTCGCGGCGCAGCAGCCAGACGTCCTCGACGTCCTCGATGATTCCGTGTTCCTTCAGGATCGCGGCGACCTCGCGCATCTTGTTCCAGAACACCGAGTGGAACCAGTGCTCGACGTAGAACAGGTGGTTCTCGACGTAGGGGAACACGGTCTTCGCGCAGCCGAGCAGCTCGTCGAACTGCTTGCGGTCCTCCTCCTTCTCGATCAGGTCACGGTACTCGGCGGTGATGCGGTCACGCTCGGCGCGTACCTTCTCGGTCGGCCGGTCGATGCTGGCACCCTGCCTGAGCTTGCCGATGTAGGTCGCGATGCCGGACAGAGGGACGTTCATCTGGTCGTTCCACGAGCGGTCGTGGTGGAACCAGCCGGTGCCCGTGGAGATGTTGAACCACGGCTCGCGCGACAGGTTCAGCGAGGTCAGCCACTCGACGCCCTTGGGCAGCTTCTTGAGCGCCGCCTCGACCACCGTCCACTCGGGGCTGAACGTGACCACCTCGTCGACGCCCAACTCGATCGCGCGGCGCGCGAGCTTCTTCAGCTCCTCGTCGGGCTGGTACATGACCACGTCGATGCCCGAGATCATCTGAGTCACGCGCTGCGTCGGGATGCTCGGGAACAGCTTCTGCACGAAGTCGAGGAAGAACACGTAGGCCGCGTACCCCAGGTTCAGGAACTCGAAGTGGTACTGCCAGCACTTGATCCCGAGGTTGATCAGGTCGTCGTAGTTCTTCAGCAGGTGGTAGCCGTGCGACTCGCCCAGCGCCTCGGTGACGACCGACATGTCCTCCATGTCGGCCAGCCGCGGGATCTGCAGCGCCTCGAGCTCGCGGATGGTGGCCTCCATCTTCACCTTCCACTTCGCCTCGAGCGCGTCCCAGTTCTTGTAGTAGTAGCCGGCGCGCTCCATGAAATTGGGCACGCGCTTGCCGATCTCCTCCGGGTCCTTCACCGGCACCGGCGAGATGTAGACGTAGCCGTTGATGATCCGGTGGTCGACGCCGCGTACCGGCGGCACCATGAAGATCCGGTTGTTGAACTGCGACAGCGCCAGGTACCACGCCTCGTCCCAGATGGTGTCGAACGGATAGAGGGGCTCGGGGTAGTGCAGCCCGTCGTAGAACCAGAACGTCTCCTTCTCGTACTGGTTGCGCTGCGGGTCGTCGGTCACGAACTGGTACTGGTACGGATACATCCGCTCCCAGCCCTCGGTTCCGGGAATGGCCTTCGCCTTGACGTCGTGCGGCACTGGAAACTTCATCGCTTGCCCGCTCCTCTGATTCGTGGATGCCCCTTGGGGCGACCGGACGTGCATCGCGCCCGGGGTTCGTCACCGATCGATTGCAATCGCCGTGCCACCGTCGCCTGCCGCATCGCAGCAAAGCAGCGCTTTGCGGCGGCCCGAAACCGCCGCGACATCGGCCACCGGCAAGCCTTCCGGCGGATTGGTGCAGCCGCGCGGCAGCGGCTGCGCAGCGGGCGCCGAACGCCCATCGAGTCGCGCGCCGCTCGCGACGACCGTTGATCGTTTGGTGACAATCCGCCCGGCCGGCGGGGCGGGTTTGATCATTTGATGAACTGCCGCGGCGCCGGCCGCGGCAGCGCTGCCCGAGCGCGATCGGAGCCGATTGACGTCGATCAAGGCGCCCGCAGCGTCCGGCGCCTAGAACTCGTTCTTCTGCTCAGCCATCGGACGCCGACGCGATGACCAGGCTCCGGAGCTACGACCACGCCGACAACGAAGACCTGCGCGCGCAGGTGCACTTCTGCGCCGAGACCGGCCAGATCTGGTTGCACGAGCACCGGATGCTGCTGGTGCACGCGGAGGCGCAAGCCAGCCTGCGCAAGGACCTGATCGACACGCTCGGCATGGACCGTGCGCAGGGACTGCTCACGCGGATGGGCTACTCCTCGGGCGTGCGCGACGCCGAACTGGCGCGCGCGCGCGCGGAGAGCCTCGACGACCTCGACGCGTTCATGACGGGCCCGAGGCTGCACACGCTCGAAGGCATCGTCCGCGTCGTGCCGGTGCGGCTCGAGATCGACCGCGCTGCGGGCCGCTTCTACGGCGAGTTCATCTGGGAGAACTCCTGGGAAGGCCAGTGGCACCGCCACTTCTACGGCACGCACTCCGAGCCGGTGTGCTGGACGCAGATCGGCTACGCATGCGGCTACACGTCGGCGTTCATGGGACGCCCGATCCTCTACAAGGAGGTCGAGTGCGTCGGCATGGGCAACAACAACTGCCGGATCATCGGCAAGCCCATCGAGGAATGGCCGGACGCCGACGAGCACAAGCACTTCTTCAGCCGCGAGTCGATCGCCGAGCAGCTGTTCGACCTGCAGACCCAGGTCACGCAGCTGCGCTCGACGATCGGCGACAAGGAGACGCTGCCGGCGGACATGACCGGTAACTCGCCCGGGTTCCGGGCGGCCTACGAGCTGCTGCGGCAGGCGGCCAATACCCGGATCACCGTGCTGCTGCTGGGCGAGACGGGCGTCGGCAAGGAGCTGTTCGCGCGCGCGCTGCACGAGATGGGTCCGCGCGCGGCGCGGCCGTTCGTCGCGGTCAACTGCGCGGCGATCCCGCACGACCTGGTCGAGTCGGAATTGTTCGGCGTCGAGAAAGGCGCCTACACCGGCGCGCAGGTGTCGCGCCCGGGGCGCTTCGAGCGCGCCGACGGCGGCACGCTGTTCCTCGACGAGATCGGCGACCTCCCGATGCCGGCGCAGAGCAAGCTGCTGCGCGTGTTGCAGGAGGGCGAGGTCGAGCGGCTCGGCGACCAGAAGACGCGGCGCATCAACGTGCGCCTGGTCGCGGCCACCAACAGCGACCTGGCCCAGCGAGTCAAGGAGGGGCGCTTCCGCTCCGACCTGTACTACCGGCTCAATGCCTGGCAGATCGACATTCCGCCGCTGCGCGAGCGCAAGGAGGACATCGGGCTGCTCGCCAAGCACTTCCTGGAGAAGCACTGCGCGATCCACGGCAAGAAGCTGCGCGGCTTCACCGACAAGGCCAAGCGCGCGCTGCTGAGCTACGCGTGGCCGGGCAACATCCGCGAGCTGCAGAACATGGTCGAGCGCGGCGTGATCCTCGCGCCCAGCGGCACTCGCGTCGAGGTCGGCCACCTGTTCCCGTCCTACGCGGACGCGCACGCGCGCGAGTTCGGCCTCGACGTCCACGGCAGCCTCGACGCCAACCGCTGGGAAACCGGCAAGGAGCTGTGCGAAGCCGTCTTCAACGGCGTCATGACGCTCGACCAGGTCGAGGCAATGCTGCTCGAGACGGCCGTCGACAAGGCGCGCGGCAACCTGTCGTCGGCGGCGCGCATGCTGGGACTCACGCGACCGCAACTCGCCTACCGGCTCAAGCGACTGCACGACGGCGACGAGGCGCGCGCCGACGGCGGCCCGGGTGCCTCCGCACCCTCCTCGCCCGCAGCCGCGTCGGCACCGGCACCCGCCGCAGCCGCGCCGGCCGCCCCGGAAGCGCAGTTCGGCCCCGAGCGCACGACGCTGGCGAGTCGATGACGGCGGCCTTGCACCAGCGGGTGCTCGCCTACCTGGGCGAGCACCGGGTGATGACGCTCGCCACGCAGGGCCGCGACGGGCCGTGGGCGGCGGCGGTCTTCTACGCCAGCGAAGGCTTCGACCTGTACTTCCTGTCGTCGCCGTCGACCCGCCACTGCGCCGACCTGTCCGCGAACCCCCGCGTTGCCGCGACGATCCAGGAGGACTACGCGGACTGGTCGCAGATCCGCGGCGTGCAGCTCGAAGGCGTCGCCCGGCCACTGGCCGGCGCCGAAGCCGCCCGCGCCCGCGAACTCTACGGGGCGAAGTTCCCGATCGTCGGAAAGCTGGCGCAGGCGCCTGCAGCGATCGTCGAGGCGTTCGCGAAGATCGGCTGGTACCGCATCGTCCCCGACCGGCTCTACTTCGTCGACAACTCGGTACGCTTCGGCCACCGCGACCAGGTCATTCCGGCCCCGCCCGGGTGAGGCCCGGCAACGGCTCGATCAGCATCGCGCCCTCGCGGCGCGCGTCGCCGACGTCGGGCGCGACCGCATGCAGCGCGAGCCATTCGTCGGGACACGGCTGCAACAGCGGCGCGAGCGCCTGCGGGTCGCGCTGCGCCGGATCGAGCCATGCGGACTGCCCGGGCCGATCGAGGATGACCGGCATCCGGTCGTGGATCGGGGCCATCAAGGGATTGGCCTCGGTGGTCACGATGCAGCAGGTGGCCAACGGCCCCTCGGGCCCCTGCCAGCGCTCGAAGAGGCCGGCCATGGCGATCAGCCCGCCGTCGCGCGCGTGGATGTAGAACGGCTGCTTGCGGCCGCGCGAGCCGGCTGCCGGCGCACGCCACTCGAAGAAGCCGTTGGCGGGAATCAGGCATCGGCTGCGGCGCAGCGCCTGGCGGAACGCGGGCTTCTCGGCCACGGTCTCGCCGCGCGCGTTGACCAGCCGCGCGCCGATCGACGCGTCGCGGGCCCAGTGCGGAACCAGGCCCCAGCGCATCGGCTCGGCGACTCGTCCCCTGCCCGGCTCGTCGCGCACGACCAGCACCGTGCTCGCCGGCGCGATGTTGTAGCGCGGAGCGAACGGAGGCAGGTCGACCAGGCTGAATCCCTCGATCAGGGCCTCGCCGGGGCCGTACAGCACATAGCGGCCGCACATCGCCGGACCCTGCGGTCAGCGCGGGTCGCCCTTCGGAGGCTCTCCCCCGCGCGCCTGGGCAAGCGCCGCGAGCAGGCTGCCGAACTCGATCGGGAACGGAAATACGATCGTCGAACTGTTCTGCGCACCGATCGTGCTGAGCGTATTCAGGTAGCGCAGTTGCATCGCCTCGGTACGTTGCGCGAGGATCTCGGCCGCCTCGGCCAGCTTGCGCGCTGCCTGCTCCTCGCCCTCGGCACTGATCACCTTCGCGCGCCGCTCGCGCTCGGCCTCGGCCTGGCGAGCGATCACGCGCACCATGCTCTCGTCGAGGTCGACGTGCTTGATCTCGACGTTGGCCACCTTGATGCCCCAGGCGTCGGTCTGCGAATCCAGGATGTCCTGGATGTCGTTGTTCAGCCTGTCGCGCTGCGACAGCATCTCGTCGAGGTCGTGCTTGCCGAGCACCGAACGCAGCGTGGTCTGCGCGAGCTGGCTGGTCGCCTGCTGGTAGTCCTCGACCTGGATCACCGCCTTCTGCGGTTCGACGACCCGGAAGTAGATCACCGCGTTGACCTTGACCGACACGTTGTCCTGCGAGATCACGTCCTGCGTCGGCACGTCGAGGACCATCGTGCGCTGGTCGATGCGCACCATCTGCTGGACGTAGGGAATCAGCAGGATCAGCCCCGGTCCCTTGACGGCGGTGAAGCGGCCGAGCGTGAACACCACGCCGCGCTCGTACTCGCGCAGGATGCGGATCGCGGCCACGACAATGGCCACGAGGGCGACGACAATCGGCAGGTAGAAGGCAAGATCGAACAGCATTTCGGATCTCCGTCAGGATTGTGCGGCGGGCTCGGGTTCGACACGCAGCACCAGTCCGTCCACGCCCGTCACGCGGACGCGCTCGCCGGTGGCAAGCGACGCATCGGACTCGGCCTTCCAGCGTTCGCCCGCCACCAGCACGCGGCCGCTGCGGCCGGTCCAGTCGAGCACCGTGCCTCGCTCGCCGATCATGCCTTCCCGCCCGCTGACCAGCGGCCGCCTGCGCGAGCGCCAGGCGAGCCGGGCCACCAGCAGCGAGAAACCGAGGCCCGCGGCCGCGATGCCGGCGATGATCGGCAACGAGACCTCGAAACCGGGCACGTCGGTGTCGATCAGGATCGTGGCGCCGAGAATGAACGCGATCACGCCACCGATGCCGAGTATGCCCACCGACGGCGTGAACGCCTCGGCGATCATCAGCGCGACACCCAGCGCGATCAGCCCGAGCCCCGCGTAGTCGAGCGGCAGCGCCGACAGTGCATACAGGCCCAGCAGCAGACAGATCGCGCCGATCGTTCCCGGGTACAGCGCTCCCGGATTCATGAACTCGAAGATGAGTCCGTAGACGCCGATCATCATCAGGATCAGCGCGAGGTTCGGGTTGGTGATCGCCGACAGCAGCCGGGTGCGCCAGTCCGGATCGAGCGCCTCCTGCGCGATCCCGCTCGTGTCGAGCACGACGCTGCGCTCTCCCACCTTCACCGTACGACCGTGCGCGACTTCGAGCAGGTTGGCCACGCTGGTCGCGATCAGGTCGATCACGTTGCGCGCCTTTGCCTCCTCGGCCGACAGGCTCGCCCCTTCGCGCACTGCCGACTCGGCCCAGTCGGCGTTACGCCCCCGCAGTTGCGCCAGCGAGCGGATATAGGCGACCGCATCGTTGACCAGCTTCGCCTCCATCGCCGAGGCCGGACGCCGGGGTCGAGCCGCGGTGCCGTTCCCTGCGGCACCGTTCCTTGCAGCATCGTCCTTGGCGGCACCGTCGCCTGCGGCGCGCTCCGGACGATCGGAACCGGACGCCCCGTCGCGCGACGGGCCGTCCTGCCCCGCGCCGGGCAGCGGCAACCCGCCGCCGATCGATATCGGCGTGGCCGCACCGAGATTGGTGCCCGGCGCCATCGCCGCCACGTGGCTCGCGTACAGGATGTAGGTTCCGGCGCTGGCCGCCCGCGCGCCGCTCGGCGCGACGAAGGTCAGCACTGGCACCGGGGCGGCGAGGATCGCGCGGATGATCTCGCGCATCGACGTGTCCAGGCCGCCGGGCGTGTCGAGCCGCAACACGACCACCGCCGCGCCGCGCTCGTCCGCGCGCCGGATGCCGCGAACCACGTAGTCGGCGCCGGCGGGCCCGATCGCGCCCTCGAGATTCAGGATCGCCGCCATGCGCGAAGCCGGCAACGCACTGCGACCGCTCAGCAGGATCGCCAGGCCGACGACCGCCATCGCCAGCCATACGAGGAGCCGAAGCCGCCGCGTCCTGTCACCTGCCCTGGCGTTCGTCCCCATGTGCCCTTCGATCGTGCGTGATCGATCGCCATGATACGTGGCCGTCTTCGCGCCAGCCGCAATACCGCACCAACGGCCGCACCCGGTCGCAGGACACGGACGACATGCGAGACTCCGGGCGTGAACTCACCGGCAACGCGCGAACAGTGAAACTCGGCCGCGGATTTCGTGCTGGCGGCGCTCGGATCGGCCGTCGGCACAGGCAACGTCTGGCGCTTCTCGTATGTCGCCGGCGAGAACGGCGGCGGCGCGTTCGTACTGGTCTAGCTGCTGCTGGCACAACCATCGATCGGACGCGCGACGCAGCGCGAACCGACCGGCGCCTTTGCCGCGCTCGCCGGTTCGGCGAAGTGGCGCTTCGGCGGACTGCCGAGCGTCCTCGCGGGCCTGATCATCCTCGCCGGCTATACGGTGATCGCCGGCTGGACAATGAAATGCCTCGCCGGTTTCGCGGCCGCGGCCATCGGCGGCCGGGCCCCGGTGACGGCGGCGCCGTACTTCGAGTCGTTCATCGCATCGCCCGAGCCGCTCGCGCGGCAAGCCGCCATCACGATCGCCACCGTGGCGATCGTCCGGTTCGCCGTCGGCGGCGGCATCGAAACCGCTGCTCGCGCTGATCCTCGTCGCGCTGGCCGTGCACGGCCCGTCGCTGCCGTGCGCCGGAGCACGACCGCTCGGGTGGATCGCACTCGAGACCGGTGCTGACCCTATGATACGCAGGGGTCCGGTCCGGGGCGCCCGGGCCCGCACGATGCGGGTCGCCGCAGATACGAGAGGACGCACCGCTTGACTTCGCCCCAAGACCCGGCCCGCCAGGGCCTCACGCCCGAACAGGCGGCCGAACGGCTGCGCACCGAAGGCCCGAACGAGTTGCCGAGACCCGGCGTGCGCACGCTCGGGCGGATCGTCGTCGACGTGATCCGCGAGCCGATGTTCGGGCTGCTGCTCGCGGCGGGCGCGATCTACCTGCTGCTGGGCGACCTCGGCGAGGCACTGCTGCTGCTGGCGTTCGCGTCGATCTCGGTGGCGATCGCGATCATCCAGGAGAACCGCAGCGAGCGCGTGCTCGAGGCGCTGCGCGACCTGACCAGCCCGCGGGCGTTGGTGATCCGTGGCGGCCAGCGGCTGCGCATCCCGGGGCGCGAAGTCGTGCGCGGCGACCTCATCGTGCTCGGCGAGGGCGACCGCGTGGCCGCCGACGCGAGGGTGCTCGCCTGCGACGACCTGATGGTCGACGAGTCGCTGCTCACCGGCGAATCGGTCGCGGTCCGCAAGACGGCCGCGACGCTCGCGCCGGACGACGACGCGACGCACGACCTCGCGCCCGGCGGCGACGACCTCCCCGGCGTGTTCGCGGGCACGCTGGTGGTGCGCGGGCAAGGCATCGCCCGCGTCGAGTCGACGGGCGCGCACAGCCGCATCGGACGCATCGGCCAGGCGCTGGGCGAGATCGTCAGCGCCACGCCGCGGCTCACGCAGGAAACGCGCGGGATCGTGCGCACGGTGGCATTGATGGGCCTGACCGCGTCGGTGCTGGCCGTGGTGCTGTTCGGGCTCCTGCGCGGCTCGTGGCTCGACGCGGTGCTCGCGGGCATTGCGCTGGGCATGTCGATGCTGCCCGAGGAGTTCCCGCTGGTTCTCACCGTGTTCATGGTGATGGGCGCGTGGCGGCTGTCGAAGGCGCGCGTGCTCACGCGCCGCGCCGCAGCGATCGAGACGCTGGGCGCCGCAACGGTGTTGTGCACGGACAAGACCGGCACGCTCACCGAGAACCGGATGACGATCGCCGAACTGCGTACGCCCGATGCACGGCTGCACCTGGACGAGGGCGGGCCGTCGCAATGGACGCCGTCGATGCAACGGCTTCTGGCGGCCGGCACGCTGGCGAGCGCCCCCGAGCCGTTCGACCCGATGGAGAAGGCGTTTCACGCGCTCCACGCGAAGAACGGCGGCGCTTCGCAATCGATGCAGCTCGCCCGCATCTACCCGTTGCGCCCGGAACTGCTGGCCGTCACGCAGGCCTGGCAGGCTGCCGGCGACAGCGGCTGGCAGGTCGCCGCCAAGGGGTCTCCGGAGGCGATTGCCGGCCTGTGCCGGCTCGACCCGCAACAGGTCGCCGCCGTTCGCCGACAGGTCGACGAGATGGCGGCCGAGGGCCTTCGCGTGCTGGGCGTGGCCGAGGCGCGCTACGACGACCCGCAGCTGCCCGAAACGCCGCGGCACTTCGGGTTCGACTTCGTCGGCCTGGTCGGCCTGGAGGATCCGGTGCGCGCCAGCGTGCCCGCGGCAGTGCACGAGTGCCGCGAGGCGGGCATCCGCGTCGTGATGATCACCGGCGACTATCCGCAGACCGCGCGCGCGATCGCCGAGCGCGCCGGCATCGAGAACGGCGGCGTGCTCACCGGCGCCGACATGCAGGCGATGGACGAGGCGACGCTGCGCGAGGCAGTGCGTCGCACTTCGGTGTTCGCGCGGATCATGCCCGAGCAGAAGCTGCAACTCGTCCAGGCGCTGAAGGCCGCGGGCGAGGTCGTCGCCATGACCGGCGACGGCGTCAACGACGCGCCGGCGCTGAAGGCCGCCGACATCGGCGTCGCGATGGGCGGGCGCGGCACCGACGTGGCGCGCGAGGCATCGTCGCTGGTGCTGCTCGACGACGACTTCGGGTCGATCGTGCGCACCGTGCGCCTGGGCCGGCGCATCTACGACAACCTGCGCAAGGCGATGACCTACATCCTGGCGATCCACGTGCCGATCGCCGGGATGGCGCTGCTGCCACTGCTCACCGGCCTGCCGATCGTGTTCTGGCCGGTGCACATCGCGTTCCTCGAGATGGTGATCGACCCCGTCTGCTCGATCGTGTTCGAGGCCGAAGAGGAAGAGGCGGACGTGATGCGCCGGCCGCCGCGCAAGCCCGACAGCCGCATCCTGTCGGGCAGTGTCATCGCGTGGAGCCTGTTGCAGGGACTGCTGGCGTTCGCCGTCGTCGCCGGGGTCTACGTCGGCGCGGCGCGCGCCGGCGGCTCCGACGCCGAGGTGCGCGCCGTGGCCTTCGTGGGCCTCGTGCTGGCGAATTTCGCGCTCGTCCTCGTCAACCGCTCGTACGGCATCCACCCGATCCGCCAGCTCACCCACCCCAACCGCGCGCTGGTGTGGGTGGTCGCGGTGGCGGGCAGCCTGATTGCGGTCGCGCTGCTGTGGCCACCGGCGACCGAACTGTTCAGGTTCGGCGCGTTCCACTGGCACGACCTGGCCATCGCGGCGGCGGCGGCGCTGGCCCTGGCCGTGGCGCTCGACGTCGTCAAGGCGGCCTGGCGCAAGCGCCTGGCGGCGTAGCTGCGGCTGCGGCGGCGGCTTGCGCCGCGCGGGCCGGGCTTGCCCCGGCCCGGCCGCCCGCGCTCAGTGACCGGCCTTCGGCGCGGCCCAGCCCGGATGCTCGAAGTACTGGCCGTATTGCTCGAGCGTGCGCACGACCTTCACCACGCCGGCGCTGCGTTTGGCCTTGGCATTCTTGCCCTGCAGTGTCTCGTTGCCGGCCATCATTTCGGCGAGGATCGCGTGCAGCACCTCGTCGGCCTGAGGGTCGAGCTTGCAGTTCTGGACGATCTGGGCGATCTGGGCGTCGATCTCGCGCCCGAGCGCATCGTACTGTGCGGCGCTCAGCTTGCCGCGGTGCACCGCCGGAAGCTTCGCGTCGACCGCGTCGCGGATCTTCGTCATGCCCTGGCGAAGCGGCTCGTCGGTGGCCCACTTCTTGCCGGCATTCAGTTTCAGCGCGTGCGCGTCGGCGGCGTGCTCATGCGCGTGCTCGGTGGCGGCCCATGCGCCGGTACCGACGACCGTACCGGCGGCCAGCACGCCGGCGATCAGGATGCCGAGCAGCGTCGGCCTGTTGCGGGAACTCATCGCTTCAACTCCGTGGTCGTATGAAACGGCCGGCACGCCCTTCGCGCCTGCCATGCCCGTTTCAACGAAGCGCCAAGCGGAATGTTCCGTAAATCTTCAAGTTCACCGCGGCGCCGGGTCGCGGTGCAGTTGCTCGAACCCCGAGACGCCCACCGGCTGGCTGCGCAGCAGCTGCGCGAGCCGGTCGCGCTGTCCGGCGTCGAGCATTGCGCGTTCGCGCAGCAGCTGCGCGATGACGATCCGCTGCTGCTCGTCCTGCAGGCGGGCGATGCCGGCACGCTCGGCCTCGATCTTCGCCGCGTCCGGCGCTTCGGCGAAGATCTCGCCGATCAGGCGGTCGCGGCGCTGGCGGATCTCGTCGCCGCCGGCCGCGAGCTGCGCGACGAACGCCGTCTCCGCCGCGTGCCAGCTGCGCCGCTGATCGGCCGAGAGCGACAGGTAGCGCGCAAGGCCCGGGAACCCGGCGTCGGACGCCTGCGGCGCGAGTCCGTCGCCCAGCGCGCGGTAGCCGATCGCCCCGAGCACGCCCAGGTTCACCAGCAGCGACAGCGCCAGCGCCAGGCGCAAGGTCGACGGCTTCATCGCGGAAACGCTCCCTTCGCGCCTCGCGGCGCATAGCAGGCTTCGGAGCCGATGCACAGGCCGCCGGGCGCGACCGGATCGAACACCGCCATCGCCGCGATCCGCGGCGCGACCGCGCCGCCCGAGGCGGCCGTCAACGCAAGCCCCATGAAGAGGCCCAGCGAGACGGCGGCCGTCGCTCCGATGCCCAGCGGCAGGAACTCGCGCCAGCCTCGCCGCCGCGGCCGAGCCGCCCGGGTCGGCGCCGCGGCCGCGAGTCGCCCGCGGATCACCTCGGAGAGGTCGTAGCCGAGCGTCTCCTCGGGCAGCGCGCGCAGCCCCGCGCGCAGCCCGCGCAAGTCGGCGAGCATCGTTGCGCACTGCGCGCAGTGCGCGAGATGCGCGTCGAGCCGCGCGCGCTCGGCCGGGCTCGACTGCTCGTCGAGGAAGGCCGAGATTTCCAGCGTCTTCGGACACGACTCAGGCATCGTAGGTCTCCCCGCCCGCGCGGCGGTATCGCTCGAGCAGCGTCGCGCGGGCGCGGGCGATGCGCGACTTGACCGTTCCTTCGTTGATGCCGAGCGCGACCGCGATCTCAGCGTAGGACAGTCCCTCGAGCTCTCGCAGCAGCAACACCTCGCGATGCTCGACCGGCAGTCGCCGCAGCGTTGCGTCGAGCAGCCCGTAGCGCTGCCTGACGTCGAGCTGCTCGTCGGGCGCGACGCCGTGGGCCGCCGCGGCCGGCTCGTCGTCGATCGGCACGAACTCGACCACGCCGCGGCGGCGCAGCACGTCGAGTGCACCGTTGCGCGCGATCTGGAACAGCCAGGTGGCGAATTGCGCCTGCGGCTGCCAGCGCGGCAGCGCCTGCCATGCCTTCATGAAGGTATCCTGGGTCAGGTCCATCGCCTCGTCGCGCGATCCGGTCATTCGCAGCACGAACCGGAACACCCTGTCCTGGTGCCGGCGAACCAGCTCGGCAAACGCGCGCTGGTCCCCGTTGCGCGCGCGCTCCGCCAGCAGGCTGTCTTGCGCCGTCACCAAGGCGGACGTCCTCCAGGGGTCAGCGCCACGACATCCGCTTCAACGAACGGTGTCCGGAAAAGTTCCATCGCGCAGGGCCAGCCAGTCGCGGACCCCGCATCGAAAGCGTTGGACAGCGCGGGCGGATCGCGCCCAGAATCGTCTCTCGTCGGCCGGTGGAGGACATGATCATGAGAACCATGGCCATGATTATGGGGATGAGCCTGCTCGCCGCGTTGGCGGCGTGCGGCAAGTCCAGGGAAGCGGCGTCCGAGAAAGTCGCCGAAAGGGCGACCGAGAAGGCGATCGAGTCGGCGCTCGAGAAGGACGGCTCGAAAGCGAAGGTCGATCTTTCGTCGGGCGGCGTCCGGATGACGACGACCGACGCCTCGGGCAAGACGAGCCAGCTCGAGATGGGCTCGGCGAAGGTCACCGAGCGCGACGTCGGCGTGCCCTTCTATCCGGGGGCGAAGGTGCCCGAGGGGCAGTCGTCGCGGATCGCGACGCCGGACGGCACCACCGTGTCGATCGGCTTGCGCAGCGGCGACGCACCCGCCCGGGTCGCCGACTTCTACCGCGAGAAGCTGAAGGCGCAGGCCGAGGGCAAGCAGTTCACCGACATGAGCGGCGCCGACGGCGCCGTCATGCTCGCGCTCGCCGACGACCAGACCAGCAGCGTCATCCAGGTGATGGTGACGAAGGGCGAGAGCGACACCGACATCCAGATCGTCGCGCAGCGCCGCGCGGCGAAGTGAACCGGCCGCAATCGTCCGGGTTCAGGCTCCCCGGCGGGCGTGCGCCAGGCCGCGAGCACCCCACGCCGCGTCGAACTCGCCGCGCGCGCGCTGCAATTCGAGCCAGGTGGCGCTGACCTCGCGGTGATGCGGCGCGGTCTCGAGCACCCGCCGGTGAACCGATTCGAGGTAGGCGATCCGCGCACCGTAGTAGAGAATCTGCGTCCAGCGAATCATGAGTGCCTCCCTTCGGCGTCGTTCGCATTCGTGAATCCGAGCTGGACGACCGCGTCGTCGAACCAGACCCGCGCCTGCGGGGACTGCTCGGCCACGACCAGCATGTAGGCGAACGCCGACTCGTATTCGCCGAAGTCGTGCCGTCCGCCGGTGCCGTCGGCGTACTTCCATGTGACGGTGTGAGTGTTCATGGCCTTACCCGGATGCGTCATTTTTTGACGCAGCGCGGCAGGTTCCGAGGAAATCGTTCACCGTCGAGCGCGACGAGCGGCGGGCAGGCGCCGCCGGGCGGCGGCAGCGTGACGGAATTCGCGCACCGGTGACCTCGGGTGGTGAAGGGATTGACAGCCCGCGGGCCTGCTGCAAACATGAGGATAGTTAACCAACTAGTCCATGGGGGGCGACCGGATGGCCCGCGAGGCTGCTGCAAGCGCGAACCGCGACCGGCTGCTCGTTGCCGCCAGTCGGCTGATCCACCAGCGCGGCTTCACGCGCACGCGCCTCGCGGACGTCGCGACCGAGGCCGGCGTCGCGCTGGGCAGCGTCTACTTCTATTTCCGATCGAAAGACGACATCGCCGTCGCGATCGTCGACCGGCGCCTGGAGCGGCTCGAGCGCGCGCTGGCGAGGGCGGCCGGCAGGCCCGATCCCGTCGGCCGGCTCGACGCGGTCATCGCGATCTGGGCCGACGACAGGGAGATCGACGCGACTTACGGCTGCCCGATCGGCAGCCTCTGCTACGAACTGTCGCGTCGGCGCGGCGCGCTGGGCGCGAAGGCTGGCGAGCCGCTGCGCGTGCTGCTGCGCTGGTGCGAGCAGCGCTTCGACGAGATGGGAATGGCCGGCGAGTCCCACGGGCTGGCCGCACACCTGGTCATGGCCTTGCAGGGGGCGAGCCTCGTGGGCCACGCGTTCGGCGATCCCGCGATGATCGCCGCCGAGACCGACCGACTGAAGGCCTGGATCCGCGCGCTCGCCCCGCCCCCGCGGCGGCGCGCCCACCGAGCACGAACCGCCGCCGGCGGTAACCGGCACTTTCCCGACAACGAGGAGGAGACTTCATGAGGATTTCCGTTCGACTTGCCCTGCTCGCGGGCCTCGCCTGCGCGGCCCTGCCCGTCGCAGCGTCCGAGTTCGCGCCCTACGGCACGGCGAAGATCGACATGCACCCGATGCCGGTCACGAACACCGTCTTCGACGTCAACTACGACGATCCGCAGAAACTCAACGTGCTCTACAACTTCGTCCTCAACACAAGGAAGGTGACGCGAGGCAAGGTCGTGGTCGTCACGCACGGGCCCGAACTTCGCGCGTTCGCCAAGGAGAACTACGAGAAGTACCAGGGCATCGTCGACAAGATGGCCGAGCTCGCCAAGGCCGGCGTCGAGTTCAAGATGTGCAACAACGCGATGCTCGCGGCCGGGTTCAAGGCGCAGGACATGCACGGCTTCATCACCGTCGTCCCGGCAGGGTTCCCGGAAGTGGCGTACTGGCAAGGCAAGGGCTACGCCTACATCAACCCGTTGCCGCTGCCGGTGAAGGACGTCCGCTACATCGACCAGCCGCAGCTCAAGCAATAGCCGACCACGGGCGGCGCCGGCGCGCCAGCGCTTCAGTGCGCCGCCCTCACCTCGATCGCGTTGACCACCTCGTCCACCGCGAACAGCGCCCAGGCGTCGAACTCCGCGCGGCGGCGCTCTTCCTCGGTGCCGACCGCGCCCGACAGCGACACGACGCCACCGTGGCAGTTCACCGTGATCTGGTCGTGGCGCACGACCGGGTCGATCTCGTAGACCAGTCCCAGCGCGTCGACGACCTCGCCATCGTTGTCGTCTTCGGGAGGATCGACCTCCAGGGAGTTGATGACGTCGCGACATCCCGGCGTCCACCACGCGAACACGCCGACCAGCCGCTTGTGCGAGAGGCTGATCACCGTGCCCTCGAAGGTGACCACCCCACCCTCGATGGCCAGGTCGATCGACCCCGCGCGGCGCGCCGGCACGTCGCGCAACGTCTCGGCCCGCCCCTTGGCGAGCACCCTCAGCGCGCAATCGCGCAACTCGGGCTCGCCGAGCAGCAAGGCCGTCAGTGCGTCCCGAATCTCGCCGTCGCTGCGCGCCTGTGCCGGGGCGACGTGCAGCCGGTCGACGACCCCGCGCACGCCGTCGATCGCGGCGGCCAGCCGAAGCGCCCGCTTTCGGGCGGCGACGCTCTCGACCTCTCCCTCGAGGACGACCGCACCGGCCTCGACGTCGACGCGAACCGGATAACGATGCAGGTTGACGCGCGGCTCGTACTCCAGGGCCGCGCGCACCTGCTTCACGATGGAATCCTCGGCACTGGTCATGGCTGCCCCCCGGCGTTGGCGGCGATCCGGTCGATCGCGAAAGATTACATGGCCTCGAGCCGGCGCCTGTGGCGCGTCAACACGAGCCCGGCGATCATCGTGCCGAGCAACCATGGCGTAGCCGGCTCGGGCACCGTACGCTGCGTGGTCTGGACGAAGGTCAGGTCGCTCGTCGAGCCTCCGATCAGGCGGACGATGTCCAGCGCGTGCTGCTGGATCTCGATGCTGACGGCGCTCATCAGTTCCAGCGTGTTTCGATGCTCGAAAACGAACGACTGGTAATCCTCCTCGAGCATGACGAAGAGCTCGCGCATCGCTGTCATCTCGACGGTCACGCGATAGAGATCGCCTTGCGGCACCGAGGTCGCGCCCCACTTGACCTGGTAGTCCGGCACGACGATCGACGCCGATTCGTCGAAACTCGGAGACGTCCCGCCGATCTGCATCGTGACGCTCGCCTCGGTCGGCGACACCGGCGTCCAGCGGACGGTTTCGGTCAGAACCTCGCCGGATGCATAAGTGAACGTATTCGTCGACAGAACGTCGCCGACGCTGAAGGCGAGCAGATCGACCGCCGCGGGCAACAACGGTGCTGCGACGAGCGCGCCCTGCCACGCGAACAGCCCATCGACACTTCGCAGTGCGTCCGTCTGGGCTTGCGTCAGGCCGGCGATCGTGCCGACCGACTCGCCGGTGTCGGTGTTGCCGATGGCCAGAACCGCCACTTCGGCCGACAGCGGTTCGGCGTTGACACTGCCCGTCGCGACGCCCGACGTCACGATCATCGCCGGCATCGCGGCGGCCGGAAGCAGGCAGGCGGCCAGCGCAACGAGGAAGACCTGCATCCGCATTGGGCAACTCCGTGGCACGAGCGGGCGCGCGACGTGCCCTCCGGCATCGTGCGCACCGGATACCATGCTCCGGACTACCGGCGCCGATGCTGACTTCGATCAAACCGGCTCCATCCGGGGAATCGAAGCAACGCGGAACCGACACGCTCGCGACGCCGCGGCGCCTGCCTGCCTGTCGGCCCGCGCCGATATCGGATACATTTCCCTTCGGTACTGCACGCCGTATCGACGGCAAGGAGGAACGATGGACCTTCTCGATTTCGCCCGCGGACCGGCGCTGGTGGTCGCGATCGCGGTCTTCCTGCTCGGCACTGCCTGGCGCCTGGTCGGCGTGCTGCGGCTGCCCCGGGTGCCCGACCTGTCGCCGGCGCGCGAAGGCGCGCCCTCGAACGCGGCGTCGATCTGGCACGCCAACCTTCGCGCGATGTGGCCGCGCAAGGAGTTCTCCGCGTCGACGCGCTTCGTCACGCTCAACGGCTACGTGTTCCACATCGGGCTCGCGCTGGTGTTCCTCGGCTACGCGCCGCACATCGCCTTCATCCACCGGATCACCGGGGTATCGTGGCCTGCCCTGCCCGACTACGTGATGTACGTGGCCGCGGCCGCGACGATCATTTCGCTGCTGCTGGCGCTGGGAATGCGCATCGGCAGCCCGGTCAGGAAGCAGATCTCGACGTCCGACGACATGATCACCTGGACGATCACGTTCCTGCCCCTCATCACCGGCATGGCGGTGACGATGGAGCCGTCGGCTTCGGTGCTGGCGCGCGAGGTCGTGCTGTACCGCACGCCGCTGGCCATCCACCTGCTCTCGCTCGAACTGCTGCTGATCTGGTTCCCGTTCGGCAAGCTGATGCACGCAGTCCTCTTCGCCTTCTCGCGCGGCGCCACCGGCGTGCGCTTCGGCCACCGGGGGGTCAAGGTATGAGCACCGCCACCACCGCCACGCCCGCCTACGACAAGCAGGGCGAGCAGACCGACCAGGCGCGGCTCGACGCCGCAATGAGCAGCTTCGCGCGCGAGTTCAGCGTCACCGCGGCGCTGCACATGGAGTCGTGCGTGCGCTGCGGCCTGTGTGCCGAAGCGTGCCACTTCTACGTCACCACTGGCGACCCGAAATACACCCCGGTCTACAAGCTCGAGCCGTTCCGCCGCGCCTACTTCCGCGAGGCGAGTCCGCTCGCGCCGCTGATGCGCGCGCTGGGCCTGATTAAGAAGCCCACGATCGACGACCTCGAGCGCTGGCAGGAGCTGATCTACGACTCGTGCACGATGTGCGGTCGCTGCACGCTGGCGTGCCCGATGGGCATCGACATCGCCGAGCTCGTGAAGGAGGCGCGCCACGGCATGTTCAAAGCCGGCCTCGTGCCCGAGCGGCTGGCGCTGATGGACCGCACGGCGCGCCAGTGGGGCAGCACCGCGACGCCGGGCGAAGACCTGCCCGACATCCTCACCGAGGTGTCGGAGCAGTACAAGGTACCGATCCCCTGCAACCTCGACAGCGCCGACATCCTGGTCACGGCCGCGCCCGCAGAGCTCGGCGAGCACACGAAGGCGCTCGCCGACGCGGCGAAGATCCTCAACCGGATCGGCGCACGCTGGACGATGCACCAGGCCGGCTTCGACGCCTCCAACGTCGGCTTCAACAACGGAGACCTCGAACTGCAGGAGAAGCTCACGCGCTCGCTGGTCGACACGGCCGTGAGAATCGGCGCCAAGACCGTCGTGCTGCCCGAGTGCGGCCACGCCTACGGCGCGGCGCGATGGGAAGCGGCGAAGTGGTACGGCAACCAGCTGCCGGTGCGCATCATCCACATGACCGAGCTCCTCGACGAGCTGATCGCCTCGGGCAAGATCCGCGTGCGCAAGATCGGCGAGTCGGCCACTTTCCACGACCCCTGCCAGATCGTGCGCCGCGGCGGCCTCGAGGCCGCGGCGCGCCGCGTGCTGTCCGCGCTCGGCTTCCAGCTGATCGAGCTCGAAGCGCACGGCCTGGGCGGCTATTGCTGCGGCGGCGGCGGCGGCGTCGTGTCGAACCAGCGCGCCACGCCGCTTCGCTACAAGGTCTTCGAGCTGAAGAGGCAGCAGGTCGAGGCGACCGGCGCGAAGCACTTCGTCACCAGCTGCGGCCAGTGCCGGATCACGCTGGAGATGGGCGCGAAGCACGCGAAGTGGGACAAGCCCACCGAGAGCCTGCTCGAGCTGGTGGCCGACAACCTCGCCGACTGACGCCCGCGAGGCCGGCCCGATGAAGCCGCGCAGCGACGCGCGCACGCAGGCCGCCGCGGCGCAGGCCGTCGAGCGGGTGCTGCGCGCCGAGCACGACGCCGAGGCGTCGATCACGCAGGCGCGCGA
>JAHBZV010000036.1 GCA_019635275.1 Burkholderiaceae bacterium | reverse complement strand
ACACGACGCGCTCGAGCATGTGCGCGATGCGCGGGCTTTGCTGGCTGCGCGTGAAGTACGAGGACACGCGCTTCTTCAGGTCGCGCGCCTTGCCGACGTAGAGCACCGCGTCGCCGGCGCCGATCATCCGGTAGACG
Organism: Burkholderiaceae bacterium; assembly: GCA_019635275.1. Taxonomy (GTDB): domain Bacteria; phylum Pseudomonadota; class Gammaproteobacteria; order Burkholderiales; family Burkholderiaceae_E; genus Zeimonas. Next base: position 30,875 of record JAHBZV010000036.1, on the reverse strand, counting down.
CCCGGACGGTTCGGCAGGCGCGCGAGGAAGTCGCGCAGGTCGAAGGGCTCCGCCTGCGGGGCTTGCCCCTGGGGATCGGGCCCGTTCGTCACCGTCTCCTCGCGCCGCTCAGTCGCGGAACAGCGCCTTCAGCCGCCCGGTAAAGCGCGCCGACGGGCTCCAGTCGAGCCCGTCCAGAAACTGGTCGGCGAGGTCGGGCCGGTTGCAGACCAGCACCATGTCGCAGCCCGCGGCGAGCGCCGCGCGGCCGCGCGCGACGATGTCGCCGGCCACCGACGCCCCTTCCATGGTCAGGTCGTCGCTGAAGATCAGCCCCTGGAAGCCGAGCTTGCGGCGCAGGATGTCGCGCAGCCAGCGCCGGGAAAACCCCGCGGGCTGGGCGTCGACCTGCGGATAGACGACGTGCGCAGGCATCACGGACAGCAGCGTGTCGCCCATCCAGCCGTACGGCGCGGCGTCGTTGGCGAGCAGCGTTTGCAGGTCGCGCTCGTCGCGCGGAGCGGCGACGTGCGAGTCGGCCTGGGCCCAGCCGTGGCCGGGAAAGTGCTTGCCGCAATTGGCCATGCCCGACAGCAGCAGGCCGTGGGTCAGGCAACGCGCCAGCATCGCGACGACGCGCGGGTCGGCGTGGAAGGCCCGGTCGCCGATGACTCCCGAGCGACCCCAGTCGAGATCCAGCACCGGCGTGAAGCTGAGATCGACGCCGACCTCGCGCAGCTCGCGCCCGATCGTCTGGCCGACCTCGGTCGCGCGCCGGCACGCGCCGAGGACGTCGCTGTCCCAGAGACGGCCGAGCTCGCGCATCGGCGGCACGCGCGTGAACCCCTTGTGGAAACGCTGCACCCGCCCGCCCTCGTGGTCGACGCAGATCAGCAGCTTGGGCCGGCGCAGCGCGTGGATCTCGTCACACAGGCGCGCGACCTGCTTGCGCGACTCGAAGTTGCGGGCGAAGAGGATCACCCCGCCGACCAGCGGATGCATCAGCCGCGCCCGCTCGGCGTCGTCGAGCCCGAGCCCCTGAACGTCGACGACCACCGGCCCGCGCGGCAGCTTCGCCCGGCCTTCTCGATCGGACTGCGCGTCCACCTGACCTGCCTGCCCTGCCTGCTCCATCAGTGCTCCTTCTGCTCGAGAATCACGAACGCGACCGCGCTGTCGACCTCGTCCGACAGCGACACGTGCGCGACCAGGCGGCGCTCGCGCAGGTACGGCTCGAGCTCGTTGCGCGCGCTCGCCACCGGACGGCCGCGGGCGTCGTTGAGCACCTGCAGCGACAGCAGCGTCATCGGGCCGCGCAGCCCGAGCCCCAGCGCCTTGCTGAACGCCTCCTTCGCGGCAAAGCGCTTGGCGAGGTAGCGCGCGGCATAGCCGTTGCCGTGTCCGGCCTTTTCCAGGCGGCGCCGGTACTCGGCCAGCTCGTCGGGCCCGAGCACGCGCCGCGCGAAGCGCTCGCCGTAGCGCTCGAGCAGGCCCTGCACTCGCGCGACCATCACGATGTCGGTGCCGATCCCGTAGATCATGCGGCGCGACCCGCGGCGCCCTCGCGGATCAGGCGCTTCATCTCGCGCACCGCCTCGCGCATGCCGATGAACAGCGCGCGCGAGACGATCGCGTGCCCGATGTGCAGCTCGCGCACGCCGGGCAGCGCCGCCACCGGCTGCACGTTGAAGTAGTTGAGCGCGTGGCCGGCGTTGAAGCGCATGCCCAGCCCGCGGATCGCGGCGCCGGAATCGCGCAGCCTGGCCAGTTCGGCCAGCACCGGGGGGCTCTCGGCGTCGCGCCCCTGCGAGTGGAAGGCGTGCGCGTACGGCCCGGTGTGCAGCTCGCACACGCGCGCGCCGATCCGCGCCGCCGCCTCGACCTGGCGCAACTCGGCGTCGATGAACACGCTGCTCACGATGCCCGCTTCGGCGAGCTTCGCCACCACCTTCGCGAGCCGGCCCGTCTGGGCCGCGATGTCCAGCCCCCCCTCGGTGGTGATCTCGTGGCGACCCTCGGGCACCAGCATCGCCATCTCCGGGCGCAGCTGCAGCGCGATGCCGACCATCTCGTCGGTGGCGGCCATCTCGAGGTTCAGCTTGATGTGCGTGAGCTCGCGCAGCCGTCGCACGTCGGCGTCCTGGATGTGCCGGCGGTCCTCGCGCAGGTGCACGGTGATGCCGTCGGCGCCGCCCAGGTGCGCTTCCACCGCCGCCCAGACGGGGTCGGGCTCGTAGGTGCGGCGCGCCTGACGCACGGTGGCGACGTGGTCGATGTTGACGCCGAGTTCGATCATGGCGAGAGGATCCGGGCTGGGCCGAGGCGGCGGTTCAGAGCTTCTGCAGGTCGATCAGGATCTGCCGGGTGTTCAGCGGCGCGCCTTCCAGGTGGTGCGAGAGGATCGCGCGCGTCAGGTATTTTGCCTGCTGCCGGCCCGCCGCGGAGACGAACCGCCCGGCGGCGAGCTCGGCCAGCGTCGCGCCGCTGATCGCCGCCTCGGCATGGGCGGACGGCTCCTCGGCGACGAAGCCGTCGGACGGACTCCAGCGATAGCGCCCGCCCGCCTCGATCGGCCGGCCCGCCGCGTCGTGGCCGAGGTCGGGCGCGTAGCCGATCTCGCGCAGCAGTTGCCACTCGAAACGGCGCAGCGTCTCGTCGAGCGCGCCGCCGCTGGCCAGTCCGGCAATCGCCTCGGCGTAGGCGTCGAACAGCGGCGGATGCGGGTCCTCGCGGGGCAGCAGCCGGATCAGCAACTCGTTCAGGTAGAACGCGCACAGCAACGCATCGCCCTCGGGCGCCGCCTGGCCGCCGGTCCACTCGACGCCGGTCAGCGTTCGCAACTCGCGCTGGCCGGCGTAGGCGACCAGCAGCGGCTGGAACTGCAGCAGCACCGCGCGAAGCGCCGAACGCGGGCGCTTGGCCCCCTTCGCCACCGCTGCGATCCGCCCGTGCTCGCGGGTGAACAGGTCGACGATCAGGCTGGTTTCCCGGTACGGCGTCGAGTGCAGCAGCCAGGCCGGCTCCTGTGTCCTACTCGTAGCCATAGGCCCGCAGGCTCTGTTCGCTGCCCGCCCAGCCCGACTTCACCTTGACGAACAGCTCGAGGTAGACCTTCGCGCCGAGCAGCTTCTCGAGGTCGATGCGCGCCTCGGTCGCGATGCGCTTGATCCGCTCGCCGCCCGCGCCCAGCACGATCGGCTTCTGGCTCTCGCGATCGACGAGGATCGCGGCGTGCACGCGGCGCAGCTTCGGCGTCTCCTCGAACCGCTCGATCTCGACCGTGCTCGCATAGGGCAGCTCGTCGCCGAGCTGGCGAAACAGCTTTTCGCGGATCAGTTCGGCCGCCAGGAACCGTTCGCTGCGGTCGGTCAGCGCGTCGGCGTCGAACTGCGCCGGCCCTTCGGGCAGGCGCGCGGCGCACAGGTCGAGCAACAGGTCGACCTGGCGGCCGGTGCGCGCGCTGATCGGCACCACCTCGTCGAACTCGCGGCAGCGCCGCGCCCGGTCGACCAGCGCCAGAAGGCGGCCCTTGTCGGCCACCGCGTCGATCTTGTTCACCGCGAGCAGCACCGGTCGGTCGGTCGGCAACAGGCGCGCGACCTGCTCGTCGGCCTGCGTCCACTTGCGCCCGTCGCACAGCATCACGACGACGTCTGCGTCCTCGGCGACCTGCAGCGCGGTGCGGTTCATCACGCGATCGAGCGCGCCGCCGGCGCGCGCCTGGTAGCCGGGGCTGTCCAGGAACAGCAGCTGCGCATCGGGGCGCGTGACGACCCCGACGATGCGGTGCCGGGTGGTCTGCGGCCGGTCGGAGGTGATCGACAGCTTCTGGCCGACCAGCCGGTTCAGCAGCGTCGACTTGCCGACGTTGGGACGCCCGACGATCGCGACATGCCCGCAGCGAAACATGGCAGGGCCGCGCCGTTCAGGCTGCGCGGGCCGGGCGCGGTTCCTCGAGGCTGGCGGGCAGCGGCGGGAGGCCGGAGGCCTCGTCTCGAGCGGCGTCGTCGCCATGGGCCGCATTGCACGGCTCGGCCGCCGGGTCGGGCCGCGCGGCGCTGGTCGCCGCGCTGGTCGCCGCGCTGGTCGAAGCGCTGGTCGAAGCGCTGGTCGAAGCGCTGGTCGAAGCGCTGGTCGAAGCGCTGGTCGAAGCGCTGGTCGAAGCGCTGGTCGAAGCGCCGGTCGAAGCGCCGGTCGCCGCGCCGGCCGCCGCAACGTGCGGCGCCGCACCCGCCGCCGCGGTGCGCAGGCCGCGTGAGCCGCGTTCTGCCGGCTCGGGCTTGTCCGGGGCTTCGGCCTTCTCCGTGCGTTCGGTCTTCTCCGCCCGCTCGGCCTTGTCGGCACGTTCGGCCTTGTCCGCGCGATCGACGCGGGCGCGCGATCGCTTCGTGCCCGCCGGCACCAGCGCCTGCGCCGCGTCGAGCGCACCGCGCGCGGCGGCCTGCTCGGCCGCGCGCCGGCTGGCGCCGCTGCCCAGCACCTGGACCTTCAGCTTCGGGATCGAGCACTCGACCTCGAACACCTGGCTGTGCGCCGCGCCGTGCGTGGCCACCACCGCATAGACGGGCAGCGGCAGCTTCTTGCCCTGCAGGTACTCCTGCAGCAGCGTCTTGGCGTCCTTGCCGAGGGTCCGCGGATCGACGGTCTTGAGCACCGGCTCGTACAACGCACCGATGACCGACTGCGCCGCCTCGAAGCCCGCATCCAGGAAGACCGCGCCGACGATCGCCTCGAGCGTGTCGCCGAGGATCGACGGCCGGCGAAAGCCGCCGCTCTTCAGTTCACCCTCGCCGAGCAGCAGGTACTGGCTCAGGCCGAGGCGCTGGGCGATCTCGTACAGCGACTGCTGCTTGACCAGGTTGGCGCGCAGCCGCGAGAGGTCGCCTTCGTCGATGCGCCCGAAGTGGCGGTACAGCATGGCAGCGACGACGCAGTTGAGCACCGAGTCGCCGAGGAACTCGAGCCGCTCGTTGTTCGGCTGCCCATGGCTGCGATGCGTCAACGCCTGCCGCAGCAGCGAAGCATCGGCGAAGCGATGCCCGAGTTGCTGCTGCAGGTCGTCGAGCGTCATGGGACGGCCACCGTCATTGCGCGCTGCCCCGGTAGTCGATCACCAGCGACGCGGGTCCGAACAGCGGAATGCGCTTCTCGTACTGGAACGAGATCACCGTCCGGCCGTCCTGGCCCTTCTCGATCACGAGGTCCTTGCCGGTGATCGTCGTGATGTCGTCGATCGCCGCATAGCGGTCGAACGCGACCTGGTAGTCGCGCGCTGTCGTGCCGCCCGACGACGCGACCTTCGTGATCGCGCTGCGGATGGCGTTGTACTCGAGCGCGGACGGCACCACCTTCATCGCCAGCAGCGCGCCGAACACGATCAGGGCGCCGACGACGAGCAGGCCGATCAGCGAAAGGCCGCGCTGCCGGCGGCGCGATACGTCGAAGCGAAGCGGAATGCGGATCGGACTCATTGGAACCTTCCGATGCGGCTCAGGTCGCCGAAGTTCATCCAGATGAAGAAAGCCTTGCCGACGATGTTGCGTTCGGGAACGAAACCCCAGAACCGGCTGTCCAGGCTGTTCTCGCGATTGTCGCCCATCATGAAGTAGTGGCCCGCCGGCACGGTGCAGGTGACGCCCCGACTGTGGTAGTGGCACTGGTCGAAGTGGGGAAAGCGCAGCACAGGTTGAATGTCAGACGGTTTATCCAATTCTGTCAATACCTTATGGGCGATATCTCCGATCTTTTCTGAATATTGCGGATAGATCGCCAGCCGCCGGCGGTCCTCGAATTCGCCGGCCGGCGAAAGCGGAACTTCCACGCCGTTGATCGCCAACCGCTTGTTTTCATAGGATATTTTGTCGCCCGGAATGCCGATCACTCGCTTGATGTAGTCCACCGACGGATCTTGCGGGAAGCGAAAGACCATCACGTCGCCGCGCTGCGGCGAGCCGACGTCGAGCACTTTCGTGTGCACGACCGGCAGGCGCACCCCGTAGCTGAACTTGTTCACCAGGATCAGGTCGCCGACGAACAGGGTCGGCAGCATCGACTCCGACGGAATCTTGAACGGCTCGGCGACGAACGAACGCAGCAGGAACACGACCGCGATGACCGGGAACAGGCCGGCGGTGTACTCCAGCCACAGCGGCTGCTTCTCGTGGGTGGCGCGCAGCCGCTCGCGCTCGGTCGCCACCGCGGGCTCGCCCATCGACGCGCGCAGGCGCGGCGCGGCGTCGCGATCGAACGCGGCGACGGCCGCATCGGCGGCGCGCAGGCGCCGGCGCTGGAACACGAAACGGTCGGCCAGCCAGGCCGCGAAGGTCACGACCAGCAGCAGGAAGAGGATCAGTGCGAAGTTCATCGTGCGGGGCTTTCCGGTCGGTCCTGGGATCACATTCAGCGCTCGTCAACCTTGAGCACGGCGAGGAAGGCCTCCTGCGGAATCTCGACGCTGCCCACCTGCTTCATCCGCTTCTTGCCGGCCTTCTGCTTCTCGAGCAACTTCTTCTTGCGGGTGATGTCCCCGCCGTAGCACTTCGCGAGCACGTTCTTGCGCAGCGCCTTGACGTTCTCGCGCGCGACGATGTTGCTGCCGATCGCCGCCTGGATCGCCACGTCGTACATCTGGCGCGGGATCAGCTCGCGCATCTTGGCCGCCACCTCTCGGCCGCGGCTCTGCGAAACGCTACGGTGCACGATCAGCGACAGCGCGTCGACCTTCTCGTTGTTCACGAGGATGTCGAGCTTCACGACGTCGGAGGCGCGGTACTCCTTGAACTCGTAGTCCATCGACGCGTAGCCGCGCGACGTGGACTTCAGCTTGTCGAAGAAGTCGAGGACGATCTCGTTCATCGGCAGCTCGTAGGTCAGGTGAACCTGTCGGCCGTGGTAGGCCATGTTGACCTGCACGCCTCGCTTGTTCGTGCACAGCGTGATCACGTTGCCGACGTATTCCTGGGGCGTGAAGATCGTCACCGTGACGATCGGCTCGCGGATCTCCTCGATCTTCGAGGGTTCGGGCATCTTCGACGGATTTTCCACCCTGAGCACGGTGCCGTCGCGCAGCAGGACCTCGTAGACCACGGTGGGCGCCGTGGTGACCAGGTCCATGTCGAACTCGCGCTCGAGCCGCTCCTGGACGATATCCATGTGCAGCAGGCCCAGGAAGCCGCAGCGGAAGCCGAAACCGAGCGCCTGCGACACCTCCGGTTCGAACTGCAGCGAGGCGTCGTTCAGCTGCAGCTTCTCGAGCGCCTCGCGCATCGCCTCGAACTGGTTCGCCTCGACCGGATACAGGCCGGCGAACACCGACGGCTTGATCTCGCGAAACCCGGGCAGAGGCGCCGGTGCCGACGGGCTGACCAGCGTGATCGTGTCGCCGACCTTGGCCGCCTTCAGCTCCTTCATGCCGGTGATCACGAAGCCGACCATGCCGGCACCGAGCGCGTCGCGCGGCGCGGACTTCGGGGTGAACACGCCCACCTGCTCGCAGGAATACGCCGCGCCGGTGGCCATCAGCCGGATCCGGTCGCGCGGACGCAGCGTGCCGTTGAACACCCGCACCAGCATCACGACGCCGACGTAGTTGTCGAACCAGGAATCGATGATCAGCGCCTGCAGCGGCGCATCGGGGTCGCCCCTGGGCGCCGGGATGCGGGCAACGATCGCCTCGAGGATCTCGTCGATGCCCAGGCCGGTCTTGGCGCTGGCGCGAATCGCGTCGCTGGCGTCGATGCCGATGACGTCCTCGATCTCGGCGGCGGCCGAATCGGGGTCCGCCTGCGGCAGGTCCATCTTGTTCAGCACCGGCACCACTTCGACGCCCAGCTCGATCGCCGTATAGCAGTTGGCCACGGTCTGCGCCTCGACGCCCTGCGACGCGTCGACGACCAGCAGCGCGCCTTCGCAGGCCGACAGCGAGCGGCTCACCTCGTAGGAGAAATCGACGTGGCCCGGGGTGTCGATCAGGTTCAGGTCGTAGACCTGGCCGTCGGCGGCCGTGTACTGCAGCGCGGCGGTCTGCGCCTTGATCGTGATGCCGCGCTCGCGCTCGAGCGCCATCGAATCGAGTACCTGCTCGGCCATCTCGCGGTCCGACAACCCGCCGCAGCGCTGGATCAGGCGGTCGGCCAGCGTCGACTTGCCGTGATCGATGTGCGCGATGATCGAGAAATTGCGGATGTGCTGCATCGGGAAGCCGGGGTACCGGTCGAGTCGCGCGGCAAACGAAAAGCGCGCCGGGGGCGCGCAGAAACCGGCATTTTACCAGTGGCGGGGCCCTACCGAGCCCCGCCGCCGATCGGGCCGGGTCAGCGACGATCGGGTCGTACCGGGATGAACTGGGCGTTGTCGCCGCGGCGGACCAGCAGCACCGCGGTTCGGGATGGATCGAGCTTCGCGACCAGTTCGGCGAACTGGCGCGCACTGGTGACCTCCTGGTTGTTCACGCCCATCACGATGTCGCCGGTGCGGATGCCGGCGCGGGCGGCCGCGCCGTCGGCGGACTCGACCACGACGCCGTTGCGCAACCGCAGCTGCTGCTTGCGGTCGGCCGGGATGTCGGCCACGACGAGCCCGAGCGCGTTCGGCGCCTTCTGCGGCGCGCTGCCGCCGCGCGGTTGCGCAGGCTGCCGCCCGTTCTGGCTCGCAACCTGGTCGGGCTCCATTTCGGCGACCGTGATCGACAGCGTCTTCTGCTCGCCGCGTCGCCAGACCTGCACGGCCACCTTCGAGCCCGGTGCGGTGCCGCCGACCAGCCGGGGCAGGTCGCTCGAACGCTCGATCGCCTTGCCGTCGAAGCGCTGGATGATGTCGCCCACCTCGATCCCGGCCTTCTCGGCCGGCCCGCCGCCCTCGACACTGCGCACCAGGGCGCCCGACGCCTTGGCCAGCCCGAGCGGCCCGGCCACGTCGCGCGTCACCTCGGCGATGCCCACGCCGATCCGGCCGCGGATCACCCGGCCGCTGGTGCGCAGTTGGTCGGCCACGCGCATCGCCTCGTCGATCGGGATCGCGAACGAGATGCCCATGAAGCCGCCGGTTCGGCTGTAGATCTGGGAATTGATGCCGACCACCTCGCCCGCCATGTTGAGCAGCGGGCCGCCCGAATTGCCCGGGTTCACCGCCACGTCGGTCTGGATGAACGGCAGGTAGTCGCCGGTGTCGCGGCTCTTGGCCGAGACGATGCCGGCGGTCACCGTGCTGTCGAGACCGAACGGCGAGCCGATCGCGATGACCCACTCGCCGACCCGCAACTTGCGGGAATCGCCGATCGGCAGTTTGGGCAGGTCGGTCGTTTCGATCTTCACCAGGGCCACGTCGGTGCGCCGGTCCGAGCCGATCAGCTTGCCGCGAAACTCGCGCTTGTCGGCCAGCGTGACGTAGATTTCGTCAGCGCCGTCGACCACGTGGTGGTTCGTCATCACGTAGCCGTCACTGGCGATCACGAAGCCGGAACCGACGCCACGAGGCACCTCGTCGCCCTGGCCGCGCGGCGCCGGCGAAGGTGACTGGCGAGGCGGGAAGAAGCGACGGAAGAACTCGTAGAACGGGTCGTTCTCGTCGAGCCCTTCGGGCATCGGGAACTGCGGCAATTGCGAGCGATCGCTGCGTGCGCGCTCGGTGGTGCGGATGTTGACCACGGCCGGCGCGGCGCGCTCCACGAGGTCGGCGAAGTCGGGCAGTTGGCGGCCCTGCGCGATCGCCGCCTGCGGCGCCCAGCCGCCGGCGAGCGCCGCCAGCGCCAGCATCGCGGCCAGCATCAGTTTCTTCATCGTCGTCCGATCCATTGGCGGTTCGCCCGGATTTCAAGGTTAATCGAGGAGATGGGATGCCGGCGCGGCAAATTCAAGCTCATCCGCGCCCCAGCCAGTTCAGCCACGCCCGCAGGCAGCGCCATTGCTCGGCGCTGCAGGCATCGCGCGCGATCAGCGTGTCGCGGCGCCCGCCATCGCCGGTCTCGGCAAGGCGCAGCCAGACCAGGCGCTCGGTCGCGCACCACCGCTCGATCCTGACGGTTCGCGCGCCCTCTGCCGCTGCGTCGTCCTGCGCCTCCCAGCGGCCGTCCCCCGACTCGTCGACGCTGAGCCGGCCCCACGACAGGCGCCGGCCGCCATAGCGCCAGGCGGCCCAGCAAGCCGCGACGCCGCCGCCGATCCACGCGCCCGCCCAGGCCGGCGGACCGAGCCAGGCCGCGAGCGCGAAGCCCGCGGCCGCGAGGGTCACCGTCGAGGCATGCAGCGCGCGCACCCCGGAAGTGGGCGCCGCACGAAGATGGAACGAAAAGCTCATGGCCGTTCACCGCCCGGTCGGGCGCCGTCGGCCGGCCTCAGACCCGGCGCAGGATCAGCGTGCCGTTCGTGCCGCCGAAGCCGAACGAGTTCTTCATCGCCACGCCGATGGGGAGGTCCCGGGCGGTGTTGGCGCAGTAATCCAGGTCGCACTCCGGATCCTGCTCGAAGATGTTGATCGTCGGCGGCGAAACCTGGTGATGGATCGCCAGCGCGGTAAAGACGGTCTCGATCCCGCCCGCCCCGCCGAGGAGGTGGCCGGTCATCGACTTGGTGGAATTGACGACCACCCGGCGCGCGGCGGCGTCACCGAGGGCGGCCTTGATCGCTTCGGTCTCGTTCTTGTCGCCCAGCGGCGTCGAGGTGCCGTGCGCGTTCAGGTAGTCGACCTGCTCGGGCGCCACGCCCGCGTCGCGCAGCGCCGCCGCCATGCACCGGCGGGGGCCGTCCATGTCGGGGGCCGTGATGTGGTGCGCATCGGCGCTCATGCCGAAGCCTGCGACCTCGGCGTAGATGCGGGCGCCACGGCGCTTCGCGTGCTCGTACTCCTCGAGCATCATCACGCCCGCGCCCTCGCCCAGCACGAAGCCGTCGCGGTCGCGATCCCAGGGCCGGCTGGCCGTGGCGGGATCGTCGTTGCGGGCCGACAGCGCCCGGGCGGCGCAGAAGCCACCCAGCCCGAGCGGCGAGATCGTCGCCTCGGAGCCCCCGGCGAGGATCGCGTCGGCATCGCCGTAGGCGATGATGCGCGCCGCGTCGCCCACGCAGTGCAGCCCGGTCGTGCAGGCGCTGACGATCGCGTAGTTGGGGCCCTTCAGGCCCGCCATGATCGACATCTGGCCCGAGATCATGTTGATGATCGAACCGGGCACGAAGAACGGCGACACCCGGCGCGGGCCGCGATTGACCAGTTCGGTGTGCGTTTCCTCGATCAGCGGCAGGCCGCCGATGCCCGAGCCGATGATGACGCCGACGCGCTCGGCGTTGGCATCGGTGACCTCGATGCCGCTGTCACGCAGCGCCTGGAGCCCCGCGGCAATGCCGTAGTGGACGAAGGTGTCGAAATGGCGCGCTTCCTTCGCCGGCATGTACTGCGACACGTCGAAGCCGCGCACCTCCCCGGCGATGCGGGTGGGAAATGCCGAGGCATCGAAGCGACTGATGGCGGAAATGCCCGAGCGCCCGGCGACGAGGTTCGCCCAGGCGGTCGGGACATCGTTGCCGACCGGGCTGACGATGCCCAGTCCGGTGATCACGACACGGCGCCGGCTCACTTGGATGCTCCTTGCCTGCGACGGGCGACGTCGGCGAGCGCCGGCGGGATTGCCGCCGCGCGGCCGCGCATCAGCCCTTCGAGTGCGACTTCACGTAGTCGATGGCCTGCTGCACCGTGGTGATCTTCTCGGCTTCCTCGTCCGGGATCTCGGTCTCGAACTCGTCCTCGAGGGCCATCACGAGTTCGACGGTGTCGAGCGAATCGGCGCCGAGGTCGTCGACGAACGACGACTCGTTCTTGATGTCGGCCTCGTTGACGCCGAGCTGCTCAGCCACGATCTTCTTGACGCGCTGTTCGATGTTTTCCATTCCAGGCTCCCCTTTCCTCTGCATTCACGTGGCCATGCGGACCGGCACGCCTCGCGTGACGGCGCGGCCGGATTGTATAGCACTTCGCGCCTCGCGACGTCCGCGATCGGCCGCCTAGTCCGCCGGGCCGATGGCCGCCGCACGATGCCGCGGCGAACTTCGGCCAACGACCGCTCATTCCATGTACATCCCGCCATTGACGTGCAGGGTCACCCCCGTCACGTATCCGGCCTGCGGCGAGGCCAGGAACGCGACGGCTGCCGCGACGTCCTCGGGCTGGCCGAAGCGTCCGGCCGGCACCTGCTGGATCAGCGCCGCGGTCTGCTGCTCGGTGAGCGCGCGCGTCATGTCGGTCTCGATGAAGCCCGGCGCCACGCAGTTCACCGTGATGTTGCGGCTGGCGATCTCGCGCGCGAGCGCCCGGCTCATGCCCGCGACGCCGGCCTTGGCGGCCGCGTAGTTCGCCTGGCCCGCGTTGCCGCTGGCACCGACCACCGACGTGATGTTGACGATCCGGCCGTAGCGGGCCCGCATCATCGGACGCAGCACCAGGCGCGACATCCGGAACACCGCGCCGAGGTTGGTCTCGATCACCGCGTTCCACTCGTCGTCCTTCATCCGCATCGCAAGGTTGTCGCGCGTGATGCCGGCGTTGTTGACGAGGATCGTCACGCCGTGACCCTCTTTCTGCAGCGCTTCGACCAGCGCCTCGCAGCGCGCCGTGTCGTTCACGTCGAGCGCCTCGCCGCGGCCGGCCACGCCGGCCTCGGCGAAGGCGGCCGAGATCGCCTGCGCCCCGGCCTCGCTGGTCGCGGTGCCGATCACGGTGGCGCCCTGCCGGCCGAGCTCGAGCGCGATCGCGCGTCCGATGCCCCGCGACGCGCCGGTGACCAGCGCGAGCTGGTCGGACAGGTTCATCGTTGCCATGGCACTGCCATCCTCATGCGGTTTCGTTCAGCGCCGCCGCGAGCGACTCGGGGTCGTAGACCGCGGCGACCGCCAGGCTGCGGTCGATGCGCGAGACCAGGCCCGAGAGCACCTTGCCCGGCCCGAACTCGATGACCCGCGTCACGCCGAGCGCCTTCAGGCGCTGCACCACCTCGACCCAGCGCACCGGGCCGTAGGACTGCCTGACCAGCGCGTCGCGGATGCGCGCCGGCTCGGTCTCGATCGCCACGTCGACGTTGTTCACCAGCGGCACCTGCGGCGCGCGCAGTTCGACCGACGCCAGCGCCCGGGCCAGGCGCTCGCCGGCCGGGCGCAGCAGCGACGAATGGAACGGGGCCGACACGGCCAGCGGCACCGCGCGCTTCGCGCCGAGCGCTCGGGCGCGCTCGCAGGCGCGCTCGACGGCCGCCTTGTGCCCGGCGATGACGACCTGCGCGGGCGCGTTGTAGTTGGCCGGCTCGACCACCTCGCCCGTCGCCTCGCCGGCGGCCTCGCGACACGCCTGACGCACCTTGTCGTCGTCCAGACCGAGGATGGCCGCCATCCCGCCCTGGCCCACCGGCACCGCCTCCTGCATGGCCTGCGCGCGCACCCTCACCAGGCGCAACGCGTCGCCGACGTCGAACGCGCCGGCCACGGTCAGCGCCGTGTATTCGCCGAGGCTGTGACCGGCGACCGCCGCCGGCGCCGGGCCGCCGGCGTCGCGCCACGCCAGCCAGCAGGCGTAACCCGCCGCGAGCATCGCCGGCTGCGTGTTCACCGTGAGCGCGAGCGTCTCGGCCGGCCCTTGCGCGATCAGCGTCGACAACGGCTCGCCGAGCGCCTCGTCCGCCTGCCCCAGGAGCGCCTGCACCGAGGGCGAGCCCGCGAAGCCGTCGAGCATGCCGACCGCCTGGGAGCCCTGCCCCGGGAAAACGAATGCCAGTTTCATCGATCGATCTCCCCGCTGCGAACGCGCCGCCGCGCGATCGCGCTGCGCCTCACATCCGGACCAGCACCGCGCCCCAGGTGAAGCCGCCGCCGACGCCCTCCATCAGCACGTTCTGCCCTGCGCGGATGCGCCCGTCGCGCACCGCCGTGTCGAGTGCGAGCGGAATCGACGCGGCCGACGTGTTCGCGTGCCGGTCGACGGTGACGACCACCTTGTCGAGCGGGATGCCGATCTTCTTCGCGGCAGCCTGCATGATGCGCACGTTGGCCTGGTGCGGAATGAACCAGTCGACGTCGGTGGTCGACAGCCCCGCCGCGTCCAGCGCCTCGCGCGCGACCGAGTCGAGCACCGAGACGGCGAGCTTGAAGACCGCCGGCCCGTCCATCGTCAGGTAGGGGTGGCCGGTCACCGTGCCGCCGCAGACGTTGCCCGCGGTGCGCAGGATCGACTCGTGCCGGCCGTCGGCGTGCAGCCGCGCGGCAAGCACCCCGGGTCGTTCGTCGCCGCGGAGCACGACCGCGCCGGCGCCGTCGCCGAAGAGCACGCAGGTACCGCGGTCGTTCCAGTCGAGGATGCGCGAGAACACCTCGGCGCCGATCACCAGCGCGCGGCTCGCGAGGCCGGTCCGGATCATCGAATCGGCGAGCGCCAGCGCGTACGTGAAGCCGCTGCACACGGCCTGCACGTCGAAGGCCGCCCCACCCGGCGTGCCGAGCTCCTTCTGCACCAGGCAGGCGGTGCTCGGAAAGACGTAGTCGGGCGTGGACGTCGCGACGATGATCAGGTCGATGTCCGCGGGCTGCAGGCCCGCGGCCTCGAGTGCGCGCCGCGACGCCTCGGTGGCCAGCTGGCTGCACCCCACGCCGCGCTCGGCAAGGTGGCGCTGCCGGATGCCGGTGCGCTCGACGATCCACTGGTCGGAGGTCTCGACCCCGCGCGCTGCCAGGTCGCGGACGAGTTCGTCGTTGGCGACGGCGCGCGGCGGCAGGAAGCTGCCCGTGCCGACGATGCGTGAGTGGCGAAAGGTCATTGGGGCCTGGGGCTGGGTCGACGATTGGGGGGGACGCGGCGATGCGGGCGCGGCGGCGACGTGACGGCGTGCCGGGGGTCAGCCCGACCGGGCGGCCTCGGCCACGCCCGCCTCGGGGCCCTGGATGCGGGGCAGTGCCTGCTCGATGCGCTGGACGAGTCCGTTGCGTACCGCGTCGTAGGCGCGGCGCAGCGCGAACTCGAACGCGTAGGCGTCGGCCGAGCCGTGGCTCTTGATCACGACGCCGCGAAGACCGACGAGGCTCGCGCCGTTGTAGCGGCGGTGATCGAGCCGCTTGCGAAACCGCATCAGCACCGGCAGCGACAGCAGCGCCATCAGGCGGGTGAAGACGTGGCGCTTGTATTCCTCGCGGATGAAGCCGCCGAGCATGCGGGCCAGCCCCTCGGAAGTCTTCAGTGCGATGTTGCCGACGAAACCGTCGCAGACGACGACGTCGGTCGTGCCCTCGTAGATGTCGTTGCCCTCGACGTTGCCGCGGAAGTCGAGCGTGCTCTCGCGCAGCAACTCGCCCGCCTGCTTGACGGTGTCGTTACCCTTGATCACTTCCTCGCCGATGTTCAGCAACCCGACCGTCGGGCGCTCCTTGCCCTCGAGCGCGGTGACCAGCGCCGCGCCCATCACCGCGAACTGCAGCAGGTGGCGGGGCTCGCAATCGACGTTGGCGCCGAGGTCGAGCATCGTGGTCGTGCCGCCGGTCTGGTTGGGCAACTGCGTGGCGATCGCAGGCCGGTCGATGCCGGGCTGCATCTTCAGCACGAAGCGCGAGATCGCCATCAGCGCGCCGGTGTTGCCGGCGCTCACGCAGGCATCGGCGTCGCCGCTCTTGACCAGTTCGATCGCGACCCTCATCGACGAGTCGCGCTTGCTGCGCAGCGCCGTCGCCGGCGGGTCGTCCATCGCCACGACCTCCGAGGCGTGGCGCACCTCGATGCGAGTCGAATCGACGGTTCGGGACTTTGCCAGCGCCTGGTCGATCGCGTCCTTCCGGCCGACCAGCAGCAGTCGCGCGTCGTCGACCTGCTTGAGGAAATCGAGCGCAGCGGGAACGGTGACCGACAAGCCGTGGTCACCGCCCATGCAGTCGATGGCGATACGAACCGTCACGCTCGCGCCCGTGTTGGCCGCGGCGCAGTCTTACTCGTCGGCTTTGGTCTTGACGACTTTCTTGCCGCGATAGAAGCCGTTCGGGCTGACGTGGTGGCGCAGGTGCACTTCACCGGTGGTCGGCTCGACGGCCAGCGGCGGAGTCGAGAGGAAGTCGTGCGCGCGGTGCATGCCGCGCTTGGACGGCGACTTCTTGTTTTGCTGGACGGCCATGCTTGGCTCCCCGAAAGATTAATCTTCAATTATATCAGTATTTTGCGCACCGTTCTTCAGCCGCTCGAGGGCCGCGAACGGGCGGCGGGGCGCTTCGTCGTCGGCCGCAACGGCCCGGCCGGCGCCTGCCGGCAGGTCGCAGTGCTCGTGGCGTGGCGTGGCCGGCAGGGCCATGATCGCCTCGTCCTCGACCAGGCCGGCGAGATCGAAGCGCCGGCCGCCGGCCAGGACGTCGTAGACCTGGTCGTCGAGGTCGAGCCGCTCGGCCTCGGCCTCGCTGCGCGCCAGCCGGTACGACCGCTCGGCCGACAGCTCCACCGTGACCGGGGCCGTGCACCGCACGCAGGCCATGCGCACCGTGGCGACGATCGACAGCGCCATGAAGTCTTCGGTCACGCCGTCGGCGCGTCCGGCCCGCCAGGCGCGCAGCCGCCAGGCGACGTCGCCCTGGCGGTCGGCCAGCAACGAGCCCAGCCGCTCCAAGCCGGCGAGCGGATACTCGCCGGACAGCTCGCTGCCGGCGCGCGCCAGCTCGATGGTGTCGATCGTGCGTTGCATGGCTCGTGCTTCCGTATCATAGCGGCCGGGGCGCGCCGACGTCTCGCGCCCCGCTGCCGCGACCCCGCGACCTCCGCCCTTCAATCTCGGACCTTCACGCCAGGACGCTGCTTGTCGACTTCCGCCTCCCCGCTGATCCTCGCGTCGACCTCGCGCTACCGGCGCGAACTGCTGTCGCGCCTTGGCCTGCCGTTCACGGTCGAGGCGCCGGGCGTCGACGAAACGGCGCTTCACGGAGAGCGGCCCGACGCGCAGGCATTGCGCCTGGCCGCCGAGAAGGCCCTGGCCGTGGCCCGCCTCCATCCGATGGCGCTCGTGATCGGCTCGGACCAGGCGGCCACGCTCGACGGGGTCGCTTCGATCGGCAAGCCCGGCAACCCCGAGCGGGCGCGCGAGCAGCTTCGCGCGGCCTCGGGCCGCACGATGGACTTCCACACGGCGCTGTGCGTGACACGCCGGGCCGACGGCTTCGACGAGCGCGCGTGCGTCACCACGCGCGTGCGCTTCCGGCGCCTGGACGATGCGGAAATCGAGCGCTACCTGCAGCTCGAACAGCCCTGGGATTGCGCCGGCGCCGCCAAGGCCGAGGGACTCGGGATCGTGCTGCTCGAAGCGATCGAGGGCGATGACCCGACCGCACTGATCGGGCTGCCGCTGATCGCGCTCACACGCATGCTGCGTCACGCCGGCCTGTCGCCATTGGGCGGCTGACGCCGGCGATCTGCCCCGATGCCCCCCGGCCGACTCTGGCTGATCCCCACGCCGCTGGGCGCCGACAGCGACCCGCATCGCGTCCTGCCGGCCGACACGCTCGCCGCGATCGAGCCGCTCGACTATTTCGTCGTCGAGAACGCGAAAGCCGCGCGGGCGTTCCTGAAGGCAGTGGGCACGCGAGCGCCGCTGCAGGCGCTCGAGATGCGCGAACTGAGCGAGCACACGCCGGCGACGCAGATTCCCGAACTGCTCGCGCCGATCCTCGCGGGGCGCGACGGCGGCCTGTTGTCGGAGGCCGGGGTTCCCGCGATCGCCGACCCCGGCGCCGCGCTGGTCTGCGCCGCCCA
The DNA here is from genome assembly GCA_019635275.1 of Burkholderiaceae bacterium. GTDB lineage: Bacteria > Pseudomonadota > Gammaproteobacteria > Burkholderiales > Burkholderiaceae_E > Zeimonas. The sequence goes on along the minus strand of JAHBZV010000036.1, from coordinate 13,154 downwards.
TGCAGCAGGCGTCACGGTCTGCCCGTTGATCGGGCCGAGCTCGCTGGTCCTCGCGCTGATGGCCTCCGGGCTGAACGGGCAGCGCTTCTCGTTCGCGGGCTACGTGCCGACGCAGGCCGCCGAGCGGCTCGCCCGGCTGCGCGAGCTCGAGCAACGATCGGCCCGGAACGACGAGGCGATCCTCGTCATCGAGACGCCGTACCGCAACCAGGCGCTGCTTGACGCGGCGATGCAGGCCCTGTCGCCGACGACGCGCCTGCTGGTCGCAAGCGACCTCAGCCTTGCGACCCAGCGCATCGTCGTCGACACCGTCGCCGGCTGGCGCGCGGCGGCCCGCGAGCTGCCCAGGACGCCCACCGTGTTCGGCCTGCAGGCCGAGGCCGCGCCGGCGCGCCGGCGCCGCGACCCGCCTGCGCGCGGCCCCTCGAACGCCTCCCCGGCGCGCCATGATCGCGGCTCCCGACAGCGCTGAGCGCCCTCCGCGCGGTATCGGCCGCCGGCGTATCGGCGTCGCGCTGGGCAGCGGCTCGGCGCGCGGCCTGGCGCACATCGGCGTGATGCGGGCCATCGTCGAAGCCGGGCTGCGGGTCGACGTCGTCGCCGGCACGAGCATGGGGGCCTTCGTCGGCGCGATCTTCGCCGCCGGCCGCCTCGACCGCCTCGAGGCCGACTTCCGCGGCTTCGACTGGAGCAGCATCGCTGCGCTGGTCGATCCCGTGTTTCCGCGCTCGGGGCTGATCGACGGTCGCCGGATCGGCGACTTCATGCGCTCGCAGGTCGACGTGACGAAGGTCGAGGAACTGCCGATCCCTTTCCGGGCGATCGCCACCGACATCACCAGCGGCGAGGCCGTGGCGATCGGCAGCGGCGACCTCATCGAGGCGGTGCGCGCCAGCATCGCGGTGCCGGGCATCTTCACGCCGGTACGCAGCGAGGGCCGGATCCTGGTCGACGGCGGCCTGGTCGAGCCGGTGCCCGTGGGCGCCGCGCGCGCGCTCGGCGCCGACCTGGTCATCGCGGTCGACCTGAACCACGACATCGTCCCCGAGCGCTCGGCCCGCGCGGCGCAGGAGGCGAGCCCGGGCGCCCTGACCCAGGCGGTCACGCAGGTGCTCGCAAGCCTGGATTCGCTGCAGAGCCCGGCGCTCGCGCAGCTTCGCGAATGGCTCGAGCGCGAGCCGCTGCCGGGCATCCTCGACGTGCTGCTCGCGTCGATCTACATCATGCAGGCCCGCATCACGCAGGCGACGCTCGCCCAGGACCGGCCCGAGGTCCTGATCCAGCCCTCGCTGGGCGCGGTGCGCTTCATGGCGTTCGATCGCGCCGAAGAGATCGTCGAGGCCGGATACCGGGCCGCCCGCCAGGCGCTCGAGGACGCCGCGCCGCTGCTCTGGCCTGCCTGAGCCGGCGCGGTCGGATCGCACCCTGGAGCCACCCGGCGCAATGGCGAACTCAGCGCAGTCTCGACCTCAGCGCAGCACCGGCGTCTGCACCGCGATGCCCAGCGCGCGGGCCATGGTCTCCCCGGCCGTCGCTCCCAGACGTCGCGCGAGTCGCTCGGCGAGGTTCTTGCGGGTGGAGAAGTCGACGACGTCCTCGGCCTTGATCACGTCTCGGGCAACGGAGTCGACGGTGCCCATGCCGTCGGCCAGGCCCATCTCGACGCTGTGCGCGCCGGTCCAGACCAGCCCGGAGAACAGGTCCGGCGAGTCCTTCAGGCGACTGCCGCGCCCGGCGCGGACGACGTCGATGAACTGCTTGTGGATCTCGTCGAGCATCTGCTGGGCGTGGCGTCGCTGGTCTTCGGGTAGCGGCGAGAAACTGTCGAGGAACCCCTTGTTCGTGCCGGCCGTCAGCAGCCGGCGCTCGATGCCGAGTTTCTCCATCGCGCCGACGAAGCCAAAGCCCTCCATCAGCACGCCGATCGATCCGACCAGGCTGGCCTTGTCGACGTAGATGCGATCGGCTGCGGCGGCCACGTAATAGCCGCCCGACGCGCAGACCTCCTCGACCACCGCATAGAGCGGCGTATCCGGGTGAAGCGAACGCAGCCGCCGGATCTCGTCGTGGATGATGCCGGCCTGCACGGGGCTGCCGCCGGGACTGTTGATCCGCAGCACCACGCCGACGGTCTTGGTGTCGTCGAAGGCCGCGCGCAACGAGGTCACGATGTCCTCGGCCGACGCCTCGCCGCCGGCGGCGATGACGCCGTTCAGCTCGACCAGCGCCGTGTGCCGGCCGGTGGCCACCTTGGCTTCGCGCACCAGCCAGCCGCCGGCCATCAGCAGCGCGGCGGCCAGCCAGGCGAACGCGAGCAGCTTGAAGAAGATGCCCCATCGGCGCGCGCGCCGCTTTTCCTGCAAGGTGCCGAGCACGAGCTTTTCGAGCACCTCGCGTTCCCACCTTCCATCCGGCGCCTGTGCGCGCGCCGGCACGTCCTGTTCGCTCATCGCAGTGTTCCGGAGTTCATCGACCCGACGGCGGCTCGGCCGCGACCCTCACGCGCCCGCCGCTCTCTTCGCAACGCAACGCGGCCAGCGCCGCGCCGCGACACGGCCCCGCCACGCATTGTCCGCTGTCCGGCTCGTACATCGCGCCGTGTGTCGCACAGACCAAGTATAGGCCCGCGTCGTCGAAGAACCGGCCAGGCAGCCAGTCGAGCTCCATCGCGACGTGGGCGCAGCGGTTCAGGTAGGCGCGGGGCCGCCCGTCGAAGCGCACCACGAAGGCCGGCACCGGGCGCCCGCCCTCGCCCGGGGCGCCCCATTCGAAGCGCACGCCATCGCCGCCCTCGACCAGATCGCCCGAGGCGCAGACGTCGATCCACGCCGGCGCCCCGCCTGCGCAGCCCGAGCCGCCCGAGCGATCCCCTTCTCCCTTCCCCCTTCCCCCTTCTCCCCTCAAGGCATCACACCCTCGCCAGCAGCGCCTCTCGGAGCTCGACCACCGAATCGACGACGGCCAGCGCCGGTTCCACCTCGAGCGCCTCGCGCGGGTGCGCGCCATAAGTGACGGCGATCGCGGCGGCCCCGGCCGCGCGAGCCATGCCCAGGTCGTGCGTCGTGTCCCCGACCATCAGCGCCTCGGACACGCCCAGGCCCAGCTCGTCGCAGATGTCGCGCAACATCCACGGGTCGGGTTTCGGTGCGCCCTCGTCGGCGCAGCGCGTCGTGAGGAAGCGCCCGGTCCAGCCCATCTGGTCGAGGGCCCGGTTCAATCCTGCGCGCGACTTCCCCGTGGCCACCGCGAGCCAGGCGCCGTTGTCGGCGAGCTCGCCGAGCAGCTGCGGCACACCCTCGAACGGCTCGAGCTGCGCGTCGCGGCGCAGGTAGTGATGGCGGTAGCGCTCGACGTAGGCGGGAACCTGCGCCCGGTCGATCGTCGGCACGGCCATGCGGATCGCCTCGAGCAGGCCGAGGCCGATCACGTGCGAGGCCTGCTCGCGCGAGGGCACCGGCAGGCCGAGGTCTGCCGCCGAAGCACGGATCGCGTGGACGATCGCGGCGGTCGAATCGATCAGGGTGCCATCCCAGTCGAACACGACGAGGCGAAAGCGCTGCTTCATCCGGACGCTCCGCCGCCCGCGCCGGAACCCCGCGCCGCACCGCCCGCGTCCGGCGCCCAGCTCGTGCCGGCGGCGCGCAACAGCGCTTCGAACTCGTCCGGCATCGGCGCCTCGACCCGCATCCGGCGCCCCCCGTCCGGATGGCGAAAGACGATCGAGTGCGCGTGCAGGTACATGCGCCTGAACCCGCGCCGGGCCATCTCGCGGTTCAGTTCGAAGCGGCCGTACTTCGGATCGCCGACGATCGGGCAACCGGCGTGGGCAAGGTGGACACGGATCTGGTGCGTGCGGCCCGTTTCGAGCCTGGCCTCGACCAGCGAGAACTCGCCGAGATCGGGCAGCTCGAACCGCAGCAGCCCGGTCACCCGCGTCACCGCCTCCTGGCCGCCGGCCTGCACGGACACGCGCCGGTCACCATCGGGCGCCTCGTGGCGATGCAGCGGCCAGGCCAGCGTGCGCGTGCGCAGCGGCCAGCGCCCGGCGACGATCGCGAGGTAGCGCTTGTCGGTGTCGCGCTCGCGCAGCTGGGCATGCAGGGCCACCAGCGCGGCGCGCTTGAGCGCGACCAGCAGCACCCCCGACGTCTCCCGATCGAGACGGTGCACCAGCTCCAGAAAGCGCGCCTGCGGCCGCGCCGCGCGCAACTGCTCGATCACTCCGCTGGACACGCCGCTGCCGCCGTGGACGGCAACCGACGCCGGCTTGTCGATCGCCAGCAGCCATTCGTCTTCGTAAAGAACCGGAAGACGTCGCGCCAGCCCTGCCCGGGCACGCCTGACGGGGTCGTCGGCCGGCGCGCCGGATCCGCGCGCCGCCGTCGCGGCTTCGGGCGACAGGCGGATCGGCGGGATGCGGATCGAATCGCCCGCCTGCAGGCGATAGTCGGCCGCCTGGCGCTTGCCGTTCACGCGCAGCTGGCCACTGCGGATCAGACGGTACAGGTGGCTCTTCGGCACTTCCCGGCACAGCCGCACGAGGAAATTGTCCAGGCGCTGGCCGGCATCGTCGTCGTCGATGGGCACGTGCCGCACCGGCTCCGGAGCCGGCTCCGACACTGTTTTTGTACGCAGGGTGCTCACGTTGCTATACTTTGGCCGTTGTGTGCGATCCCGGCCCGACCGGAACGGCCGCCCTGCGGGGCGACCGGCTCGCGTCCACGGATGCTCCGGCGAAGCGCGTCGAACCAGAAGTTCCGCGCATCGAACTCCGGAATCCCGTATCACGAGAACCGATTGTACCGGGCTGGTTCCGCCGAAAGCGGATCGAAGCCGATCGCCTGCACGACAGGAAGAACACTTCAACCGCGGTTCCCCGATCCTCCGGGAGCAGGGAGCGCGGGCCGATGCGGAATTTTCCGGAAAGAATGCGAGCCGGCGGCCCTCCGGGCGGCCGGCAGAGCCAGTGCGGTTCCCGAACCCCATGTCTGCGAACGCTGTCGTCCGTCCGGCCGGGCCCTGCCCGATGCCGGCGCGCGCGCGCTCGCCTGGGCGGATCCCCAGCGCATAGCGCCCGCAACGGCGCCGCATTCCTTCCGCTTCCGTTCGCATCGGCTCGCTGGCCGACGCGCGCCGCCACGCCGTGAGCGCGCAACGGAGTCATTTGCATGAAGCGAATGCTGTTCAACGCCACGCACGCCGAAGAGCTGCGCGTGGCGATCGTCGACGGCCAGAAGCTGATCGACATCGACATCGAGTCGGCGGGTCGCGAGTCCCGCAAGAGCAACATCTACAAGGGCGTCATCACCCGCGTCGAGCCCAGCCTCGAGGCGTGCTTCGTCAACTACGGCGAGGAGCGCCACGGCTTCCTGCCGTTCAAGGAGATCTCGAAGGCATTCTTCAAGCCGGGCGTCGAAGCGTCGAAGGCGCGCATCCAGGACGCGGTCGCCGAGGGGATGGAGGTCATCGTCCAGGTCGACAAGGAAGAGCGCGGCAACAAGGGCGCGGCGCTCACGACCTTCATCTCGCTGGCCGGGCGCTACCTGGTCCTGATGCCGAACAACCCGCGCGGCGGTGGCGTCTCGCGCCGCGTCGAAGGCGAGGACCGGCAGGAACTGCGCGAGACGATGGACAAGCTCGAGTACCCGTCGGGCATGAGCCTGATCGCGCGCACCGCCGGCATCGGCCGCGCGGCCGAAGAGCTGCAGTGGGACCTCAACTACCTGCTGCAGCTGTGGAAGGCGATCGAATCGGCGGCGGGGTCGGCGCCCGGCCCGTTCCTGATCTACCAGGAATCCAGCCTGGTGATCCGCGCGATCCGCGACTACTTCACGCAGGACGTCGGCGAGATCCTGATCGACACCGACGACATCTACGAGCAGGCGCGCCAGTTCATGGCGCACGTGATGCCCGACACGGTCAACCGGGTCAAGCGCTACCGCGACGACACGCCGCTGTTCTCGCGCTTCCAGATCGAGCACCAGATCGAGACCGCGTACTCGCGGATCGTGCCGCTCCCGTCGGGTGGCGCGGTGGTCATCGACCACACCGAGGCGCTGGTCGCGATCGACGTGAACTCGGCGCGCGCCACCAAGGGCTCTGACATCGAGGAGACGGCGCTTCGCACGAACCTCGAGGCGGCCGACGAGGCCGCGCGCCAGATGCGTCTGCGCGACCTCGGTGGCCTGATCGTCATCGACTTCATCGACATGGAGAACCCGAAGAACCAGCGCGAGGTCGAGCAGCGGCTGAAGGATGCCCTGCACTACGACCGCGCGCGGGTCCAGACCGGGAAGATCTCGCGCTTCGGCCTGATGGAGCTGTCGCGCCAGCGGCTGCGCCCGGCGCTCGCCGAGGGGTCGCACATCACCTGCCCGCGCTGCAACGGCACCGGCGTGATCCGCGACATCGAGTCGTCGGCCCTGCACATCCTGCGCGTGATCCAGGAAGAAGCGATGAAGGAGAGCACCGCTGCGGTCTACGCGCAGGTGCCGGTCGACGTCGCCACCTACCTGCTCAACGAGAAGCGCAGCGAGCTGAACAAGCTCGAGGCCAGGCTGAAGGTCGAGATCGTGCTGATCCCGAACAAGCACCTCGAGACGCCGCACTACAAGGCCGAGCGCCTGCGCCACGACGACGAACGCCTGTCCAGCTACCGCGCCAGCCACACGCTGGCCGACACCCCGGCCGAGGACAACTCGTATCTCGAGAGCAAGCTCGAGCCGGCCAAGCCCCGCCAGGAGGCTGTCGTCAAGGGAATCACCCCCGAGCAGCCGCCCCCGGTGCCCGCAGCCCCGGTGCCTGCCGTGGCCAGCGCCGAGCCGCGTCCCGTGGCCCGCACGGCGGTGGTCGCGGCGGCCCCGACCGGCGACGATGGCCTGCTCGGGCGCATCCTGAACTGGTTCCGGCGCAAGCCCGCCAACGAGGCGAGCGCCTCGCCGACGGTGGCCCCTGCAACCACCGAACCGACCGCGGCCGAAGGCGAAGGCGGTCGGCGCCCGCGTGGGGCCCGCGAGGGTCGCGAGCGCACGGGCGGCCGCGAGGGTCGCGAACGGACTGGCGGTCGCGAAGGCCGCGAGGGACGTGAGCGTCGCGGTGGCGAGGGCCGTGGCGGCGAAGGCCGCGAAGGTCGCAGCCCGCGCGGCGAACGGGCGGCCGGCGGCGAAGGCGAAGGCCGGGGTCCGCGCGGCCAGGAGCGGCGTGAGCCGCGCGAGGGCCGTGAAGGGCGCGAGGGCCAAGGGCGCGAAGGCCGTGAAGGACGCGAACGCCGTCCCGAGCGCGAGGCACAGCCCCGTCAGGCGGAGGAAGGGGTGCGCGCCGAGCGTGGCGACCGTGGAGAGCGTGCCGAGCGCGCAGAGCGCGGCGAACGCGCCGAGCGTGGCGAACGCCGCGGCGGTCGCCATCGCCCCGAAGCACGTGCCGAGGGTGCCGGCGTCGGCGCCGAGCGCGAAGCGCTGATCGGAACGGCCGAGATCGGCGAAGGAGCCGTACCGCAGCTCGCGGGCACCGCGCCGGTCGAGGCGTTCGAAGCCGGCCAGGCGACCGAGGGCATGCCTGGAGGGGCCGAGGGTCGGGAGGCGGGTGCCGAAACCGGCGACGAAGCGCGCCGCGGTCGGGGCCGCCGTCGCCGTGGCCGTCGCGGCGGAGAGCGCGGCGGTGAACGCGAAGCCGCGGCGCCGACGGGCGAGCCGTTGCAGGAACCCGTCGCCGGCGAGCCGATCGAATCGGCCCCGGCGCACGTCGCTGCAGAGGCGCCGGCGCCGCAGGCCGTCCAGTCGGCGCTGCCGTTCGCGGCGACCGAACCGGCTGCCGGGCCCGAAGCCGAACCGGTGGCGGCCCCAGCCCCGTTGGAGGAACCGGTCGTCGTCCGGGCCGAGGCCCCGGAGCCGGTCGCCGTGCAGGCGCAGCCGTTGGCAGCGCCGCCTCAGCCCGCGCAACCGATCGCGCCGGTCGAGTTGCCGAAGGCCGAGCTCGAGCAGATCCTGGCCGGTGCCGGCCTGCAGTGGGTCGAAACGGTCGCCCGGCCGGCCGCCGCAGAGGCACCCGCCGAGGTTCCGCCGCCGCGGGCCCCGCGGACGCGCCGTCCGCGAAGCGCGCCGGTGTCCGAGCCGCTGCAACAGGTCGAGACCCGGCCGGGCGGCGAAGGCTGACGCTGCCCCGGCGCGACGCCGGGCGAGCACCAGAGGAAACGGGGGCCGAAAGGCCCCCGTTTTCGTTGCTGCCGCGGACCGGCGTGCGCCGGACCCCGCATCCGCTACAGGCGAATCAGCCCTGAGCCTGTGCCGCCGACCCGGCGGCCCTCGCCGCGCCGCGCCCGGAGCGCTGCGCCGGGATCTTGCCCGCCTTGACGTCGTCGTACCAGTACTCGTGGTGCTCCTTCGCCCAGGCCTCGTCGACGTAGCCGGTCTTCATCGCATCGAGCGCGCCTTCGGTGCCGATCGTGCCGATGTAGATGTGCCCCATGATCAGCGCGATGAACAGCAGCGCTGCGATCGCGTGGATCATCCAGGCATCCTGCATCTGCGCGCGCGTCTGCCCGTAGTTCGGGAAGTCGAGGATGAAGCCGGTCACCGCGACGATCGTGCCGAGCAGCACCAGCCCGCCCCAGAACAGCATCTTCTCGCCACCGTTGAAGCGGTGGCTCGGCACGTGCACGTTGCGCGACAGCAGGCCGCCGCCCTTCACCAGCCAGGTCAGGTCGTAGGCGCGCGGGAAGTTGTCCTTCACGTAGGTGAGGAACATCGCGATCAGCGTCACCGCGAACAGCGGCCCGATGAAGTTGTGCCCGGTCTTCGACATCGTCGCCAGGATCGAGAACAGCGTGTAGCCGAACACCGGCAGCAGCAGGTACTTGCCGAACAGCATGATGATCCCGGTGAGCCCGAGCACGACGAAGCAGGCCGCGTTCAGCCAGTGCACCGAGCGCTCGACGACCGTGAAGCGCTCGATCAGCCTGCCGGTCGGCTGCCCCTGGACCTTGATCTGGCCCCGGAACAGGTAGAACGCCGCGATCAGCAGCAGCACGACGACCAGGCCCCAGCCGCCGTAGCGGGTGATCGGCCCGTTGCGCATCAGCCGCCACTCCTCGCCGGCCGACTGGATCAGCACGCCTCCCTCGTTCGCTGGCAGGTTCGTGAAGCCCGCCGTCGGCGAGTTGACCTCCCGCCAGACCGGCGCGTTGTTCAGCGGCTGCACCTTCTGGCGCGCGGCCTGGTCGTCGCGGGTCGCCTCGAGGATGTTCGCCGGCTGCGGCCCGCCTGCCGGGGCACCCTGCGCGTGCACGACCGCGACGACGCCCCAGAGCCCGAGCAGCAGCGCCAGCATGCGGATGGCGCGGCTCATCACTTGCCTCCGATGCGGATGTACTCGTTCTGGCCCTGCTGGCGCAGCTTCAGCGCGTTCTCCCAGCTGGCCTTGTCGCCGCGGGTGAACGGGGCCTGGAACGCGAGCGGATCGCCCTGCCACGGCTTGGTGTCGCGCGTGACGGTGGTGCCGGCGGTCTTCTCGCCGAGGGTCTGCGGCTTCTCGCCGCAGGCGGCGAGCCCGAGTGCCAGCGCGGCGGCCGCGGCGAGGGTTGCAATGGTTCGATGTGCCATCTCGTCAGCTCCCCTGCTTGCCCCGGCCCTGACCCTGGCCGCCCCCATGTCCGGGGCCATAGGCGGTCCCCCAGCCCCAGACCTCGGCGCCCTTGCCGCGCGCCATCACGCGCTGCCGGTAGATGTCGGCGAGCATGTCGCCGTCGCCGCCGAGCAGCGCCTTGGTCGAGCACATCTCGGCGCAGACCGGCAGCTTGCCCTCGGCCAGCCGGTTGCGGCCGTACTTGGCGAACTCTTCCTTCGAGCCGTCCTTTTCGGGACCGCCTGCGCAGAAGGTGCACTTGTCCATCTTGCCGCGCAGCCCGAACGCGCCGGCCTGCGGGAACTGCGGCGCGCCGAACGGACAGGCGTAGAAGCAGTAGCCGCAGCCGATGCACAGGTCCTTGTCGTGCAGCACGACACCCTCGTCGGTGCGATAGAAACAGTCGACCGGGCACACCGCCATGCACGGCGCGTCCGAGCAGTGCATGCAGGCGACCGACACCGAGCGCTCGCCCGGCAGGCCGTCGTTGAGCGTGACCACCCGCCGGCGGTTCACACCCCAGGGCACTTCGTGCTCCTGCTTGCACGCCGTGACGCAGCCGTTGCACTCGATGCAGCGCTCGGTGTCACAGATGAACTTCATTCGGGCCATGTGTCTTCCCCTTGGTCTTTATCTGGTGCGACGCCGGCGCTCAGGCCGTGGCCTTCTCGATCTGGCAGATCGTGGTCTTGGTCTCCTGCATCATCGTGACCGAGTCGTAGCCGTAGGTCGTGGCCGTGTTGACCGCCTCGCCGCGCACCACCGGCGCCGCGCCCTCCGGGTAGAACTCCTTCATGTCGCGACCCTGCCACCAGCCCGCGAAGTGGAACGGCATCCACGCGGTGTCGGGGCCGACGCGCTCGGTGACCAGCGCCTTGACCTTCAGGCGCGCCCCCGTCGGCGTCGACAGCCAGACGTACTCGCCGTTGCGGATGCCACGGTCGTTGGCAGCGCGCGGATTGATCTCGACGAACGAGTCCTGCTGCAGTTCGGCCAGCCAGGGGTTCGAGCGCGTCTCGTCGCCGCCGCCCTCGTATTCGGTGAGCCGGCCCGACGACAGGATCAGCGGGAACTTCTCGTAGAGCTTGTCCTCGACGTTCTTCTGCTGCAGCGACTTGTACAGCGTGGGCATCCGCCAGAACTTGTTCTTGTCGTCGTGCGTCGGGTACTTGGCCACCAGGTCGGGCCGCGTGCCGTAGATCGGCTCGCGGTGGATCGGCACCGGGTCGGGGAAGTTCCAGACCACCGCGCGCGCCTTCGCGTTGCCGAACGGGTAGCAGCCGTGCTTGGTCATCACGACGCGGATGATTCCGCCCGACAGGTCGGTCTTCCAGTTCTTGCCTTCGGCTGCCTGCTTCTCGGCGTCGGTGAGTTCGTCCCACCAGCCGAGCTTCTTGAGCAGCGCCGCATCGAACTCCGGATAGCCGGTCTTGATGTCGGCCCCCTTGGAGTGCGAACCGTCGGCGGCCAGCAGCGACACGCCGTCGCGCTCGACGCCGAAGTTCGCGCGGAAGTTGCCGCCGCCGTCCATCACGTGGCGGTCGGTCTGGTACAGGTTCGGCGTACCCGGATGCTTCATCTCGGGGTTGCCCCAGCACGGCCACGGCAAGCCGAAGTAGTCGCCGTCGCAAGGCCCGCCCTTCGCGCGCAGGGTCTTCACGTCGAAGGTGGCCATGTGCTTCATGTGCAGCTTCAGCCGTTCCGGCGACTGCCCGGTGTAGCCGATCGTCCAGACGCCGCGATTGATCTCGCGAAGGATCGACTCGGGCTCGGGCTCCTTCCACTCGATGCCGTGCTTGGTCATCGTGATCATCTTGTAGTTCTTCGACAGCTGCTCGCCGAAGCCGAGCCGGTCCGCGAAGGCCTGCATGATCGTGTGGTCGGGCATCGACTCGAACAGCGGCTCGATCACCCGCTCGCGCCACTGGATCGAGCGGTTCGAAGCGGTGCACGAACCCGAGGTCTCGAGCTGGGTCGCCGCCGGCAGCAGGTAGACCGAGCGATTCGGGTTGACGTTCTTCGGATCGCTCGAGAGCGCAGCCATCGCCGCGGTCGCCGATGGATACGGATCGACCACCACCAGCAGGTCGAGCTTGTCCATCGCCTTCTTCATGTCGAGGCCGCGCGTCTGCGAGTTCGGCGCGTGTCCCCAGTAGATGACGCCGCGCAGGTTCGACGGCTGGTCGAGCGTATCCTTGGCGCCGAGCACGCCGTCGACCCAGCGCGACACGGTGATGCCTGGCTTCTCCATCATGCCGGGCGCGAACTGCGCCTTCATCCACTCGTAGTCGACGCCCCAGACGGCGCCGAAGTGCTTCCACGAACCAGCGGCCACGCCGTAGTAGCCCGGCAGCGAATCCGGGTTCGGGCCGATGTCGGTCGCGCCCTGCACGTTGTCGTGGCCGCGGAAGATGTTCGCGCCGCCGCCCGAGACGCCGACGTTGCCCAGCGCGAGCTGCAGGATGCACGAGGCACGCACCATCGCGTTGCCGATCGAGTGCTGGGTCTGGCCCATGCACCAGACGATCGTCGACGGGCGGTTCCTGGCCATCATCTCGGCCACGCGCGCGAGCTGCTCGCCGGGAACGCCGCTGGCCTCTTCGACCGCTTCGGGCGTCCACTTCGCGAGCACCTCCTCGCGGACCTTGTCCATCCCGTAGACCCGGTCGTTGATGTACTTGGTGTCTTCCCAGCCGTTCTTGAAGATGTGGTACAGGATGCCGAACAGCACCGGAATGTCCGTACCCGAGCGGAAACGCACGTACTCGTCGGCCTTCGCGGCGGTGCGGGTGCGGCGCGGATCGCAGACGATCAGCTTCGCGCCGTTCTCCTTCGCATGCAGCATGTGCACCATCGACACCGGGTGTGCCTCGGCGGCGTTCGAGCCGATGTACAACGCGCACTTCGTGTTCTGCATGTCGTTGTACGAGTTCGTCATCGCGCCGTAGCCCCAGGTGTTCGCCACCCCGGAGACCGTCGTCGAGTGACAGATGCGCGCCTGGTGATCCATGTTGTTCGTGCCGTAGAACGACACGAGCTTGCGCATCAGGTACGACTGCTCGTTGCTGTGCTTCGACGAGCCGATCCAGAAGGTGGCGTCGGGCCCCGACTCCTTCTTGATCTGCAGCAGCTTCGCGGTGATCTCGTCGAGCGCCTGCTTCCAGCTGATCCGCTGGTACTTGCCGTCGACCAGCTTCATCGGCGTCTTCAGCCGGTACTCGCCGTGCCCGTGCTCGCGGATCGACGCGCCCTTGGCGCAGTGGCCACCCAGGCTGATCGGCGAGTCGAACACCGGCTCCTGCCGCACCCAGACGCCGTTCTCGACGACGGCGTCGATCGCGCAGCCGACCGAGCAGTGCGTACAGATGGTGCGCTTGACCTCGATCTTCGCGGCCGGCGCCTGCTGCGCCTCCGCCTTGCCCATCATGTCGAACGAAACGGCTCCGAGCGCCGCGCCGGCACCGATCCCGATGCCCGAACGCTTCAGGAAGCTGCGCCGGTCCATCGTCGTGGAGAGCGCCGAGCGCACGCCTCGT
>JAHBZV010000035.1 GCA_019635275.1 Burkholderiaceae bacterium | reverse complement strand
ACTGGTAGCGCCCAGTAGCGGAACCGTCATCGCACGGGTGCGTGAGCCCGGCAGCATGGTCGCAAGCCAGAGCGCGGTCTACAGCCTGAGCCTGGACAAGCCGGTTTACGTGCGCGCCTACGTGGGCGAGTCGGACTTGGGGCGCATCGCACCCGGCACTGTGGTGCGCGTCAACAGCGATTCATCAGAGAAGGTCTATCGCGGCCAGATCGGCTTCATCTCGCCGCGCGCCGAGTTCACCCCCAAGACGGTGGAGACGACGGATTTGCGCACGGATCTGGTGTACCGCCTGCGCATCGTCATCGACGAAGCCGACAGCGACGGTGCCTTGCGCCAGGGCATGCCGGTGACGATCGAGGTCGATGCGAAAGCCGGCACCAGTATCCCCGGGGAGCGTTGAGATGCAGGCAAGCCCTGCCATCGCCGCCGTGCCTGCTGGTGTGGGCGAAGACGCTGCCGTCGTCATCGAAGGCGTGGACAAGCATTTCGGCGACGTAAAGGCCCTGCGGGGCTTGAGCGCGCGCATCCACTATGGGCGGCTGACGGGCTTGGTTGGCCCGGATGGTGCCGGCAAAACGACGCTGATGCGCATCCTGACCGGCCTGCTGGAGCCCAATGCCGGCCGCGTCACCCTGGCCGGCTTTGACGTGGTCAAGGACAACGACGCCATCCACGTCGCCAGCGGCTACATGCCGCAGCGCTTTGGCCTGTACGAAGACCTGTCGGTGATGGAGAACATGCGCCTGTATGCGCAGCTGCGCGGCATGGATGCGGATCGCAACGCCGATCTATTTGCCGAGTTGCTGGACTTCACGCGGCTGGGACCTTTTACGAAGCGCTTGGCCGGCAAGCTCTCCGGCGGCATGAAGCAAAAACTCGGCCTGGCCTGTGCGCTCATGGCGCGGCCCAAGGTGCTGCTGCTGGACGAACCTGGAGTGGGCGTTGATCCCGTCAGCCGCCAAGACCTGTGGCGCATGGTGCAGGCGCTGACCGATGAGGGCATGGCGGTGGTCTGGTCCACCGCCTACCTCGACGAGGCCGAGCGCTGCGAGAGCGTGCTGTTGCTGAACCAGGGGCAGCTCTTGTTTGATGGTCCGCCGCAAGAGTTGACCGCGCACCTTGAAGGCCGCAGCTTCCGCCTGGAAAACGTCGGCGCCGAGCGCCGGGCGGTTCTGACCGAGGCGCTCGATCTGCCCAGCGTGAGCGATGGCGTGATCCAGGGCGCCGGGGTGCGCGTGGTACTGCGCGAGGGTGCGCCTGTGGAACAAATCCAGGCGCTGGCCGATCGAGCCCAAGTGCAGCTGGCGCCGGTGCCCGCGCGCTTCGAAGATGCGTTCATTGATTTGCTCGGCGGCGGGCCAGGCGGTACTTCGACCCTCGCCGAACGCCTGTCGCCGGTCGAACTATGTTCCGACGTCGCCGTGTCCTGCCGCAACCTCACGAAGCGCTTCGGAGAATTCACGGCCACCGACCAGGTCAGCTTTGAGGTGCAGAAGGGCGAAATCTTCGGCCTGCTCGGCCCCAACGGCGCCGGCAAGTCCACCACCTTCAAGATGCTGTGCGGCCTGCTCAAGCCGACTGCGGGCGAAGCGCATGTGGTGGGTCACGATCTGCGCCACGCCACCGGCGCAGCCAAGAGCCGGCTCGGCTACATGGCGCAGAAGTTTTCGCTCTACGGCCTGCTCTCGGTGCAGCAGAACCTGGAATTCTCGGCCGGCGTCTACGGGCTGGAAGGCAACGTCCGGCGCGAGCGCATTGCCGAGATGATCGAAACCTTCGATCTGGGCGACTGGCTGTCCGCCACGCCCGATTCCCTGCCGCTGGGCCACAAGCAGCGCCTGGCATTGGCTTGTTCGCTGATGCACCGGCCGCCCGTGCTGTTCCTGGATGAACCCACTTCGGGCGTGGACCCGATCACCCGGCGCGAATTCTGGACCCACATCAATGGCCTGGCGCGCAAGGGCGTGACCATCATGGTCACCACGCACTTCATGGACGAAGCCGAATACTGCGACCGGGTCGCCATGCTCTCGCGTGCGCAGCTGATCGCGCTGGATACGCCTGACGCGCTCAAACGCTCGGCGGCCAGTCCCGAACGCCCCGACCCGACCATGGAAGACGCCTTCATTCACCTGGTGGAGTCGTCAGACCGCGAGCTGGAGGCCGCCACATGAACGGCGCCACAATGCACAAAGACGGAAGTGGCCCCCTGCAGACCGACTTGCGCCGTTTTGATCTACGGCGCTTGATCGCCCTGGTGACCAAGGAAAGCTACCAGGCGCTGCGCGACCCCTCGACGCTGCTGATCGCGTTCGTGCTGCCGGTGGTATTGCTGCTGCTGTTCGCCTATGCGGTGTCGCTGGATGCGAAGGATGTCCGTGTCGGCGTGGTCCTGGAGTCGCCCGGCGCATCGGCACAGTCGCTGGCCGCAGCGTTTTCGGGCACCCGCTTCCTGAATACGCACTTCGCCCATGACCGGCGCGAAGTGGCCGACCAACTGGTCTCAGGCGACCTGCGCGGCTACGTGGTGATTCCGCAGGATTTCGAGCAGCGGCTGGCCCAGCGTGGCAGCGAGCCGCTGGTGCAGATCGTCACCGATGGCTCCTACCCCAATACCGCCAACTACGTCGAGAACTACGCCCGCGGCGTGGTCCAGTCCTGGCGCGCCGGGCTCGATGTCGCGGCGCCCGCGCAGGCCGTCATGCTGGAGCCGCGCTACTGGTTCAACCCCGAGCTGGAAAGCCGCCGCGCACTGATTCCCGGCGCCATCGCCATCGTCATGACCATCATCGGCACCATGCTGACTGCACTGGTGGTGGCGCGTGAATGGGAGCGCGGCACCATGGAGGCAGTGCTGTCCACGCCGGCCTCGGTGGCCGAAATCCTGATCGGCAAGCTGCTGCCGTACTTCGTGCTCGGCATGCTGTCCACGCTGGGCGCAGCGGCGCTGGCGGTGTTCGTGTTCGGCGTCCCGATGCGCGGCTCCTTGCTGTCCCTGTTGCTCTTGTCGGCGGTGTTCATGGTGCCGGCGCTGGGTCAGGGTCTGCTGATTTCCTCATTGGCACGCAACCAGTTCCTGGCCGCGCAGATCGCGCTGTTCACGGGTTTTCTGCCGGCTTTCATGCTGTCGGGGTTTCTATATGAGATCGACGCGATGCCCGCGCCAATCCGGGCCATCACCCGGCTGGTTCCGGCGCGCTACTTCGTCGATTCGCTGAAGACGGTGTTCCTCGCCGGCGACATCTGGGCCGTGTTCCTGCCCAACCTGGCGGCCATGGCGGCGATCGGGGTGCTGTTCTTCGTCATCGCCAAGCGCGCCACGCGCAAGAACCTGGAGTGAAGCGATGTTGACTTCCGCATTCTCGTTCACTCGCCTGCGCGCCCAGTTCATCAAGGAAGTGCTCAGCGTGCTGCGCGACCCGCGCAGCCGCATGGTGGTGTTCGTGCCGCCGATCCTGCAGTTGCTGGTGTTCGCCTTTGCCGCGACGCTGGAAGTGCGCAACGTCGACATCGCCGTCTACGACCAGGATGCGGGGCGCTGGTCGCACGAGCTGGTACAGCGCCTGGACAGCGCCCGCTTCATCACCCATGTCCGGCATGTCGACAGCCAGCAGCAGCTGCACGAGCTGATCGACCGTGGCGAGGTGATCGCCGCGCTCGCCATCCCGGTGGATTTCTCGCGCTCCATCGCTGCCGGCGAAAGTGGCCGCGCCCAGGTACTGGTCGATGGCCGGCGCAGCAACTCGGGGCAGATCACCGTGGCCTATCTGTCCACCATCGCCGCCGATGTCGGCGCCGAGGTCGTGCCCGACGCCCAAGCACCGACGCCCGTGGTCGTGCGCCACTGGTTCAACCCGAATCTGGTCTATCGCTGGTTCATCGTGCCCGGCCTCACGGGCATCCTGGCGCTGTTCAGCGCGCTGCTCATCACCTCGCTGTCGATCGCACGCGAACGTGAACTCGGGACCTTCGACCAGTTGCTGGTGTCGCCCACCTCGACGCCCGAGATCATCATTTCCAAATCACTGCCGGCACTCGCAATTGGCACCGCGCTGGGCCTGTTCATGATCAGCGCGGGCGTCTTCCTGTTCGGCATCCCGTTTACGGGCTCGTTTGCGCTCCTGCTCGCCAGTCTGGTGCTGTTCATCCTGTCGGTGGTCGGCATCGGTCTGATGATTTCCGCGGTCAGCATGACGCAGCAGCAGGCCATCCTGGGGGCGTTCGCCATCGGCGTGCCGGCGGTGCTGATGTCCGGCTTTGCGACGCCTGTGGAAAACATGCCTGTCGTCCTGCAATGGCTGGCTCAGGCCATTCCACTGACCCACTTCCTCATCATCGTCGAAGGCAGCTTTCTCAAGGCCATGCCGCCCGGTGACATTCTCGCCAGCCTGTGGCCGCTGGCGGTCATCGCCCTGGCCACCCTGACGATGGCCACCGTATTCGTCCGAGGACGCCTGCAATGAAATCCAAGCCCCGCACTCCCTTTCTTCGCGCAACCGTCACCGGCCTGACCCCTGGGCGCGCGCGTCCGCTCGCGCTGGCCCTGTCCTGCGTGCTGCTGACTGCCTGCGCAAGCGTGGGCCCCGACTACCGCGAGCCGCCGCCGGTCGACGTCGGCAGCGGCTGGAGCTTGCCGTTGGCAAGCGAAGCCCAGTCCGCAGACTTGAGCCAATGGTGGTCTGCGCTGGACGATCCCATCCTCGATCGCCTGATGGCCACGGCGCTGGCACAGAACCTGGATCTGCGCCAGGCTGCGGCACGAATCGATGAGGCACGCGCCCTGCGCGATCGTGTGGCCGGCGCGGCATTGCCCACCGCCGCCGCTGGCGCGAGCGTCAACCGGCGCCGTCAAAGCGAGAACGGACCCCTGCCCGTAGGCTCCATCCCCGGTCTTGACGCCACGCAGACCATCTACGACGCGGGCTTCGACGCGGCCTGGGAGGCCGACTTGTTCGGGGCCAGGCGGCGCGCCCTGGAAGGCGCCAGCGCCCGCCTGCAGGCGACCGAAGCAGAGGCACAGGGAGTACGCATGCGCATCGTGGCCGAGGTCGCGCGTACCTGGTTCACCGCCGTCGGCGCCCGCTACGAGTTGCACGCACAACAGGCCACGCTGGATACGCTGCAGCAGACCTTGGAATTGGTGCGCCTGCGGCATGCGCTGGGCGACGCGTCGGCCGCCGACGTGGAGGCGGCGTACGCCCAATGGACAGCGGTCAACGCGCTCATCCCGGATATCCAGGCGCGCCAGCGCGCCGCGGTACTCAGCCTGGGCGTGCTGCTGGGCGCACCGCCGGAGCGGGAGCTGGCACTGCTTGATGGCCCCTTGACGCCGAGCACGCTGCGGGCGCTGCCGGTGGGCGAGCGCGCAGATATGCTGCGCCGACGCCCTGACGTGCTGGCTGCGGAACGGCGCCTGGCAGCGAGTTCCGCCGACATCGGCGTGGCCACGGCCGAACTGTTCCCCAAACTCTCCATCGGTGTCGGCGGCGGGTTTCAAGCGCTCAGCACGGGCGATTGGTTCGATGCATCCAGCTCGCGTTTTTCCATCCTGCCGCTGATTTCCTGGCGCCTGTTCGACGGTGGCCGTGTGCGAGCCGAAATTCGGGCACGCGAGGCGGCCGAGCGGCAGGCCGCGCTGGCCTATGAGCAGGCGGTGCTGACGGCGCTGGGCGACGCCGAGCGCGCGCTGGGCGACTACCACGGCGGGCTGGACACACTGGAGCGCCGTGGCATGGCGTTGGATGCCGCGCGCACAAGCTACGGCCACGCCAAGACGCGCTACGCGGCCGGCGACATTGCGCTGGTCGAACTGCTGGCTGCCCAGCGAAGCCTGCACGAGGCCGAAACCGCAGCCGCACGCGCGCATACCAACGCCGCCGTGCAACTGGTGGCGCTGTACAAGGCCCTTGGTGGTGGCTGGGACGTATCCACGGCGGCATCCAGCGCAACCCATCCGCTGCGGGGCACTGCCGCCCCCGTCGCGTTTTCAAGCCGCTGACTCAACACAAGGAGACCGTCATGCAAATCAACGTTGGAAGTCTCGACCGCATTGTCCGCATCGTCATCGGACTGATTTTGCTCAGTCTCCCATTGTGGCTGGACTCATCCTGGCGTTGGCTGGGACTCATTGGAATCATGCCACTCCTCACCGGCCTGACAGGCCGCTGTCCTGGCTATCGCCTATTCGGCCTGAGCACCTGCCCGATGCAAGAGAAAAAGCCGGAGTGAAGATCCCATGAAGCTGAGTTTTCTGCGGGTGGGCGTACGGTGGCGGCGCGCAACCGCAGGCCATTCGAGTTCGATCCGGCACCCGTCGCGAATGGGGAGTCGCGCGTGAAGGCACTGGAACTGCTCACGTTGCTTGATGTGCAACACCGGGCTCGCGCCATGCCCTCGCAACTCTCCGATCGCGAGCAGCAACGGGTCGCCATTGCGCGCGGATTGGTAAATCGCCCGCCGTTGATCCTGGCCGATGAGCCGACACCGTGTCCCTCGGCAGTGAGCGCGACATGGCTGTGATCCGCATGCTCAACCTCATGGCCTGGAAGTTCGAGACCGCCATCATCGTCGTCACCCACGACGAAAAAATCGTCCCCACGTTCAAGCGCATCTATCACATCCGCGATGGCGAAACCGATGAAGAGACCGGTGAAGGGCGAGGGTTTGATTGACTTTGAAAGGAAAAGGAGCAGGCACCATGACGAGCGACAGCATGAATCGGTTCGAGCAGGAGCACCTCAAACGATGGTGGGAAATCACGCGCTGCTACCTGTTCGCGGATTCGGTAAATCTGTCTGGAGCCGCCGTCGCGGCCGAGGATGGATGGTCGCCTCCGCAAACGGACAGCCACGGTGGCCGGAAAAGGTTTATTGCCAGGGTGAGAGGCCGGCTCTTGCGCTCAATCAAGCGCGGGGGGAAAGACGACCCCCTACGGGAACTGGAGAGCGCATTCCAACAGCAGATCACGTTCATCGCCAGGCACCCCGACGTCCCCAGGCGCCTGTTGTCATGGTTAACAAAAGAGGGGGATCCCCGTCTTCAGCGGCGGGTGCGGATGCTCATCGATTACTACGCCGCTCGCCTGGCCCAAATCATCGCTCGCGCCAAACAGCAGTGCCTAGTCAGAGCCGACATCAAACCACATGCGGCGGCAATTTCCCTTGTTGGCGTCATTCAAGGACTGGTGCTCAGAACCCACGCCGCGCCGCATCCGAGGGAGTGGTTCTTGCGGGAGGCCGCCGAGGCTTTCGCCCTTTATCGGGCTGCACTGGCTGTTCCTTCGAAATGAAAGCAGTCGGGAGATTCCTGGGCAGGGGAAAAACGTGAGGGTACCCATGCAAAGAAAGGATTCCGTATCTGGGCAATTTCACTGGTCGCTGTCGGCTTTGGCTTGCTGACCATCAAGAAAGGTGGCGCGATCCTGTTCGGTGGCGAGGCGGCGCAAGCGTCTGCCGGGAACTACGTGCCGTTCGTGCTCTGGTTCAAATTTCTGGCCGGCTTCGCCTACGTTATCGCTGGCGCTGGACTGTGGATGCGGCATCGCTGGGCAGTGTGGCTGGCCGTCGTCATTGCCGCAGCGACTGCGTTTGCCTTTGCGGCATTCGGCGCACACGTGTATGCCGGCGGGGCCTATGAAACGCGCACGGTCATCGCGATGAGCTTCCGAACGCTGGTGTGGGTGGCGATCGCAGCCATTTCCTGGAACGGCCTGTCGCGCGGGAAAGCCGCCATAACGGCGAGAGATATGAAATGAACCTGAAGAAGCATCTCGCCACCGTGCTGTGGTTCGGTTTGGCATTGGCCGCCAGCGCCATGGCCGCGCCGCCTTCCCCGGCGCAAGATCATGACGGCGGTGTCGTCACGAGCCTCGTCAAGGGGGAGGCGCAGGAGGATGGAAATCTATCCGCGGCTCCGGCGATCAGTGACGCGGAATCGCAATACGGGTCGGCTGATGCGGCTCACTGGGCGCTGTATCAGCGTCTTAGAGATCGGAGTGCGCCTGCATCGCCGCCCAGTCCGGATTTTTCCGGCGACTGGCTCCTCAACTCCAAGGCTAGCGACGACCTGCGGGAAAAGGCCAAGGAGGCCGCGCAGGCATCAATACAGGCCGGGGGCGGAGGGCGCGGGATGGGCGACGGACCCGGAGGAAAACCGTGAAGAGCCAAGCAGCCAACCGCGGTGCTTTCGAGGTCGGCGCACGTTCGATTGGCCTCAACATCACGCTGCCCCACGAACAGGCACCCAACCCCTACATGTGCCCGGATTTGGCGTTCCGATTCCACTATTTCGCGCTGCGCAAGATGCACTTCTTGTTGCACGCCAAGGGCTTGGTGGCCTTCCCCGGTGGCTATGGAACGCTCGATGAGCTGTTCGAGGTGCTCACCTTGATCCAGACCGGAAAGATGCCGCGGATTCCGGTGGTACCGGTCGGCCGTGCATTCTGGCGTCGCGTAGTTGATTTCGATCTTCTGCTCGACGAAGGCTATGTCTCTCCATCCGATCTCGACTTGTTCACCTGCGTAGACGAAGCGGAGGAAATCGTCAGTGCCCTCGAACGCTTTTGCGTCAACAGGGCGGCAGGCGATGGGGCAACATGATTGGCATCGACGGGTATCGCTGGAGCGTGCGCGGCACCAAGGTGCGGCAGCCGATGCAGTGCGTCACCTTGTTGATTGCGGGTGCGTTGTTCAACCCAATTGCTGCTTTCGGTTCCGAAGTATCGCTCTCTGAAAATCCTCTCTCCTGCTCGCCAGAGCAATCCCTGCGCTGGCGGGGCGGCACCCTGCGTCTGGAGAACGATTTGTTCACCGGCTCCGATCGCAACTACACCAACGGTGTCGCGCTAACAGCAGTCTCACGCGATCTGCAAGGCGGGCTCCGTCCCGAGTGCCTGCCCCAGCCGATTGGTTTGTACGCCCGCTTCATCGGCTGGGCCGATCCCGGGTTCTGGCGCGATTCCGGCGCCCAGACATCGTCGCAAAATCTCGTCGTGCGCTTTGGCCAGTCCATGTACACGCCCGAGAACAAGACGCGCACCGATGTGATTCCAGATGACCGACCGTACGCTGGATTGCTCTACCTGGGTTTGGCGTGGAATCGCCGCATCCACCCACAAGCCGCCAGCTACGAAGTGCTTGACGTGCGTGAGTTGACCTTGGGCGTGATCGGCCCCTGGTCGCTGGCCGAGCAATCTCAGGATCTGGTGCATCGGGCACGCGGCATTGAGCGCTTTGGCGGCTGGAACAACCAGTTGCGCAACGAGCCGGCGTTTCAGATGGCCAGGGAACGCAAGTTCAAGCCGTACACTGAAGGTGCCGTCCGTCCTGGATGGGGCAGCGACGTGATCGGCAGCTATGCCTTGCGGGTCGGAAACATCGAAACTGCCGCCAGTACCGGCGTGGAGTTTCGCGCGGGCTGGAACATACCGAACGACTTCGGCAGCTATCCGATCCGCCCTGGCGCGGAGAACCGCCCGCCATCGGGTGTTGCCGATCTGCGCACGACAACGCCGCAATCGGTCCTGGCGCCCAAACCTGGGGTACATGTCTTCCTGAACCTGGAGGGTAAAGCCGTCGCCTGGGACTTCTCACTCGACGGAAACATGTTCCGGCATAGCCATCATGTCAGCCGGCGGCCTTGGGTCGCGCAAGCAGCTCTCGGCATCAGTAGCCAATGGATCGTTGCCGGACGTGGCGTGCGGCTCGCCGTGATGCGCGTTTGGAGAACCCGCGAGTTCGACCAGCAGGCGGGCCATCACGCATTCGGATCGATCGCGCTGAGCCTGGAATTTTGAAGACAACTGCAACCATTCGTCAGACCCAAAGCATTCGTCACAACATCAATGGAGAAATTCGTGAGCCAGCCCTTGAAACCCAGATCGTTCTTCACCGTCTCGCTGTCCGTGATCTTGGCAACCTTCGCCACGGCACTCAGTGCGCAGTCCGTAGAGGCGGCAAAGCCAATGGCGCTTCGTACCGTCATGGAAAGACTCGGTCGCGACATGCAAGCCGTCACGGGCGCAATCTCCAAAGAAGACTGGCCACGGGTCGCCGAGTTGACACCGAGAATCGCCACGCATGCCGAGCCACCCATGTCGGAAAAGATGCGCATCCTTGCCTGGCTTGGAGCGGACGCTGGAAAGTTTCGGGGTCTTGATGGAGAGGTGCATGACGCCGCGACCGCCATGGGCGAGGCCGCACAGCGGAATGACGGTCAAGCAGTCATCGCGGCTTTCTCCAAGACCCAGCAAAGCTGCCTAGGCTGCCACCAGAGTTACCGTCGCTCGTTCGTGGAAAAGTTCTATGGAAGCCGCTAGCAAGGGATGGCTACACCTGTTGACGGAAGACTAGCCTCTATCTAATAGATATACCTCGACGAATTCCGAGTTCCCAGGAAGCCACCCGTTCGGCGATCACGGGTTCGTGCTTCACCCGCCGCAGCACTCGTTGGTGGATCTGACATGCATACAGATCGTCATGCAGCCCCTTGATCTGCTGTGACAGTGGCACCTCGAACAGGCGCAACTCGATTTCGGGCTCCTCCTGCCGGCATAGCGCCAGAAAGATCGGCAAGCGCAACGGGGTGATGCCATCGGACAGCGCATGCGCCGCTGCCCGTGAAAGCCGTTGGCCGCTGCCTTCACGCTGTCGCGGGCCTGCTGCAAAGCAGTGAAGATACGCGGCACATGTTCCGAGAATAGCTTGCCCGCGTCAGCCGCTTGCTGCGGCTGCTCCGGCCGCAGTGCTTCAGTAGCGCGGTTACAGGTGGCGATCTCGAAGTCGCTGGACATGCCCGTCGCAGTTCATCCAGCGCGATGCCCGCTGGCGCGAACTTCAGACGCCGGGCTGTCGCCCGTATCGACCGACCAAATGACCAAATCGCTTGCCGTCGGGGAGTGGCGTAAGACGCCGCGACTGTCCTCCGCGGGTCGCTGCGGCCACCGAAGACTAGGCGAGGCGCGCTGGCGCGAGTGCTCTAGTCTCGACAACCTCCAGCCATCCGCCATGGCCGCCGCCCGGGTTCAAGCAGCGTTGCAATAAATCCGGACACCATCCCTCGCGCGCAGCGAGCCGGCGATGGCAGGCGCTGCAAGACATGCCGGTCTCTTCTCCACACCCACGTGGCCTCCCTAAGATCATAAGGACTGGTCACGTCACGAGGGACTGCGCATGAACTTACGTCATCTGGCCGGCGACAATTAGCCTGACCGGTCGGCCAGGATAGTTGACGCCGGGCAGTCATCTTCGCTGCTTCATTGCTGTAGCCGAGGAACTGCACTTCGGCCGAGCCGCTCGGCGGCTGCACATAGAACAATCTCCTCTATCACGCACGATCCGTAAGCTGGAGACAACTCTAGGCGTGACGTTGCTCAGTCGCAGGGACACCTCCGGGTAGTTGCCCAGCGACATCCGCTTTTGCTTGCCCAGCCAATAGTAGCGGAAGTGCCAGCTCTTGTTGCCCGTGGGCGTGACGGCGAGGCTGAGGCCGTTGATGTCGGGGAGGGTGTACGCCTTTCCGGTGGCCTTGGCTTGCCTGACCACCAAGTCTGAGAGTGCCATGCCCTTGCTCCTGAACGCGTCAGGTAGCAGATGCTGTTCATCTCAGCCGCAGCCCTCCATCAACAATCCGGAAGCCGCACGACCCGCAAAATGGACTTAAAAGTGGACTTAAAAGCCCTGGCTGTCGGCGGATCGCAGTGGACCACGCTGGAAGATCGAAGGCGGAAAAATCGTTGCGTGACAACGACTTAAAAACCACCTTGGCCTATTCTGGAAGTCCCCGGAACCATGGAGTGGAGCGGGTGAAGGGAATCGAACCCTCGTATGCAGCTTGGGAAGCTGCCGTTCTACCATTGAACTACACCCGCGCGCGGTGCGTAGTGTACCGTGGAGCCGCCGCCCGGGTCACGGCGGGGACGACGATCGAATGAACCGATTGATCGCGACGGCGGAGCGATGCGTGGCGTGGGCGGCGGTGGCGCTGTGCGCCGCCTGCGCGAGCCTGCCCCCGCCCCCTCCCAAGCCCGTCTCGCAGGCCTGGGCGCAACCCGAGGCCACCGCGCTCGGCGCGCTGGCGGCCGCCGCCGCCCCCAACCTGCGCTTCTCGGGCTTCCAGTTGCTCGCCTCGGGCGAGGACGCGCTCGCCGCGCTGGCGGCGCTCGCCGACCACGCCCAGCGCACGCTCGACCTCCAGTACTACCTGATGCGCGACGATGCCTCGACCCGGGCGCTGCTTCGGCACGTCCATGCCGCCGCGCAGCGCGGCGTGCGCGTGCGCGTGCTGCTGGACGACCTGAACACCGCGGGCGCCGACGACGCGCTGCTGTGCCTGACCCGGCACCCGCAGATCGAGATCAGGCTGTACAACCCGTTTCCGGCCGGCCGCGGCTCGACGCTCACGCGCGTGCTCGCGTCGATTCGAGACGTCCGCCGCATCAACCAGCGGATGCACAACAAGATGTTCGTCGCCGACAACGCGATCGCGGTCACCGGCGGGCGCAACCTCGGCGACGCCTACTTCGTGCAGAGCCTGGCGAGCAACTTCGTCGACCTCGACGTGATCGCCGCGGGCCCGGTCGTGCGCGACCTGTCGGCCTCGTTCGACCGCTTCTGGAACAGCGACCTCGCGTACCCGTTGCGGACGCTGGTCACGAAGGACCCGGATTGCGCCGGCCCGCTCGCCGCGTCGCCGCCGTCGCCGAACGGGCAGCGGGCCGCAGCGGCTGCGCAGGCCGTCTCGACGCCCGAAGCGCCGTCCGGACTGCCGCCCGCCGACTCGCCGCCGGCGCGGGCAAGCGTCGAGATTCCCGACAGCACCTTCGCGCAGGAGCTCGGCGCGGGTCGGCTGCCGCTCGCCTGGGTGCCCGCCGCCGTGCTCGCCGACGCGCCGTCGAAGATCGCCAGCGAAGGCGACCCCAATCGGTCCGACACGATCGCCGACGACATCGTCACGCTGACCCGCGCGGCCAGGCGCGAAGTGGTCCTGATCTCGCCGTACTTCGTCCCCGGCAAGCGTGGGGTCGCACTCGCCCGCGAATTGCACGCGCGCGGCGTGCAGCTTCGCGTGCTGACGAACTCGCTCGCCGCCACCGACGCGCCGATCGTCCACATCGGGTACGCCCGCTACCGCGGCGACCTGCTCTCGGCCGGGGCCGAGCTCTACGAACTGCGCAGCCGGCTCGGCGCGCCGCGCAGCCGCCTCGGGTCGTTCGGCTCGTCGCTCGCGAGCCTGCACGCGAAGGCGCTGGTGATCGACCGGCGGCTGCTGCTGATCGGGTCGATGAACATGGACCCGCGCTCGGCGCGGCTGAACACCGAGATCGCGCTCGTCATGCGCAGCCCGGCGCTCGCCGCGCAGGTGGTGCAACTCTTCGACGACGTCGCCGCCAGCAGCAGCTACCGGGTCGAGGCACTTGCCGACGGCCGCCTTCGCTGGGTCGGGCAGGCGCCGGGCGCGCCGACAGTCGAAGGGTCGGAACCCGATGCCGGCGTCGGGCTGCAGTTCCTGCTGAGGCTGCTGTCGCCGTTCGCGCCCGACGAACTGCTCTAGGGCGCTCAGGAGAGCCCCGGCGGAACGCGCAGCACGCCGGAACGGAATGGCGCGACCGGCGCGCATGCGACAATCGCCCCATGGAAACCATCGTCGTCAACGGCGATCCGCGGCCGCTGCCGAGCCCCGGCACCGTCGCCGCGCTGCTCGCCGAACTCGGGCTCACCGGCCGACGGATCGCGGTCGAGCGCAATGGCGAGATCGTGCCGCGCAGCCGGCACGACATCGAAACGCTCGCGCCCGGCGACCGCCTCGAGATCGTCGTGGCCGTCGGCGGCGGCTGAACGAAAGCGAACCATGAGCGCACCTTCGGACACCCTGAGAATCGGCCGGCGCGAGTTCACGTCGCGGCTGCTGATCGGCACCGGCAAGTACCGCGACTTCGACGAGACCCGCGCGGCCGTCGAGGAGAGCGGCGCGCAGATCGTCACCGTCGCGATCCGCCGCACCAACATCGGCCAGACGGCTGGCGAACCGAACCTGCTCGACTTCCTGTCGCCCGAGCGCTTCACGATCCTGCCGAACACCGCGGGCTGCTACAGCGCCGACGACGCGGTGCGCACGCTGCGGCTGGCGCGCGAGCTGCTCGACGGCCACGCGCTGGTCAAGCTCGAGGTGCTCGGCGACCCGAAGAACCTCTACCCGAACATGCCCGAGACGCTGAAGGCCGCCGAGACGCTGGTGCGCGACGGCTTCGAGGTCATGGTCTACTGCAGCGACGACCCGATCCAGGCCAAGCGCCTCGAGGAAATCGGCTGCGTCGCGGTGATGCCGCTCGCGTCGCTGATCGGCTCGGGAATGGGCATCCTCAATCCCTGGAACCTGCAGCTCATCATCGAGAAGGCGCAGGTGCCGATCATCGTCGATGCGGGCGTGGGCACCGCGTCCGACGCCGCGATCGCGATGGAGCTCGGCTGCGCCGGCGTACTGATGAACACCGCAGTGGCCGCGGCGCGCGACCCGATCCGCATGGCGCGGGCGATGCGCAAGGCGGTCGAGGCCGGGCGCGACGCGTTTCTCGCCGGCCGCATGCCGAAGAAGTTCTACGCGGCCACGCCCTCGTCGCCGACCGGCGGGATGATCGACTCGACGCGCGCCGCGTCGTGAGCGGGGCCGCCGGCGACGACGACCGCGGCGCGCATCCGCACATCCGGAGCTTCTCCGGGCGCCGCGGCCATTTCACCTCGGGGCAGCGGCTCGCCTACGAGACGCTGCGCGAACGCTGGTGCCTGCCTTACCGCGCCGCGACGCTCGACGCGCCGGCCGTCTTCGGCCGCGCGGCGCCGCTGGTCGTGGAGATCGGCTTCGGCATGGGCGAAACCACCGCGCAGATCGCCGCCGCCGACCCGGCACGCGACTTCCTCGGCATCGAGGTCTATCCGGCTGGCGTCGGCAGCCTGCTGGCGCGGATCGAGTCCGCGGGGCTTCGCAACCTGCGCATCGTCCAGCACGACGCCGTCGAGGTGGTGCGCGACATGATTGCTCCGGCCACGCTGGCCGGCGTGCACGTCTACTTCCCCGACCCCTGGCCGAAGAAGCGCCACCACAAGCGCCGGCTGATCCAGCCGCCGTTCGTGGCGCTGCTGGCGAGCCGCCTCGCGCCGGGTGGCTACCTGCACTGCGCGACCGACTGGGAACACTACGCGGTGCAGATGCTCGACGTGCTGTCGCGCGAGCCCCTGCTCGCCAACAGCGCGGGCGAGTCGGTCGTCGGCGAGACGGCGGCGCAGTGCCGCGGCTTCGCGCCGCGACCCGCGTGGCGCCCGCTGACCAAGTTCGAGGCACGCGGCGTGAGGCTCGGCCACGGCGTCTGGGACCTGCTGTTCCTGCGCCGGCCGCTCAGCCCACCCAGTTGACGACGCCGCTGGCCGCGGTCGCCAGCACCACCAGCCCGAACGCGATCCGGTACCACGCGAACGGCACGAAGTCGTGCGTGGCCACGTAGCGGATCAGCCAGTGCACGCAGGCCAGCGCGCTGAAGAACGCGAACACGAGCCCCACCGCGAACATCGGCACGTCGCCGGCGCCCAGCAGGTGGCGGTACTTCCAGGTGTCGTAGACGCCGGCGCCGATCAGCGTGGGAATCGCCAGGAAGAACGAGAACTCGGTCGCCACCTGGCGCGAGAGCCCGAACAGCATGCCGCCGATGATCGTGGCGCCCGAGCGACTGGTGCCGGGAATCAGCGCGAAGGCCTGCGCGATGCCCAGCCGCAACGCGTCGCCCGCGCGGAGCGAGTCGATGTCGTGGATGCGCGGGCGGGCGACGCCACGGCGATGGCGCGACTCGACCCACAGGATGACCAGCCCGCCGACGATGAACGCGATCGCCACCGGCACCGGCTTGAAGAGCCAGGCCTTGATGTACTTCGCGAACAGCACCCCGAGCACCGCCGCCGGCAGGAACGCGATGACCACGTTGACGGCGAAGCGCTGCGCGCTCGGCTCTCGCGCGATGCCCGCGACGGTGGCGACGATGCGCGCCCGGAAGTACCAGATCACCGACAGCATCGCGCCGGTCTGGATCGCGACGTCGAACATCTTCTCCTTCTCGCCGGCGAAGCCCAGCAGGCTGCCCGCCAGGATCAGGTGGCCGGTGCTCGAGATCGGCAGGAACTCGGTCAGGCCTTCGACGACGCCGAGGATCGCCGCCTTCACCAGCAGCGGCAGCGCGTAGAGCATTTCAGGCACGGGGCCACCATGCGTGGAAGTGATGGACCGGGCCGTGGCCCGAGCCGACCTGCAGCCGGTCGGCCTGGCGCAGCGCCTCGGTCAGATATTGCTTGGCCTGGCGCACTGCCGTCACCGGCTCGATGCCGTGCGCGAGCAGCGCCGCGATCGCCGCCGACAGCGTGCAGCCGGTGCCGTGCGTGTTGCGCGTCGCGATGCGCGGCGCGGTGAGCTCGATCATCCGGTCGCCGTCGAACAGCAGGTCGGTGGCGTCGCCGGAGAGGTGGCCGCCCTTGAGCAGCACGAAGCGCTGTCCGTCGTCGCGCAGCAGTCGGCGCAGCCGCTCGGCCATCCGCTGCATCTCCTTCACCGTGTCGGCGGGACGCGCGTCGAGCAGCACGCCGGCCTCGGGCAGGTTCGGCGTGAGCACGGTGGCCAGCGGCAGCACGGCCTCGATCAGCGTCGCGATCGCCTCGCGGCCCAGCAGCGCGTCGCCGCTCTTGGCCACCATCACCGGGTCGACGACCAGGTGCGGCAGGCGCCCCGCCGAGATCGGCCCCGAAAGCCCCTCGGCCACCGCGATCGCGATCTCGGCGGTGCCGAGCATGCCGATCTTCGCGGCGTCGATGCGCACGTCGGCGAACAGCGTGTCGAGCTGCAGTCGCACGAACGGCGGCGGCACGCCATGCACGCCCGTCACGGCCTGCGTGTTCTGCGCGGTGAGCGCGGCGACCACGCCGGTGCCGTAGGCGCCGAGCGCGGAGAACGCCTTCAGGTCGGCAAAGAGGCCGGCGCCGCCGCTCGGATCGATGCCGGCGACGCTCAGCGCGTTGGGGGGAGACGATCGGGTCGGAGTGTTCACGACCGCGATGTTACCCGGGCCGCAACGCCGGG
Source organism: Burkholderiaceae bacterium (assembly GCA_019635275.1). Lineage (GTDB taxonomy): Bacteria > Pseudomonadota > Gammaproteobacteria > Burkholderiales > Burkholderiaceae_E > Zeimonas. The sequence goes on along the minus strand of JAHBZV010000035.1, from coordinate 14,359 downwards.
CCGGTCAGGCGAGCGGTTCGCCGCGCCAGGCCGCGACGAGCGGCACCCGCATCTCGTCGTCGCTGGTGCCGCCGTGCATCCCGATGAAGCGCGGCGCGCGCTCGCCCTCGACGGTGTCGACCAGCGTCACGCAGCGCGTCGGCACCAGCACGTGCGTGCCGATCCGGCCGGCGATCGGCAGGCTCGCCGCGCGGGAGTCGTGGACGCGTCCGAACCAGCCTGCGCGCAGCAGCGCATCGGACTCGTGGACCGCGAACGCGTCGCCCACCGAGGCCGCGACGACCTCGGCGAAGCGCTCGCGCCGCTCGGCGCGCACCTGGCAGAACGGCACGCGCGGCTCGCCGCACAGCGGATGTTCGAGGCAGGCGGCGATCTCGGGGAAGTCCTCGAGCCGCAGCTGGTCGCGCGCGGCGACGTCGACGAAGCCGTGGTCGGCGGTGCCCAGCACCAGTGCGTCGACGTCGCGCAGCCGCTCGACGAGCGCCGCGAACCAGCCGTCGAAGTCGCGCACCACCTGTGCCGCCGCGTCGCTCTGCCAGCCCGCCTCGTGGCTCGTCGCGTCGAACTGCGGCAGGTAGACGAACACGCTGGCCCCCTGCGGGGCGGCGCGCAGCGCGTCGACGACCATCGGCGCGATCTCGTCCAGGCGCGCGTAGGCGAGGCGCGACGAGCCCCCGTACGCGTGCCGCGAATACTCGGAATCGGCGATCTCGCGCGGCAGGATCGCGAACGACGGCGCCGCCGCGCGCTCGGGCCACGGGCGCCACGACCAGGTCTCGGCTGCGCTCACCGCGCGGCGCCGATCGCCGCGCACGTCCATCGGCAGCGTGCGCACGATCGCGCGCGCGCGATCGGACCAGATCAGCCAAGCCGGATTGCCGTGCTCGGCAGGCGGCGCGGCCGTGGCCAACGACGTCACGGCCGGCGCGGTGCTCGACGGAAAGACGGAGCGCAGCGTGCGAAGCCGGTAGCGGGCCAGCGCCCCGCGCGGCACGTGCGTGGCGAGCTGCCGCTCGCCGACGCCGTCGAACAGCACCGTGACCACCGATCGCGCGCGGGCCAGCGCCTCGACGAGGATCGGGTCGGGAACCGCCGGCAGCGTCGAGCGGACAGCAAAACGGCCGGCAATGCCGGCCGCCAGGTTCACGATGCTGGCTCCCGCCTCGATGCCGTGCGGCGGAACGAGGCGGGGATCCAGCGGGTGACGCGTCTCAGTAGCCGTATCCGTAACGACGCTCCCGGTATTCGTAGCGCTCGTGTCCGCGGCGCCAGCCCGGCCGTTCGTAGTACACGGGACGGGGCGCCACGTAGACCGGACGATACACGACGCGCGGCGGCGGCGCGTAGATGACCGGAGGCGCGACGCGGTAGACCGGCGCGGGCGCATAGACGGGCGCGGGCGCGTAGACCGGCGCCGGGTACCCGACGGACGCGCCGACCGCGTAGCCGCCGCCGTAGTGGCGGTGATTCGACGCCGCGGCGGCACCGGCGGCAGCACCGAGCGCGCCACCGATGATCGCGCCGTCGCGGCCGCCGAGCGATTGACCGATCACCGCGCCCGCCCCGCCGCCGATCACGGCGCCCAGCACCGAGTCGGAGGCCTGCGCCGTGCCGGTGGCCAGCACGCCTGCCGACAGCGCGGCGGCGGCGGCAACGAACCGGATGCGTTTCAGGGGCTTGTTCATCGTGGACTCCTTGTTCACGTTGGCCCCGGCGCCGGATCCCGCATCGCGGAATCGTCGATGGCCCCGGGGCATGGCTCGAAGACTACCCACGCCCCCGCCGCCTGCCCAGACGCAAACCTGCAAGAGCCGTAACAGGCTGTAACGCGACCCGGTGAAACGCGGATATCGGCGCCCCCATCCCCCGGCTTAGGATGGCTGCACGATGACGGACATTCCCGATCGAAGCGCACCGAAGCGGGGGCACCGCCTTGCGATCGCGCTCGCCGCGGTGGCGGGGGCGCTCGCGCTCGCCGTCGTGGCCTTCGTGGCGAGCTTCGACGCAAACCGCTACAAGCCCGAACTGGTCCAGGCCGTGCGCGAGCGCACCGGCCGCGCGCTGTCGATCGACGGCGACCTGTCGCTGACCGTGCTGCCGCGCCTCGGGCTGTCGATGGGGCCGGCCCGGCTGTCGGGGCCCGGCGGTCGCGGCGAATTCGCGCAATTCGACTCGGCGCAGGTCGGCGTCGCACTGTGGCCGCTGCTGTCGCGACGCATCGTGGTCGAGCGGGTCCGGCTCGAGGGGCTGAAGTTCGAGGGCGTGCGCCGGCGCGACGGCAGCACCAACCTCGACGACCTGTTTCGCGCCGCAAGCCCCGAAGGCGCCGCGGCGCCCGGGCCCCAGCCCGTGCCGGGCGCGGCCGCGGCGGCCCTCACGGTGGCCAGCGTGCAGCTGCACCAGGCCACGATCGGCTGGCGCGACGAGGCGGCCGGCACCGAGTGGCGCCTGCAGCAGGCCGACCTCGAAGCCGGCCGCATCGCAAACGGCACGCCCGGCTCGCTGCGGCTGTCGGGTCGCCTGATCGGCAAGCGGCCGCTGGTCGACGTCGCGATCGATCTGTCGACCGGCTACACGGTCGACTTCGCGACGCTGGCCACGCAGCTCGCCGACCTCGACCTGAAGGCACGCGGGCAGGTGCCCGGGGCGCCCGCGCTGGACGCCCGGCTGCGCGCGTCCCTGCAGGTCGATCCGGGCAAGGGACGCGTCGAACTGGCCGACGCGAGCCTCGCGGCACGCTCGGGCGACGGCGTCGAGGCGACACTCGAAGCCCCCGCGCTCGCCATCGCGGAAGGCGGCGCGAGCGGCCGGCCGGTCCGCGGCCGGGTGCTCGTCGACCGCGCACCCCACAGGCTCGACCTGACGCTGTCGATTGCGGCGCCGACCCGGTCGCAGGATCGCATCGTGTTCGGCGAGGTGAAGGCAGACGCGAAGATCGCCGGACCGCGGCTGCCGGCCGGTGGCGTCGTTGCTGCGCTCTCAGGAAGTGGCAGCATCGATCCGGAGCGCGACGCAGCCGAGTTGGCGCTCGCGGGAACCTTCGACGGCTCGGCGCTGAAGGCCCGGCTGGCCGCAGCCCGCTTCGCGCCGCTCGCGTTGCGCTACGAGCTGCAGGCGGACCGGCTCGACCTGGATCGCTTCGCGGCGGCCGGAACGCCGGGCGCCTCCGCGCCGTCCACGGGGTCGGGCGGCAAGGTCCCGGCCGCTGCGCCCGCCCCGCCCTCCGGTCCCGGCGCAGCGCCGCCCGAGGCGACCGGAACGCCCGACGCCGCGCTCGTCGTCCCGGCGGCCCTGGCCGGCCTCGATGCGAGCGGCAGCATCCGCATCGGCGCGCTGAAGCTGCGCGGCATCGACGCGAGCGACGTGTCCGCCACGATCCGTTCGGGCGGCGGCCGCATCGACGTCGCGCCGCTGCGGGCCGCCGTGTTCCACGGCACGGTCGACGCCAGCGCCGCGCTCACCGAGGCCGGCCGCCACAGGTTGCGCATGGACCTCACCGGCGTGGACGCGGGTCTGGCCTTGCGCGCGCTCGCGGGCCGCGATGCGCTGGAAGGGCGAGGCAACCTGAGCCTCGACCTCTCGGCCGAAGGGCGAACGCTGGCGGCGCTCGAGCGTTCGCTGGACGGCAATGCCGCGCTGAAGCTGCGCGACGGCGCGATCAAGGGCGTCGACCTCGCCGACGTCCTGCGTCGGGTCCGCCAGGCGATCGCCGCCGCACGCGGCAAGGGGCCGGCGATCGAGCAGCAGGCCGGCGGCGACGACCGGACCGCGTTCTCCTCGCTCGACGCGAGCTTCGTCGTCCGCGACGGCGTCGCGCGCAACGACGACCTCGACCTGCGCTCGCCGCTGTTGCGGGTCGGCGGCGCGGGGCAGGTCGACCTCCCGCGCAGGCGCCTCGACTACCTGGCTCGCGTGTCGGTGGTCGGCACGCTGTCGGGCCAGGGGGGCGCCGAGCTGGCGGCGCTGCGCGGCGTGACCGTCCCGGTGCAGGTCAGCGGCCCGTTCGGCGCGCTGTCGTACCGCGTCGACGTCGCCGCGCTGGCGATCGATGCGGCCAGGCGCGAACTGACCCGGCGCCTGCAGGAGGAGCTGCTCGGCAAGCCGGCACCCGGTGCGACGGAACCGTCGAAGCCGGTCAGCCCGCGCGACCTGCTCGATCGGCTGCTGCGCCGCTGAGCGGGCGCGCCGGGCGCGCGCCCAGGCGCGCGATGAGCTCGCCGACGACTCCGCGCGGCATCGCCACGACGACCAGCACGAACACCGCGCCCAGCGCGAGCAGCCAGTTGTCGCCCACGTACTCCGACAGCCAGGACTCGGCCAGCCGCACCAGCAGCGCGCCGAGCGCCGCCGCGACGATCGAGCCCCGCCCGCCGACGGCCACCCAGATCAGCGCCTCGGCGGACAGCGTGAAGCCGATCAGCGGCGGCGACGCGAAGTTGAACTGCGTGACGAACAGCGCACCGGCCAGCGCCGCGACGGCCGCGCCGAGCATGAACGCCCGCGTCTTCTCGCGGGCGACGTTCACGCCGAGCGCCTGCGCGCGCAACTCGTGGTTGCTGATCGCCAGCAGCACCCGCCCCCAGCGCGAGCGCATCACGGCGATCAGCAGCGCCGCCACGGCCGCGAGCACCCCCAGCATCGCGTAATAGACCGCGATCTCGTCGACGATCTCGTCGCCGCCGTTCAGGCCGACCCGCAGCGCCGGCACGTTCATCAGGCCGTTCAGCCCGCCGAGGAAGCCCCAGTTGATCGAGATCCGCTCGACGATGAACGCGACCGCCAGCGTCACGATGCCGAAGAACGGCCCGCCCAGCCCGCGCGCCGAGAAGAACAGCCCGCCGAGCAGCCATGCGAACAGCGTCGCCGCGCCGACGCCGAGCGCGATGCCGGCCCACGACGACACCAGCGACGGCGCGAACGGCAGCATGCCCAGCGTGACCACGCTCATCGCGTAGGCGCCGATGCCGAAGAACACCGCCTGCCCCAGGCACAGCAGCCCGCAGTGGCCCCAGACCCACGCGAGGCTGGCCGCCAGCAGCATGTAGGCGAAATAGCGCGCGAACTCCGAGAGCTGCCAGTCGGGCGCGACGGCCGGCAGCAGCGCGAGCGCGGCCAGCGCGCCCAGCGCGAAGCGGATCTCGGCGTCGGGCCTGCGCGGGCTCATGCGCGCCTGCGCACCCGCGCCATCACGCCGTCGGGGAACATCCGGATCAGCAGGATCGCCACCGTGAACACCACGCCCTGCGCCCAGACCGGCGAATAGAAGGTGGAGACGAGGTTGTCGGTCGCGCCGACCGCGGTGGCGCCCGCCAGCGGCGCCGCCACGCTGCCCAGGCCGCCGACGAGGATCGACAGGAACGCCGGCACCAGGAAGCCGGTGCCCATCTGCGGATCGAGCGAGACGATCGGCGTGATCACCGCGCCGGCGAGGCCCGCCAGCGCAGCCCCGCACGCGAACGTGAGGCGGTCGAGCCGACGCGTGTCGATGCCCAGGCAGGCGGCCATCGAACGATTGGCGATCACGCTGCGCGCGGTGAGCCCCCACTCGGTGCGAAAGAACAGCCAGAAGGTCGCCGCAAGTGCCGCCAGCGCGACCGCCATGATGAAGAGCCGGTACGCCGGGTACTCGACGCCCAGCACCGGCACCGTCATCGGCAGCGGATTGGGCACCGAATACGAGCCGGGTCCGAACGCCATGACGATCGACTGCTTCAGGATCAGCGACAGCCCCCAGGTCGCGAGGATCGTGTCGAGCAGCCGCGCATAGACGCGCCGGATCAGCAGCTCCTCGACCACCAGCCCGAGCAGTCCCACCGCGAGCGGCGCGACCACCAGCCCGGCCGCCATCGGCAAGCCCGCCTGGTGGCAGGCGAGCGCGGCATAGGCGCCCAGCATCATGAACTCGCCGTGTGCCATGTTGATCACGTTCATCAGCCCGAACACGATCGCCAGCCCGAGCGCGACCAGCATCAGGATCAGCACGTAGTTCGACGCGTCGAGCAGCATCGTGATCGCAGCGTTCATCGTCGCGCCTGCCCCGGATTCCCGCTCAGATGCCCAGGTAGCGCTCGAGGCGAAGCGGATCGTCGCGCACGGCGTCGCTCGGCTGCGATTCGCGAACTTCGCCCGACTCGATGAACGCGACGCGCCCGCACAGCGCCAGCACGACGTCGACGTTCTGCTCGACCAGCAGCAGGCCCATTCCGGACGCCGAGCACAGGCGCGCGAGTGCGTCGACGATCTCGTCCACGACCGAAGGCTGCACGCCTTCGAGCGGCTCGTCGAGCAGCAGCAGCTTCGGGCGCGAGACGATCGCGCGGCCGATCGCGAGCTGCTGCTGCTGGCCGCCCGACAGGCTTCCGGCGCGCTCGCCGCGGCGCGCGTGCAGCCACGGAAACGCCTCGAACGCCGGCGACAGGTCGCGCGCGGTGTGGCCGCGCTGCGCGATGCAGCCGAGCAGCAGGTTCTGCTCGACGCTGAAGTCGGCGAAGAGGTCGCGTCCCTGCGGCACGTAGGCCAGGCCGAGCCGAGCGATCCGGAACGTCTCCGTGGCGCGGATCGGGCGTCCGCCGAAGCGGATCTCGCCGGCGCGCGCCGCGACGAGGCCCATCAGCACGCGCATCAGCGTGGTCTTGCCCGCGCCGTTGCGCCCGAGCAGCCCCACGCGCTCGCCGCTGCCCACGTCGAGGTCGACGCCGTTGAGCACCGTTCCCTTGCCGTAGCCGGCGACGACGCCGGACAGCGACAGCGACGCGTCGGCCGCCGCGCTCATGCCTGCGTTCGGGCCCGCGCCCGCGGCTGCGCCCACGCTCGCGCTCACGCCCGCCTCACGCGCGGCGCCCGAGGTAGGCCTCGCGCACGGCCGGCAGGCGCCGCACTTCGGCGAATCGCCCGTCGGCGACCAGCCGGCCGGCGAGCATCACCAGCACCCGCGCGTCGAGCGCCTCGACGAAGCGCATGTCGTGCTCGACGACCACGCAGGCCGTGCCGGCGCGGCCGCTGACGCGGCGCACGAGCTCCACGGTGGCCATCGTCTCGGCGCCGGTCATACCGGCGGTGGGCTCGTCGAGCAGCATCAGCCGCGGCGCCTGCGCGAGCAGCATGCCGATCTCGAGCCACTGCTTGCGCCCGTGCGACAGCGTGCCGGCCGGTTCGTCGGCAGCGTCGCCCATCGCGATGTCCGACAGCACCGCTTCGGGCGCGGGCAGCGCTGCGTGCGCGGGCGCGGCGAAGCGCGCGACGCCCAGGTTCTCGCGCACCGTCAGGTCCTCGAACACGCTGGGCACCTGGAACTTGCGCGCCACGCCCAGCCGCGCCACCCGGTCGGGCGCGAGGCCGGAGAGTTCGCGGCCGTCGAAGCTCACGCGCCCGCTGTCCGGCCGCACCTGTCCGGTGATCGTGTTGAACAGCGTGGTCTTGCCGCAGCCGTTGGGCCCGATGATGCACAGTACCTCGCCGGCCGCGACGTCGAAGGCCACGCCGTCGAGCGCACGCAGGCCGCCGAAGTCGCGCGAGACCCGCTCGACCCTCAGCAGTGCCCCGGAGTCCCGCGCGCCGACGTTCATGCGCGCCCGCGGCTGGGCCGGCTCACTTCTTCGCGCAGCCCGCCCGCGGCGCGATCGCCCCCATCGCCTGCACCACGGTGAGCCCGGCACCCTCGGTGCGCGCCAGGTACATGTTCATCGTCACGTGGTGGTCGGCCTTGCCGATCGTCATCGGCCCGGTGGGAATCTCGAGCGTGAGCCCCTCGAGCCCGTTGACCAGCGATTCGCGATCGGCCTTGCCGGTCTTCTTCAGCGCCGCCTGCACCGCCTTCATCGCGTTGTAGTGGGTCATCACGTAGTGCGAGATCGGCACCTCGTTGCCCGCCGACTTGCGCACCCGGGCGACGAAGTCCTTGACCTTCGGGTCGTCGATCGACGCCGCGAACGGCACGGTGACCCACATGTTCTGTCCCTTGCCCTCGCCGAAGGCGCCGAGGTACGTCTCGGCGAATCCGAGGAAGCCGATCGTGACCTCCTTCATCAGCCCGAGGTCTTCGGCCTGCTTGATGAAGGTGATGCCGTCGGCGCCGGGCAGCGCCTTGAGCACGACCTTGGCGCCGCTGTCCTTGATGCGCCTCAGGATCGGCGTGAATTCCTTCGTGCCGAACGGCACGAACTCCTTGCCGACCACCTTGCCGCCGAGCCGCGTGATCAGGACCTCGGCCTGCTCGAACATCTTCTGCGGCCAGACATAGTCGGCACCCAACAGGTAGAAGGTGTTGCCCGCGCGCTTGACCAGTTCCGGCAGCAGCTTCTCGAGCTCCTGGTTCGGAACGGTGTTGAACGAGAACACGTAGCGGTCGCACGCGCCGCCCTCGTAGTTGGTCGCGTACAGCAGCGGCGTCTTCAGCCGGCGGTGCGCCGGCAGCATCGCGTCGCGCGCGCTGGACGTGATCGGGCCGGTGACCGCGATCACCTTGTCGCGCTGGATGAGCTGCGTGGTGCGCTCGACCGAGGTCTTCGGGTCGGTCTTGTTGTCCTGGTAGAGCACCTCGACCTTGCTGCCGAGGATGCCGCCCTCGGCGTTGATCTCGGCGACCGCGAGGTCGATGCCGATCTTGGCCTGGTTGCCGAACAGCTCGAGCCCCCCCGAGAACGGCAGCACCGCGCCGATGCGGATCGGCCCCCGGGCCGCGAAGGCCGGAAGCGGCAGCGCGGCGGCCGCGGCGACGGCTGCCGATGCACCCATGAACTCGCGACGGCTCGACATGCGCTTCTCCTCGTTGAAGGGACGGTGCGGCGATATTGACGCATCCCGGCGGCAATGGGAAGCTCGCGCCATGCAGACGATTCCGGAGATCGATCCGCGCCGCGACGTGCTCGTCGTCATCGACGTGCAGAACGACTTCTGCCCCGGCGGCGCGCTGGCGGTAGCCGACGGCGACGCGGTCGTTCCCGTGGCCAACGCGCTGATGCGCCGCTTCGAGCACGTCGTTCTCACGCAGGACTGGCACCCGGCCGGCCACCGCTCGTTCGCCAGCTCGCACCCGGGGCGCGCGCCATTCGAGACGGTCTCGCTCGACTACGGCGAGCAGACGCTGTGGCCCGACCACTGCGTGCAGGGCACGGCGGGCGCCGCGCTGCACGCGAACCTCGACGCGACGCGCGCCGAACTGGTGATCCGCAAGGGATTCCGGCCCGACATCGACTCGTACTCGGCCTTCTACGAGAACGACCGCGCGAGCCCCACCGGCCTGGCCGGCTACCTGCGCGAGCGCGGCTTCGCCCGGGTGTTCTTCTGCGGGCTGGCCACCGACTATTGCGTCGCCTGGTCGGCGCTCGACGCCCGGCGGCTGCATTTCGAGGCGGTCGTGCTGCTCGACGCCTGTCGCGCGATCGACCTCGGCGGATCGCTCGAGCGCGCACTCGCGGCGATGCGCGAGGCCGGCGTCGGCCTGACGCAAGGCAGCGAGCTGCGCTGACGCGGCGCCGCGCGACTCCGCGAGCGCCCGACGATGCCGCCCCGAAGCGCCGCCCTGCTGCTCGCTGCAGCCGCGACGTCGGCGGCGCATGCCGGACAGCCGGGCGCGGACCCGCGGTCGGCGACGTCCGCAAGGTCTGCCCAGACGGCGCCATCGGCCGCTGCGCCGGCCGCGGTGCTGGACGATTCGCTCGGCATCCGCTTCGTCCTCGTGCCGGCCGGCGACTTCACGATGGGCAGCGAAGAGTCGGTCGACGCGCTCGCCGCCGCCTACCCGGACCTCGAGCGGCGCCGCTTCGAAGAGCTCGGCGACGAGGCACCGGCGCACCGGGTGCGCATCACGCGGCCGTTCTACCTCGCCCAGCACGAGGTCACCGTCGGCCAGTTCCGGCGATTCCTCGAGCGCTCCGGGTACGTGCCGGAATCGGTCGCCGACGGCACCGGCGGCTACGGCTACGACCCGGCCTACGATCCGTCGAAGAGCGCCCGCGGCGATGCCTTCGCCGGACGCGATCCCAGATACTCGTGGCGCAATCCCGGCTTCCCGCAGGGCGACGACCATCCGGTGGTCAACGTGACCTGGAACGATGCCGCCGCGATGGCGCGCTGGTTGAGCCGGACCGAGAACGCGACTTACCGCCTGCCCACCGAAGCCGAGTGGGAGTACGCGTGCCGCGCCGGCACGCGAACCCGCTACGGCAGCGGCGACGATCCGCGAAGCCTGCTGCGCGCGGCCAACGTGTTCGACGCCGACGCGCAGGCGAACTGGCCGCGCTGGCGCGCGCACGCACTGGCCGGGCACGACGGGTTCGCGTTCACCTCGCCGGTCGGAAGCTTCGCCCCCAATGCATTCGGGCTCTACGACATGCACGGCAACGCCTGGGAGTGGACCGCCGACTGGCACGACGACCGTTACTACGCCCGCTCGCCGGCCGCCGACCCGAAGGGGCCGGCCACCGGCAGCGTTCGCGTGCGCCGCGGCGGGTCGTGGCACACCTGGCCGTTCTATGCGCGCTGCGCGTACCGCAACTGGAATTCGCCGCAGACCCGCTATACGCTGGTCGGCATGCGCCTGTTGCGCGAGGCCGCCGCGCCGCGCAGCGCCGAACCGGGCCGATCTTTCCGTATCATGGCGGCCGTGGCCGCCGCACCCCCGCCGACGGCCCTCGACCCTCACGAACCAGGCCCCTGACCCGATGCATTTCACACCCAAGGCGAGCTACGGATACGACGAGCTGATCGACTGCGGGCACGGCAAGCTGTTCGGCCCCGGAAACGCGAAGCTGCCGCTGCCGCCGATGCTGATGTTCGACCGGATCACCGGGATCTCGGCCACCGGCGGCGCGTTCGACAAGGGTTACCTGACCGCCGAGTTCGACATCCGCCCCGACCTGTGGTTCTTCGCCTGCCACTTCGAGGGCGACCCGGTGATGCCCGGCTGCCTGGGCCTGGACTCGCTGTGGCAGATGCTCGGCTTCTTCCTCGGGTGGACCGGCGCGCCCGGTTCCGGGCGCGCGCTCGGCCTGGGGCAGCTGAAGTTCACCGGGCAGATCCTCCCCGAAACGCGGCTGGTGCAGTACCGCATCGACGTCAAGCGGATCATCAACCGCAGGCTCGTCCTCGGCGTGGCCGACGGCCAGGTGCTGGCCGACGGCAAGCTGATCTACGAGGCCGCCGACCTGCAGGTCGGGTTGTTCGACAATCCGAAATCGCTCTGAGCGCGACGCGAAGGAGCACGTTCATGACTGAAGCGATGGGCACGCGCCGGGTCGTGGTCACCGGCATCGGCATCATCTCGTGCATCGGCCTCGACCAGGAACAGGTCCTGCAGTCGCTGCGCGCCGGCCGGTCGGGCATTGCGGCGGTTCCCGAGTACGCCGAGCTCGGCTTTCGCAGCCAGGTCGCCGGGCGCCCGGACATCGACCTCGACGCCGCGATCGACCGCAGACTCAAGCGCTTCATGGGCGACGGCGCGGCGTACCTGCACCTGTCGATGGAGCAGGCGATCGCCGATTCCGGGCTCGAGGCCACCGACGTCGTCAACGAGCGCACCGGCATCGTCGTCGGCTCGGGCGGGCCGTCGACGCGCAACCAGGTCGAGGCGGCCGCGATCTGCAAGGAGCGCGGCCCCAAGCGCGTCGGCCCGTACATGGTGCCCCGCTGCATGTCTTCGACCACGTCGGCGACCGCGGCGACCAACTTCCACATCAAGGGCGTGAACTACACGATCTCGTCGGCGTGCTCCACGTCGGCGCACTGCATCGGCCACGGCGCCGAGCTCATCCAGTGGGGCAAGCAGGACATCGTCTTCGCCGGCGGCGGCGAAGAACTCGACTGGACGCTGTCGGTGCTGTTCGACGCGATGGGCGCGATGTCCTCGAAGTACAACGACCGCCCGCAGGCGGCTTCGCGCGCCTACGACGCCGACCGTGACGGCTTCGTGATCGCCGGCGGCGGCGGCATCGTGGTGCTCGAGGAGCTCGGGCACGCGAAGGCGCGCGGCGCGAAGATCTACGGCGAGCTCACCGGCTACGGCGCGACCTCCGACGGCGCCGACATGGTCGCGCCGAGCGGCGAAGGCGCGGTGCGCTGCATGCGCAACGCGCTGCGCACCGTGCCAACGCCGGTCACCTACATCAACAGCCACGGCACCAGCACCCCGGTGGGAGACATCACCGAGTTGAACGCGATCCGCGAGGTGTTCGGCCGCCCCGACGAGGAGCTGCCGTTCGTGTCGTCGACCAAGTCGATGACCGGGCATTCGCTGGGCGCCACTGGCGTGCAGGAGGCGATCTACTGCCTGCTGATGATGAACCACGGCTTCGTCGCGCCGAGCATCAACATCGAGCGGCTCGACGAGGGCGCCGGCGCAATCCCGATCGCCCGCCAGCGCATCGACGGCGTGAAGCACCAGACGATCCTGTCGAACAGCTTCGGCTTCGGCGGCACCAACTGCACGCTGGCGCTGTCGCGCTACGAGGCCTGACGATGACCGGCCCGATCGCCATTGGCACGTCGACGCTGATGCAGGGCCGGCGCGGGCTGGTCATGGGGGTGGCCAACGAGCGCTCGATCGCCTGGGGCATCGCGCGCACGCTGCGCGCGCACGGCGCCGAACTGGCGTTCACGTACCAGGGCGACGCGATGAAGAAGCGCGTCGCCTCGCTCGCGCAGGAGGCGGGCTCGGATTTCGTTCTCGACTGCGACGTCGAGCGCGAGGAGGCGATCGACGCCGTGTTCGACGCGATCCGCACCCGATGGGGCGCGCTCGACTTCGTCGTGCACGCGGTGGCGCACTCGAGCCGCGACGAGCTCAAGGGCCGCTACGTCGACACGTCGCTGGCGAACTTCCTGCACACGATGCACGTGTCGTGCTACTCGTTCACGTCGGTGATGCGCCGCGCGGCCACGCTGATGCCGCGCGGCAGCGCGGCGATCACGCTGAGCTACTACGGCGCCGAGAAGGTGATGCCCAACTACAACGTGATGGGCGTGGCCAAGGCGGCGCTCGAGGCGTCGACGCGCTACCTGGCGGCCGACCTCGGCCCGCAGGGCATCCGCGTGAACGCGGTCTCGGCGGGGCCGATGCGCACGCTCTCCGGAGCGGCTGTCGGCAGCGCGCGCGCGATCTACAAGTACAACGTGCTGTCGGCGCCGCTACGCCGTGGCGTCGAGCTCGACGAGTTGGGCGGCACGGCGCTGTACCTGCTGTCGGACCTGGGCGGAGCGGTCACCGGCGAGATCCACTACGTCGACGGCGGATTCAACGCGCTGGGCATGCCGCAGAACCTCGACGAGGTGCTCGCGGCGATGTCGCGGTCGACCGACTGAGCGTCGCGGCAGGGGGCGGCTGGGTGGCGTGCGCGGGCCGGCGGGCCTGGGCGGGCCGTGAGGGGGGGACCGACGCGTGGGGCGCTGACGACGGCGGTCGGTGCTTCGCACCGACTTCCCTCCGCTGCTCGGCTCGGGGTCGTGCGGCGCAACTCGCTGCGCTCGCTTCGCGAGCTCCGCTCAAACAGGGCGCCGCAAGTCAGAAGTACGAAGCGCGCTTCGCGCGCCGACCCCGAGGCTGCGCTGCTCGGCGCCGCCGACAGCGCCCTACGCGTCGGTCCCCCCACGGCCCGCCCAGGCCCGCCGGCCCGCGCACGCCACCCAGCCGCCCCCTGCCGCTCTCGAGACGTCGGTGGTGCGCAAAGGATCCGCGGTGCTCGAAGCGGAGGCGGCATCGATCGCAGCGAGCTTTCCGACGGTGTGCACGAACACCACGGCGTTGTCGGCAAAGGCGCGGGCGAGGGGGCGGGCCCTTCGCCGTGGGCGCGCCTCGTGCGCAGCCGAGAAGCGCAGCCGCACCGGCGGCGCGCGCAGCGCGCATCGTCCATCATTCTCGCGGCGATTGTCTGAGCGCAGCGCGCGAAGCGCGCGGAGCGAGTTTCGCCGCGCCAGCCGGTGCGGCGAGCATCGCAGGGCACCCCCGCGAAGCGGGGGCAAGCACCTGGCGCGCCCACGGCGAAGGGCCCGCCCCCTCGCCCGCGCCTTTGCTCGCGCCAGCCACGCCGGCTCAAGATCGCTGGTAGATCTCCGCGCCCCGCTCGACGAACTCGCCGGCCTTCTGCTGCATCCCCTGCTCGAGCGCCTGCTGCTCGCCGATGCCCTGGCGCTCGGCGTAGTCGCGCACCTCCTGCGTGATGCGCATCGAGCAGAAGTGCGGTCCGCACATCGAGCAGAAGTGTGCGGTCTTCATCGACTCCTTCGGCAGCGTCTCGTCGTGGAAGTCCTTCGCGGTGTCGGGGTCCAGGCCGAGGTTGAACTGGTCGGCCCAGCGGAACTCGAAGCGCGCCTTCGACAGCGCGTTGTCGCGGACCTGGGCGCCGGGGTGCCCCTTGGCGAGGTCGGC
>JAHBZV010000034.1 GCA_019635275.1 Burkholderiaceae bacterium | reverse complement strand
CTCGACAAGCGCGAGCGCAAGCTGATGCAGTACGACTACGGCCCGTGGTGGGCCGACCTCGAAGGCGAAGGCGACGTCGCGGTGATCACCTTCGGTTCGGTGACCGACGTCGCGCGCGAGGCGCTCGCCCGCCTCGCCGCCCAGGGCGTGAAGGCGCGGCTGATCGCGCTGCGCCTGCTGGCACCCGCGCTGCCGGAACGGCTCGAGCAGGCGCTCGAGGGCGTGCGCCGCGTGCTGGTGGTCGAGCAGAACCACTCGGCGCAACTCTTCCGCTACCTGCGCGCGATGTACGACCTGCCCGGCAAGCCGGCGAGCTTCCACCGCCCCGGCCCGCTGCCGATGCGCCCGGCCGAGCTCGCGAAAGTCATTCTCGATTGGAGACAGCAATGAACGAGGCGGTCACGGCTCCCGCGCCACTCACGGCGCAGAGCTACAAGTCGTCGTACAAGCCGATCTGGTGCCCGGGCTGCGGCGACTACTCGGTGCTCGGGTCGGTCACCAAGGCGCTGGCGATGGTGCAGGTGCGGCCGGAGAACGTCGCGGTGGTCTCCGGCATCGGCTGCTCGTCGCGCATCCCCGCGTATACCTCGTGCTATGGCTTCCACGGCGTGCACGGGCGCTCGCTCGCCGCGGCCACCGGCCTGAAGGTCGCGCGCCCCGACCTCACGGTGCTGGTCGCCGGCGGCGACGGCGACGGCTACTCGATCGGCGGCAACCACTTCCTGCACGCGTGCCGGCGCAACGTCGACCTCACGTACATCGTGATGGACAACCACGTCTACGGGATGACCAAGGGCCAGCCCTCGCCGACCACCGAGCCCGACTGGGACTCCAAGCTCTCGCCCGGCGGCACCGGCGTGCGCTCGTTCCACCCGCTGGTGATCGCGCTGGCCTCGGGTGCCAACTTCGTCGCACGCGCGTTCTCGGGCGACCCGAACGGCACCGCCGAGATCATCGCGCAGGCGATCCGGCACCCGGGCTTCTCGTTCATCGAGATCCTCAGCCCCTGCGTGACCTTCCGTCCCGAGCAGCGCACCTGGAAGGAGCAGGCCCACCCGGCGCCGGTCGGCCCGACCGACGACCCGGCCCGGGCCGCCCGCCGGATCATGACCGACGACGGTTTCAACATCGGCGTGCTGTACGCCGGCAATCGCGCGCCGTACCCGCTGGGGCCGCGCGCAGCCAAGCGCAGCCTTGCCGAGATCGAGGCGGAGTTCGAACTATGAATGCCAAGAGGACGAAGGCCCCGCGCACGCTCGACGAGTTCATGATCAAGGCCTACGAGATGGAGATCGAGGCCTCGGAGCGCTACGCCGAGTTCGCCGACGCGATGGAGACGCACAACAATCGCGAGGTCGCCGAACTGTTCCGCAAGATGTCCGAGATCGAGGGCAAGCACGCCACCCAGATCATGGCCGAGATGGGCTGGAAGTCGCCGCCCCCGCCGGGAAAGGTCGTCTGGGAGAGCTTCGAAGGGCCCGAGACCATCGCGATGGACGAAGTCCACTACCTGATGCAGCCCTACCACGCGCTGATGCTCGCGCTGGCCAGCGAGGAGCGCGCCGAGCGCTTCTTCGCGCGCATCGCCGAGGCGGCAACCGTCGACTCGGTGCGCACCGCGGCACTCGAGTTGCAGGCCGAGGAGCAGGAGCACGTCGAGCTGATCAAGGCCTGGCTGCAGAAGGTGCCGAAGCCCGACCGCAACTGGGCCGACGACCCCGATCCGCCGCGCTATACCGACTGAAGCCGCCGCTTCGACCCGCCCTTCGATTCACCTCCACCAGGATCCGCCCATGCAAACCCTCCTCCCCGACGGCTGGGCGCCGCCGATCGGCTACGCCAACGGCATCGCGGTCGACGCCGGCCGCGTCGTCTTCGTCGCCGGCCAGGTCGGCTGGGACGCACAACAGAAGTTCCACTCCGAAGAGATCGCCCCGCAGTTCGACCAGGCGCTGCAGAACATCGTCGCGATCCTGGCGAAGGCGGGGGCGAAGCCCGAGCACGTCTGCCGCATGACCGCCTACTGCTGCGACAAGCCGGCGTACATGGCCGCGCGCAAGGAGCTGGGCAGGATCTGGCGCAAGCACATGGGCTCGCACTACCCGGCGATGAGCATGATCTTCGTCTCCGACCTGCTCGACAACCCGGGCAAGATCGAGCTCGAGGCGACGGCGGTCGTACCGAAGTAGGCGCTACCGGGCCACACCCCAGTAGCCGTAGGTCAGCGGCCCGATCGTGCGCGCCGCCAGCGGCCGCGGGTCGAGCAGCCCCTCGGTCCATTCGACCGAGAAGCCGGCCTCGCGCAGGATCCGCGGCGGATCGCGCGTCAGGTGGCAGCCGCCGGCCAGCGGCGTCCACACCGGCTCGATGCGGTGTTGCCAGCGCTGCGCGCGCACCGAGCGCGCGGTGCCGTGCTCGGCGAACAGCAGCTCGCCGCCGCGGCGCAGCACGCGGCGCATTTCGCGCGCCGCCCGCGCGACGTCCGGGATCGTGCACAGCGTGAACGTGATCACGACGCTGTCGACCGACGCGTCGGCGAGCGGGATCGATTCGCCGGGCGCGCCGACGAACTCCACCGGCACCCGGCTCGCCGCGACACGGCGCTGCGCGAGCGCGCGAATGCCCTCGCCCGGCTCGAGCGCCAGCACCCGCTCGACCTTGCCCGGATCGTAGAACGGCAGGTTCAGGCCCGAGCCGAAGCCGACCTCGAGCACGCGTCCGCGCGCGAGCGGGACGACCAGCGCGCGCGTGCGCGCCAGCGACGGGGAGCCGCAGGCCAGGTCGACCAGGCGCGGCAGGATCAGCCGATCGTAGAAGTCCATCGGAGGCGAACGATACAATCCCCGCTCACGCGGCGGCGCCGCGAAGGGCGACACCGAATGAGCCACCCGGCACACGATACCAGCGGCGACGCAAGACGGCTTGCGGCGACGCCGCGCGTGACGATCGTCGTCGCGCGCGCGCGGGCGGGCGTCATCGGCGCCGGCAACGCGCTGCCCTGGCACCTGCCCGAAGACCTCGCGCACTTCCGCGCGACGACGATGGGCCACGCGATCGTCATGGGCCGCAAGACCTTCGAGTCGATCGGCAAGGCGCTGCCGGGCCGCCGCACGATCGTCGTCAGCCGCGATCCGCGCTGGTCGCATCCCGGCTGCGAGAGCGCGACGACGCTGCGCGACGCGATCGCGCTCGCCGGGCAACCGGGCCCGGATCCGTCGATCGCGACGGACGAGGTCTTCGTCGTC
The DNA here is from genome assembly GCA_019635275.1 of Burkholderiaceae bacterium. GTDB lineage: Bacteria > Pseudomonadota > Gammaproteobacteria > Burkholderiales > Burkholderiaceae_E > Zeimonas. The sequence goes on along the minus strand of JAHBZV010000034.1, from coordinate 29,690 downwards.
GGCGGCGCGCAGCTCTATCGCGACGCCATCGCGATCGCGCAGCGCGCGATCGTGACCGAGATCGAACTCGACGTCGCCGGCGACGCGCATTTCCCCGAACTCGACGGCGCGCACTGGCGCGTGGCGTCGCGCAGCGAGCGCCAGTCGAGCAGCGGACTGCGCTACACGATCGTCGACTACCGCAGGACCTGACGCTCAGCGCTTGCCGAACGGTCGGCGCCCGTCGAGTTCGGCGAGCGCCGCAGCCGCCTGCGCGACCAGCGCGTCGCGCCGCGCCGCCAGCCACCCCTGCACGAACCAGTCGCGCGGTTCGACCGCCGATTCGCGCCCGTAGCGCTGGCCGGCCAACACGAGGTCGCCGAGTTCGCCGAGCGCCTGCTGGGCCGCTCGCAGGCTTTCGACGAAGCGACGCATCTCCTTGCCGCCGAACAGCGACTCGACGAATTCGCTCGCGTAGCGCAGCCGCTTCGCCCGCCGGCGCAGCAGATGGCGCGCTGTGTCGTCGAGCTGCGCGAAACGGGGCGCTTCGCGTGCGATCGCACGCTGCCAGCGCGCGAGCCGGCGGCGCGCGAGCGGCGCGAGGGGATCGGACGCGGACGGTCCGGAGCCCGAATCGGCGGCCGGCTCGGCGGCCCCCGCTTCCGGCGCCGCCGCCGCGTCGAGCCCGTGGCGCCAGGCGAGCAGCGCCAGCAGCCAGCGCTGGGTCGCGTCGTCGGCAACCACGGCAGCGACGTCGTTCGCGTCCGCCGGCCCCCCGCGCCCGTCCGCCATCGGCGCTCCCGGCGCGCCGGCGCGCTGCAGCGCCGGTTCGATGTCCTGCTCGAGCACGTCCCGGTCGCGCGATGCGCCGAGCGCGCGGAACAGGTCACGCACACCCACCGCGATCGATTCGTCGACCGGCGGCACCCAGCCCCGGAACAGCCGGATCGCACTGCGCAAGCGGCGCAGCCCGATCCGCAACTGGTGGACGACCTCGGCGTCCTCCACTGGTGGGGACGACGCCGACGACCGGCCCGCCCGGCCCTCGACACCCACGGCAATGCCGAGCGCGATCGCGTTGACGAGGATCTGCGCGATGCACTCGTCGAGCACCGCGCGCCACGCCTCGCCGACGCCCACCTTGCGCCGTAGCCTGACCGGCGTCGCGCGCCGAGGACTCGCCGGCGCACGCCCATCGGCCAGCGCGTCGCCGCGCTCGGCCTTGCTGCGCGGATCGACGAGCAGTCCGAACCTCGCGCGCCAGCGCTCGGCCAGCGCGAACAGCGCGACGGGCGAGCCGGACAGCAGTTCGAGCTCGAGCTCGCAGACGCGAAGCTCGCGGTCGTGCGTCGCGATGCGCCCTTCGTCGAACGCGAGCTCGACGACGGCGCCTCGCGTTCGCAGCGTGCGCGTCGTTCTCCGGATGTCGGTCTCGTAGCGCTGCCGTAGCGGCTCCCCGTCGGCGAGCAACGCGGCCATCCGCTCGCCGGCCTGCGTGCCGGCGTGGACGGCCGGATCGAGGTCGGCCCCGGGGCGCAGCACCTCGTGCTCGAAGCGCGCCAGCGCCGCCTCGCCGCCGGCCTTCAGCGTCTGCACCCAGCGGCGCCCTTCGCGCCGCAGCCGCAGTGCCATGCCGGCGCTCGCCAGCCGGCGATCGTCTGTGTCGAAATAGCGCGCGACGAGGTGGCGGGTCTCGGGTCGCGCGCCGCGTTCTCCGAGCGCCGCCCGCAGCGCCCGGCGCGCGCCGGCCGGCACGAGGAACTTCAGCTCGAACTCGACGGTCGATTCGGGCATGGCGATTCGGGGATGAAAAGGGTCCGGGTCGATGGCTGGCGACGAGGCGGCCAGCTTACCCGCGATGGCGCTCCGGAAGGTGACGACCCGTGACTCGTGCGAGGCGCCTGGCCACGCGCCGCCCGGGCGTCGCGCGGATGGGCTTCGGTAGAATGCGGCCGGACGCCCCCGTAGCTCAGTGGATAGAGCATCCCCCTCCTAAGGGGAGGGTCGCACGTTCGATTCGTGCCGGGGGCGCCACGAATAGCCAGCATTGGCGAGCGTTTCTGCGGTAGTACACACTGACGTCAGTCGGCCACACTCCAAACGTACTCCGAATCGACCAACCTAGTCCTTCCGGCCGATCGACACCGGCACGCCGGTCGCGCATTCTCCGCGCCTGATCGTACTCAGGCTCGCCGACGGATCGCTGCTCGTGCTCCTGCCCGACGGGCAGGCGCTTCGGGCTGAGCGGGATGGGACGATGACGCCACGAACCACCTCCGACACTGATCAGCGCCGTTGATCTAATCTCGCACCTCGTGGGCTCCCGCACACTTAGACGCCATCGTCCGCACCGCCACACTTTGCAGCTTGGCACGAGATGTCCGATGCGATACATCAAAGTGTTAATGATGCTGGTTCTGCTCTCGGCGACCCACGTCTGGGCGGGACCGCACGACGACGCGCTCGCGGCGTACAAGCGGGGCGAGTACGCGACCGCGCTGCGTCTTTGGAGACCGCTCGCCGAAAAAGGGGACGCGGTCGCTCAGTACAACCTCGGGACTATGTACGACAGGGGATTGGGCGTTACCGAAGACATAGAGCAGGCGATCGATTGGTATCGCAGGGCCGGCGAGCAAGGTGATGTCAGCGCCCAGTATCATCTCGCCCGCATCTATGGCGAGGGGCGCCGTGTACCCAAGAACTACCAGGCGGCGGCCCACTGGTATCGAAGAGCAGCCGAGCGTGGTGATCCGGACGCGCAGTATTACCTTGGCCTCAGCTACCGCGAAGGTAGAGGGGTGCCAAGAGACATCAAACAGGCCTACTTTTGGTGGCTTATCGCGAGCGCCAAACAACATGGACGAGCACTGCAAGACCGCGACAAGGCCGAAGCTGAACTCACCGCCACGCAGCGAGCAGAGGTACAGGCGCAGGCAAGCAAATGGAAGCCGAAGGGGTCGAAGCAGTAGCCCCGGCTACCTGCCCAGTCACGCGACTTGAGCGGAACAGCGCCGCGACGCCGCCGCTGGGCGCGTTGACCGCGCCACCGCCGGCCGATTCATTCCCCGCAAACCAGCGACGAACACAGGCCGCACGGCGTCCCTGCGCGGGCGAAGAGGATGTCGGCACCCAGCACCGCGGCTGAATTCGTCAAGAAGTGGCGCCGGATCGAGTTGAAGGAGCGATCCGCCGCGCAGGCGCACTTCCGCGACCTCTGCCACGTCCTTGGTCAGCCTGACCTGCCCCCTGTTGCCGCACCACTCGATCGTCAGGAGTCCGGGCTGCAAGGCTAGTTGATCGGTTGGGGTTTGTCGTTCGCGGTTCGAGCAGCATCGGCGGCGAGCCGACGATGCTGCTCGGCGAATTTCGCCGGTGGGATGCGTCCCAGGCTGCTGTGCGGCCGCACTTCGTTGTAGTCGCGCCGCCAGGCGGCGACCGCTGAACGGGCCTGGGCCAGCGTCTCGAACCACTGCTCGTTCAGGCACTCGTCGCGCAGCTTGCCGTTGAAGCTCTCGATGAAGGCGTTCTGCATCGGCTTGCCGGGGTCGATGAGCAGATGCCGGATGCCCTTGGTCTGCGCCCAGCCCATGAACGCCCGGCTGGTGAACTCCGGCCCATTGTCGGTACACACGGCCTTGGGATAGCCACGGAACAGGGCCACCTGGTCGAGCAGCCGCGTGACGTACCGGCCCGAGAGGCCGAAGTCCACGCCGATGTCGACGCACTCGTGGGTGAAATCATCAGCCACCGTCAGCAGCCTGATCCGGCGGCCGCTGGCGAGGCTGTCGGCGACGAAGTCCAGGCTCCAGATCTCGTTGATCGTGCGCGCCGGTGCCAGCGGCTGCCGCTCGCCGCTGGGCCGCTTGGCCTTGCGCCGCCTGCGCACGGCCAGCTGCGCCTCGCGGTACAGGCGATAGACACGCTTGGGGTTGATCTGCGGGTACTCGGGACGCAGCAGGTCGTGGATGCGCCGGTAGCCGAAACGGCGCCGCACATGCGCCAGCTCGACGATCCGGCCGCTCAACTCGGCGTTCAAGGCACTGGGCACCGGCGGGTGCCGGTAGGCATCGCGGGAGAGCCCCACAAGACGGCACGCGCGCCGCTCGGACAGATGATGTTGTTCGATCATCTTGCCGATTGCCGCCCGCTTGACCTGTGGGGCTAGCGCTTTACCCCGAGAGCGCTCTTCAGCGCATGCATGTCCAGGTGCGCTTCGGCCAGCAGCCGCTTGAGCTTGGCGTTCTCCTGCTCGAGTTCCCGCAGCCGCGGGGCGTCCGGCACGTCCATGCCGCCGAACCGGGAACGCCACTTGTAGAAGGTGGCGTCGCTGAAGCCACCCTTCCGGCACAGCTCCTTGACCGGTATCCCGGCCTCGGCCTGCTTCAGGAACCCGATGATCTGTTCTTCGCTGAATCTGCTCTTCTTCATGTCCGCCATTCTCCCGAAAGACGGACTCCACGAACTTCACGCTGGTACGGCAGGCGGGGAGCAGGTCAGCAAGTGCGTCGTATGCGCGTTTGACTTCTCCGTTCGGTACGGTCCCATCGGTGAGGGATTCATTCACGTCCACCCTATCAAACCACTGAGTGAAATCGGCAAGGACTACGTCCTGGATCCGATACGCGACCTTCGGCCTGTTTGCCCGAACTGTCATGCGATGCTTCACCGCCTGGTTCCGGCGATCAGCATTGAGAAACTACAGGAACTGCTTGGAGCGGTGAAGGCCAAGCGCTCCGCGAGTAGCGCCGATCCGGTGTAACTGATCGCGTCGGTAGCTGATAGCGTCGCCATCGCGGTGCCCCGCGGCGCCCTCAATTATCACTTCGCGTTGGCGGAGCCTCTAGGCGATTCGGTGGGACACGGCTGTGGAATATATCTGCTCGACAATTCAGGTATCTTCGTTGTATCTTAAACTCACACGCATGCGTCACTCTGCCGGAATTCGTGTCGATCCGCTTGGGCTCGCTAGCGAGTAGGAGCGCACGGTTTGGAAAGGAGACCCATGAAGCGCATGAAAGTTTCACCGCGCGCTGCGTCGAATATACGGCTTGCTGGAATAATGGCTGCGATGTCCGTACTCGCCGCTTGCGGAACATTCCAGCTCGCGTCTCACGTATATCCGCTTACGAATCAGACACAGGAGCAAATGCAGCTCGATAACCTGTCGTGCAAGGACAAGGCGCGACTGGAAGCGAACACAGCAGAGCGCCAGGCGGGAGCGTTTGCCTTAGGTCTTACGATCGTCGGAGCGCCCCTAGCCTTCGAGCTAGAAAAGGCTAAGCAAAGGGAAGTCTACAAGGCGTGCATGGAGGCGAAGGGATATCGTGTCCTTCCGCCAATCGACGACGCTAACAGTACTGCGACATCGAATGCCTCAGCTGAGACTCAGCCAAAGCAGGCGCAATCAATCTCGCAGCCCACTCCTGCCGCCCCTCAGACTGGGCAGTCGGCATCGCAGTCGACCCCCTCCGCAGCTCCCACGCATAGAGGCGACGAGGGCCCTCGCCTTCAGAAGCTTAAGGAACTGTGGGAGAAGGGCATCATCACAGAGGAAGAATACCAGGCAAAGCGCAAAGAGATCCTCTTCAGCCTCTAGTTTCTTTGCGCGCAGAGTTTGCGACCGATGCAATCGTCGCCGCAAAGCGTGGCCTCCGTCCTTCGGCGAATCGCCTCTTTCTCATTTGCGTGCGGCCGGTGAACAGACCTTCCGGCCGATCGACGCCGGCACGCCAGTCGCGCATTGTGCGCGCATGATACCTCGATCGCGTCCTCGCCAAGCCGGGATTCGAGGAGACTCCTCTGTCGCCACCATCGCGATTTCCTTCCGCTCTGCATCCTCGGTGGGCACCATAGTTTTCCCGGAGACGGCCCACCTGCAACCAACCGCCTCGACTACGCTCCGCGGTACTGGATCCAATCCGGTACGGCGGCTTACTTTGCCGAGCAGTCCACGTGAACTCACGATTCAACCTCCACGTGCATGGAAGTCCCCCTGGGATCATGTCCAATACGTCTACACGAAATTTCGCTGCACTCACACTTATCCTGACCGGCCTCGCTGGATCCGCGCAGGCATCCGAGGTGCTCGACATTAAGGGGCTCTCGATCGGAATGAGCGAACAGGATGCGGAGAGACGCGTCCTGCTGGGACAGGCTGCCTACAACGGCCGGGGAATAAATGGGCTGTTTTGCCGCCCGGTCTTGAGCTCGGACTTTACGGTCGCTGGCGCTCGCCCAACGATGGCCAACCTGTGCTTTCGGGACAAGGCCCTCGCAACAATGTACTTCGACTTCCAGATTCACACATACAAAGAGATACGTGAAGCTGTTCTTGGAAAGTACCCAGGGACCAAGTGCAAGCAATACGTGCCGCAAGGTGAAGATTGCGCGTACGACACCCGCGCCGGCGAACTGAGGTTCTATACTGGAACAAACATTGTTGTGATGAGCGTCCGATCCCGGTCCGAAATCGAAAGAAATAAGCGCGAGTTTGAGGAGTTCGTCCGTAGGCGTAAGGGTGATATTTGAAGATGACCTGCCCCAGGATCCGCGAACCATTCATTCCTGGAAGATGGCGCGAAAATCGCACGCCCACTTCACGAACGGCAGCAACGAGGCGCCCGTGCGGCCACGTGATGCTGTATCGCCGGTGTTCGAAATCTACTCCCTCCCGAGTTCAGCCCGGCCGACGGCGTCGCCGTCGAGGTCCTGGTCGTCATCAAGCGTCACAACGACTTTCGATAGCCCGCCAGTGAACTCGAACGGCGCCACGTAGTCCGCGATGGGCGTCCCCCGATCACACCCGATGTCGCAGCCGGCCCAAGAGATCAGCGACTTGAAGTATCGTTCGGTTTCCACACTGCCGACCGAAATGCCGTCAATCAGCAGCGTGTAGCGGCTGCGCAGCGCCTCGCCGATCGATCCGCGGGCGAGTCGGTCTACGCGAACTCCGAGCGTTCGCGCGCCCCGAGGGATCACCCGATCGGACACAACCGTGTCGTGGGTACCACCGAGATTCAGGTCGTGCACGAGCCGACCGTCGCGCACATATAGCACGTAACCGGTGGTAGCGTCACCGTGGGCAATCAACACCCCTTCGTCGCCGTCGATGAATCGCACGTACGCCTCGATCGTGTAGCCGCGGCTGCGCACATCAGGCGCGAGGTCGGTGGGGACATGGCCGACCCCGCGGTGAAAGACAAAGTGACGCCGTCCACCCAAAATGCGCGCCGCGTTGTCGGCGAAGCGTTGGCCGAAGCGATCATCAAGCGGCAGGACTTTGTGCTTCTCGGCCTCTTGCCACCAGAGGACCTTGAGGCTCTCGAGGCGCCCCGCCTCACGCGATGCGAGGTCGTCGATCTCCGAGAAGTCCCGCTCGAGGTCGTACAGCTCCCACCGGTCCTCGTCGAACGGCGTGCCCGGCGCGTGATAGGCGACCGCCTTCCAGCCATCGTGCCAGATACCCCGATGGCCAAACATCTCGAAGTACTGCGGCGTCGACTTGCTCGGTGCACCCGGCTGGTCGAAAGTGCGTGCGAAGCTGACGCCTTCGAGGGGCATCTGTGCAATACCGTTGACTTGGGACGGCAGCTCGGCGCCGGTCACCTCCAACAGCGTCGGCAGCAGGTCGCAGGCGTGCGCAAACTGGTGCCGGATTTCGCCGCGGGCGTTGATGCCCTTCGGCCAGGAGACAACCAAGGGGTCTCGGATGCCACCGCCGTGAGTGTTCTGTTTGTAGCGTTTCAGCGGCGTGTTGGAGGCCATCGCCCACCCGTGGGGAATGTTGGTGTGACTACCGGGGCCGCCGATGTCGTCGAAGCGCTCCAGTTTCGCTTCGAACGTCTCTTCCTGGTAGTTGTAGCTACCCAAGGTGTTGACGGCGCCCAAAGGCCCCCCCTCTTGGCTCGCCCCGTTGTCTGACAACACGACAACGATCGTGTTGTCGCGCGCCCCCGCTCGCTCCAGGAATTCGACAATCCTCGCGATCTGCTGGTCGGCGTGGTCGAGCATCGCCGCATAGGCGGACTGCAAGCGAACAAAGAGCCGGCGTTCCGCGGCCGAATGTTCGTCCCATGCCTGCACACCGGCGTTGCGCGGGGGCAGCCGAGTGCCGCGCGGCACCAGCCCCATTTCCTTCTGCGTCGCGAGGCGGACATCGCGCTCTACGTCCCAGCCAGTGGCAAAGATATCCTCGTAGCTGTCGATCAAGCACTTTGGCGCTTGGTGGGGAGCGTGGCACGCGCCGAACGCGACCCACGTCAGCCACGGGAGGTCCGGCCGTTGGGCCGTATGGTCGGCAATGAAGCGGATGGCTTGGTCCGCCAAGTCGGCTGAGAGGTGATAACCGGTCTCATAGCTGCCTGGCGTTTCGACGTGCGAGTTGTCGCGCACGAGCTCTGGCGTGTAGTGGTCCGTCTCCGCGTTCATGAAACCGTAGAAGCGGTCGAACCCCCGGCCTAGCGGCCAGCCATCGAACGGGCCCGTCGAGCCACCCTCGCTCATAGGCGTTACATGCCACTTCCCGCAGAAATAGTTGCGCCATCCGTTGTGGCGTAGGATCTCGGCAAGCGTACCAGCCTCGTGCGCGATCTTGCCGCGATAACCTGGATAGCCGCTATCGAAGTTGGCGAGGCAACCCATGCCGACGGAGTGATGGTTGCGCCCCGTCAGCAGCGCCGCACGTGTCGTCGAGCACATCGCCGTAGTGTGGAAGCCGGAATAGCGCACGCCCTCCGCCGCCAACCGGTCGATCGCCGTCGTCCGAATGGGCGAGCCGTAACACCCAAAGTCGGAGAAGCCGACGTCGTCGAAAAGCAGTACGAGAATGTTGGGTGCATCCGCGGGCGGCTGGGCACCCTGTGGCCACCACGGCGTCGAGTCCGCGACGGTCCTGCCAATCCTCGGGTTGCCGCTGCCGCCGCCGGTGTCAGTCCACGACGCCATGGTTCGATTAGGCCACGCGTTCGACCAGCTGCAGGAACTTGTCGTGTTCCTGTGGCGTCATGTGCTGCGTGTACTCGGCGTACGGGTACCGGTGTGAGAGGACTTCGTCCTTGTATTGCTGAAGCCCCTGCTGAATGAGCGGCCGCACATCCACGAAACTGCCCTCGTGCTTCGGCTTCGGGAACGCGCTGTAGCCGACCACGTCGCTGCTTGCGATGTAGATCCCATCAGGCGACGGGCCGCCCCCTACACTGATGATGGGCACCGGCATCGTGCGGGCGAGATACTGCGTGATCTCGTTCGGCACGTACTCCAGGATAATGCCGAACACGCCAGCGTCGACGAAGGCCTGAGTGTCCTCGACGATCTTCGCGGCCTCCTGCGCCGTGCGGCCCTTGAAGCCATAGCCGCTTTGCTCCAGCTTTCGCGAGGCCTGCATGCCCATGTGGCCCATCACGGGAATGCCCGCGCGCACAATCTCGGCGACGGTTTTCGCAGTGTGCTTGTTGCCCTCGCACTTCACCGCGTCGGCCCCGCCTTCGGCGATCAAACGCGCAGCATTGCGGATGGCCTCCGACACCGAGATGTTGTAGGTCATGTACGGCATGTGCCCTACAGTCAGCCCGTAGCGAGCGACGCGCGTCACGGCCTGCATTAGAGTGAGTTGCTCTTCGAACCGCACATCGATCGGGGTTGGATGCCCAAGCAGTGACATCGGCCCGGCGTTGCCATTGATGAGCAGGTCGAAGCCTATCTCGTCAGCGATGGCAGCCATCGGGCTGTCGTAGACGCCGATCGCGACGATGATCTCCCCCCGATCCTTCTTCTCCTGAAGCAGCTTCGGCGTAACTTTGCGGCGCTTCTCCGTAGACCTGTTCATGTCGTTCCCGTCTCCACATAGGTTCGACGTCCAGCGTAGCGAATTCACTCTTCCATCTCCAATGCGACCTTGGCTCGGCTTTCATGCAAGACACGCATGCGTCCGGATTGCGGACCACGCATCAATTTCGCCTGCAAATTGAATTGGGCAGACCGCAGTCGTGCTGCTACGCTCGCCCTCTCCGATTCCTCCCTCTCAGGAAGTCATGCGCGATATGGTCGCGATGGGTATGGTGAGCACCATCGCCGCCTTTGTCGCGGGATGGATGGGTGGCGCAGCCGGTATCGGCGGAGTGCTGCTCGTTCCCGCCTTGGCCACCATTGAGAGGATTCCCGCGCACACATCCATCGCCGCGGCAAGCGTTGCCTTCACCGTCATGGGCGCGCTCGCACTGCTACGGTTCCGCGCGGAAGGCCGGCCCCTCGTGGGCGACCCCGGGCTATTGCTGGCCGCGGCGCCCGGGGCTGCGCTGGGGGGCCTACTCGTACACGAAGTGCAAGCCAAGCACCTGCTCGCCGCCGTCGGGCTCATGCTGATTGCGAGCGGCCTGCAGGGCGCGGTTAGGCCGGCGGCGGCTCCACTCCCCGAGCCGCCGCCGCGCGCGCTCGCGTTCGTCGGGTTCTTCGTCGGCCTGGGCTCAGCCATGACGGGCACCGGCGGCGCGGTGCTGCTGATCCCCATCCTTCTCGCCCTAAGGCAGCCACTGCAGCCGACAATCGCGATGTCGATCGCTATCCAGCTGCCGATCGGGGGCTTTGCGACCGCGGCGCACGCACTGGCAGGGGCGATCGAACCCGTGCTCGCGACGCAGTTAAGCCTGTCCCTCGTCGGTGGGGCAGTCGCTGGCAGGTGGTGCGCCGACCGCGTGCCAGTGCGCCTGATCCGGCGCTTCGTCACGGTCCTCCTCTTGACGGTCGGCCTGTGGATCCTCTGGCGCCCGCCCTTGTGACGCAGGCGAGCCTTCAGTGGAAGACGACCGTCTTGCTGCCATTCAGAAGGATGCGGTGCTCCGCATGCCAGCACACGGCGCGCGCCAGGACGGCGCTCTCGACGTCCCGGCCAAGCGCGGCCAACGCCGCCGCATCCATCGAGTGACTCGACCGCGCGACGTCTTGTTCGATAATCGGCCCCTCGTCGAGTTCCGGCGTGACGTAGTGCGCTGTGGCTCCGATCAGTTTCACGCCGAGCTCGTGCGCCTGTTGGTAGGGTCGTGCGCCCTTAAAGCTCGGCAGGAAGGAGTGGTGAATGTTGATCGCCCGCCCCCGTAGTTGGCGGCAGAGGTCATCAGACAGGATCTGCATGTACCGCGCTAGGACGAGGAGCTCGGCACCCTTGGTTTCGAACACCTCGACAAGCCGTTCTTCCGCGCGCAGCTTTGATCCGCTCGCAACCGGGATGTGGTGGAACTGAATGCCGTAGCTCGCCGCGAGCGGCTCGAAGTCCCGGTGGTTCGAGACAATGCCCCGCACATCGATCGGCAGCAGGCCGCTTCGCCATCTGAACAGCAGATCATTCAGGCAGTGGCCAAGCTTCGACACCATAATGATCGTGGGCAACCGGCGCTGCGCCTCCCGAAAGTACGCCTGCATCCCGAAGCGCGTGGCCAGAGGAGCAAACCGATCCTCAATTTGCGCCGCCATTGGTCGGCTACCGTCTCCGATCTCGAAGGCGACGCGCATGAAGAACCGACCGGTGGTCGTGTCTTCGAACTGTGCGGCTTCCAGAATGTTGCCGCCGTGCTCGAAGAGGAAACCGCTTACGGCATGAACGATACCGGCTCGGTCGCGACACGAAAGGGTCAGGATCAGCCTCATGGCGGCGCCCTCATGAAGCAAAGGCGTAGGCCTCCGCCACGCCGACCGACGGACCGCGCAATGTGCTCGTGGCCGCGAAGATTATATCTACGACAACATGCGCGTCGGGATCGCTTTGCAGCATGGCCAGGACTATCGCGTTCTTCCCGGTGGGCGCTCCCCGGTCGCACAGAACGAAAACCACCCCATCACAGTCGTCTTGGGTCCGAGACGCCAGCTGCTGCTCCATCACTCAGATGCGATCGTCGCCACAACGCCGTGTGCACTTGCCTCCCGCGCGCCCTCGAACCCGGCCGCACGTTCACCCGAGACCCGCTTATTCAGGCGCGTGATCGCCACACCGACGTACTCGGCGCCCGGCACGACGCGGATCTTGCGGATGCGGACCTTCACCCACAGCGCCCCGAACTGCTCGAGGACGACGCGAGACACCTGCTCGGCAAAGAACTCAATCAGGTTGAAATGCCGGCTCACAGCTAAGGCGCGCAAGGACCCCGCCACCGCGCCGTAATCGATCGTGTGCTCGACGGCGTCGCTGCGGAAGCATACCTGCGACGGCAGGCCTATTTCGAGGCATAGCGAAACCGTCTGAGTGCGACCTTTCTCATGCGTGTACACGCCGATGTAGGCGGGAATGCGAAGATCTTCGATCATGACGCGGTCGCCGACGAGTGTGTCTGCAGGGTCGTGGCAGTCGGTCATTTCACTTTCTCCCAGCTGTCAGACCCGCGTACACGCGACGCGTGACGACAGGCAGCACGGTCGCCGCCCGCGGACCCAAGTTCATTTCCTTCAGAACGGCGATGATCGCCTCCGAAATTTGGGTGCCGGCATCGTCGGAAAGCGCACCCATACTTGGCGACGACCCAGCTCCAGGCGCAGCTGGCTTCGCCTGAACGCCATCAAGCACGCTCGAGATCGGCCTCAGGTCCGCCTGTGCGGCATCCTGCGCCGCGCGAGCCGCCGGGGCAGGCGCCGCCGGCTTCCCAATCCCGCCGTCGCCCAGCCGGATGGACAACTTCAATGCGAGTTCGCGTGCCTCTTCGGTGACCGTGGTGTTCTCAGGAATGGCCAGCGCGCTCTCACCGCGCGACACCGCTACGCGGATATCGTCGCTGGTAATGAACCGTCGCTTCATTATGCGCTCGTATCTAGTCGATGACGACATGTCTTCATCCCTTCTTGGCGAGAGCGGTCAGTACCGGTAACTTCGTGCGCACCACGTCCACGAGAGATTTCACAAGCGGATCGCCCTTCGCGGACGCGCCCGCACCTCCCCGAAGGTCCGGCTCAGCACCGGCCGATGCAACACGCAAGGTACCGACGCTGGCGCCCACCGCGGGGAGCACTCCTGGCATCGCTTGGCGCAAGCGCTGCACTACAGCCGGCTCCCGGAGTGTGGCGGACGCGGCGGCTGGTGCCGCCACCTGCTTAGACGACGTTCTCTCCTGAGGCACGGCCTGCTGAGCGGGCTTGACGATGCGCACACCGAGGTCGTGCGCCGCCTCCCGCGCCGCGTCGGTGATCACGAGCCCCTCGTCCTGAACGATCTCGCGGGTACCCTGCGCGGCCATGTCCTCGACTTCGCGCACGGTCACGAACCGCTTGGTCTGGCGGGGGCGCTCCTGGGCGGGGCTGAAGTACGCCATCTCGATTCCGCCGCCTACCTGTCCGCGCCGGCCGGTCGGCCCAGGCGCGCCAGCACCCGTGCAACAATATCGTCGATCTCCGCGTCACCGCTCGCCTTCAGACTCGAGGGCGCGGACATTGCGGCCGGCTGGCTTGCAGACTGCTGCTCCCATTGAGCGATCTCCCAAGCCACGCGCTTGCGGTTGATCAGATGCGTGGCCGTGATGTTGTCCCCGACAATCGCGCCGCCGATGCCACCGGTACCCAGTGTCAGCGATGGAGCGAAGCCACAGGTGTAGCCGACGCTGCCGAGCGTCGACATTGAGTTCACGATGATGCGGAAGGCCGGCAGGTGCGCCGCCATCTGCTCAACTTGGTCTGAATCGCGTGAGTGGATCACGGCCGAGTGGCCGTCGCCGCCGAAGCGCAGCATCTGAATGCACATCTCCAAGCCTCGCTGCGCGCCGTCAACTGCGGCGAAGCCGAGCACGGACGTGAGCTTCTCTCGGGAGAACGGGTGCTCTTTGCCGACGCCTTCGAGAGGCGCGACCAGCACGCGCTTACCCTCGGGCAGTTCCATGCCAATTGCTCTCGCCAGGGCCACGGCCGTCTGACCGACCGAGCGGGTCTTGATCGAACCATCCGGGTGGAACAGGAGCGCCGCGAGCGGCGCCAAATAGCTTTCGGGAACCCAGTACGCACCCTCCAGTTCCATCAGGCGCCGTAGCTCAGCGGCGATGGGCTGGTCCGCGATCACCGCCTGCTCCGTTGCGCAGATCAAGCTGCAGTCGAACGACTTACTCGATACGAGGTCGCGGGCGGCCTTTGGAATGTCCGCTGACCGATCCACCCAGGCGGGAACGTTGCCCGGGCCGACTCCATAAGCGGGTTTGCCCGCGCTGTGCGCGGCTCGAACCATGGGCCCACCGCCGGTCGCCAGAATCACGTTCACAGCGTAGTGCTTCAGAAGCTCCTGCGTACCCGCATACGAAGAGCCATCGAGGCAGCCCAAAAGACCGGAGGGTGCGCCGGCCGCCTCCGCCGCCGCCGACATGATGGCTACCGCCTCGGCCGTGCACTTTGCGGCCGACGGGTGCGGCGAGAGGACGATACCGTTTCGGCCCTTCAGGGCGATGAGCGTCTTGAAAATCGCGGTCGAAGTCGGGTTCGTCGACGGCGTGAGCGCAGCGACAACGCCCATCGGCTCGGCCAGCACGACCATCTTGCGGCGCTCGTCCCGCTCGATGACGCCGACCGTGGGCACCTTGCGGATCGAGTCCCAGACGTTGCGCGCCGCGAACTCGTTCTTCACGACCTTGTGATCTACCACCCCGTAGCCGGTCTCCGCATTCGCCATCTCGGCAAGCCGCCGGGCCTCCTTGAATGCCGCCCGGGAGACTGCATCACATACGGCTTCGACCCGCTCAGGAGACGCGGTCGCGAACTCGCGCTGCGCGACACGGCACCGTTCGGCTAGCCGGCGCGCTTGCTGGATGGCCTTGAGGTCCTTGTCCAGATCCCCATTCATGCAGATCGCTCCCTCGACTTCGCGAACGACACCTTGCCGCCGACCGCAGTAGAATCGATGATCCCGATAATGGTCGCGTCCACCGGCGAAGCTCGCGTCGCGTCCGTCTCGCGCGCGGCGCTGCCCAGCGCGACGATCACCATCTCATCTTCACCCGCTCCGATAGCATCGACGGCGACGAAGGGGTCTCCGTTTGGCGTGCCATCTGGCGCTGAGCGCCTCACCATGAGCAGCTTGCGGCTGTGCAGGCGCTCGTGCTTCATCGTCGACACGACAGTGCCGGTGGTTCTGCAGATCAGCATTCCCGACCCCCCTTCTTACTTCTCGACTCCCGAGATCGCCTCGATTGCGGCGATCGACGCGAGCTGTGCGGTGCGCGCCTCGGCTTCCGTCCCCGCCATGAAGAGGCGGCCAAAGCGACCCACGTCCCGTAGATCGACAAGGCGCACGTTCGCGGCCTTCTCGGCCTCATTCGCGGCGATGTCGATGTACGCCGCGGGCGTGACCTCGAGCACAAACAGCGCCTCCCCGGGTACCAACATGCTGCCGCGACGAGAGCGGTTGATCAGCTGCGCCTGGTACGGCGACACGTTTGTGATGACCTGCACAGAGGCCACTTTCGGCCGAATGCGGTCTTCCTCATTCATACCCAAGCGATCGAGAATCGCGCGGCCCGACTCGCGCACAGCCTCCTGCGACTCGGAGTGCACCTCCAACACGCCGAATTCGCGCTCGACGATCTGGACGCCCGGCTTAACCTCGGTGGCCTTCACGGCCATGTCGACGACCCGGAACACCTCGTTGCCGGGGGCAAGCTCGACGTAAAGCTGGGCCATTCCCGCGACCGGAATGTCGCCCGCCGTCACGGTACCAAAGTACGCGGCATACTGCGGCTGCATCCGGTCGATAAAGAAATACGCCCGCAGCTGCAGGCTGTTGGCTGAGGACATGGGGTAGTCCCCCTTACTTCAGAGAACGGCTCGCCTGGCCCGCCGCGTTCGGGTTCGGCAGGATGGCCGCCAAGTCGCCGTGAGGGCGCGGAATCACGTGCACGGACACGAGCTCGCCGACGCGCTTGGCGGCGGCGGCGCCGGCGTCCGTGGCGGCTTTCACGGCCCCTACGTCGCCGCGAACCATGATCGTGCAGAATCCTCCTCCAATCAGTTCCTTGCCGATCAGCTGCACGTTGGCCGCCTTGACCATGGCGTCCGCCGCCTCGATCGATCCGACGAAACCGCGGGTCTCAACGAGCCCGAGTGCGATGTTTTCAATTGCCATGAGTCGCCATCCTTAATTGGGTGTGGAATACGTGCCGCTTGACGCTTCGCGCGCGGCTCTCTTCTTAGAAACGCGCGCCGTCGCCGGCGCCACTGAGCCGCGCAACGATGGCATTCAGCGTGTCGTCGCCGATCGTCACCGTGTGCGCGGAACCCGGGAAAGCAGCCGCCTCGACGCTCTGCTTGAACGAAATGAAGCCGTCTCGCGCCTGTTCGCCGAGCGCGGCAAACCTGTGCACGAATTTCGGCGTGAATTTCTCGAAGAGCCCGAGCATGTCCTGCGTCACGAGCCCCTGCCCGTCACAGAGTGCTCCGGCTCCGATGCCGATTGTTGGCACGGGCACCAGCTGCGTGATGGCTGCCGCAATGCGATCGGGAATACACTCGAGCACCAGGGCAAACGCGCCGGCATCTACCAGAGCGAGCGCATCGGCAATAATCTCGAGCGCCGAATCGGGCTCCTGCCCCTGAGAACGGTAGCTCCCGGTACGCGATGCGAGCACCTTGGTCAGGCCTACGTGCGCCACGACGGCGATGCCGGCTTGCGTGAGTGCACGCACCACGGAGGCGAGGCTGGCATCACCCTCGACTTCCACCGCTTCCGCCCCGCCTTCTCGGACCAAGCGCGCGGCGTTCTGAATCGCCTCGGTCGGCGTGGTATACGAGAGAAACGGCAGCGAGGCGAGAAGTAAGCTGGAGTTCACCGCGCGGCGTACTGCGCGGGTGTGATAGACCACCTCCTCGACCGTGACCGAAAGCGTGTTCTCACGCCCGAGCCCAACGCTCGCAAAAGCGTCACTCACGAAGACAATATCGATGCCGGCCTGCTCCGCGTAGAGCGCGAATGGATAGTCGTACGCCGTCACCATCGTGATCGGAACGCCCGCGTTCTTGCGTCCTTGCAGCACGTTAGGAGTGACCTTCCTTCGGGGACGCGTTGAGTCGACCATGGATTGCGTAAGTTGATGCGTGGGCGCTGAGGATGTGTCGAAGACTATCAGCGCGACGTCGCACCGCCCAATGCATTTGTCGGCCGAATTCATTGCAGCGCGTGCAAAGCGCTGGCGATTGCACCGCGTGCATCGTCATGCGCAACGCAACGCATTGGAGCAATGCGCGCCCAACTGCTACCTTTGCCTCACCATCCCCAACCAGACACACCGGAGAGTTCATGGGAACCGCCACCACTGAGAAGCGCCGAAAGGTCACTGTCAAGCAGATCATCGACAAGAAGACGCGGAACGAGTCGATCGTCGCGATCGGCGTCTACGACAGTCCAATGGCTGCCATCGCCGACGAGATCGGCTTCGATATGCTGATCAACGGCAATGCCGGGCCGATGTCATTGCTCGGACACAAAACGCCCATGACGGTGCGATTCGAAGAACAGCTGATCCTCACCCAGGCAGTCAGCCGTGTCACCAAGTACGGCATGGTCGTTGGCCATATGCCCTACATGAGCTACCACTACTCCACCGAGGACGCGGTCCGCAATGCCGCGCGTTTGATCGCCGAAGGCGGGGCCGACGCGGTGAAGTGCGAGGGCAACAAGCACACTGCGAAAACCGTCGCCGAGATCGTGCGTGCGGGCATTCCCGTGATGGGCCACATGGGCATGCAGGCCTCGCGAAAGCTGGAGCAAAGCGGCTATGGCTTCAAGGGCCGTACGGCGCAGGAGGCCGCGAAGATCGTCGAGGACACGCGCGCTTTCTTGGACGCTGGCGCCTTCGCGTTCATCATCGAATATGTGCCGAACGAGATCACGCAGTATCTCGCCCGCACGATGCCGGTGCCCATCATCAGTGTAGGGGGCGGCCCGTCGCCCGACGGCATTTACCTCATCAGCGGCGACGCGGTCGGCTACAGCGCGTTCCCGAAGCCGAAGCACGAGGGCAGTTTCGTGGATGTGCGGCCGCTCATTCAGCAGGGGCTTCAGCAATACAAGGACGAAGTCCTCTCGCACCGCTACCCGTACGCCGAGTACACGCAGCACATGACGCCACAGGAACACGACAAGTTCCTGCAGCTGGTCGAGAACTCGGCCGCGTGAAGCTAGGAGGGCGCCTCGGTGCGAATCGACATCAACGCCTCTGGTGACCAGCAGGCAGTGGCAACCCTCGACACAGCCGCTCCCGGCCGGTTCCACAACCGTATCCGGCAGTCGCTGCAAGCGGGTGCCTTTCTCTACACGTTGGAGTACGTACCCGACCTGCGCGCAAGCGGCAAGCGGGCGATGGACGACTTGAGCCGCAACGCTGAACTGGTTGGCCGCGATCCCCGGATTGCCGGGGTCAACATCGGCGACCGGGTAAAGTCGCTTGACTGCTTCGATACCGTGGACTGCGGCCGCGTCGCTGCCGAGGCCAGCGGAAAGGTGCCTCTGCTCCATCTGGCGGGCAAGGACAGGACCCCAGCGCAGGCACGCGCCGTCCTTGAGCGTTCGCTGTCGCAGGGCCTCGAGAACATGCTACTGCTCACCGGCGATGGCATCACCGAGCAACGTACCGAGCGCATCCGCTATCAGGAATCAGTGGTGGCGATCGGTGACGCCCGGTCGATGGCGCCCGACTGCGTGATCGCTGCGGCCATTGCTCCCTTTAAGTACCGTGAGGAGGAGCTGGCCAACCAGTACCTCAAGATGGCGAAGAAGATCAACGCCGGCGCGAACTACCTGATCACCAACTGCGGCTGGGACATGCGCAAGCTGGCGGAGCTCGCATGGTATCGCGACGCGCGCGGCTTCCGCACGCCGTTGGTAGCCAACCTGCTCATGCCCACGATGGGCTGGGCCCGAGGGATCCACTCCCACCGGCTGCCGGGCGTGTTCATGTCCGATGACCTGTTTGAGAAGATCGGCCAAGAGCATGCACGCGGCAAGGCCGAAGCCCGAAAGGCTGCCGCGTACCGCCTCGCCCTGCAGATCGTAGGCGTGCAGCGTCTGGGCTACGCAGGCGTGCAGCTGAGTGGCGTCGACACCTACGAAGAACTGTGCTCGGCGATGGAGAAGGCGCACGAGCTAGGCCATTCGCTGCCCTCCCTCGAGGACTGGCAATTCGCTTGGGACGAGGCCCATCGGCTCGCCGACGGCAGACTCGTTGAATTCGCGCCGCGCGGCGGACTGTATCTGTTCGAGGCCAAACCCGCGTCCGGCAGCCTCGACGCCCTACCCGGATTTGGCGATGCCCGGCCCTCGCACGCGGAGGGGGCGAAATTTAGACGCATGCAGGCCCTGCATCATGTGGCCTTCGAGCCCGGTTCGCCCGTAGCCACGGTGGTCAGCGCCGTTGTACGCGCGCTGGACACGACAAGCGCCGGTGCGCGCG
The DNA here is from genome assembly GCA_019635275.1 of Burkholderiaceae bacterium. Classification (GTDB taxonomy): domain Bacteria; phylum Pseudomonadota; class Gammaproteobacteria; order Burkholderiales; family Burkholderiaceae_E; genus Zeimonas. The sequence goes on along the minus strand of JAHBZV010000034.1, from coordinate 10,317 downwards.
CACTGCTCGGGCTGGAAAAGGCCGTCAAGCACCCCTCGCTCGGCTGCGAATCGTGCGGCTTTTGCCGCATTGAATACCTGCTTTACATCTGCCCTGAAACGTGCCCGAAGGGCCTTGCGAACGGCCCGTGCGCGGGCACGGACGACAACACTTGCGAGTTCAAGGATCGCGAGTGCATCCACAACCGCAAGTACCGACTCGCAAAGCAGGAGGGGCGACTGGCCGAGTTGGAGACGGCGTGCGTGCCCGCCGTCGAAGGGACGCGAGGCACCTCGTCCTGGGTCAACCACTTCAAAGGGCGCACCCCACGCGTGATATGGTTGACGGCCACCCGCTAGGCCGCCGGCGAGGCGTCCCCGGCTTCCCCGCTCGCCAACTCCATGGCCATGCTGATAAGCAGCTCGGCCCCCGGTGCGACCATCCGGTCGCGCATGCGCACCACGCCCATGTGCGTCGTCATCTTCAGCGGCGACGTCAACTCCAGTTCGACGAGCCGCTCGCCTTCAACAGCCTCGCGGAATGCCAGGCGCGGGCCGACGACCAGCAGATCGGAATTGAGCGCGACTCGCTCGAGCACTTGCATATTGTCACACTGGACCGAAAACAGCGTACGCGGATCGCCTTCAAACTCGAGAGACTGCGTGAACTCGGCCAACGAGACGTCTGGGAACTTAAACGAGCCGATGGAATACGCCAGTACGTCCCCCGGACCGATGGGCTGGGCCTTCAGCGCCGGATGGCTGCGCCTGCAGTAGAGGCCAATGCGAAACTCAGGCATCAGGTCGATGGCGAGGCGCTCGCTCGAAAGCAGTTCGCGCACGTCGGCAATGAAGAAGTCGAGGTCGTCCATCTCGAGCAGCTTCAGAAGGTGGCGCCAATGCGTGATCTCGATATGCGTGCGGATGCTCGGATGATCCCGTGTGACCCGCGTGAGCATCGGTTCGAGCAGCGCCGCGGCGGGGATCGGCCCGAACCCAAGCGCGATCTCGCCAAATTCGTGGGCGCGCATCCGCTTAACGTCGCGCTGCAGGCTCTTGGCCTCGGCGAGCATGCGTTGGCCGCGCTCAACCACCAACTTCCCGTAGGGCGTGAGCGTAATTCTGCGCTGGCCGCGCGTGAACAACTCGACCTGCAGTTCTTCCTCCAGCGACTGAATGCTGCGGCTGAACGCCGGCTGACTCAGGTGCACCATCTCGGCAGCCTGAGCGAAGCTGCCGCGCTGCGCCAGCGCGATGACGTGCTTCAGTCTCTTCAGATCCATTGAATCATCTTTCCTTGAAACACATCCCATGTCGCGCGAAAACGCTCCAATTATATGTCCGGACGCCGGCCCATTCCTGGCCACCTCAAACCAGACGGATGAGGGACGTGCCATGGAATACCAATACCTGAAATATCTCCACCACATCATTTCCCACGGCGACCGGCGGGAGGATCGGACCGGCATAGGCACCCTCTCGACGTTTGGGCTGCAAATGCGCTTCCCGCTGCAACCGTATTTTCCGCTGTTCACCACGAAGCGGCTGCACCTGAAGTCGATCATCTACGAGCTTCTATGGTTCCTGCGCGGCGACACGAACGTCCGCTGGCTGCAGCAACGAGGCGTGTCGATCTGGGACGAGTGGGCCCGTTCCGATGGCGATCTTGGACCCGTCTACGGACGCCAGTGGCGACGCTGGAAGGCGCCCGACGGGCGCGAGATCGATCAGCTTGCGGGCGTTATCGAGTCGCTGCGCGCGCAGCCCGCCTCGCGGCGGCACATGGTCGTCGCCTGGAACCCGGCTGAGATCGGCGAGATGGCGCTGCCGCCATGCCACGCCCTCTTCCAGTTCCACGTCGCCAACGGCAAGCTCTCCTGTCAACTTTACCAACGAAGTGGCGACATGTTCCTCGGCGTACCGTTCAACATCGCCTGCTACTCGCTGCTCACCCTCATGATGGCTCAGGTCGTCGAGCTCGAGCCGGGAGAGTTCATCCATACGCTGGGCGACGCGCACGTCTACCTCAATCATCTGGAACAGGCGCGCCTGCAGCTGTCACGTACGCCGAGACATCTGCCGCGGATGTACCTCAACCCCGACGTCCAGGACTTGTTTGCCTTTCAGTTCGACGATTTCCGGTTGGACGGCTACGAGCCTTACAGTGCGATCTCGGCCCCCGTGGCGGTATAGCCCATGAGCCAAGGCAGCGAGTCGACCCCTATGCCACCGTTCGATCGGCTTGAGGCGCTGAAGAACTGGGAGATGGGGGGACGGTCTCGCATGTCGCCGACAATTGCGCCTATGCGCGACCTAGTCGCCCGGCTCGGCAATCCGCACGAAGCATTCAAGGTGGTACATGTAACCGGTACGAAAGGCAAAGGCTCCGTGTGTGCGCTGCTCGAGACGGCGTTGCACCGCGCCGGCCTGAAGGTTGGCCGCTACGCGTCGCCGCATGTCCTGTCCGTCTGCGAACGCATTAGCGTGCGCGGGCGTCTCATCGCTCAGCCGGAACTCGACTCTACTCTCGACCGCGTCCTCGACGTGCGCGATCAAGCGAGTCTGGCAGGCACGGCCGCGAAGGACGCGACCTGGTTCGACGTCCTCACGGCTGCCGCCTTCCTGCACTTCTCTCGGGCAAAAGTCGACTGGGTCGTCGCCGAAGTCGGACTAGGCGGCCGGCTCGACTCCACCAATGTGCTCGACGGCCGCTTCTGCGTCATCACGAACATCGGCCTCGAACACACTGACGTACTAGGCGACACGCGCGCGAAGATCGCCGCGGAGAAGGCGGGAATCATCAAGCGTGGATCCATCGTCGTCACAGGGCTGCAACAAGGCGACGATGCTCACGACGTGGTCGCGTCGCATGCGCACGCGCAGCGGGCCGCATTGATCACGATCCCGACCCATCCGCGAGCGATGCAGCAAAACGTTGAAATGGCCGCGGCTGTGCTCGACAGTATGGGCACGCGCGGTGTGCATGGGCCGTTGGACGGAAACAGGCCCCTTCATCGCGGTCTGCTCGACGCGAGCGCCGTGCGGGCGGCGGCCCTTCCCGGACGGTTCGAGCTCTTTGAACACCGCACGGGCAACGGGCATACCACAATCCTGCTCGATGGCGCTCACGTCGACATCGCATTGAAGGCCGTGTTCGAGGAATCCCGCAGCGCGCCTTGGTCTAACGGGCCTCTCACCGTTCTATTCGCGCTCGGCAGGGACAAGGATCCGGAGCGTATGCTCGGACAGCTCTGCGGGCGCGCTCAGCACGTCGTCTTCACGTCCGTGAGCGCCCGAGACGGCCTCGAACCGGCCGAACTGATGGAATACGGCCGCGAGGCTGGGCTCACTTGCAGCGAAGCGGTCAGTCCGGAAGAGGGAATTCGCGAGTGCCTGGGCCGCGCTGGAGGCGCGGGCTGGATTCTCGTCACCGGATCCCTGCATCTGATTGGGCCCGTGCGCCGGGCACTGGAGTCCGCGTAGGTGAGCAACGCCGCACGGTCCCCGTGGGGACCGTGCATGTTCTCAGCGTACTTCCAGCCGCAGAGCCTTCAGCAACTCTGCTTGAAGCTCAACAAACCTGCTGCTTCCGAGAAACTCGTCCCCGCGCGGCTTTGGCTCGTTGACGGTTTCGGCCAGCTTCACCTTACCGGGACGCTGCGACATCAGAAGAATTCGGTCGGAGACGAAGATCGCCTCGGCTACGTCGTGCGTGATGAAAATGATCGTCGGCTGGTACTCAACCCACAGCTGCAGCACTAGCTGCTGCATCATCAACCGCGTTTGCGAATCGAGCGCTCCGAATGGCTCGTCCATCAGCAGAACCTCGGGCTCCGAGATGAGTGCACGCGCGATCTGCACGCGCTGTTGCATGCCACCCGACAGCTGGTACGGGTAGTGGTTTTCAAAGCCTGTGAGCTTCACGGCCGCCAGCAGATGTTCCGCCCGCCGGACGTAGATTTCGGGACTGATCCCGCGCGATTTGACCCCAAAGGTGACGTTTTCGAATACGGTCAGCCACGGGAAAAGCGAGGCCTGCTGGAAGACGACGGCCCGGTCGGGACCTGGTGCGCTGATGGGCTTGCCGTCGAGCAGAACGTTGCCGGAACTCGGGAATTCGAAGCCAGCAATCATGTTCATCGCCGTGGATTTCCCACAGCCGGTGGGGCCGAGGATGCTTACGATCTCCGCCTTCTTGATGGCAACGTTGAGCGATTCGATGGCGAGCGTCGACTGCTTCGACGAGCCCGACCTCGGGTAGACCTTCGACACGTTGTCGAATACAACCTTGTCCATGGCGTGCTGCGGGCGTGCGCTCTGGTCGAAAGGCATAAGACGCAGTGCGGTTTGATGGAGCATGATGATCGGGTCCGTTAAACGAAGTGCCTTAACGGCCCTTCCAGTGGACGATTTTCGATTCGGCCGTGCCCAGCGCGATATTAAGCACAAGACCAATAGCGCCGATCAGCGCGATGCCGATGAACACGACGGGAATCTGGAACATCTGCGCGGCGTCGGAAATCATGAAACCGAGCCCACGTTGTGCACCGACCAGTTCTGCGGCGACGACAACCGCCCAGCTGAGGGCCATGGCCACCTTGAGGCCCGTGAAGATGCTTGGCCAAGCGGCCGGAAAGACCACCTTCCGGAAGATCTGAGACGGCGTGAGACCCAGCGTGGCTGCAGCGCGGATGTAGGCGATGGGAACGTGCGCGGCTCCTGAATGCGCATTGACGTGCGCATAGTTGAATGCGGTGATAAAGATCAGCACGATCTTGCCCACCTCACCGAGCCCGAAGTACAGCACGGCCATGGGAATAAACGCGATCGGCGGAATCGGCCGGAGGAACGCCATGATCGGCGACATCGCGGCATCCGCGGCGCGCATATAACCTGTAATGAGCCCGGTCGGGATACCCACGGCGACGCCGAGAGCGAAGCCGCACAGGGCCCGGAAGAGGCTGATTCCAATGTGCTCCCACAGCGGCACCCGTTGGTAGCCGTTCGTCAGGAGCTGCATGAACGACTGGAGCAGGGACTGGGGAGACGGAAGGTACGTCGCCCCGACTAGACCCAGGTTCGTCACGAGGTACCAAACGGTGAGGATACCGACGATGGTGCTCGTGGAAATCCAGATCGACGGAATTTGCCTCTTCGGGTTCACTGCGCGCCTCTCACTTACTCTTCTGGGTGGCGACGAACCGCTGCATCGGACCCGCATCAATCGCGTTCGAGATGGTCTCCAGCGACAGCGGCGCGGGGATGGTCCCGAGTTCCGCTAGGGTCTCGCTCGCCAGCCGCGTCTGACCCGCGAGGCCGCCGGTCCTGGACACGAGCGACCAGGGCGAGGCCGGATCAAGTTGCTGTTCGTAGGTGGGAAGCCGGTCGCAGCAATGCCGCTCATAGAAGGCCTTGGCAACAGTCGGCGATACTTGCAGGTGGCGCTGGATCGCGTCGATGGCGAGTTGCGGATTCTTCGCCACTACCTCGCGCGCCTCCGCCTGGACGGCGAGCAGCTTCGTCGCCACCGTCGGATTCTTCGTCATGTATTCGGTCCGAAGCGCGTTGATGCTAGGGCACACGCCACCATACTCCGAGTCCCAAGCCAGCACCTTCACGTTGCTGGGCTGGACCTGGGTCCACGGGGCCCATCCGACCGCCGCGTCGATCGCACCGCTGGTGAATGCGTTAGCGAACAGCGGGGGCGCGATGTTGACAACGTTCAGCTTTCCAAAATCGACGTTCGCCTTCTTGGCCATGATCTTCAGAGAAACCTGCGAACACGTGCCCGCGGTGGCACCGATCTTCTTCGCCTTCGGCAGGTCCGCAATGCTGTTGACCCCGCTGCCGTCCTTCACCAAGAGACCCGCGCCTTGCGCGTTGTCCAATTCCCAAGAGATGACCTTGACTGGGATGTTCTGCCCTAGCGCGAAGACGAACGCGAGGCCCGTCACAATCTGGTCAATGCTGCCACTCTTCAGCGCTGCAAGTAGCGGGGCGCCGCTGGTAAACCAGTGCAGCTTCGGCTCCAGTCCGTGCTTCTGGTAGAGGCCGAGGTCGTACGCGACATAGGTGAGAAAGTACCCTGCGCTCGGCCCCCCGATGTTGACCGTGATGAGTTCCTTGGGAGGCGTCTGCGCCGCCGCCGGAGCCGCGGCGAGAGCCAAGCTCAGAGCGAAGCCGAGTGCGTGTCGAAATTTCATGCGTGTCTCCTGTATATGGGTTATGGGGCGCTGGCTCACCGCACGAGGAAAGACTAGCGTCCGATGTAATCACCCACAAATGCATATTGCAGACGGAATCGTTGCAGGCAGTGCAATGACCGGGCGTGATGCTCGCGCGCGGAGTTGCCCTGCTCGCCACGCGCAACGCTTGCTCTAAGAGCCCGTCGGCACTAAGTGTCTGACGTCGGATTCAGAAAGGTTGGTTGCAATCACACGGATTGGAACGCCTCCATGTAGTCGAGCTAGATCCCGGGACCACCTTGACGCAGATCGCATGGTCTGCGGGCGCTGCTAGTGCCGTAGCGGCAGCGTCGGGGCGCGGCGGGCCACGCCCTATGCGGGATCGCTTGGCGCGCATACACTCGAATTAGACGATCAACTCGATTCCGCCCATGGGCGCGATCTTGGCGTGCTTGCTGATTGGAGCTTGAAGTTGCCCTAGAGGCTCAGCCTCCTGTCGCTAGCCGTCGCCGTCTACACAACGGTATTCCCCGGAATCCCCAAGTAAGTTTCTCAAGTTTCACCAGCCGCTGCTGAAGACCACGACCACCGGCGACGAGGGTCTTCACCAGCGAACCCCGCACTCAGGCTGGCACTCCGGGCGTTCGGTACGCGGCGAAGGCAGATGCGGCGTTCTCCTTGTAGGCTCCTCCGCACGCGCACCGCATACTGCACGACGCGCTATGCGTGGCCAAATTCCTACAAATTTCCCCCTCTCCCTTTCCACTCCCCTGAGGGGAGGGTCGCACGTTCGATTCGTGCCGGGGGCGCCAGACGTGGCGCCACCTTCGTCGACGGTGGCCCATCGGCCCGGCTTGCCGGCGCTGCTGGCGCGCATCCTGCGGCGAGCCCTCCGAACCGACGAGATCGACACGCGGCCCACCGTTGCGCGCGGGGTCTTGCGCCCGAAGACGCTGCCATTGAGCGATCATCCGACGATGCGAGCGAGGCAGAGCGCGTGAAGCTCAACATCCTGTCCGACCTGCACCTGGGCGTCGGCGGGCTCGACCATCCGCGCAACGACGCCGACGTGGTCGTCCTGGCTGGCGACATCACGCGTCCGCGCGAGGCCGCGGCCTGGGCGCTGGGCTTCGACAAGCCGGTGCTCTACGTGCCCGGCAACCACGAGTTCTACGGCGGCAGCATCGAGGGCACGATTGCCGAACTGAAGCGGCTGTGCGCCGGCACGCACGTTCACGTGCTCGACGACGCCGAGATCGTCATCGACGGCGTGCGCTTCCTGGGCAGCACGCTGTGGACCGATTTCCGCCTGTTCGGCGACGACGAGCGCAGGGCCGCGTCGAAGGCCGAGGCGCAGCGCCTGATGCGCGACTTCAGCCGCATCACGCTTGCAGGTGCGGCCGGCCGCGTCTTCACCCCCGACGACTCGACGGCGCTGTTCGATCGCCACGCCGCGTGGCTCCACGCCAGGTTGTCCGCAGCGCACGACGGGCCGACGGTGGTGGTCACGCACCACGCACCGTCGCGCGGGAGCATCCATCCCCGCTTCGCGGACTCGTTGCTCAACGCGGGCTTCGTTTCCGACGCCGAGCGGCTGATAGGCGCCGATCGCGCGCAGCTATGGATCCACGGCCATGTGCACGACAGCTTCGACTATCCGGTGAACGGCACGCGGGTGCTGTGCAATCCGCGCGGCTACGCGAAGAACGGGGTCAACGAGAACCCGCTCTTCGACCCCGACCTGGTCGTCGAGGTTGGCTGAGGCGCCGTCATGCCGCGCTACGGCACCTCTCCGCCGCCGGCATTGCCACTGGGAGGCCCTTCCCACTCGTCCGGCTCCAGTTCCGGCACCACATCCGATCCCTTCGGAATCCGCAGATAGCGCCTGACGATCCGGCCGATGCCGAAGACCAGCCCCCATCCGGCCAGCAAGCCGAGCGCCATCAGCGTCATCGATCGCGCCCAATGCGCGAGGAGCGCGGGCGACCTGTGCTGTCGCGCCATCGCGTCCGCATCGAGCTTCTCGACGAAATCCGCAGCCACGCGCTTCGTGTACTGGTAGGCCTCCTTCGAGTCGAGTTCGGCGACCGACGGCTCGCCCTTCTCGTCGACCGCGTAGGCAATTTCCCGCTTGTGCGTCCTTCCCTGCAGCGTCCTGAAGCACACCGTGATCGACAGGCGATCTTCTGCGCGAACGAACTCGCGGACGTCGGCCTCGTCGCAGTCGTCGACCGGAACCGGTGCCGCGCCGGGTCCATCGATGCGCACGACCGCGGTGACCTCGGGCCCGTGGATCGCCGTCAGCGCGACCCAAGCCGCGACGCCCAGCAGTGCGACCGCGGCAGCGATGCGTCGCGCAACGGCGAAGATGTTGAATGGCATCGTCGGGTTCGTCCTACGATCGGGTCGCTGTGGCGCCGCGCTCGCGGTTGCGCTCGGCGGACCGCTCACATCGACAGCGACCCCTCCCGGAAATCGGTCCTGTCCAGCCATATGTTGACCAGTACGCTCTTGCCCTGTCGTGACATTTCGCGCGCCTGCCTCAATGCGCCGTCGACTTCTTCCATCCGCGTCACCAGCAGTCCTTCCGCGCCGAACCCGCGTGCCACGTCGTGATACGCGGTGCGCGCAAGCACGGTCGCCACGTCGTCCTTGAGCATCTTGACCTGCTCGCGCGCGATCTGCGTCCAGCCCGCGTCGTTGCCGACGACCGCGATCACCGGGATGCCGTGGCGCACGAAGGTGTCGAACTCGGCCAGCCCGAAGCCGCATGCACCGTCGCCGAAGACGATCCAGACTTCGCGATCGGGCCGGACGGTGGATGCACCGATCGCAAAGCCCGCGCCCACGCCCAGCGTGCCGAAGGCGCCCGGATCGAGCCAGGTCAGGGGTCCGCGCGGGTGCAGCACGTAGCTGGCGGTGGCGACGAAATCTCCGCCATCGGCGACGAACAACGCGTTTTCGCCCGCTTCGCGCTCGATCGCGCGAAACAGCGCGATCGGATTCACGTGCTCGCCGCGTTCGGCCGCCTGCCGGTCGATTTCGATTTCGCGCGTGCCGTCGCGCGCGCGCAGTGCAGCCAGCCACTCGGCGCGGCGCGCGGCTTCGCCCTCGGCCACCCTGCCCGCCAGCGCCTGCAGGAACCCGCCCGCATCGCCCAGCGCCAGCACGTCCGGCCGGCGGTTCAGCTTCGCGTCGCGCGCGCTGCGGTTGGCAGCGATGAGCGTCGCACTGCGGCGCACGTGCCTGCCGTAGTCGAGCCGGAAGTCGCAGGGCACGCCAGCCAGCAGCACGCAGTCGGCTTCGCGCAGCGCCTGTCGGCGCTGGTGGCGCATCTGCAGCGGGTGATCGCGGCCCAGCAGGCCGCGCGCCATCCCCGACAGGTAGACAGGAATGCCCAGCCGCTCCACCGCGGCAGCGAGCCGCCCTGCTTCGGCCGCGATCACGACCGCCTGGCTGCCGATCACCGCCAGCGGACGCCGGGCCTTGCCCAGCGCGACCAGCGCAGCGCCGATGGCGGCATCGCCGACTGCCGGCGCGCTCGCGTCACGCACGCGCGGCGCCGTCGCCTCCTGGCTGCCGTCGAACATCCGGCGCACGTGACGGCTCAGGTACCAGCGCAACGCCCGGTCGGGCAGCGACGTGCCCTTGCCGCCGGCGTCTGCGTACCACTGGCGGATCGACGCTTCGTCGTACAGCAGGTCCACCGGACACTCGACGAAGACCGGCCCGGGCACGCCCGAACGCGCGAGCGCGAACGCCTCCTCGACTGCGGGGCCCAGGTCGCGAACCCGCCTCAGCTTGAAGAAGCGCTTGACGTGTGGCTCGACCAGCGGGCGCTGGTCGATGTCCTGCAGCGCGCCGCGCCCCTGCAGCGCGGTCGGCGCCGCCCCCCCGAGCAGCACCAGCGGCGACTGCGCCAGCTGGGCGTTCTTCAGCGCGGTGATCGTGTTCGTGATGCCCGGCCCCGCGGTTACCGCGGCCACGCCCGGCAATCCGGACAATCGTGCGGCAGCGTCGGCGGCGAAGACCGCGGTCGCCTCGTCGCGCACGTCGACGATGCGGATGCCGCGCGCGCGCGCGGCGCTCAGGATCGGCGAGATGTGGCCGCCGCACAGCGTGTAGACGCAGGGCACGCCGTGCGCGTGCAGCAC
>JAHBZV010000033.1 GCA_019635275.1 Burkholderiaceae bacterium | reverse complement strand
AGGTTCCTTCCGGCGACCAAGGCGCAGCCCAAGGAGATGCTGCCGGTGGTCGACAAGCCGCTGATCCAGTACGCGGTCGAGGAGGCCGCGGCGGCCGGCATCACCGACATGATCTTCGTTACCGGTCGCGGCAAGCGCTCGATCGAGGACCACTTCGACAAGGCCTACGAGCTCGAGTCCGAGCTCGCGCTCAAGGGCAAGACCGACCTGCTCGAGCAGGTCTGGTCGACCACGCCGAAGGACATCCACTGCGTCTACGTCCGACAGCCCGCGCCGCTCGGTCTGGGCCACGCGGTGCGCTGCGCGCGCGACCTGATCGGCGACGAACCCTTCGCGGTCCTGCTCGCCGACGACCTGATGCAGCCGCCGCCCGGAGGCGTCGGCGTGCTGGCGCAGATGATCGACCTGTACGAACGCACCGGCTCGAGCGTGGTCGCGGTGCAGGACGTGCCGCGCGAGGAGACCGCCTCGTACGGGATCGTCTCGACCGACGGGGCCGGGCCGGTCGAGGGAAGCGAGCGGATCGTCGGCATCGTCGAGAAGCCCGAACCCGATCGGGCGCCCTCGACGCTGGCGGTGGTCGGCCGGTACGTGCTGAGCGCGCGCGCGTTCGAGTTCCTCGACGCGCTGCAGCCGGGCGCGAGCGGCGAACTTCAGCTCACCGACGCGCTCAACGAGTTGTGCGCCGCCGAACGGATGCTTGCCTGGCGCTACCTCGGCAAGCGGTTCGACTGCGGCACCAAGCTGGGCTACCTGCAGGCGACGGTCGAACTGGCGCTCGGGCACCCCGAGGTCGGCGAGCGCTTCGCCAGCTATCTCGCCGGCCTGGGCGCGCTCCGGGGCGGACAGGCCGGACACGACTGAGCACGAGGGGCAAGGACATGCTGGCAATCATCGGCGGCAGCGGCTTCGCGAAGCTGGCCGGACTGGGCAACGCGCGGCGCGAGGTGGTGCGCACGCCGTACGGCGACCCTTCCTGCGCGCTGACGCACGGCGAGCTCGACGGGCACCCGATCGTCTTCCTCGCGCGCCACGGGTACGGCCACACGATCGCCCCGCACGAGATCAACTACCGCGCCAACGTCCATGCCCTGAAGCGCATCGGCGTTCAGCAGGTGGTCGCCGTGGCCACCGTCGGCGGCATTCGCGCCGACTGCGTCGCGGGCACGCTGGTCGTGCCCGACCAGTTGATCGACTACACCTCGGGGCGGGCGCACACCTTTTTCGAGGGCGTCGACCAGCCGGTCACGCACATCGACTTCACCTGGCCTTACGACGCGAGCGTCCGGCAGCGGGTGCTCGACGCGGCGCGGCGCTGCGGCGAGCCGGTGATCGACGGAGCCGTCTACGGCTGCACGCAGGGGCCGCGCCTCGAAACCGCCGCCGAGATCGAGCGGCTGGCCCGCGACGGGTGCGACCTGGTGGGAATGACCGGGATGCCCGAGGCCGCGCTCGCGCGCGAGGCAGGCCTCGCCTACGCTTCGCTGTGCGTCGTCGCCAACCAGGCAGCCGGTCGGGGCGCGAGCCGCGGCGGCATCTCGCTGCCCGACATCGCCAGGGTGCTCGAGGCGACGATGGGTCGCGTCAGGCGGCTGGTCGCCGAAGTCGCTCGCGGCTGAGCGGCCGCAGCGCGCGAGACGCTCAGGCGCGCAGCGCGGCCAGCAGGTCGGTCTCGAACTGGAGCTGCTCGCGCTCGTTGCGCAGCGCCTCTCCGTCGATCAGGAACACGTCCTCGACTCGTTCGCCCAGCGTCGTGATCCGCGCCGTGTGCAGGCTGATCTGGTAGCGTCCCAGCACGCGCGCAATGCTGTAGAGCAGCCCGGTGCGGTCGTTGGCCACCACCGAGAGCATGAACTGGCGACCGCGCTCTCCGGGGCGCAGGTCGACCGACGGTTCGATCGGAAAGTAGCGCGATCGCCGCGATGCCCGCCCGCGCACCGGCGGTGGCAATTCCCCGGGCCGGGCCAGGCGCTGCGCCAGCTCGGTTTCGACGAGCACCAGGATGTCGCGGTAGTGCGAGGGTCCGCCGGGGTCGACCAGCACGAAGCTGTCGAGTGCGTAGCCGTGCTCGGTCGTGTGGATCTTCGCATCGAGCACCGACAGGTTCTTGCTGTCGAAGTAGCCGCAGATCCGTGCGAACAGGTCGGGCTGGTCGGGCTGGTAGACCACGACCTGGAAGCCTTCGCCGATCGGCGCGAGCCGGGCGCGTACCACCGGCGTCGCGGTGTCGGCGAACGGATGCAGCACCCGGGTGTGCCACGCGATGTCCTGCGGGTCGTTGCGCAGGAAGTAGGGCGCGTCGAGCTGGCGCCAGAAGTGCGCGTAGCGCTCGGGTGCGATCGCGTAGAGATTCAGCAGCCGCACCGCCTCGGCGCGCCGCGCGTCCAGCCGCACCTGCGTCGACGGCGCCTCGCCGGCCAGCACCCGGCGCGTCAGCCAGTACAGGTCCTCGAGCAGCTTGCCCTTCCACGCGTTCCAGACTTTCGGGCTCGTGCCGCGGATGTCGGCGACGGTGAGCAGGTACAGCGCGTTCAGGCGCTCCTCGCTGCCCACCAGCGCGGCGAAGCGTGCGACGACGTCGGGATCGCTGAGGTCCTGCTTCTGGGCCACCGAGGACATCGTCAGGTGGTGCTCGACGAGGAACTCGACCAGCGCGGTGTCGGCTGCCGAAATCCCGTGCTGGCGGCAAAAGCGTCGCGCGTCGAGCCTGCCGAGCTTCGAGTGGTCGCCGCCCCGGCCCTTGGCGATGTCGTGGAACAGCGCGGCCACGACCAGCAGCCAGGGGCGCTCGAGGCCGGCCATCAGTTCGGAGCAGAACGGATACTCGTGCGCGTGCGCGGCGATCATGAAGCGGCGCAGGTTGCGCACCACCATCAGGATGTGCTGGTCGACCGTGTACACGTGGAACAGGTCGTGCTGCATGCGCCCGACGATGCGGCGGAACACCGGCAGGTAGCGGCCGAGGATCGACCACTGGTTCATCCGGCGCAGCTCGTGCGTCACGCCTCGCGGCGCCTGCAGGATGCGCAGGAACGCCTCCCGGTTGCCGGAATCGCGGCGAAAGCCGCCGTCGATGCGCGCGCGCGCGTGCCAGAGCGCGCGCAGCGTGCGCGTCGTCATCCCCGAGAGCTCGGAGTGCCGTTCCATCGTCAGGAACGCGCGCAGCATCGCGGCAGGCTCGCGCTCGAAGAGCCCGGGGTCGACGACGTCGAGCATGCCCTGCAGGTTGCGGAACTCGGCGTCGATCGGCTCGGGACGCGCATCGGGGACCGGGAACAACTCGGCGCGCAGGTTCTGCAGCACGATCGTGTTGAGCTGCGTGACCGCCTTGGCCGCCCAGTAGTAGCGCTGCATCAGCTCCTCGGACGAGGCCCGCGCGTCGGCACGCGCCAGCCCGAGCGCGGCGGCCACCGACGCCTGCAGGTCGAACACGATGCGGTCCTCGCGCCGGCCCGACAGGATGTGCAGCCAGGCGCGGATGCGCCGGATCTGCCGGTCGTTCCGGCGCAGCTGCCCGGCCTCGCTGGCGGTGATCAGGTCGCGTCGCTGCAGGTCCGGCCAGCTGCTCCCGAAGCCCGCCGCGCGCGCGATCCAGAGGATCACGTGCAGGTCGCGCAGGCCGCCGGGGCTTTCCTTGGTGTTCGGCTCCAGGCTGTACGGCGTGTCCTCGTACTTCGCGTGGCGCTGCCTCATCTCGAGCAGCTTGGCCGAGAAGAAGCTGCGCACGTCGAGCTCGCCGCGCAGCCGCTCGGCCAGCTCGATGGCCTGGTTGCGCGCACCCGCCAGCCAGCGCATCTCGAGCATCGCCGTCTGCACCGTGATGTCGGCGCGAGCCTCCTCGAGGCATTGCGCCAGCGTGCGCACGCTGTGGCCGATCGGCAGGCCGAAGTCCCAGCAGGCGCCGACGAAGGCCTCGAGCCGCTGCAGCTGCTCCGCGTCGGGCCGGTCGGCGTGCAGGACCAGCAGGTCGACGTCGGACTGCGGGAACTGGTCGCCGCGACCGTAGCCGCCGACGGCCAGCAGCGCCGTCTGGCGGCCGGGCCGCGCGATCCGCCACAGCCCGCGCAGCGCGCGGTCGGTCGCTCGCCCCAGCGCGCGCGCCAGCGCGTCGGGATCCTGCGTGGTCCGGAAGCGCTCGATCGCCGCGCTGCGCGCCTGCTGGTACTGCTGGCGCAGGGCGGGCAGTCCGGCGAGCGCGTTCACGCGACCGCGCGCAGCAGCTCCGGGCGGGCGGGCGTGCCGGCCGAGACGGTCAGCACTTCGTGGCCGGACTCGGTCACGAGCACCGTGTGCTCCCACTGGGCCGACAGGCTGTGGTCCTTCGTGACGATCGTCCAGCCATCGGCCATCTCGCGCACCTCTCGCCGCCCGGCGTTGATCATCGGCTCGACGGTGAAGATCATGCCGGGTTCGAGCCGCTCGCCGGTGCCGGCGCGGCCGTAGTGCAGCACCTGCGGCTCTTCGTGGAAGCGCCGCCCGATGCCGTGGCCACAGAACTCGCGCACCACCGAGTAGCCGCTCGCCTCGGCGTGGCGCTGGATCGCGTGGCCGATGTCGCCGAACGTGGCGCCCGGGCGTACCTGGTCGATGCCGATCCACATGCACTCGTAGGTGACCTGGCACAGCCGCCGCGCGCCGACCGCCGGCTCGCCGACCATGAACATCCGGCTGGTGTCGCCGTGGAAGCCGTCCTTGATGACGGTGACGTCGATGTTCAGGATGTCGCCGTTCTTGAGCACCCGGTCGCCGGGGATGCCGTGGCAGACCTGGTGGTTCACCGAGGTGCAGATCGAGCGCGGATACGGCCGGTAGCCCGGCGGGGCGTAGTTCAGCGGCGCCGGGATGGTCTTCTGGACGTTGACCATGTAGTCGTGGCAGAGGCGGTCGAGCTCGCCGGTGGTGACCCCGGCGCGGACGAACGGCGTGACGTAGTCGAGCACCTCGCTGGCGAGGCGGCCCGCCACGCGCATCGCTTCGATCTCGGGGGCGGACTTGATGACGATGGACATGCTATGATTATAAGCTTGGCTGGATGTCCATGAGGTCAGCGTGCCGCGGGCTCTTCCGCAGCGGCTGCACCGACCGGCGTCCGGCCGAAATCGCGCGCACCGCCCCAGTTGGGTGCCGCCGATGGCGCCCCCGGGCGCCGGCCGGGCCGCCGAGGCCCGAGTCCGGATGCCCTGGCCGCGATCGGAGGTTGGCGAAACGCGCGCCGCGACCGGCCCGCCCTGCGACAGGGACCCGGACCCCGCGGCGCGGCGCCGCAGGCGGTGCGTCAGGCTCAACCCGATAGGAGTTTGTCATGTCCGTCACCATGCGGCAAATGCTCGAGGCCGGCGTTCATTTCGGCCACCAGACGCGCTTCTGGAACCCGCGGATGGCCCCGTACATCTACGGCCACCGCAACAAGATCCACATCTTCAACCTCGAGAAGAGCCTGGTCATGTACCAGGACGCGATGAAGTACCTGCGCCAGCTCGCGGCCAACCGCGGCACGGTGCTCTTCGTCGGCACCAAGCGCCAGGCGCGCGAGATCGTCGCCGAGGAAGCGGCGCGCGCAGGCATGCCGTACGTCGACCAGCGCTGGCTCGGCGGCATGCTCACCAACTTCAAGACGGTCAAGTCGTCGATCAAGCGCCTGAAGGACATGGAGACCACGCTGTCCGAGGGCGGCGTCGAGCGCATGTCGAAGAAGGAATCGCTGATGTTCCAGCGCGAGCTCGACAAGCTGCATACCAGCCTCGGCGGCATCAAGGAAATGGGCGGCCTGCCCGACGCGCTGTTCGTCATTGACGTCGGCTTCCACAAGATCGCCGTCACCGAGGCCAACAAGCTCGGGATTCCGATCGTCGCGGTGGTCGACACCAACCACTCGCCCGAAGGCATCGACCACGTCATTCCCGGCAACGACGACTCGGGCAAGGCGATCCGCCTGTACGCGCGTGGCGCGGCCGACGCGATCCTCGAGGGGCGCGCCGCTTCGCTGCAGGAGGTCGTCAAGGCGGCCGGCGACGACGAGGAATTCGTCGAAGTCGACGGCGAGGATGCCTGAGCGACCGGCACGGCCAAGGCGAACACAGGAGCAGCACGATGGCGGAAATCACCGCGAGCATGGTGAAGGAACTGCGCGAGAAGACCGACGCGCCGATGATGGAGTGCAAGAAGGCGCTCACCGAGGCCGGCGGCGACATGGGCCGCGCCGAGGAGATCCTGCGGGTCAAGCTCGGCAACAAGGCAAGCAAGGCCGCGGCGCGCGTCACGGCCGAGGGTGTCGTCGGGATCTGGCTCTCCGACGACCGCAAGCTCGGTGCGATCGTCGAGGTGAATTGCGAAACCGACTTCGTCGCCAAGAACGACGACTTCCTCGCGTTCACCCGCGACGTCGCGGCGCTGGTGGCCAGCGCCAACCCGGCCGACGTGGCCGCGCTGTCGGCGTTGCCGATGGGCGCGGGCACCGTCGAGACGGTGCGCACCGCGCTGGTCGGGCGCATCGGCGAGAACATGAGTATCCGGCGCTTCGCCCGGGTGGCCGCCCAGGGCAGGCTGGCCAGCTACGTGCACGGCGGCTCGAAGATCGGCGTGCTGATCGACGTCGACGGCGGCGACGAGGCGCTGGCGAAAGACCTGGCGATGCACATCGCGGCGGGCAAGCCCAAGGCGCTGTCGAAGGAAGGCGTGCCGGCCGACGACGTCCAGCGCGAGCGCTCGATCGCCCAGCAGAAGGCCGCCGAGTCCGGCAAGCCGGCCGAGATCGTCGCGAAGATGGTCGAAGGCGCGGTCCAGAAGTACCTGAAAGAGGTCACGCTGCTCGGCCAGCCGTTCGTGAAGGACGACAAGCTCACCGTCGAGCAACTGCTCAAGCAGCGCGGCGCCCGCGTCGCGCGTTTCGAGCTGTACGTGGTCGGCGAGGGCATCGAGAAGAAGCAGTCCGACTTCGCCGCCGAGGTTGCCGCGCAGGCGGCTGCCGCGGCGGCTCGGTGACAGCATTCGACCCGAAAAAGCCCCATAATTCCGGGCGGCGCGGCCCGGGCCCGGCAAAGGGCGGCTGCGCCGATCAGGAGGAGGGTGCGTGAGTTCGAACGACAGCCTGGCGCGCGCGAGCGCCGCGCCGACGCCCGCGCTGGCCTACCGGCGCGTGTTGCTCAAGCTCTCCGGCGAATCGCTGATGGGCGACGAGGCCTACGGCATCGACCGCTCGACGATCGAGCGGATGGCCCGCGAGATCGCCGACGTGGTCGCGATGGGGGTCGAGCTGGCGATCGTGATCGGCGGCGGCAACATCTTTCGCGGGGTCGCCGGGGGCGCGGCCGGCATGGATCGCGCGACCGCCGACTACATGGGCATGCTCGCCACGGTCATGAACTCGCTGGCCCTGCAGGATGCGCTGCGCCAGCGCGGCGTCGCCGCCCGCGTGCAGTCGGCGCTGAAGATCGAGCAGGTGGTCGAGCCCTACATCCGGCCCAAGGCGCTGCGCTACCTCGAGGAAGGCAAGGTCGTCATCTTCGCCGCCGGGACCGGCAACCCGTTCTTCACCACCGACACGGCGGCCGCGCTTCGCGGCGCCGAGATGGGCGTCGAGGTCGTGCTCAAGGCGACCAAGGTCGACGGCGTCTACAGCTCCGACCCGATGACCGACCCGTCGGCGAAGCGCTTCCACCGCATCAGCTTCGACGAGGCGATCGCGCGCCACCTGAAGGTGATGGACGCGACCGCGTTCGCGCTGTGCCGCGACCAGGGACTCCCGATCAAGGTGTTCTCCATCCTCGAGGAGGGCGCGCTGCGCCGCGCGCTGAGCACCGACGACGAGGGCACCCTGGTCCATGTCTGAACGCGCCCGCGCGCGAAACCGGGGCGCGTCCCGAGAACTTTTCCGGAGGTAGCATGAGCATCGCCGAGGTCAGGCAATCGGCCGAACAGAAGATGCAGCGATCGATCGAGTCGCTCAAGACGAGCCTCGCCAAGATCCGCACCGGGCGCGCGCATGCGGGGTTGCTCGACCACATCATGGTCGACTATTACGGCAGCATGGTGCCGATCGGCCAGGTCGCCAACGTCGCGGTGCAGGACGCGCGGACGATCACGGTGCAGCCCTGGGAGAAGAAGATGGTGCAGGTCGTCGACAAGGCGATCCGCGAATCCGACCTCGGGCTCAATCCGGCCACCGCCGGCGACGTGATCCGCGTGCCGATGCCGCCGCTGTCCGAAGAGCGCCGGCGTGAGCTCACCAAGGTGGTCAAGCACGAGGGCGAGCAGGCCAAGGTGGCAGTGCGCAACCTGCGCCGCGACGCCAACGAGCACCTGAAGAAGCTGCTCAAGGACAAGGACATCTCGGAAGACGACGAGCGGCGGGCGCAGGAAGACGTGCAGAAGCTCACCGACCGCTTCGTGGTCGAGATCGACCGTATGCTCGCGGTGAAGGAACAGGAGATCATGACCGTCTGAGCGCAGCGCCCGGACGCCCATGCCCACGACGATGCCGACGTTCGCCAGCTCCACCATCGCGGTGCCCGAGTACCGCTCGGTCCCGCGCCACGTGGCGATCATCATGGACGGCAACGGCCGCTGGGCCACGTCGCGGCACCTGCCGCGGGTGGCCGGCCACGCCAAGGGCGTCGAAGCGGTTCGCGCGACCGTCGAGGCCTGCGCCCGCCGCGGCGTCGACTTCCTGACCCTGTTCGCGTTCAGCTCCGAGAACTGGCGCCGGCCGGCCGACGAGGTGTCGGTGCTGATGCGGCTGTTCATCTCGGCGCTCGAGCGCGAGGTATCCAAGCTGCACCGAAACGGCATCCGGCTGCGCGTGGTGGGCGAGCTCTCCGCGTTCGAGCCGCGTCTGCGCGAGCTGATCGCGCAGGCCGAGGAGCACACCGCCGGCAACCGGGGCATGACGCTGACGATCGCGGCCAACTACGGCGGCCGCTGGGACATCCTGCAGGCGGTCCAGGCGGCCCTGCGCGAGCAGCCCGAGCTCGCGCGGCATCCGGAACTGCTCGGCGAACAGGCCATTTCGCGCCACCTCGCGATGGCCTATGCGCCCGAGCCCGACCTGTTCATCCGCACCGGCGGCGAGCAGCGGATCAGCAATTTCCTGCTGTGGCAGCTCGCCTACACCGAGCTCTACTTCACCGACGCCTACTGGCCCGATTTCGACGCGGCCGCACTCGACCGCGCGATCGAGTCCTTCGCATCGCGCGAGCGGCGCTTCGGGCGAACCAGCGCGCAGGTCACTGCAGCCACGCCAGGCTGAACGGCCGCCGATGCTCGGCAAGCGCGTTGTCACGGCCCTGGTCCTGCTGGCGATCCTGCTGCCGTCGATCTTCGTCTTTCCACCCTGGGTCTGGGGCGCGGTGACGCTGGCGTTCCTCGCGGTCGCCGCCCACGAGTGGAGCCTGCTGCTCGGGCACCGCCGCTCGGCGCTCGTCGCGGCCGCGACGCTGGCCGCGATCGGCGCCGCGCTGCTGGGGTGGCACGAGCGCGCCGGCTGGCCGTCGTGGTTCGTGCTGGCGGTGTGCGCCGCGTCGACGTTGCTGTGGGTCGGGCTCGGCCCGATGCGGCTGCGCCGCCACGACGCGCGTGGCGGCGGCTGGCCGCTGGCGGCGTCGTTGCTGCTGGCGTGCTGGATTGCGCTGGTCGCCCTGCGCGACATCGGGCCTGCCGCGCTGCTGGTGGCGATGGCGATCATCTGGGTAGCCGACATCGCGGCCTATTTCGTCGGCCGCGCGCTGGGCCGGCGCAAGCTCGCGCCGGCGATCAGCCCCGGAAAGAGCTGGGAAGGTGCGATCGGCGGATTCTTCGCCGTCGCGGTGCTCGGGCTCGCGGCGGCGGCCGCGCCGGCGCTCTCCCAGGCGCTGCCGGCGCGGCTGGTGGCCGGGTGGTCGCCATGGGGTGCGGTGCTCGCGCTGGTGGCGCTGGCGGCGCTGTCGATCGTCGGCGACCTGCACGAATCGCTGCTCAAGCGCCAGGCGGGGGTCAAGGACAGCGGAACGCTGCTGCCCGGCCACGGCGGCGTGCTCGATCGCATCGATGCGCTGATTCCGACGATGCCGGCGGCCATGCTGCTGCATCGCCTGCTGGGATAATCCGCCGATGCAGTCCGACGTCCGCACGATCACGATCCTCGGCGCCACCGGCTCGATCGGCCTGAGCACGCTCGACGTCGTCGCCCGCCACCCTGGGCGCTATCGCGTGTTCGCACTGTCGGCGCATCGGCAGGCCGACGCGCTCGCGCAGCTGTGCCTGCGCCACGCGCCGCGCTACGCGGTGCTCGGCGACGCGGCAGCTGCCGGCACCGTACGCGCGCGACTGGCCGCGGCCGGCTGCCACACCGAGGTGCTGTGCGGCGAGGCTGCACTCGCCGAGGTCGCGGCGCACCCGCAGGTCGACACGGTGATGGCGGCGATCGTCGGCGCGGCCGGCCTCGCTCCGGCGATCGCGGCGGCGCGCGCCGGCAAGCGGATCCTGCTGGCCAACAAGGAATCGCTGGTGATGGCCGGCGAGGTGTTCCTGCGCGCCTGCCGCGACGGCGGCGCCACCGTGCTGCCGATCGACAGCGAGCACAACGCGATCTTCCAGTGCCTGCCGCCGGGCCAGGGCACGGGCAGCGCGGCGCCGGGCGTGCGTCGCATCCTGCTCACCGCCTCGGGCGGGCCGTTCCGGCGCGCGAGCGCCGCCGAAATGGCGCGGGCGACGCCCGAGCAGGCGTGCGCGCACCCGAACTGGTCGATGGGCCGCAAGATCTCGGTCGACTCGGCGACGATGATGAACAAGGGGCTCGAGCTCATCGAGGCCTCGTACCTGTTCGGCCTGCCCGAGTCCAGGCTCGGCGTGATCGTGCACCCGCAGAGCATCGTCCACTCGATGGTCGAATACGAAGACGGCTCGACACTCGCCCAGCTCGGAAACCCCGACATGCGCACGCCGATCGCGCACGCGCTGGCGCACCCGGAGCGCATCGACAGCGGTGTCGCGCCGCTCAGCCTCGCGACGATCGGCCGACTCGAATTCGAAGAGCCCGACATGCAGCGCTTTCCCTGTCTTCGACTGGCCCACGAGGCGCTGCGTGCGGGCGGCGCAGCGCCATGTGCGCTCAATGCCGCCAACGAGGTCGCAGTTGCCGCGTTCCTCGATCGCAGGTTGCGCTTCACGGACATCGCCTGCGTCGCCGAGGCGGCCCTGCAGGCGGTGGGCTCGCGCGCCGCGGGGGTCGACGTCGACGAGGTGCTCGAGATCGACCGCGAGGCCCGCTCGGTCGCCCGCCGTCAGCTGTCGAGGTGCGCGGCATGAGCACGCTGCAGACGCTGGTGGCGTTTCTCGCGGCGCTGACGCTGCTGATCTTCGTCCACGAGCTCGGTCACTACCTGGTCGCGCGCTGGTGCGACGTCAAGGTGCTGCGCTTCTCGATCGGCTTCGGCAAGCCGCTCGTCACCTGGCGGGTGGGCCCCGACCGCACCGAGTGGACCATCGCCGCCGTGCCGCTCGGCGGCTACGTGCGCATGCTCGACGAGCGCGACGCCGGGCCGGGTCACATACCGCCCGAGGAATTGCCCCGCGCGTTCACGCGCAAGACCCTCGCCCAGCGCTCCGCGATCGTCGTCGCCGGCCCGCTGGCCAACTTCCTGCTGGCGATCGCCCTGTACGCGGCGATGGGCTGGGTCGGCACCCAGGAGCCTGCGCCGGTCATCGACCAGCCGGCCGCGGGCACGCCGGCGGCCGCCGCGCAACTGCAGGGCGGCGACCGCGTGCTGGCCGTCGACGGCGCCGCGGTGCGCTCGTGGAACGACGTGCGGCTGAAGCTCCTCGAACCGGTGATCGAGCGGCGCGAGAGCGCGCTCCTCGTGCAGCGGCAGGGTGCGTCGAGCCTCGCGCGGATCGACACCCGCGGCCTGCCGCCCGACGAGGCCGAGCGCGACTTCCTGCGTTCGCTCGGCCTGCGGCTGGCGCCCGGCAAGGTGATGATCGGCAACCTCGTCGGCGGCGCAGCGGCCGAGCGTGACGGCCTTCGCACCGGCGACGAGCTGTTGACCGTCGGAGGAAGCCCGGTGCGCAGGGCGTCGGATGTGATCGAGCGGGTGCAGGCCAGCCCGGGCAAGCCGCTCGCGTTCACGGTGATGCGCGGGCGCGACGAGATCGCGGTCAGCGTGACGCCCGAGTCGATCAGCCCGCCCGACGCGGCCGGCGCGGCGGCGATCGGGCGCATCGGCGCCGGGCTCCAGGACCGGATCCTGATGGAGACGGTGCGCTACGGCCCGCTGGAGTCACTGGCGCAGGGCGTGCGGCAGACCTGGGACATGTCGCTGTTTTCGCTGCGCATGCTGGGCAAGATGCTGATGGGCGAGCTGTCGCTGCGCAACCTGAGCGGGCCGGTCACGATTGCCGATCTCGCAGGGCAATCGGTGCGCGTGGGCTGGCTTGCCTACGTGAGCTTCCTGGCGCTGATCAGCATCAGCCTCGGGGTGCTGAACCTGCTGCCGATACCCGTGCTCGACGGAGGGCATTTGGTATATTACGCGCTCGAAGCGGCGCGCGGCAGGCCACTGTCCGAGCGCTTCGTGGTGATCACACAAAAAGCCGGCTTGGCGATCATCATGATGATGATGGCGCTCGCCCTGTTCAACGACATCACCCGCCTGATCGGTTCCTGACGCATGGCATTCGACCGACGCCGACCGGGGCGCAAGCCGGGATCGGCGCGCCTTGCGCTGGCCGTACTCGCAGCGGCCGTGATTTCCGCGACGCCCTGCGGGCCGGCTTTCGCCTTCGAACCCTTCGTGATCCGCGACATCCGCGTCGAGGGCGTCCAGCGCACCGAGCCGGGCACGGTGTTCAGCTACCTGCCGGTACGCGTGGGCGACCGCATCACGGACGAGAAGGCGAGCGAGGCGGTCAAGGCGCTGTTCGCCACCGGGTTCTTCCGCGACGTGCGCCTCGAAGTCGAGGGCGACGTGCTGGTCGTCTACGTCGAGGAGCGGCCGGCCATTGCGTCGGTGGACATCACCGGCGCCAAGGAGTTCGACAAGGACACGCTGAAGAAGGTGCTGCGCGAGCAGGGGCTGGCGGAATCGCGCATCTTCGACCGCGCAATCCTCGAGCGGGCCGAGCAGGAGATCAAGCGCCAGTACCTCGCGCGCGGCCGCTACGCGGCACGCGTCACCTCGACGATCACGCCGCTCGAGCGCAACCGGGTCGGCATTGCGATCGCGATCGAGGAGGGCGACACCGCGAAGATCACCGCGATCCGCTTCGTCGGCAACAAGGCGTTCACGGCCAAGCGCCTGCTCGACGAGATGCGCCTGTCCACCCCCACCTGGTTCACTTGGTATTCGAAGGCCGACCAGTACGCGCGCGAGAAGCTCGCCGGCGACCTCGAGGCATTGCGCTCGTTCTACCTCGACCGGGGTTACCTCGAGTTCAACGTCGAGTCGACGCAGGTCTCGATCTCGCCCGACAAGGAAGGCGTCGAGATCACGATCGACATCAGCGAGGGCGAGCAGTACCGCGTCTCGGAAGTGCGCTTCGGCGGCGAGCTGCTGGGGCGCCAGGCCGAGCTCGAGCCGCTCGTCCAGCTCAAGCCGGGCGACGTGTTCTCGGGCAGCAAGCTCACCGAGACGAACAAGCGCATCTCCGACAAGCTCGGGACGCTCGGCTACGCCTTCGCGAACGTGAACGCGGTGCCGCAGATCGACCGAGAGAAGCGCGAGGTCGCGTTCGACATCCTCATCGACCCGGGCCGTCGCGTGTACGTCCGGCGCATCGACATCGCCGGCAACGTGCGCACGCGCGACGAGGTCATCCGGCGCGAGTTCCGCCAGTACGAGGACGCCTGGTACGACGCCGACAAGATCCGCCTGTCGCGCGAGCGGCTCGAGCGCCTGGGCTACTTCACCAACGTGAAGATCGACAACCGGCCGGTGCCCGACGCGCCCGACCAGGTCGACCTGAACGTCACCGTCACCGAGCGGCCGACCGGCAACATCTCGCTGGGCATCGGCGTCTCCAGTACCGAGAAGCTGATCCTGTCGGGCTCGATCGTCCAGCCCAACTTCCTGGGCACCGGCAAGTCGGTCGCGCTGCAGCTCAACACCAGCCGGCTGGCGCGGTCGGTCGTGCTTTCGCAGACCGATCCGTATTTCACGCCCGACGGCGTCAGCCGCAGCTTCGACCTCTACACGCGCTCGTTCAACGCGTCGGAACTGAACCTCGGCGACTACCGGACCCGCTCCACCGGCGTGGGCATGCGCTTCGGCGTGCCTTACACCGAGTACGACCGGGTCAGCTTCGGCATGACGTACGAGCGCAACGACGTCAAGCTCGGCGCCGCGCCGCCGCAGCGCTACGTCGACTTCGTCAACGATTTCGGCACGTCGACGACCGCGCTGCTCGGCACGCTCGGCTGGAGCCGCGACAGCCGCGACAGTGCGATCGTTCCGACCCGCGGGCGCCTGCAGACCGCGGGCCTCGAGGTGACGCTGCCAGTGGCCGAGCTGAGGTACTGGCGGGCCACCTACAACCACCAGTGGTACTACCCGATGACGCGCGACCTCACGCTCGCGCTCAACGGCGACCTCGGCGTCGGACGCGGCTTCGGCGGGATGGCCTATCCGCTGTTCAAGAATTTCTACGTCGGCGGCATCGGCTCGGTGCGCGGCTATTACCCGAGCTCGATCGGCCCGCGCGAGGTCGACACGGTCCTCGGCGGCACCCGCGAGATCCCGCTGGGCGGCCTCACGAAGATCGTCGGCAGTGCCGAGTTCCTGTTCCCGCTTCCGGGCACGGGCAACGACCGCACGATCCGCTCGTTCGTGTTCCTCGACGCCGGCACGGTGCTGGGCGAGGGCCAATCGTTCAGCGCCAGCGACCTGCGCTACTCCACCGGCATCGGCCTGACCTGGCTCTCGCCGATCGGGCCGCTGAAGCTCAGCATCGCCTTCCCGATCCGCAAGCAGGTGGGCGACCGCACGCAGCGCTTCCAGTTCCAGGTCGGCACCGGCTTCTGATGGCGCGCGCGGCTTGCCCGTCGTTGCAACTGTGCGACAATCCTCGCCTCGAATCCATGCGAAGAGCAGGAAGGGCTGGATGAAGTTTGTGAGGACTTTCGCAGCGTGCTGCCTGGCGGCAAGCTGTGCCATGGCCAGCGCGCAAGAGGCGCCCAAGATCGGCTTTGTCAACACCGAGCGCATCCTGCGCGACGCCGCCCCGGCGAAGGCCGCGCAGCAGAAGCTCGAGCAGGAGTTCAGCCGGCGCGACAAGGAACTCCAGGACATGGCCGCCCGGCTGAAGTCGCTCGGCGAGCGGCTCGACCGCGACGCCGCGGTGACCTCGGAGTCCGAGCGCCAGCGGCGGCAACGCGAGTTCGCAGAATCCGAGAAAGACTACCAGCGCAAGCAGCGCGAGTTCCGCGAAGACCTGAACCAGCGGCGCAACGAGGAGCTCTCGCAGGTCATCGACAAGGCGAACCGCGTGATCAAGCAGATCGCCGAGCAGGAGAAGTACGACGTGATCCTGCAGGAAGCGGTGTTCGCGAGCCCGCGCATCGACATCACCGACAAGGTGCTGCGCGCGCTCGGCAACGGCAAGCAGTAGTGTCCGCGCGCCCCCGGCTCCCGGTGGCGGCGACACCTTGACGGGGCGTCCGCGATGCGCCGCCTCGCCGACGGACTGACCATTGCAGACCTGGCTCGCCGGCTCGGGGCACCGTTGCGCCGCGGCGACCCCGAACGGCGGATCCACGCGCTCGCGAGCCTCGCAACGGCGGGTCCCGACGAGCTGGGCTTCCTCGCTTCGTCGCGCCACGCGGCACAAGCCCGCCGCACGCGCGCCGGCGCGGTGCTGGCGCCGCCGGCGCTGGCCGGCGACGTTCCTCCGGGCAGCGCGCTGATCGAGGTCGAGGACGCGCACCGCGCGTTCGGCGCGATCGCGCGCGACATGGCGGTGCTGCTGGCGCGCCCGATCGCGCCCGGCGTGCACCCGAGCGCGGCCGTCGCGCCGGGCGCGGAGCTGGGCCGCGACGTCAGCATCGGCCCGTTCGTATCGATCGGCGAGGGCGCCCGGATCGGCGACGGCGCGGTGCTCGGCGCCGGTGTCTCGGTCGGCGCCGGCAGCGTGGTCGGCGCAGGCAGCCGGCTGCACCCGCGGGTCACCGTCGAGCACGATTGCGTCCTCGGCACCGGCTGCACCGTCTTCGCAGGCACCGTGATCGGCGCCGACGGCTTCGGCTTCGCCGCCGGCCCGCAGGGCTGGGAGAAGATCCCGCAGCTCGGCTCCGTCGTCATCGGCGACGCGGTCGAGATCGGCGCGAACTGCACGATCGACCGCGGCGCGCTCGAGGACACCGTGATCGGCAACGGCTGCAAGCTCGACAACCTGATCCAGGTCGCGCACAACGTCCGCATCGGCGAGCACACCGCGATCGCCGGCTGCGTCGGCATCGCCGGAAGCGCGGTGCTGGGCAAGCGCTGCCGTATCGGCGGCGGCGCCGGCATCCTCGGCCACCTCGAGATCTGCGACGACGTCACGATTTCGGCGATGAGCCTCGTCACGCGATCGATCCGGCAGCCCGGGTTCTACTCGGGCGTGTTCCCGCTGATGGACAATGCGGACTGGGAGAGGTCGGCGGCGCTGCTCAGGCAGCTCCCGCAGTGGAGAATGCGGCTGCGCCGGCTCGAACGAACCGACAGGGAACAACAATGACCGTGCTCGACATCCGCGCGATTCTCGAACATCTGCCGCATCGCTACCCGATGCTGCTCGTCGACCGGGTGCTCGAGCTCGAGAAGGGCAAGCGCATCGTCGCGGTGAAGAACGTGTCGATCAACGAACCGTTCTTCACCGGCCACTTCCCCTACCTGCCGGTGATGCCGGGCGTGCTGCAGGTCGAGGCGCTGGCGCAGGCGGCGGGCATCCTGTCCTTCCAGACCATGGGGCGCGTCTCGGACGCGAGCACGGTCTACTACTTCGTCGGCATCGACAGCGCGCGCTTCAAGCGCCCGGTCGTTCCCGGCGACCAGCTGCGACTCGAGGTCGAGATCGTGCGCATCTCGCGCTCGATCTGGAAGTATGCCGGCAAGGCCACGGTCGACGGGCAGGTCGCCGCCGAGGCCGAGCTGATGTGCACGCTGCGCGAGATCGAGCCGGTCAACGGCAACGGCAACGGCAGCGGCGGTGGCACCGCGCCGGGCGCTGCCTGAGCGGGCGAGCCCCATGCCGGTCATTCATCCGAGCGCGATCGTCGATCCGCACGCCGAGCTCGACGCCGACGTCGAGGTCGGCGCGTACTCGGTGATCGGCGCGCAGGTACGCATCGGCGCCGGCACGAAGATCGGGCCGCACGTGGTCGTCGAGGGGCGCACGACGATCGGGCGCGACAACCGTATCTTTCAGTTCGCCTCGATCGGCGGCGATCCGCAGGACAAGAAGTACCGTGGCGAGCCGACGTCGCTCGAGATCGGTGACGGCACCACGATCCGCGAGTGCGTCACGATCAACCGTGGAACCGTCCAGCACCGCGGGGTGACGCGGGTGGGCAGCGACGCCTGGATCATGGCCTACGTGCACATCGCCCACGACTGCATCGTCGGCGACCACGTGATCATCGCCAACAGCACGAACCTGGCCGGCCACGTCGAGATCGGCGACTGGGTCATCCTCGGCGGAGCGACCCAGGTTCACCAGTTCTGCAAGATCGGCGCCCACGCGATGACCGGCGTCGCCACGGTCGTGCTGCACGACATTCCCCCCTACGTGATGGCGTCGGGCAACACGGCCGCGGCGCACGGCATCAACTCGGAGGGGCTGCGCCGGCGCGGCTTCGACGCCGGGCGGATCAACGCGATCCGGCGCGCCTACAAGACGCTGTACAAGAGCGGCGCGACGATGCAGCAGGCGCGCGAGGCGCTGCGCGCGTCGATCGGGCAGTCGACGGCGCTGGCCCACGGGGCCCCGTCCGATGCGGCGGCCGACGAGGGCCTGAGCGCCGAGTCGCGTGCCGACCTGGCGCTGCTCGCCGACTTTCTCGACGGCGTCACGCGCGGCATCGTGCGCTGATGTCCGGGCAGGCCAGTGCCGTCGGATCGCTGTCGCTCGGCATGGTCGCCGGCGAGGCCTCCGGCGACCTGCTGGCGGCCGCGCTGCTCGAAGGCGTGGCGGCGCGCGTCGGGCCATTGCACGCCGCCGGCATCGGCGGGCCGGCAATGGCGCGCCACGGCTTCGACGCCTGGTGGACGATCGAAGCCCTGTCGGTGAACGGCTACCTGGAGGTGCTGCGCGAATATCCGCGGCTGCGGCGCATGCGCGAAGCGCTCGCACAACGCCTCGCGGCCTGGCACCCGCAGGTGTTCGTCGGGGTCGACGCGCCCGACTTCAATCTCGATCTCGAAGCGCGACTGCGCAGGAGCGGGATACGCATCGTGCACTTCATCAGCCCGTCGATCTGGGCGTGGCGACGCGAGCGCATCGACAAGATCCGCCGCAGCGTCGACCACATGCTGCTGGTGTTTCCGTTCGAGGAGGCGATCTACCGCGAGGCGGGAATTCCGGCGACCTACGTCGGCCACCCGCTCGCCGATGCGATTCCCGCGCAGGTTGATGCGGCGGCCGCGCGGCGCGCGCTGGGCCTGCCGGCGACGGGCGCCGTGGTCGCATTGCTGCCCGGCAGCCGCGCGTCCGAGGTCGAGCACCTGGCGCCCGCGTTCCTGGGCACCGCGGCGTGGCTGCACGAGCGGCGCGGCGACCTGCACTTCGTGCTGCCAGCCGCGTCGCCGGCGCTCTTCGAGCGGCTCAAGGCGATCGCCGCCGACGTGCGCCTGCCGGCAAGCCTGTCGCTGACGCTGGTGTCCGGTCGCTCGCACGACGCGCTGGCCGCCTCCGATGCCGTGCTCGTCGCGAGCGGCACCGCCACCCTCGAGACGGCGCTGTTTCGCAAGCCGATGGTGATCGCGTACCGGATGAGCTGGCTCAGCTACCGGATCATGCGGCGGATGGGCTACCTGCCTTGGGTCGGGCTGCCCAACATCCTGTCCGGGCGCTTCGTCGTGCCCGAGTTCCTGCAGTCGGCGGTGCGCGCGCCCGAGATGGGCGAGGCGTTGCTGCGCCAGCTCGACGACGACGCGCACCGGCAAGGCATCGTCGCGCAGTTCGGCGCGCTGCACGACTCGCTGCGCAGGGGGTGCGCCGCACGCGCGGCGGCGGTGGTGCTGGAGGTGGCCGGTGGCTGAAGGGACGGCGCCGTTGGCCGAGGCGGAGCTGGCCGGTGGCTGAGCGCGGCGTGTCGCGGCGCCGGGGCGCGCCTCCCGGCGCGGCGCAGCTCGCACTGGTGCTGCCGGCGTCCGACGGGCCGGTGTGCGGCGTCGACGAGGCCGGCCGCGGGCCGCTCGCAGGGCCGGTCTATGCGGCGGCGGTGATCCTCGACCCGCAGGCGCCGATCGACGGCGTGCGCGACTCCAAGGCGCTGACGGCGGCGCGTCGCGAAGTCCTGTCGCGCGAGATCCGCGAGCGCGCACTCGCCTGGGCGATCGCCAGCGCGAGCGCCGGGGAGATCGACGGCCTGAACATCCTGCAGGCGACGCTGCTGGCGATGCAACGTGCGGTGGCCGCGCTGTCGATCGAGCCGGCGCTCGCGCGGGTCGACGGCAATCGCCCGCCACGGCTGCGCTGCCGGGTCCAGACGCTGGTCGGCGGCGACGCGATCGACCCGGCGATTTCGGCCGCGTCGATCCTCGCGAAGTGCGCGCGCGACGAAGCGATGCGGGCACTGCACGAGCGCTTCCCGCACTACCGGTTCGATCGCCACAAGGGCTACCCGACGGCCGAGCATCTCGCGCTGCTGCGCGAGCACGGGCCGTGCCCGGAACACCGGCGCAGCTTCGCGCCGGTGCGGGCGCTGCTCGCCGGCTGACGCCGATGGCCGACCAGATTGACATCGCATCGGCCGCCAACGAGCGCTTCCGGCGCCTGCTCGACCTCGCCGGATCAGCCCGCGAGCGCAAGCGCCAGGGCTTGTCGGTGATCGAGGGTACGCACCTGGTCCAGGCCTGGCTCGAGCGCTTCGGCGACCGGGCGGGCGACGCGCAGGTGTTCGTGGCCCGGCGCGGGCTCGCGTCGGACGAGGTGCGCGCGCTGGTCGGGCGCTTTCCGGCGCCCCCGACCGTGCTCGACGACCGCCTGTACGCGCGCGCCAGCCAGGTCGAGCACGGCAGCGGGCCGCTGGCGATCGTGCCGACGCCGCGTCCGCCGATGCCGTCGCGGCTCGACGACGACGCGGTCTACCTCGACCGCATCCAGGATCCCGGCAACGTCGGGAGCATCCTGCGCACCTGCGCCGCGGTCGGCGTGCGACGCGTGCTCACGTCGCCGGGGACGGCGTTCTGCTGGTCGCCGAAGGTGCTGCGCGCCGGCATGGGCGCGCATTTCCACCTGGACATCCACGAAGGCGTCGAAGCGGCCTGGCTGCGCGAGCACGTCGCGGTCGCGGTGCACGCGACGGAAGCCGGCGCACCCACGTCGCTCTTCCTGGCCGACCTGCGCGGCGCCTCGGTCTGGCTGTTCGGCAACGAGGGGCAGGGGCTCGATGCCGGCCTGCGGACATGGCCGGCGATCGTTCCGGTGGGCATTCCGCAGCGGCCGGCGATCGAATCGCTCAACGTCGGCGTGGCCGCCGCCGTGTGCCTGTACGAGCAACTGCGCCAGCGCCTGGCGGCTGCGGATGCGCCGCCGCGGCGGGGCGCGCCGCCCGGGTAGGGCGCTCGTCGGCGGCGCGGGTCACTCGATCTGCAGCTCCTGCAGGATCGTTGCCGCGATCTCCTCGATCGACTTGGTGGTCGACGAGAGCCAGCGGATTCCTTCGCGGCGCATCATCGCCTCGGCCTCGCCGACCTCGTAGCGGCAGTTCTCGATCGACGCGTAGCGGCTGCCCGGGCGCCGCTCGTGGCGGATCTCGGCCAGCCGTTCGGGGGCGATCGACAAACCGAACAGCTTCGGCTTGTAGCGGTACAGCACCGCCGGCAGGCGGCGTCGCTCGAAGTCGTCGGGGATCAGCGGGTAGTTCGCCGCGCGTATCCCGTGCTGCATCGCCAGGTACAGGCTGGTCGGCGTCTTGCCGCTGCGAGAAACGCCGATCAGGATCACCTCGGCGTGCTCGAGGTCGGCGTGCAACTGCCCGTCGTCGTGCGCCAGCGAATAGTTGATCGCCGCGATCCGTCGCTGGTAGGCCTCGGTGTCGGTGGCCGTGTGCGAGCGGCCGATCGTGTGCGTCGAGCGCACGCCGAATTCGCTCTCGAGCGGCTCCACGAAGGTCGCGAACAGGTCGAGGAAGCGGCAGTTGGCCAGGCGCACGACGTCGTTGATCGACGCCTCGACCAGGGTGCTGAATACGATCGGGCGGTGCCGGTCGAGCAGCGCCTGCCGGTCGATCCGCTCGACCGCCTGGCGCGCCTTGTCCACCGAGTCGATGAACGGCAGGCGCACTTCGCGCAGGCGCACGTGCTCGAACTGGGTGAGCAGCGAGTGCCCGAAGGTCTCGGCGGTCACCCCGGTGCCGTCGGAGACGTAGAAGACCGTCCGGTCGTAGTTCTGGCTGCCTGAGTCCGGCATGTCTGGCTTCCCGGGAAGGGGGGCGCGCTGCGGGCGCCCGCAGCGCAGCGCGCCCGCGGCGCACGGGGCTCGCGAGCAGTAAAATTACCCGATCTCCGCGGCCGGCGGTCGGTTTCCCGTCCGCCGGTTCCCGCAGAACGCTGCAGACGGCCCGCGCCGGCACCGGGCCGGCCGCCTGGAGCGCTTTGCCGCTGACGAATCTTCAACCATGTCAGGATCTTCCCATGAGCCAACACGAAGGACGATACGTCGTTCCCTTCGACGACCTGCGCATGACCGATGTCGACTCGGTCGGCGGCAAGAACGCGTCGCTGGGCGAAATGATCAGCCAGCTCGAGGCGTCCGGGGTGCGCGTCCCGGGCGGCTTCGCGACCACGGCCCACGCGTTCCGTGAGTTCCTGCGCCACAACCACCTCACCGAGCGCATCGACGCCCGCCTGCACGAGCTGAACACCGAAGACGTCAAGGCACTGGCCGAGTGCGGCGCCGAGATCCGCAGCTGGATCGTCGCCGCGCCGCTGCCCGCCGAGCTCGAGCAGGAGATCCGCCGCCACTACCAGCGGATGGTCGACGAGGCGGGCGGGCCGATCTCGGTCGCGGTGCGATCGTCGGCCACCGCCGAAGACCTGCCCGACGCGTCGTTCGCCGGACAGCAGGAAACCTACCTGAACGTGAACGGCATCGAGGCCGTGCTCGAGCGCATCCGCCACGTGTTCGCGTCGCTGTACAACGACCGCGCGATCTCGTACCGCGTGCACAAGGGCTTCGCGCACGGCGGCGTCGCGCTGTCGGCCGGCATCCAGCGGATGGTGCGCAGCGACCTGGCCAGCTCCGGCGTCATGTTCACCATCGACACCGAGTCGGGCTTTCCCGACGCGGTGTTCATCACCAGCTCGTACGGGCTGGGCGAGACGGTGGTGCAGGGTGCGGTGAACCCGGACGAGTTCTTCGTACACAAGCCGATGCTCGCCGCGGGCAAGTTCCCGATCATCCGCCGCGAGATGGGCTCGAAGCTGATCCGCATGGGCTTTGCCGAGAACGGCGGCGGCGACGCGGGCGCGGGGCGCACCGTGCGCACGGTCGACACGCCGCCGGACATGCGCAACCGGTACTCGCTGTCGGACGACGACGTGATCGAGCTCGCGCGCTACGCGGTGATCATCGAGAAGCACTACGGCCGGCCGATGGACATCGAGTGGGGCAAGGACGGCCGCGACGGCAAGCTCTACATCCTGCAGGCGCGCCCCGAGACCGTGAAGTCGCTCGCCAGCGAGACACGCCAGCAGCGCTACCGGCTCAAGGGCAGCTCGGACGTGCTCGCGTCGGGCCGCGCGATCGGCCAGAAGGTCGGGGCGGGCAGGGTGCGGGTGGTGGCCGATGCCGCCGACATGGACCGCGTGCAGCCGGGCGACGTCCTCGTCACCGACATGACCGACCCGAACTGGGAGCCCGTGATGAAGCGCGCGGCGGCGATCGTCACCGATCGGGGCGGCCGCACCTGCCACGCGGCGATCATCGCGCGCGAGCTGGGCATTCCGGCGGTGGTCGGCTGTGGCGACGCCACGCGCCGGCTGCGCGACGAGTCGCTCGTCACCGTGTCGTGCGCCGAGGGCGACACCGGCTACATCTACGACGGCCTGCTCGAGACCGAGATCACCGAGTTCGACGCCGGCGCGATGCCCGAGGTGCCGGTCAAGGTGATGGTCAACGTCGGCAACCCGACGCTGGCCTTCGAGTTCGCGCAGCTGCCCAACGACGGCGTCGGGCTGGCGCGGCTCGAGTTCATCATCAACAACAACATCGGCATCCACCCGAAGGCGATCCTCGACTACCCGAACGTCGACACCGACCTGAAGAAGGCCGTCGAGAGCGTGGCGCGCGGGCACGCGACGCCGCGGGCGTTCTACGTCGAGCGCCTCGCCGAAGGCGTGGCGACGATCGCCGCGGCCTTCTGGCCGAAGCCCGTCATCGTGCGCCTGTCCGACTTCAAGTCGAACGAGTACCGCAAGCTGATCGGCGGCTCGCGCTACGAGCCCGACGAGGAGAACCCGATGCTCGGCTTCCGCGGCGCCTCGCGCTACATCGCCGACGGTTTCCGCGACTGCTTCGAGCTCGAGTGCCAGGCGATGCGCAGGGTGCGCGAGCAAATGGGGCTCACCAACGTCGAGCTGATGGTGCCGTTCGTGCGCACGACGAAGGAAGCGGCCTCGGTGGTCGATCTCCTCGCGCGCCACGGCCTGCGCCGCGGCGAAGCCGGGCTGCGGCTCATCATGATGTGCGAGCTGCCGTCGAACGCGCTGCTCGCCGAGGAGTTCCTGCAGTACTTCGACGGCTTCTCGATCGGCTCGAACGACCTCACCCAGCTCACGCTGGGGCTCGACCGCGACTCGGGCCTGGTCGCCGAGAGCTTCGACGAGCGCGACCCGGCCGTGAAGCTGCTGCTCGAGCGCGCGATCACCGCCTGCCGCGCCGCCGGGAAATACGTCGGCATCTGCGGGCAGGGGCCGTCGGATCACCCGGACCTGGCGCAGTGGCTGATGCAGCACGGAATCAGCTCGATCTCGCTGAATCCGGACACCGTCATCTCGACCTGGCAGCAGCTCGCGGGCGCCGGGCGCTGAGCGGGCGAGCGCGCGAGCGCAAGAGAGCCCCCGCGCGAGCCTGAAACGGAACAGGGCTCCCGCAGGAGCCCTCTTCGAGCCTCCGCGGCGCGCCGCGGAGGGCCTGGCCCGATGGCGCCGCGCGGCGCCGTCGGTCACGCGGTCACTTGGTGACCATCATCTGCGTCTTGGCGCCGTTCTTGAACGTGTAGAGCGTCAGCGTACCGTCCTTGACGTCGCCGTGCTTGTCGAACGAGATCCGTCCGGTCACGCCGTCGTACTGGATCTTCGCCAGCTCGGGCAGGTACTTCTTCGGGTCGGTCGAGTTCGCCTTCTGCATCGCCGCGACCATCACGTTGACCGCGTCGTAGACGTAGGGCGCGTACAGCTGCACCTCCAGGCCGGTCTTCTCCTTGAACTTCTTCCTGAAGGCCTCCATCGCCGCGGCCTTGTCGGCGGTCACGCCGCCCGCCTCGGCGCACACCACCTTGCCGTCGCCGAGCGCGTCGCCCGCGAGCTTGGCCATCTCGGTGGTGCAGATGCCGTCGCCGCCCATGAAGCGCGCATCGATCCCGAGCTGCTTCATCTGGCGCATCATCGGGCCGCCGACCGCATCCATGCCGCCGTAGAAGATCAGGTCGGGCTTCGCGCCCTTGAGCTTCGTCAGGATCGCGTTGAAGTCGGTCGCCTTGTCGTTGGTGTACTCGCGTCCGACGACCTTGCCGCCAGCGGCCTTCGCCGACTTCATGAACTCGTCGGCGACGCCCTGGCCGTACGCGGTGCGGTCGTCGATGATCGCGATCGACTTCGCCTTGATGTCCTTGACCGCGTAACGCCCCAGCGTGCCGCCGAGCTGGCCGTCGTTGGCCACCACGCGGAACGTCGTCTTGAAGCCCTGCTGCGTGTATTTCGGGGCGGTCGACGACGGCGAGATCTGCGGAATCCCCGCGTCGCTGTAGATGCGCGAAGCGGGAATCGAGGTGCCCGAGTTCAGGTGCCCGACCACGCCGACCACGCCGGCGTCGACGAGCTTCTGCGCGGCGGCCGTGCCCTGCTTGGGATCACCCGCGTCGTCCTCCGAGAGCAGCTCGAAGGTCACCTGCTTGCCGCCGATGGTGAGCTTCTTGGCGTTGAGCTCCTCGATCGCCAGCTTGGCGCCGAGCTCGTTGTCCTTGCCGAGGTGCGCGATGCTGCCGGTCAGCGGGGCGACGTGGCCGATCTTGACGACGGTCTGCGCCGCGGCCGGCACCATGGTGGCCGCGAAAACAGAGGCGATTGCGAGTCCCACCAGCCTGTGCTTCATCAGGGCGTCTCCTGCAGGATGTACGACGAATGGCGGCCAGGGACCGGTCTCGACCCGGCCGTGCACAACGGGCCGGATGCTAGCCGGAATCGGGTGGGCGGGCAATGGATGAACGGCGAACCGGGGATGCTAGGATGCCGCCAGGAGGCGACCGATGCAGTTGCACTACTGGTGGTGGATCCTCGCCGTGGGGTTGGGCGTGCTCGAAATCCTCTCCGGCACGTTCTACCTGCTCGTCTTCGCGGTCGGTTGCGCGGCCGGCGGGCTCGCGGCCTGGGCGGGTGCGGGGCTCACCGCCCAGGTGCTCGCGACGGCCGCCGTCACCATCGCGGGGTGGGCGTGGCTATGGCGCCGCGGCCCGGCGCGGGCGGCCTCGGGCGACGCGGTCGCCGATTCCAGCATGCTGCTCGACGTCGGCGAGCCGCTCGACGTCGAGGAATGGGGCGCCGACCGGCGCGCCCAGGTGCGCTACCGGGGCGCGTCGTGGACGGTCGAACTCGATCCGCAGGAGCCGGCCGCGTCGGCGGTCCCCGGCCGATTCGTCATCAGGCGGGTGGTCGGCAACCGCCTGGTCGTGCAGCGCGCCGCCTGAATCCCGAACCCCCCAGGAGATGCCCATGGCCGGAGGAAACTTCGCGGTCGCCGCGATCGTGCTGGTCCTTGCGATCGTGTTCGTCACGCGCGCGCTGCGCATCGTGCCGCACCAGCATGCATGGATCGTCGAACGGCTCGGCAAGTACGACCGCACGCTCGGGCCGGGCCTGAATTTCGTCATCCCGTTCGTCGACCGGGTGGCGTACAAGCACTCGCTGAAGGAGATCCCGCTCGACGTGCCGAGCCAGGTCTGCATCACGAAGGACAACACGCAGCTCACCGTCGACGGCGTGCTCTATTTCCAGGTCACCGACCCGATGCGCGCATCGTACGGGTCGAGCAACTACATCTCGGCGATCACGCAGCTCGCACAGACGACGCTGCGCTCGGTGATCGGCCGCCTCGAGCTCGACAAGACCTTCGAGGAGCGCGACTTCATCAATTCGAGCGTCGTGGCCTCGCTCGACGAGGCAGCGCTGAACTGGGGCGTCAAGGTGCTGCGCTACGAGATCAAGGACCTCACTCCGCCCAACGAAATCCTGCGCTCGATGCAGGCACAGATCACCGCCGAGCGCGAGAAGCGCGCGCGCATCGCCGAGTCGGAGGGGCGCAAGCAGGAGCAGATCAACCTCGCCACCGGCGAGCGCGAATCCTTCATCCAGCGCTCGGAGGGCGAGCGGCAGGCCGAGGTCAACCGGGCAATGGGCGAGGCGGCCGCGATCCAGGCGGTGGCCGACGCCACCGCGCGCGCGATCGAGCGGATCGGGGGCGCGATCCGCCAGCCCGGCGGCATGGAGGCCGTGAACCTGCAGGTGGCCGAGAAGTTCGTCGATGCGCTGCGCACGATGGCCAGGGAGAACAACACGATGATCGTGCCGGCCAACCTCGCCGACCTGTCGACGCTGGTGGCGACGGCGACCAGCGTCGTACGCCGGCAGGCAGACCTGCCGGGCGGCGCCGGGCGCGCCACGGGTTGACGCAGCCCGACGCGGCACGACGCTTCGCGGCTCGTCGACGATCGCTCGCACCATGGCATCGAACACGCTGCTGGCCGGCGTCTCGCAATTCCTGAAGGAGCACCCGCCGTTCTCGATGATGGCCGACGCCGACGTCGAGTTCGTCGCGCGCAACGTCGAGGTCGCCTACTACGCGCGCGGCGAGGTGCTGATCGGCCCCGGCGACGGCGCGCCGGCCGCGTGCTTCATCATCAAGCAGGGCCTCGTCGAGGGACTTCGACGGCGCCCGGATCGGCCCGAGGCCGAGCTCGAGCCGACGGTCCAGCGGGTGCCCGGCGAGATGCTGCCGATCAGTGCGCTGATGGCGCAGCGGCCGGTCATGTCCACCTACCGCGCCGCGGGCGACGTGTTCTGCTGGCTGCTGCCCAAGGCCCGATTCGACGAACTGCTGCAGCGCAGCCCGGTGTTCCTCGACTTCTGCAAGCGCCGGATGGCGAGCCTGCTCGACCTGTCGCACCGGGCGCTGCAGGCGAGCTACGCCGCCGGGACGACCCACTGGCGCTCGATCAATGCACCGCTCGAGTCGATGCTCGGCCGGGCGCCGGTCACCTGCGCACCCGAAGAGAGCCTGCGGGCCGTCTTCGAGCGCATGGAGCACGAGCGGGTCGGGGCGGTGATCGTCGTGCGCTCGCCCGTCGCCGATAGCGACCAGGTCGTCGGGATCTTCACCCGCAAGGACGTGCTCGGCCGGGTCGTGCTGCCGGGTCGGTCGCTCGACGAGCCGGTGAGCAACGTGATGAGTGCGCCGGTGGTCACGCTGAAGGCCAGCGACACGGTCGGCGAGGCCATGCTCGTGATGGCCGATCGGACGATCCGGCACATCCCCGTGATGCGCGACGGAAGGCTCGCCGGCGTGGTGGCCGAGCGCGACCTGTTCGTGCTGCAGCGGCGCAGCATGAACCAGATCGGCGACGCGATCAGCCGGGCGGCGAGCGTCGACGACCTGAAGCTGCCGGCTGCCGACATCCGGCACTGGTCGCGCAGCCTGGTGGCGCAGGGGGTGTCGGCCGGCTTCATCACGCGGCTGATCAGCCGCCTGAACGACCAGCTCTCGGTGCGGCTGATCGAGCTGAAGGCCGCCGAGCACGGCGTGCCGCTCGACCGCCTCTGCTGGCTCGCGCTGGGCAGCGAGGGGCGCGAAGAGCAGACGATCGCGTCGGATCAGGACAACGGCCTGATCGTCGCCGACGAGTTCGCGTCGTCGATCGACGCGCTGCTCGCGTTCGCGCAGGCGGTGAACCAGGCGCTCGACGCCTGCGGCTACCCGCTGTGCAAGGGCGGCATCATGGCCGGCAACCCGAAGTGGTGCCTGGGCCTGTCGCAGTGGAAGGCACTGTTCGACGGCTGGATCGAGCGCGGCGACCCGCAGAGCCTGCTCAATGCCAACATCTTCTTCGACTTCCGGGCGCTCGCCGGCGATTCGTCGCTGGCGCAGGCGCTGCGCGACCACGTGACGCCGCGCGCGGCCGCGGTGCCGCGCTTTCTCAAGCAGATGAGCGACAACGCGCTGCGCAACGGCCCGCCGCAGTCCTGGACCGCCGGCGTCCTCGAGACGCTGTTCAGCCGCGAGGCGGCGGTGGTCGACCTGAAGCTGAACGGCACGGTGCCGTTCGTCGACGCGGCGCGGCTGCTCGCGCTGGCCAACGGCATCCGCGCGACGGGCACCGTCGAGCGCTTCGAGACGCTGGCCACGATGGGCGTGGTGCCCGCCGCCGAGGTCCGGGGCTGGGTCGACTCGTTCCAGTTCTTCCAGAGCCTGCGGCTGCGTGCCCAGCACATGGGCGAGCCGGGGTCCGAGGGCAACCCGAACTCGCTCGACACGCGCACGCTGTCCGGGCTGGACCGGCGCATCCTCAAGGAAGCGTTCCGCGAGGCGCGCCGGCTGCAGCAGCGGCTGGCGCTCGACTACCCCGGCTGACCCCGATGCGCTGGCTCGACCGCTTGCTCGGGCGCGCCGCGCCCGACGAGGCTGCGGTGCAGACGGCACAGCGCTGGGTGGTGCTCGACGTCGAAACCAGCGGCCTGGACCAGGCGAGCGACCGGCTGATGTCGATCGGCGCGGTGGCCGTTCACGATCGGCGCATCGTCGTCGCCGACAGTCTCGAGCTCACGATCCGGCAACCGAGCGCCAGCACGCGCCAGAACATCCTGGTGCATGGCATCGGCGCCGAGGCGCAACTGTCGGGGCTCGACCCGAAGCAGGCCTGCGAGGTGTTCCTCGACTACGTCGGGCGCTCGCCGCTGCTGGCCTTCCACGCGTCGTTCGACCGGGCGTTCCTGATACGCGCGGCGAAGGCCTTCGTCGGCGTCCCGATCGGCAACGCGTGGATCGACCTCGCCGACCTCGCGCCGGCGCTGCACCCGGGCACGGGCGCACGGGCCCTCGACGACTGGCTGGCGCACTTCGACATCCCGGTCGACCAGCGCCACAATGCCGCGGGCGACGCCTTCGCCACGGCAATGCTGTTCCTGCGCCTGCTGGGGTCGGTGCCGCCCGCCGACAGGCGGCCGCGCCAGTTGCAGCGGATTGCGGCCCACGCGCGCTGGCTCGCGCGCTGAGCGTGTCTCGCCCCTGAGCGGGGCCCGCCCCGGAACGAGCCGCGCTCAGGCCTTGTTGCCTTGTTTGAGCAGGCGCTGGCGCTCGCGCTGCCACTCGCGCTCGCGCTCGGTCTCGCGCTTGTCGTGCTGTTTCTTGCCCTTGGCCAGCCCGATCTCCAGCTTGACCCGCCCGCGCGTGTAGTGCAGGTCGAGCGGCACCAGCGTGTAGCCTGCGCGCTCGACCTTGCCGATCAGCTTGGCGATCTGCGCCGCGTGCAGCAGCAGCTTGCGGGTGCGGGTCGGGTCGGGCTTGACGTGGGTCGAGGCCTCGGGCAGCGGCGTGATGTGCGCACCGATCAGGTACAGCTCGGCGCCGCGCACGATCACGTAGCCCTCCTTGAGCTGCGCGCGGCCAGCGCGGATCGCCTTGACTTCCCATCCTTCGAGCGCGATCCCCGCCTCGATGCGCTCTTCGATGAAGAAGTCGTGGGTCGCTTTTTTGTTCTGGACGATGCTCATGTCTAAAATCCGCCCCGGGGCGCGGGCAAGGCCGCATTGTGCCCCGGAATGCCGTCCAGCAACCCGCAAGCCGACCCGCCGCCCCCGTGCACGCCGTTCGCAAGTCCGTCCTGCTTCCCTACAGCGCCCGCCAGATGTTCGAGCTGGTCGATCGCGTCGAGGACTATCCGAGCTTCCTGCCGTGGTGCGGGGGCACCGAGGTCGCCCGCGACGACGGCGCCGGCGTGCTTGCGACGGTGGTGATCGACTACCGCGGGATCCGGCAGCGCTTCACGACGCTGAACGTCAACCGGCCGCACGAGGCGATCTCGATGCGGCTGCGCGAAGGGCCGTTCGCCCGGCTCGAAGGCGAATGGCGCTTCCTGATGCTGCGCGAGGACGCGTGCAAGGTCGAATTCGCGCTGGAGTACGCGTTTGCCCGCGGCTTGCTCGGGCGCGCGCTCGCGCCGGTGTTCGACCAGATCGCGCGTTCGTTCGTCGACGCGTTCGTGCGCCGGGCCGACGAACTCTATGGACGCTGACGCCCAGGCCGACGGCCGGCCGTCGCCGTCGATCCCGGTCGAGGTGGTCTGGGTCGAGGCCGACGGCTCCATCGGCCGCTGCGCCTTCGGCCTGCCGGCGGGCTCTCGCGTCGCCGATGCCTTCGCCGCGTTGCGTGCCGACGAGCGCGGCGCCGGCCTGCTCGAGCGGCTCGCCCGCGGCGAACTGCAGGCAGCGATCTTCGGGGAGCGATGCGAGCCCGGCGAGCTGCTGGCCGCCGGCGACCGGATCGAGCTCGTGGCCGGGTTGAGCGTCGACCCGAAGGTGGCGCGTCGCAGGCGCGTGGAGAAGCGCCGCGCGCTCGAGCCGCGCAGCAAGTGGCGCGGCGACTAGGAAGCCGCGTCGGGCCGGTTCAGCCCGGCTTGGCGCAGCTGCGCGCGATTTCCTGGCGGGCGGCGTCGATGCGCCGCGCGCGCTCGGCCTCGTCGATCACCTGGCGCTCGCCCTGGGCGTCGATCGTCGAGACGCGCATGCCGCTCTCGAGCGTTCGCAGCGCGCTTCGGGCATCCTGGCAGGCGCGCGCCGCGCGAGCGGTCTGCTCGCGCTCCTCGCGCTGCTTGCGCTCGGCTTCCTCGCGCTCGGCCGCGCGCTTGCGGAAGTCCTGCTCCTTCTCGGCCCAGCTGCGCGTCGCGGCTGCGGCCGCCGGAGCGCGCGCAGCGGCCGCGGGCTGGCCCACCGCCGGCGCCAGCGCGGCGGTGGACTGTTCGGCGGGCGTCGCGGGGGTGGGCGCGCGCAGGATCTGCGAGGCGGGCACGCTCGGGGGCGGCGGCAGGTCGGAATAGACCATCCGCCCGGATGCGTCGCGCCACTGCCAGGTGCCTGCGAGGGCGGGCCCCGCGAGCAGCAGGCCGGCGACGGCGAACAGGCAGAGCAGCGGGCGGGGCTTGGGCATGGCGGCGCGTCGAGGAAATTCCGGTCTCCCCGATTCTCCGCGCCGCGGCGGGCTCCGGTCGGCGCGCGCCGACGGAAGGCGGGGCCGCACGGCCCGACGGACAGCCGCGGGCGCACCTGTATAATTGACTTTTGTGCCCGAGGGTCCCATGCGACTGGCGAAAAAGGCGCTGACGTTCGACGACGTCCTGCTGGTTCCAGCCTTCTCCGAAATCCTTCCCCGCGACACCTCCCTCAAGACCCGCCTCACACGGCGGATCGCGCTGAACATCCCGCTGGTGTCCGCGGCCATGGACACCGTCACCGAGGCCCGCCTGGCGATCGCGATCGCCCAGGAAGGCGGCATCGGCATCGTCCACAAGAACCTCGGGCCGACGCAGCAGGCGGCCGAGGTCGCGCGCGTCAAGCGGCACGAAGCCGGCATCGTCGCCGACCCGATCACGATCGCGCCGCAGATGAAGGTGCTCGACGTCATCAACCTCACCCAGCAGCACCGCATCTCCGGGCTGCCGGTCGTCGAGAACGGCAAGGTCGTCGGCATCGTGACCAACCGCGACCTGCGCTTCGAGACCCGGCTCGACGAGCCGGCCAGCCGCATCATGACGCCGCGCGAGCGGCTGGTCACGGTGAGGGAGGGCGCCTCGCTCGAGGAAGCCAAGGCGCTGATGCATCGCCACCGGCTCGAGCGCGTACTGGTCGTCAACGACGCGTTCGAGCTGCGCGGGCTCATCACCGTGAAGGACATCCTGAAAGCCACCGAGCACCCGGACGCCTGCAAGGACGAGCAGGGCAAGCTGCGCGTCGGCGCCGCAATCGGCGTCGGCGGCGACTCCGAGGAGCGCGCCGAGTTGCTCACGCGAGCCGGCGCCGACGTGATCGTCGTCGACACCGCGCACGGCCACAGCAAGGGGGTCATCGAGCGGGTGCGCACGATCAAACGCCAGTACCCGTCGGTCGAGATCGTCGCGGGCAACGTCGCCACCGCCGAGGCGGCGCGCGCGCTGATCGACGCGGGCGCCGATGCTGTGAAGGTCGGCATCGGGCCCGGCTCGATCTGCACGACCCGCATCGTCGCCGGCGTCGGCGTGCCGCAGATCACCGCGATCAGCGACGTCGCCGCGGCGCTCGAGGGCACCGGGGTGCCGCTGATCGCCGACGGCGGCATCCGCTATTCGGGCGACGTCGCCAAGGCCGTCGCCGCCGGCGCCGATGCGGTGATGCTCGGTTCGATGTTCGCCGGCACCGAGGAGGCGCCCGGCGAAGTCATCCTGTACCAGGGCCGCTCGTACAAGACCTACCGCGGCATGGGCTCGCTGGGCGCGATGCAGCAGGGCGCGGCCGACCGCTACTTCCAGGACCCCACCGGCAACATCGACAAGCTCGTGCCCGAGGGGATCGAGGGCAGGGTGGCGTACAAGGGCTCGGTCGTCGCGATCATCTACCAGCTGTGCGGCGGGCTGCGCGCCAGCATGGGCTACTGCGGCTGCCCGACGATCGGCGACATGCGCAGCCGGCCGCAGTTCGTCGAGGTGACCGTCGCCGGCATGCGCGAGTCGCACGTCCACGACGTGCAGATGACCAAGGAAGCGCCCAACTACCGGGCCGAGTGACCCGGCGATGCACGACAGGATCCTGATCCTCGACTTCGGGTCGCAGGTCACGCAGCTCATTGCCC
Organism: Burkholderiaceae bacterium; assembly: GCA_019635275.1. Lineage (GTDB taxonomy): Bacteria > Pseudomonadota > Gammaproteobacteria > Burkholderiales > Burkholderiaceae_E > Zeimonas. Next base: position 67 of record JAHBZV010000033.1, on the reverse strand, counting down.
GACGCGTGCGCGAGGCGCACGTCTATTGCGAGATCCATTCGTGCGACGTCGACGAGGCGTTCGTCCG
>JAHBZV010000032.1 GCA_019635275.1 Burkholderiaceae bacterium | reverse complement strand
GCGCGCGCGGCATTCGGACAGGACCCGATCTTCGTCGCGATCCTGCGCGGCCGCGGCATGGACTACCGTTTCGACCCGGTCGCAGCGCTGCTCGATCGCACCGGGGTCGCGGCGGCGATGAACGGGCGCTTCGCGATCGTCGATCGCTCGTCGCCGCCGGCGCGATGGGACGAGGCGCTGGCCTCGGATCCGGACTGGCTGTTGCTCGCCGACGGCGATTCGATCGGCGCGGTGCTGCGGGCGCAGGCGCTCGCCGAAACGCCGCGCGACGCGGTCGGCCGCGACGCCTTGCCGTTCGCCATCGTGTCGCTTCACGCGACGCTGGGCGAGGCGCTGCGCGGGCTCGACCAGGCGCAGGCGCCGATCGCCGTGGTCTGCAGCGGCGACGCCGCGCGACCCGGCGAGGTCTGCGGCGTCATCGAGCGGCAGCAGATCGAGGCGGCGGTCGGCTACCGGGTCTGAGCGGCGCCCGGGGCCGGCTACTTCGAGTACTTGCGGAACTGCGGCTTGCGCTTCTCGAGGAACGCCTGCACGCCTTCGCGCGATTCCTCGGTGTCGTAGTAGAGCTTGAGCGCGTACATCCCCATGCCGGCGATGCCCGCCTGGTGCGCGGTGTCCATGTTGAACGAGCGCTTGGCGATCGCGATCGCGGTCGGGCTCTTCTCCATGATCTCGTCGCACCACTTCTGCACCTCGGCGTCGAGCTGGTCGTGCGGCACCACCGCATTGACCAGCCCCATCGCCAGCGCCTCGGCCGCGGGGTAGCGTCGGCACAGGTACCAGATCTCGCGGGCCTTCTTCTCGCCGACGACGCGCGCGAGAAACGCGGTGCCGTAGCCGGGATCGACCGAGCCGACCTTCGGGCCCACCTGGCCGAACACCGCCTTCTCGGAGGCGATGGTGAAGTCGCAGATCGTGCACAGCACGTTGCCGCCGCCGATCGCGTAGCCCTGCACGCGCGCGATCACCGGCTTGGGCACGTCGCGGATCGCCGCGTGGAGCTCCTCCATCGGCAGGCCGATCGTGCCGCGGCCATCGTACTGGCCTTCGTGCGCCGACTGGTCGCCACCGGTGCAGAACGCGCGATCGCCGGCGCCCGCCAGCACGATCGCGCCGATCTCGCGGTCGTAGCCGGCGCGGTTGATCGCGTGGATCAGCTCGTCGCAGGTCTGGCCGCGGAACGCGTTCATCTTGTCGGGGCGGTTGATCGTGATCCACGCGGCGCCGTTGCGCACTTCGTAGAGGATGTCCTGGTAGTTCCTGTCCATGGTCTTCTGGCTCCGGTGAGGGGACTTCGATGGACCCGCCGCGCGCGCGGCCGCGGGCCGCAGGCTAGGGCGCGTCGGGCCCGGCGGCCACGAAGCTCCCGCTCTTGCCGCCGTGCTTCTCCATCAGCTGCACGCGTTCGATCACCATGCCGCGATCGACCGCCTTGCACATGTCGTAGACGGTGAGCAGGCCGACCTGCACCGCCGTCAGGGCTTCCATCTCGACGCCGGTCTTGCCTTCGCATTCGACCGTAGCCGTGCAGTGCACGGCGCTGGCGGCCTCGTCGATGTCGAAGTCCACCGCGACCCGCGTGATCGGCAGCGGGTGGCACAGGGGGATGAGGTCGGCCGTGCGCTTGGCCCCCTGGATCGCGGCGATGCGCGCCACGCCGATCACGTCGCCCTTCTTGGCGGTGCCTTCGCGCACCAGCGCCAGCGTCGCGGGCTTCATGCGGATCGTGCCGCGCGCGACGGCCACGCGATGGGTGACTGCCTTGCCGGCGACGTCGACCATGTGCGCGCGACCGGCCGGGTCGAAATGCGTCAGCGCGTCGCCCGGCGACGCTCGGGGGGCTCTGGTCATGGTGGGGCTCCGGTCCCGACTATGATAGCAACCCGCCTCTCCTGGATTTCCGGTGTTGCCCCGTCGTAGCCTGTCGTCGCGATGCATGGCGGCCTTGCTGGCCGGCGCGCTGGCGTTCGCCCCCTCGTTCGCCCGCGCGCAGGTCGACAACCTGCCCAGGCTCGGCGACGCGTCGGCCGACGAGCTGTCGCCGGCCACCGAGCGCCGCATCGGCGATTCGATCGTGCGCGAGATGCGCCGTCGCGGCTCGATCCACGACGACGTCGAGATCACCGACTACCTGAACCGCTTCGCGGCCCAGCTGACCGCGACGACGCCGGCGGCCGGCTACGGCTTCGAGTTCTTCCTGGTTCGCGACGGCACGCTCAACGCGTTCGCGCTGCCCGGCGGCTACATCGGCGTGCACACCGGGCTGATCGTCGCGGCGCAGTCGGAGTCCGAGCTGGCGTCGGTGCTCGCGCACGAGATCGGCCACGTGACGCAGCGGCACCTCGCGCGAATGCTCTCGCGGGAGCGCCAGGCCTCGGTCGTGATGCTGGCGGCGCTGGTGCTCGCGGCGCTGGCCGCGCGCTCGAGCCCGCAGGCCGTCGGCGGGCTGGCCTCGCTCGGCAGCACGGTTGCCCAGCAGCAGATGCTCAGCTTCTCGCGCGATGCCGAGCGCGAGGCCGATCGGGTCGGCCTCGACATCCTGCGCCAGGGCGGCTTCGACGCCAACGGCATGGTGTCGTTCTTCGGACGGCTGCAGCAGGCCGGGCGTCTCTACGAGAGCAGCGCGCCGGAGTACCTGCGCACGCACCCGATCACGTCCGAGCGCATCGCCGACATCCAGGGCCGGGTCGGAGAGACCCGCTACCGGCAGCGCGCCGACAGCATCGATTTCCGCCTCGCGCGCGCCAAGCTGCGCGCACTCTCCGATACCAGCGTCGACGGCCTGCGGCTGATGCGCGCGCAGTTCGAGCGCCGCGTGCGCGAGCGCACGATCGACGACGCGGCCAACTGGTTCGGGCTGGCCACGGTGGCGGCGGCCGCTCGCGACTGGCCGGCGGCACGCAAGGCGCTCGCCGAGGTGCGCCGCCGGCTCCCGGCCGGGCACCCCTTCGTCGAGCGGCTGGCCGCGCGGATCGAGCTCGACGCCGGAGACCCGGCGGCCGCGCAGAAGATCGTCGACGCGGCGCTCGCCCAATACCCGTCGTCGCGGGCGCTGATGCACATGCAGGCCGTCGTGCTGCTCGCGCGGCGCGACTACGCCGCGGCGGTGCCGGTGCTGGAGGACGCGCTGAAGCTGTACCGCGGCGACGCCGACCTGTGGCGGATGCTGTCGGCCGCGCAGGACGGCCTGGGCCGGACCGCGCGGGCGCACCGCGCCGCGGCCGAGCAGTTCGTGCTGCTGGGCGCGACGCCCGCGGCGATCGAGCAATTGCGGCTGGCCCAGCGCGCGGGCGGCCTCGACTTCCAGACCGCGTCGGAGGTCGACGCGCGGTTACGACAGCTCGAAGCGCGATGGCGTGAAGAGCAGCAGGAGCGTCGCGAGAACGGCGGCTGATTCAGCCTCGCGGCTTCGCGACGAAGCCGAGCGTGTCCGGGGGCGAGTCGGTGGCCTCGAGGCGCAGCGCGCGCCCGTCGATCTCGAGCACCACGGCGTCGCCGTCCTGGGACAATGCGAGCGCCGCGAGATCGAGATCGTGCACGACCGCCGGGCCGGCGTCGGTGCGCAGCAGCACCTCGCCCGCGGGGCCGAGCCAGGCCTGGTCGACGCGCGCGATCGGCAGGCCGGTGTGCGCGACCAGCCGCAGGCGCGGTGCCGTGCCGAGCACCCTCAGCACCAGCGGCGCCGATTCGACGTCGACATAGACGCGCTGCGGCCCGTTCTGCCAGTACCAGCGACCCGCCTCGTCGGCGGCGTAGTTGCGCCCGATGAACTCGACGATCTGCGGGTTGCCGATCGGGCTGCCGGCGCCGTCGCGCGCCTCGTCGAAGCCGGGGCGGCCGCGATCGACGAGCAGCCAGCGGCCGCGGCGGTCCAGCCGCAGCCATCCCCAGACCGCCGGTACGTCGGGCCATCGCGCCATCGCGCGCAGGACCTGTTCATCCATCGGCGAGCACCCCCGCGAGCCAGTCCATCGTGCGCTGCGGCAGCCAGTCGAGGCGCCCGGGCGGGAGCCCCTGCGGGAACCCGGCGTGGCCGCCCTCGGCAGGATAGTCGAGCGTGACCAGGTCGGACGCTTCGTCGCGCGGCGCCAGCGCGGGCGCGGGCACGAACGGATCGTTGCGCGCGTTGAGCACCAGCGTCGGCACGCGGATGCCGGCGAGGAAGCGCCGGCACGACGAGCGCTCCCAGTAGTCGAAGCAGCTCGCGAAGCCGTGCATCGGCGCGGTGACCGCGTCGTCGAAGTCGAAGAAGTCGCGCGAGCGCAGCATGCGCCGCCGGTCGAAGAGCCCCGGATACTGCGCGAGCTTCGCGTCGCTCTTGCGCTTGAGCGACTTCAGGAAGTGCCGCATGTAGACGAGGTTGAAGCCGCGCGACAGTGCGACCGCGCTCGCGTGCAGGTCGTGCGGCGCGGAGATCGCGGCGGCGGCACGGACGATGCGCGCCGCCTCGCGCTGCTCGCCGAGCCATTTGAGCAGCGCGTTGCCGCCCAGCGACACGCCGACGGCCACGAGCGGCTCGCCGCCCGTGGCGTCGCGCGCGAAACGGCGCAGGATCCAGTCGATCTCGGCCGAGTCGCCGGAGTGATACGCGCGCGGCGCCCAGTTGAGCTCGCCGCTGCAACCGCGGAAGTGCGGCACCGCGATGCGCCAGCCGCGCCGCCGCGCTGCCCCGGCGAAGGCGCGCGCGTAGTGGCTGCGCGAGCCGCCTTCGAGGCCGTGGAACAGCACGAGCGTCGGCGCGCGTGCGCCGGCGCGCGGCCGGTCGCGGCCGGCTCCCGCGACGTGGGCGTCGGCGGGGCCGACCTCGACACCGGCACCGACACCGGCATCGGCGAAATCGACGTCGACGAAATCGCCGTCCGGCGTGTCCCAGCGCTCGCGCCGCCAGCCGATCGACGGGCACGGCGACAGCGTCGCGGGCCAGATCGTCTGCAGGTGCGCGCCCGGCAGCCAGCGCGGCGGACGATACGGGGTCGCGGGCACCGTCCAGCCTGTCGACTCGCGACCGGGCGTGCGGCGCCCGGTCAGTGCAGCACCGTTCCGCTGGCGACCGTCGGCGCCTCGCCGGAACCCAGCCCGGAATGGTGCAGCAGGATGCGCCAGCCGCCGGGGTGCTTGACGTAGACGTTGGTGGCGACGCACGCGACGATCTCCTGGCCTTCGCGACCGGCGACGACGACGTGCTCGACCAGGTTGTGCACGGCGAGCATCGCGCCGGTGTGCGCGCGAACGTCGTCGGTGCGCACGTCGATGCCGCCGTTGGCGAAGATCGCTGCCCACGAAGCCCGGATCGCGTCGAGGCCGATCAGGCGCTGGTGTCCCGGGTGCACGCACATCACCTCGTCGTCGTCGGCCCACAGGGCCATCATCGCTTCGAGGTCGGCGCGCTGCATCGCGTCGTAGAACGCTTCCTCGACGGCTTCGGCGGTGGAAAGGATCGGCGCGCGGCGCATCGCAAAGGGTCCGTTTCGGCGAAACCCGCAGTGTATGCGCTCGGACCTGGCGGGCTCAGCGCACGGAGCGGATGCCGGCGGCCTCGAAGCGCATCGCTTTCGACAGGCTGTCGAAGACCGTGGCCGGGGCGATGCGGCCCAGGCAATCGAGATGGCCGAGCGAGCAGTCTCGACCGAAGCACGGGCTGCAACCGAGGTGCAGCCACTCGACGTGGGCGCGCGGCGAGCGCGGCGGACTGTGCCGCGGATCGGTCGCGCCGAAGATCGCCACCTGCGGGCGGCCGAACGCCGCCGCCAGGTGCATCAGCCCGGTGTCGCCCGAGACGATGCCGCCGGCCTGCGAGACGATCGAGACGACGTCGTCGATGCCGGTCTCGCCCGCCAGGTTGCGCACCGGTTGCCCCGAAAGGGCGGCAATCTCGGTGGCGACCGGTCGCTCGCCTGCCGATCCGAGCAGCACCAGCTGCGCCTCGGGCCACTCGTCGGCGAGAAGGTTGGCGAGCGCGGCGAAGTGGCGCGTCGGCCAGCGCCGCGCCGGCCCCTGGTCGGCGCCGGGGCACAGCACGATCAGCGGCCCGGCGTCGCCCAGCCCGAAGCGCGCGCGTACCGCTCGCTCGCGCTCGGCGCGCCGCTGCAGCCGGGGGACGGGGAGGCTGCCGGGGAGCGGCTCGCGCGGGGCGAATGCCAGCCGGGCATAGTGCTCGACTTTCGGCAGCGCCCCCGCGGCCTGCGGCTCGTGCGCCCGGTTGATCGACAGCCGGTGCGCCTCGCCGCGGTGGCCGATGCGTTCCGGGATTCCCGCGACCAGCGCGGCCAGCGCCGCGCCTGGCGCGTCGCCCAGCACGTACGCGCGACGGTACTCGCGAGAGCGCAGCCGCCGCCCGAGCCGACAGGCGCCGCCGAGCTGCGCCAGGCGCCGCCTCGCGGCAGGCAGTTCGAGCACTTCGTTCACTTCGGGCATCGCGCGAAACACCGCCGCCGTGCGCGGCGCGCACAGCGCATCGATCCGAAGCGACGGCTCGCGCTGGTGCAACAGCGCGAGCAGCGGCTGCGCCATCACGGCTTCGCCGATCCAGTTCGGAGCGATCACGAGCGCGTTGGCACTCATGGCAGGTTCCCGGCCGGGCACACTTTGGCTGTCTTGTTCGATCGTACGCCTGAGTGCGCCATTGTGGCGACGCCGCCGTCGCGGTGCGTCGACCTTGTTCCTGTCGGCCGAATTGACAGTCGGCGGCCCGGCCGGCGCCGGCCGGGCCGGGCCGGGAATTCAGTGGCCGCCGCGGACGACGGCGCCGGCCTTGAGCCGGTAGACGGTGCTGCAGTAGGGACACTGCACCGGGTCGCCGTGCGCGACGTCGAGGTAGACCCTCGGGTGCGACGACCACAGCGGCATCTTCGGGTTGGGGCAATACGCCGGCAGGTCGGCGCCGTCGAGTTCGACGACGCCGCGCGACGGGCGCTCGGCGGCGGGGCTGGACTGGTCGCTCATGGCAGTCATCGCGTCGCGTGGCCTCAGACCGGGCTCAGCCACTTGGCATAGCGCTCGTTGCGCCCGGCGACCGCGTCGAAGAAGGTCGACTGCAGCTTCTCGGTGATCGGCCCGCGGCGGCCCTCGCCGATCTGGCGGTCGTCGAGCTCGCGGATCGGCGTGATCTCGGCGGCAGTGCCGCTGAAGAAGGCCTCGTCGGCGCAATACATCTCGTCGCGCGTGATGCGCTTCTCGCGCACCTCGATGCCGAGGTCGCGGGCGATGGTGATCACCGACTCGCGCGTGATGCCGGCGAGGCACGACGCGAGGTCGGGCGTGTAGAGGACGCCGTCGCGGACGATGAACACGTTCTCGCCGGCGCCCTCCGAGACGTAGCCGTCGGTGTCGAGCAGCAGCGCCTCGTCGTAGCCGTGCGCGGTGACTTCCTGGTTGGCCAGGATCGAGTTGATGTAGTAGCCGCTGGCCTTGGCGCGCACCAGCGACACGTTGACGTGGTGCCGCGAGTACGACGAGGTCTTGACGCGGATGCCCTTGCTGAGCCCTTCCTCGCCGAGGTAGGCGCCCCAGGCCCAGGCGGCGATCGCGACGTGGATCGTGTTGCCGCGCGGCGAGACGCCGAGCTTCTCGGAGCCGATCCACGCGATCGGCCGCAGATAGCACGACTCGAGCGCGTTGGCGCGCACGACGTCCTTCTGCGCCTGCACGATCGTCTCGAACGTGTACGGCAGTTGCATCTGGAAGATCTTCGCCGAGTTGAACAGCCGGCGCGTGTGCTCGGCCAGCCGGAAGATCGCGGTGCCCGACTTCGTCTTGTAGGCGCGCACGCCCTCGAACACGCCCATGCCGTAGTGCAGCGAATGGGTGAGCACGTGGATCCTGGCGTCGCGCCAGTCGACCATCTTGCCGTCGAACCAGATATGACCGTCGCGGTCCGCCATCGACATGGAAATTCTCCCGTTTGCGCGCGAAACCTCTCATTCTAGCGAAGGCGCGCCTGCGCGCTAAACTGTCGCCCCCATGCTCGCCACCCTGCGCTTCCAGGTCGGGCTGCTGGCGCTCATGCAGGCGCTGCTGCTCACCAACAACGTCACGCTGATCGCCGTCAACGGCCTGGCGGGCCTGCAACTGGCCGACAACAAGCTGCTCGCGACGCTTCCGGTCACCGGCTACGTGCTGGGCGGCGCCCTGTGGTCGATGCCGGCGGCGGCGTTCATGCGCCGCTACGGCCGGCGCGCCGGCTACACGGTCGGCTCGGTCGCGGCGATGGGCGGGGCGCTGCTCGCGTGGCACGCGATGACGCTGGGCAGCCTGGCGCTGCTGTGCGTGGCGACCTTCGCGAGCGGCCTGTACAACGCGTTCGGCGCGAGCCTGCGCTTTGCGGCGGCCGACGTCGCCGACACCTATCGCCCGGACTTCCGCGCGCGGGCGATGTCGCTGGTGCTGACCGGCGGAATCGCCGGCGGCGTGCTCGGCCCGGAGATCTCGAAGTGGTCGCGCGGGTGGCTGCCGACGCAGTTCGCCGGCACCTACCTGACGCTGGTCGGCTTCGCGCTGGGGTCGCTGCTGCTCGCGCAGCTGCTTCGGCTGCGGCGGCCGCCGCCGGCCGGCGTGGCCGGCGACGCGCGACCGCTCGGCGAGATCCTCCGCCAGCCCGCCTGCTGGGTGGCGATCGCGTGCGCGGCCTTGTCCTATGGGGTGATGAACCTGCTGATGGTGGCCACGCCGCTGGCGATGCAGGTCTGCAGCCACCCGTACGCGTCGGCGGCGCTGGTGATCGAATGGCACGTGATCGGCATGTTCGCGCCGGGACTCGCGACCGGCTCGCTGATCGGCCGCTTCGGCGTGCTGCCGGTCATCGTGAGCGGTTGCCTGCTGATGCTGGGCTGCGTGGCGATCGCGCTGTCCGGGGTCGATCTCGCGCACTTCGTCGCAGCGCTGGTGCTGCTCGGCATCGGCTGGAACTTCATGTACACCGGCGCCTCGACGCTGCTGACCAGCGCCTACCGACCGGCCGAGAAGAACAAGGTGCAGGGCTTCATGGACCTGTGCGTGTTCACCGTGATGATCACGAGCTCCGCGTCGTCGGGCGCGCTGCTGTTCGTCAACGGCTGGTCGATCCTGAACCTGTTGTCGCTGCCATTCGTGCTGGCCGTGCTCGGCGCGGTGGCGTGGCTGGCGGCGCGCAACGGCTGGGCGCTGGGCCGCGTTCCGGCGCGCCCGTGAGTTCCGCCGCGGTCGCGAGGATCCGGCGGCGCCGGTTCCGCGAAGCATTCGCCGCAGTGTGGCCGGCGCTCTTCGGCACCGGCTCGTGGGGCGTGATCACCGGGGTGGCGATGATCCAGGCCGGGCTCACGCTGCCCCAGGCGCTGGGCATGTCGATGCTGGTGTTCTCGGGGACGACCCAGCTGGTGGCGCTTCCGCTGATGGTGGCCGGCGCCTCGCAGTTGCTGATCGCAGTCACGGCGATCCTCACCGGGCTGCGCTTCATCGTCTACAGCGCGTCGGTGTCGCGCGACCTGGTTCGCCTGCCGCTGCCGCGGCGACTGCTGCTCGGTTACCTGATGACCGACACGGGCCTCGGCCTGTACCAGATGCGGCGTGCGCGCGGCGCGCCGCCGCAGCGGGTGGCGATGTACGTCGGCTACAACCTGCCGGTCTGGGCGGCGTGGCACCTCGGCTCGCTGGCCGGAATCCTGCTCGCCAGCGCCATGCCCGCCTCGGCCGGCTTCGCCTACCTCGGGGTGCTCGCGGTGCTGGCAGTGATCGTGCCGATGATCGCGTCGTGGCCTGCACTGGGCGCCACCGTCGTCGCAGCGGCCGTGGCGGTCGCCGGCTGGCACTGGCCGTGGCGACTCGGCATGTTCGCGGCGATCGTGGCCGGCGTGCTGGCGGCGCTGGCGATCGAGCAGGCGATGGCGCGCTGGCGCGCGCGGACGGTGAGGAGCGACTGATGGACATGTCCGCGACCGGTGTCTGGACGACGATCGCCTTGCTGACGCTGGTGATCGTCGCGCTGCGCAACGCGTTCCTCGTGGCGCCTCGCGCCTGGCTGCCGCGCGGCATCGTCGAGCGCGCACTGCGCTACGCGCCGCTGGCGGCGCTGGTCGCGCTGGTCGCTCCCGAGGTGCTGCACTCGCTGCTCGAGCCGGCCGCGCCCGAAGCGGCGGGAGCGGCGGCAGCGTCCGCGCCCGGCCAGTTCGCCGCGCTCGCGGCGGACCCGCGCTTGCTCTCGGCGGCGGTGCTGGTCGTCGTCGGCCGCATCGGCGGCAATGCCTTCGTGGCGCTGGCGAGCGCGGTCGCCGTCTTCTGGTGGGCGAGCTAGGGTCCGAGCACCGCGTCCCACAGCCCGGTCACCGCTTCGCGCTCCGCCGCGACCACGCCCGGCTCGACGCGGGCGTAGGCCGCGTCGTCGAGCTTGAGCTGGTGCTGCAACCGGCGGTAGCGCCGGTAGGCGTCGGCAGTGCGCGTCGCCAGCCCCGCGTCGACGAGCCCGCACGCGGCCGCGCGCCCGAGCAGCGCGATGTTGCCGGCGTTGTCGAGCAGCGTCGGGTGGTCGCATGAGTGCCCGAGCACCAGGTACTGCACCAGGAACTCGATGTCGACCATCCCGCCGCGGTCGTGCTTGAGGTCGAACAGCTCGCTGCGGTTCGGGTGCCCCTCGTGCATCTTGCGGCGCATCGCGATGACCTCGTCGCGAAGCCTGGGCAGCTCGCGACGTTGCGACAGCGCCGCGCGGCGGATCTCCTCGAAGCGTTCACCGATCTCGCGGTCGCCGGCCGAGAACCGCGCGCGCGTCAGCGCCTGGTGCTCCCAGACCCACGCCGATTCGCGCTGGTAGGCCTCGAACGCGCCGAGCCTCGACACGAGCATGCCGGCCGCACCGTTTGGTCGCAGCCGCAGGTCGATCTCGAACAGCAGCCCGGCGGCGGTGCGCGCCGACAGCCATCCCGACAGGCGCTGCGCGAGTTGCGCGTAGGCCTCGGGCGCGCGCTCGTCGTCGTCGTCGTACAGGAAGACGAGGTCGAGGTCCGACGTGTAGCCGAGCTCCTTGCCGCCCAGCCGGCCGTACGCCACGGCGGCAAAGCGCGGCGTGTCGCGAAAGCGCAGCCTGAGCGTCGCCCAGACCAGCTCGATGGCCAGGCCGAGCACGCGGTCGGCCAGTTCGCTCAGGTGGTCGGAGACGCGCTCGACGGTGAGTCGCCCGGCGAGGTCCTGCGCCATCAGGCGGAACACCTGTGCGTGGTGCGCCTCGCGGACGATGTCCATCTGGCGCTCGACGTCGGGCTCGCCGTCGTGCCGGGCGGCCTCGACGCGCTCGCGAAGCTGCCGCGCCCAGCTCTCGTAGTCGGTCGGCTCGAGCAGCTGGCCGTCGAGCAGCTCGTCGAGCACCACCGGATGCTGCATCAGGTAGTCGGCCGGCCACTTCGCCCAGTCGAGGATGCGCAGCACGCGACCGAACGCTTCGGGGTACTTGCCGAGCAGGGCCACGTAGGCCGGGCGCCGGCAGACGGTGTCGAGCAGGTCGACCAGCCGCACCAGCCCGGCGTTGCCGGTGCGCTTGTGCACGGCGGCGGCGAGCAGGCGCTCGATCGCCGCGCGCGTTTCCGCGCGTGCAGCGCCGTAGCGCGGGCCGGACCGGAACGCGTCGAATCGCCGCTGCACCTCGGCGTCGAGTTCGCCGCCGCCGGCCTGCGCATCGTGCGCGGCCTCGTCGGCGGCTTCCTCGGGCGCGAGCAGCCGGTCGAAGATCCGGGCGACCTGTTCGGTGCTGCCGGCGATCGAGCGGTCGAAGTCGGCGCGCGGCATCCGCAGCATCGCGGCCACCTGCTCGCGATCGGCGTCGTCGTGCGGCAACCGGTGCGTCTGCGCGTCCTCGCGATACTGCAACGCGTGCTCGGTGCGTCGCAGCAGCCGGTACGCCGCCACCATCGCCGCGGATTCGTCCTCGGGCAGCAGTCCGCGATCGACCAGCGTCGCCAGCGTCTCGAGCGTGCTGCGGCTGCGCAGCGCCGGGTCGCGCCCGCCGCGCACGATCTGGAACAGCTGCGCCGTGAATTCGATCTCGCGGATGCCGCCCCGGCCGAGCTTGACGTCGATCGCGCCCGGATCGCGTGCGGCACGGCGCGCGACTTCGCTGCGGATCTTCGAGTGCAGGTCGCGCAACGCGGCGAACGCCTCGTAGTCCATGTACCGGCGGAACACGAACGGCGTGACGATCCGCTCCAGTGACGACTCGTCGTCGCGGCGCGTCGCCTCGCCGGCGAGCCCCGAGTCGGCCAGCACCCGGCCCTTGAGCCAGGCGAAGCGCTCCCACTCGCGGCCCTGGCCGTAGAAGTACTGCTCGAGCATGCCGTGCGAGACCACCAGCGGCCCCGAGTCGCCGTTCGGGCGCAGCCGCGTGTCGACGCGGAACACGAAGCCGTCGGCCGTGTAGTCGGCCAGCAACTCGATCGCGCGGCGGGCCAGCCGGTGCATCCATTCGCTGCTGGCGATTCGCCCCGACCCGTCGACGCCCTCGGATTCGCCGTCCTCGCGATACACGAACACGAGGTCGAGGTCGGACGAGACGTTGAGCTCGTTGCCGCCGGCCTTGCCCATGCCGACGGCCAGCAGGTCCTGTGCGCGTCCCTGGCGATCGAGCGGCCGGCCGTGCCGGCCGGCCAGTTCGGCGGCGGCGCAGCGCAGCGCGCTGCCGGTGGCGAACGTCGCGAACCGGGTCATCGTGGCGCACACCTCTTCGAGCGAGGCCGCGCCGCCCAGGTCGCGCTCGATCAGCGTGAGCATCAGCCAGCTGCGCGTGCGCCGCAGCGTGGCGCCGGTGTCGCCCGGCACCGCGACGGCCTGCGCGAGTGCCTCGATCGCTGCGTCGTCCAGCGCCCCCTGCGCCAGTTCGGCGAGCCGGCTTCGCGCCGCGTCTTCGCCGATCGCCGCCGAAAGTGCCTGCAGCGTCCGGCGGAAGTAGCCGGAATGCCGCTCGCCCTGGAACTCCATGGTGCCGTGCCCGAAAGGTTATCCTTGTCAGGGATTGTCGCTCATGTCCTTGCTGCCTCCTTCGAACCCCGCCGAACCGACCGCCGAGGCCCTGCCAGCGGGGGAGTCCGATGTGCGGTCCGGCGGCCGTCCGACTCCGTGGGCAGGCCGTGCGGCCCGCGTCCTGCGCTGGACCGCCTGGGCGGCCGTCGCATCGCTGGTCTTCGTGGGCCTGTCCTGGCTCGCCGTCCGCTACTACGTGTGGCCGCATCTCGATCGCTGGCGGCCGGCGATCGAGAGCCGGATCGCCGGCGCGGTCGGCCGGCCGGTGAAGCTCGGCGAACTGCTGACCGGCTTCGACGGGCTGCGACCGCGACTCGTCGTCCGCAACGTGTCGATCGACGACGCCGACGGCCGCCAGGCCTTCGCCGCCGGCGAGATTCGCGCGGTGCTGTCGCTGCGTTCGCTGCTGGCCGGGCGGCCCGCGCTGGCGCTGCTCGAGATCGATTCGGCCTCGCTGCGCGTCGAGCGTCTCGCGGCGCGGCGGCTGCGCGTGGCCGGTGTCGACGTCGACCTCGACGCGGCGTCCGGAACCGGCGTGCTCGACCGGCTGTTCGCCCAGCGCCGCATCGTGCTGCGGCACGCGCAGGTCGACTGGAGCGACCGGGTCGTCGGCGAGACGGCCACGCTGCGCGACATCGACGTCGCGCTGGGATCGGTCGGACGCCGCCACCGGGCGTCGTTGCGGGCCCCTGAGCTGCTCGACCTCGGCCGTGGCATCGACGTCGCGATCGAGTTCCAGCGAGCGCCGTTCGCCGCCGTCGGCGACTGGCGCCAGTGGCGGGGCGAGGCCTATGTCGGCGCCGAGCGTGTCGAGCTCGCGGCGCTCTCGCGGCGATGGCGCGAATGGGGCGGCGACGCCTCCGGCGTGACGATCGGCGCCGGGCAGGCGCGGCTGCGCGCCTGGTCCGGCTTCGAGCGCGGAGCGCTGCTCGACGCGCTGGTCAAGCTGGACGCCGACGGCATCGACGCGCGCGTCGACGACCGGCCGGTGCCGCTGCGCGTGCTCGTCGCAGAGGCGCGCGCGCACCGACAACCGGACGGCAGTACGGTGGTCGCATTTCCCGTGCTGAGGGTCACCGACGATCAGGGCGAATCGCTGTCGGCAGCCGGCGAGGGGTCGCGCCTCGTGCTGTCGTCCCGGGGCCAGCCGGTCGCGGCGCGACTGGCGCTCGGGCGGTTCGACGCGGCCGGCGTCGCGACCCTGCTGGGGCGACTGCCGGTGCCCGAGAGCCTGCGCGGCAGCCTCGCGTCGCTGCACGTTGCCGGGCTCGTCGACCGGCTGTCGGTCGACTGGTCGGCCGACGCGGTCGTCGATGCCGCCGGGGCGACGCCTTCGCGCTTCGGCGTCGACCTCGCGTTCGAGCGGCTGAGCCTGCATCGGATCGAGGCGCCGCCGCGCCCGGGTGAACTGAAGCTGCCGGGTTTCGCCAACGTCTCCGGCAGCGCCCGGCTCACCGAACACGGAGGGCGCGTTCAGCTGCACGGCGAGGCGGTCGTCCTGCGCTTTCCGGGCCTGTTCGCCGAACCCGAGGTGCCGCTCGACCGACTCGACGCGCAGGCCAGCTGGACGCTCGCGCCGGCGCCGGCCGCCGGCGCCGCGCCGTCGATCGACCTGACCATCGAGGCCTTCCGCTTCGCCAATGCCGATGCCAGCGGCGAAGTCAGCGGCCGCTACCGAAGCGGCGGCAAGGGCGCCGGGCTGGTCGACCTGAAGGGCAGCCTCCAGCGCGCCGACGCGGCGCGTACCGCTCGCTACCTGCCGCTGGAGATTCCGGCGAAGGTCCGGGACTGGGTGCGCGAGTCGGTGCGCGCCGGCCGCTCGAACGATGTGCGCTTCGTGCTGGCGGGTGATCTCGCCGACTTTCCGTATCGCGATCCGTCCACCGGCGAGTTCCGGGTCGAGGCGACGCTGGCGGACGCGACGCTCGCCTACGCGCCCGGCTGGCCGGCAATCGACCGCGTCCAGGGGCACCTGCGCTTCGAGCGTGCGGGCATGGAGATCGACGTCCGCACGGGCCGCGTCTGGGACGTCGCGTTGACGCAGACCACGGCGCGCATCGCCGAGTTCCGCGAACCGCTGCTGCGCATCGAGGGGGGCGGACAGGGCCCGGCCCGCGACATGGTGCGCTTCGTCAACGAAAGCCCGCTGCTCACGCGGATCGACGACTTCACCCGCGACGTCGCGATCGGCGGCGGCGCCACGCTGCAGCTGGCGTTCGAGATGCCGCTCGAGGACATCGACGCGACGCGGGTGCGCGGCAGCGTCGTGCTCGCCGGCAACGACCTGTCGCTCGACCGGACGCTGCCGCGCTTCGAGGGCGTGGCGGGTCGGCTCGAGTTCACCGAGAGCCGGCTGGCCCTGCGATCGTTGACCGCGACGCTGCTCGGCGGGCCGGTGAGCGTGGACGGAGACACGCCGGAGCCCGGGCGCTTCGTGCTGCGCGCCCAGGGAACGATGCCGGCCGAGGGGATCGTCCGGCTGGTCGACAACGCGCTGACGCGGCGACTCGCAGGGTCGGCGCCGTATCGCGCCGAGGTCGACGTGCGCCGGCGCGCCGCGACGCTCGTCGTCACCTCCGACCTCGAAGGGTTATCGAGCGCGCTGCCCGCGCCGTTCGGCAAGGCCGCCGACGCGAAGTGGCCGCTGCGGATCGAGTCTCGGCCGGTGCCGGCGTCCTCGCCCGACGAGCGGCCGGCGCGCGACACGCTCACCGTCGCGCTGCGAGACGACGTGCGCCTGGTGTTCGAGCGCGAGCGCGACGCGGGCTCGCAGCAGCTCACGGTGCGGCGCGGTGCGTTCGCGCTCGCCGACGCGCCGACGTTGCCCGATCGCGGCTTCGCGGTGCTGCTTCGGACGCCGAGCATCGACCTCGACGCCTGGAACGCCTTGCTCGGCGACGAGTGGCTGGCCAGGCCGCGTGCCGGCGCGGGCAACGGCTTCTCGCTGCTGCCCGACACGGTTTCGCTCGTCGCCGGCTCGGTGGGCGTCGCCGGCAAGTCGCTGCACGACGTGGTGCTCGGCGCCTCGCGCGCCGACGGTTTCTGGCGCGCGAACATCCATGCCCGCGAGATCGACGGCTACTTCAACTGGCGCCAGGCCGGCCCGGGCGAGACGCAGGGCGCGCTGGTCGCGCGCTTCGCGAGACTCGAGATCCCGCGCAACCGCATCGACGACTTCGAGACGCTGCTCGACACCACGCCCGAGGCGCTGCCGGCGCTCGACGTCGCGGCCGAAGAACTGATCCTGAACGATCGCCGGCTCGGCGCGCTCGAACTCGAGGCGATGAACACCGGCAGCGCGGCCGCGCCGGTGTGGCAGGTGAAGAAGCTGCGCATCCGTAATCGGGCTGCCACGCTGAGCGCCAGCGGCAGCTGGCAGACCCGGCCCGGCGTGGTCAAGCGCGCGACCGCGATGGACTTCGAGTTGCAGATGGGCGATGCCGGCGCACTGCTCGCGCTGTTCGGCTTCCCGAACACCGTGCGCGGCGGCACCGGGCGATTGAACGGGCAGGTCCGCTGGGTGGGCTCGCCGATGCGGCTCGACTACCGCAGCCTGGACGGCGAGTTGTCGATCGACATGGGCAAGGGCCAGTTCCTCAAGTCCGATCCGGGCATCGCCAAGCTGATCGGCGTGCTGAGCCTGCAGTCGTTGCGTCGACGGCTGGCGCTCGACTTCCGCGACGTGTTCGCCGAAGGCTTCGCGTTCGACCGCATCAACGGCAACGCGCGCATCGACGGCGGCATTGCGCGCACCGAGGACTTCGAGATGCGCGGTGTCGCGGCGCAGGTCCGCATCAGCGGCCAGGCCGACATCGCGGCCGAGACGCAGTCGCTGCGGGTCGAAGTCCGCCCGGAACTCAACGCCGCGCTGGCTTCGCTCGCCTATGCGGCGCTGGCCAACCCGGCGATCGGCCTCGGCTCGCTGGTCGCGCAGATGGCGCTGCGCGAGCCGCTGCAGCAGCTGTTTGCCTACGAATACGACGTCACCGGGCCCTGGAGCGATCCGCAGGTGACCGAGCGCTCGCGGCGGCCGGCGGCGACGCCGGCGCCGACCCCCCCATGATCCCCGGGAGACACGGATGACGCAGGCAAGGATGGCGACCGAGACCTTGGCGGCGGCCGAGCCGACGCTGCGCGTCGCAGCGGTGCAGATGGTGTCGGCCGCCAACGTGTCGGAGAACCTCGCCCGCGCCGAGCAGCTCATCGGCGAGGCGGCGGCGGCCGGCGCGCGGCTGGTCGCGCTCCCCGAGTACTTCGTGCTGCTCGGGCGCAGCGACCGGGACAAGCTGTCGATCCGCGAGGCCGACGGCGACGGGCCGCTGCAGTCGTTCCTGTCGGGGCAGGCGGCGGCGCACGGCATCTGGCTGGTCGGTGGCACGCTGCCGCTGGCGAGCACCCACCCCGGCAAGGTGCTCAACAGCACGCTGGTCTATGGCCCCGACGGCCGTCGCGTCGCGCGGTACGACAAGATCCACCTGTTCGGATTCGACAACGGCAGCGAGCGCTTCGACGAGGCCGCGACCATCGCGCCGGGGCGCACGCCGACGGTGTTCGACCTCGAGTCGCCCGGTGCGCCCGCGGCGACCTGGCGCGTCGGTCTCTCGGTCTGCTACGACCTGCGCTTTCCCGAGCTCTATCGCGCGCTGGCGCCCGCGGACCTGATGCTGGTGCCGTCCGCGTTCACGTGGACCACCGGCAACGCGCACTGGGAGGTGCTGCTGCGCGCGCGCGCGATCGAGAACCAGTGCTACCTGCTGGCGCCCGCGCAAGGCGGCCAGCACGAGAACGGCAGGCGGACCTGGGGCCACTCGATGCTGGTCGATCCGTGGGGCGAGGTCGTCGCGATGCGGGCCGACGACGGGGAGGGCGTCGTGGTCGGCGAAGTGGCCCGCGCCCGCCTGCGGCAGGTGCGAGCGGGTCTTCCCGCACTGTCGCATCGCGTCATGTAGCATGTCCGGGATGAAACCTGCAGACCCCCCCTTCGAGCACCTCGCGATCGCGCGATCGGTGCTGCTCGAGCCCTACGGGCTCGACGAGACGCACCTCGGGGCCGCGCTGTCGGAAATCTTCCGCCACCGCGTCGACTATGCCGACCTCTATTTCCAGTTCACGCGCAGCGAGGGCTGGAGCCTCGAGGAAGGCATCGTCAAGTCGGGCAGCTTCTCGATCGACCAGGGCGTCGGCGTGCGCGCGGTGTCGGGCGACAAGACTGCGTTCGCGTACTCCGACGTGATCGGCGCCGACGCGCTGATGTCCGCGGCGCGGGCGGCGCGCACGATCGCCTCCCGCGGCGCGGGGCGCGTCAAGGTCGCCGGCGCGCTGACCCCGGCCGCAGGGCGGTCGCTCTACCGCGCCGACGACCCGATCCCGCGCCTGGACGCCGCCGCCAAGGTCGCGCTGCTCGAGCGCGCCGAGCGGATGGCGCGCGCCCGCGATCCGCGGATCAGGCAGGTGATGGCCGGCCTGGCTGCCGAGTACGACGTGGTGCTGGTGGCGCGCTCGGACGGACTGATCGCCGCCGACGTTCGGCCGCTGGTGCGGGTCTCGGTCACCGTGATCGCCGAGCAGGGCGGTCGTCGCGAGCAGGGACACAGCGGCGGCGGCGGTCGCTTCGACCTCGGTTACTTCGACGACGCGCGGCTCGGGCGCTACGTCGACGAAGCGGTGCACTCGGCGCTCACCAACCTCGACGCCCGGCCGGCGCCGGCCGGAACGATGACGGTCGTGCTCGGCCCGGGCTGGCCCGGCGTGCTGCTGCACGAGGCGGTCGGCCACGGACTCGAGGGCGATTTCAATCGCAAGCGCTCGTCGGTGTTCGCCGGCCGGATCGGGCAGCGCGTGGCGAGCAAGGGCGTCACCGTCGTCGACGACGGCACGCTGCCGGATCGTCGCGGATCGCTGAACATCGACGACGAAGGCAATCCGTCGCAACGCAACGTGCTGATCGAGGACGGCGTCCTCAAGGGCTACCTGCAGGACACGCTCAACGCGCGACTGATGAAGGTGCCGGTCACCGGCAACGGCCGGCGCGAGTCGTTCGCCCACCTGCCGATGCCGCGGATGACCAACACCTACATGCTCAACGGGCAACGCGATCCGGCGGAGATCATCGCGTCGGTCGATCGCGGGCTCTACGCGGTGAACTTCGGTGGGGGGCAGGTCGACATCACCAACGGCAAGTTCGTGTTCTCGGCGTCCGAGGCGTGGTGGGTCGAGAACGGCAAGCTGCAGTACCCGGTCAAGGGCGCCACGATCATCGGCAACGGACCCGATGCGCTCACGCGCGTCACGATGATCGGCAACGACATGCAGCTCGATGCGGGCATCGGCGTGTGCGGCAAGGACGGCCAGAGCGTGCCGGTCGGCGTCGGCCAGCCGACGCTGCGGATCGAGGCGCTCACCGTCGGCGGGACGGCCTAGGGCGCGACGATGGGCGGCGACGCAGAAGGCCCGGCCGCCGCGGGACAGCCTGCCGCCGCGTCGTCGCCGGGCGCGCCGGCCGGCACGCCGCCTGCGGCGCCAACCGTCGTGCCCCCCACGTCACGCCGTCCGCGGCGCGGGCTGCGGGCGCTGCTCGTCGTGCTCGCGCTGGTGGGGCTGTATGCGCTGCTCGGCTTCGTCGTGGCGCCGCGTGTCGCGCAGGGCCAGCTCACCGAGCGGCTGTCGGCCGAGCTCTCGCGGCCGGTGTCGATCGGGCGCATCGAGTTCAATCCGTTCACGCTGGTGCTGCGCGTTCACGACTTCAGCGTGGCCGAGCCCGCCGGCGGCACCGAGTTCGCCGGCTTCTCGCAGCTCGAGGCCGACGCGTCGTGGCGCTCGCTGTACCGGCTGGCGCCGGTGCTGTCGTCGCTCTCGCTGAAGCAGCCGCGCGTGCACCTGGCGCGCGATGCGCAGGGGCGTTCGAGCATCCAGGACCTTCTCGACAGGTGGGCGGCGCGACCACCGTCCGGGCCCGGGCCGACGCCGCGCTTCTCGGTGGCCAACATCGTGATCGACGACGGGCGATTCGCGTTCGACGACGGCGAGCTCGGCGTGCGACACGAGGTCGCGCCGTTCGCCCTGCGCGTGCCGTTCGTCTCGAGCCTTCCGGTCGACGAGAAGGTGTACGTCGAGCCCAGCCTGCGCGCGTCGGTCAATGGCGCCGCCTTCGAACTCGACGGCCGGTCGCTGCCGTTCAGCCCGACGCACGAGTCGACGATCGACGTCGACCTCGACGGCATCGACCTGACCCGCTTCGTGGGCTATTCGCCGGTCGCGCTGCCGGTCGAGATCCGGTCCGCGAAGCTCGACACCGCACTGAAGGTGGCGTTCTCGCAGGCGGTCGGCGCGGCGCCGTCGATTTCCGTCACCGGCAACGCGAAGCTCGCGTCGATCGACCTGCGCCAGCCCGGCGGCGCATCGCTGTTCGCCGCCGAGTCGGTGGCCGCCGATCCGGTTTCGCTCGAATGGCCGGCCAACCGGTACACGATCGGCCGGGTCACGGTGAACGCGCCCGAGGTGGCGGTGCAGCGGGCACCCGGGCAGCGAAGGTTCCTCGAGCCGGTGCTCGCGGCGATCGAGCGCAGCCGCAGCGCGGCCGCGGCGGCGCCGGCGACGCCCGCGCCCGCCCCCACGACCGCCCCCACGACCGCCCCCACGACCGCCCCCACGACCGCAACCGCCGCCGCGAATGCAACGGCCACCGCACCTGCACCCGCGAGTTCGTCCTCGGCCGGAACGGCAGCCGCACCGGCGCCCGCCACGACACCGGCAGCGCCGGCCGCACCTGCGCCTGCGGCCGCGCCGCAGTGGGGCGTCGACGAGATCGTCGTCACCGGCGGCAAGCTCGCGTTCGACGACGCGCAGTTCCAGCCGAAGCCTCTGCGCGTGAATGCCGGGGCGATCGAGGCGACGGTGCGCAAGCTGGTCAGCGATCCCGCCGTGGCCGCCGACTTCGAGCTCGCGTTCGGGCTGGACAACGGCGAGCGCGTGAAGGCGGCGGGCACCGCGTCGTGGCGCGACGCCGCGGTCGATGCGAAGGCGCAGGTGTCCGACGTCGAGCTCGAGAAGTGGTGGTGGCTCGCCGAGCCCAGGCTCGCGGTCGATGCGACCGGCGGCAAGCTCGCCCTCGATGCGCGGGTGCGGGTCACGCCTTCGAAGGGCGGCGGTGATCCGGCGATACGCGTCGAGGAGGGTTCGGCCCGGCTCGCCGACCTGTCGCTGCGCCAGCGCTGGGACAAGCGCACGCTGCTGTCGCTGCCGCAGCTCGAACTCGACGGCGTGTCGGTCGACGTCGCGCAGCGCAAGGTCGCGCTGGGCACGCTGGCGACGAAGGGCGGCCAGCTGCTGGTGCGTCGCGATAACGATGCGCGGCTGAACCTGCAGCGGCTGGTGCTCGCCGACGGGGGCGCCGCAAAGCCCTCCGATGCGAAGCCCGGGCCGGCCCGCCCGGCGCCCGCCGCGAGCGAAGCGGGGGCCGACTGGGCGCTCACGCTCGACAAGCTCGCGATCGGGGGCTTCGGCGTCGACGTCGAGGACCAGCGCGGTGGCAAGGCGGCCAACCTGCGCATCCAGGCGATCGACGTGGGCGCGAGCAAGCTGTCGACCGTCGATCGCGCACCGCCCGCCAAGGTGGAGGTGCGCGCGCGGGTCGATCGCCGCGGCACGCTGTCGGTGGCCGGCGACGTCGGCATCAAGCCCCTCGCCGGCGCACTGCGCGTGACCGCGCGCAGCCTGGTCATCGTGCCGCTGCAGCCCTATTTCACCGAGTACGTCAACGCGCTGGTCTCGAGCGGGTCGGTCAGCGCCGACGGCAGCCTGCGCTTCTCCGTTCCCGAGCGGGGCGCGCCGCAGGTGACGTGGAAGGGCCGGGCCTCGGTTGCCGATTTCGCGGCGGTCTCCAAGGAAGCGAACGACGACCTGCTGCGGTGGAAGTCGCTGGCCTTCGACCAGGTCGACTTCGCTTCGGAGCCGCTGAAGGTCGACGTCGGCAGCATCGCGCTCGAGGACTTCTACGCGCGCGTGATCCTGAACGCCGAGGGCCGCCTGAACCTGCGCGAGATCCTCGTCGATCGCTCGGCGCCGAAGCCGGGCGAGGGCGCGCCTGCGAAGGCCGCAGCGGCGGCGAAGCCCGCGACGGCGCCGACGCCGTCGCGCGTCGACGACGCCGCCGTCGGGGCGATGCCGGGCATGGCGACGCAGGCGCCCGATGCCGGCTCGCGCTCGCGCACCGTCGCACTGGGCCCGCCGGCCGCCGCGCCGGGCCCTGCGCGCAACCTGCGCGTGGGCGGCGTGCGGCTGGTCAACGGCAACATCGACTTCAGCGACTTCTTCGTCAAGCCGAACTACTCGGCGAACCTCACCGGCATGAACGGGCAGATCTCCCAGATCACGCCGGGCCAGGCCGGCGACCTGGAACTGCGCGGCCGCGTCGACCACACCGGCAGCGTCGAAATCCTCGGCAAGGTGAACCCGCTGGCCGACCCGCTGTTCCTCGACCTGAAGGCCAACGCCAGCGACATCGACCTGCCACGGCTGTCGCCGTACTCCGGCAAGTACGTCGGCTACGGCATCGAGAAGGGCAAGCTGTCGGCGAAGGTCGCCTACAAGGTCGAGAACCGGCAGCTCACCGCCGAGAACAACATCATCCTGGACCAGCTGACCTTCGGCGAGAAGGTCGACAGCCCGACCGCGATCAAGCTGCCGGTGCTGTTCGCGGTGTCGCTGCTGAAGGACCGCAACGGAGTGATCGACGTGAACCTGCCGATCAGCGGTTCGCTCGACGATCCGCAGTTCAGTGTCGGCGGCATCGTGCTGCGGATCATCGTCAACCTGATCGTCAAGGCGGTCACCGCGCCGTTCACGCTGATCGCGAACCTGGTCGGCGCCAGCGGCGCCGAGCTGTCGTGGGTCGGATTCGAGCCGGGCAATCCGGAGCTCGACGCGGCTGCGCGCAAGAAGCTCGAGGCGGTGGCGAAGGCGCTGACCGACCGGCCGGGCCTGAAGCTCGACGTGTCCGGCCGTGCCGACCCGGTCGCTGACCGGGAGGCGCTTCGCCGCCTCGCGCTGCTCAGGGCGGTGAAGGCGCAGAAGCTGAAGGAAACGGTGGGTAGCGGTGGCGACGTCGCGGCCGTCGACAAGGTGCAGATCGATCCCCAGGAATACCCGAAGTACCTCGAGATGGCGTGGCGCGCCGCGAAGTTCGACAAGCCGCGCAACGCGATCGGCCTGGTGAAGTCGCAGCCCCCCGCGGAGATGGAGCGCATGATGCTCGCGCACATCGAAGCGAGCGACGCCGAGCTGACCGCGTTGGCCAACGAGCGCGCGCAGCACGTGAAGGACTGGCTGGTCGAGACCGGCAAGGTGCCCGGCGAGCGCATGTTCATCGTGTCGCCGAAGCTGGGAGGCGGCGACCGCAGCGTCGCGGCCGGCAGCGAGGCGGGCAGGCAGCCGGGCGCCGCGCCCGAGGCGGCACCGGCCGCCACCGCACCGGCTGCACCGGCCGGCACCGCACCGGCCGGCACCGCACCGGCTGGCACCGCACCGGCTGCGACCGTCCCGGCCGCTGCCGCCCCGGGGGCCGAAGCGCCGGCCGCCGCCCCGACGACTGCGCCCCGCAGCGCGCCGCCGGTTTCCCGCGTCGACCTGTCGCTGAAGTAGCTTTCAGCCGAGCCCGGTGACCGGCAGCGCGACGCCGTGCACCGCGCGGGCCTCGCTCGAGGCCAGGAACACGATCGTGTTCGCCAGGTCGTCGGGTGCGACCCAGCGCGTCGGATCGGCATCGGGCATCGCGGCGCGGTTCTCCGGCGTGTCGATGATCGTCGGCAGCACGCAGTTCACGTTGATGCCCCGGTCGCGCAGTTCGGCCGACATCGTCTCGGTGATGCGGATCACCGCCGACTTCGCGGCCACGTAGGCGCCCATCAGTGCGGCACCCTTCTGCGCCGCGAACGCGCCGACGTTGACGATGCGCCCGCCGCCGGCGTCGATCATCCGCGGAACGACGGCCCGTGTCGCACGCAGCAGCGTGCGCACGTTGAGCTCGAACATGTCGTCCCAGTCGCCGTCGCTCGTCTCGTGTGCGGCCGTGCCCATGCGGAACCCGCCGGCCAGGTTGCACAGCGCATCGATTCGGCCGAAGCGCGCGATCGCGGCGGACACGGCCGCCTCGACGCTCGCCGGATCGAGCAGGTCGACCGGCGCGAACCGGCGCTTGTCGCTCTCGCCGCCGAACGCGCGCTGCAGATTCGCGGCCCGCGAGTCGACCAGCACCAGCGCCGCGCCGCGGGCGGCGAAGGCGCGCGCCACGGCGCGGCCGAGGTTGCCGGCCGCGCCGGTCACCATCACGCATCGATCGTCGAACTTCATCGTGTTCCTCCCGATGCCGCCTTGTAACCCATCGTTCGCGAATTGCCCAGTGCCGCGAGCGCGGCATGGGCCGCGCGCGCGATGGCCGGCCCCTCGGCCGCGGCCACGGTGAGCCGCCGAAGCAGCCAGGGCAGCAGGTCATCGGCCGGCGGTTCGGCCGGCAGCAGCGCGAGTCCTGGCGTGCCCGGCATGCCCGGTGCATCGGGACCGGCGGCGACGGGCGCGCCCGCCCCGAGCGATGCCTGCAGCGCGCGAGCGGCCGCGTGCAGCGCGCCGATCGCCTCGGGGCTGTGCAGCGCTGCGCCGCCGTTCGCCCGCATCAGGCGGATCATCGACAGGTGCGCCATCAGCCGCTGTCCATGATCGAGCAGCACGGTCAGCTCGTGCACCGGCGGACGCAC
The DNA here is from genome assembly GCA_019635275.1 of Burkholderiaceae bacterium. Taxonomy (GTDB): domain Bacteria; phylum Pseudomonadota; class Gammaproteobacteria; order Burkholderiales; family Burkholderiaceae_E; genus Zeimonas. Next base: position 8,736 of record JAHBZV010000032.1, on the reverse strand, counting down.
CGCCGGCGGCTCGAAGGCGCTGCGCTTGACGGCCCCGGCGATCGCCCCCAGCGCGTCGTAGGCACTGCGTCGCGCCAGCCGCTGCGCGAGCGCCGCGTCGGCGTCGCAGCTCAGCGAGTGCGCGGCGTACTCGCGCAGCGCCTGCATCGCGCGTTCGATCGCCTGTGGCAGCGCGCGCCGCTCCCAGGACGGCAGCACGTAGCTGAAGCCCCACGCGAGCAGCGCGCCGAGCAGGGTGTCGGCGAGCCGCTCGACGATCGCGAACCCGCTCGCCGGATCCAGCAGATGCGCCTGCAGCAGCGCCGTGACCGTGCCCGCTGCGGCGGTCACGAGATACTGCACCCCGACGAAGGCGTGCGCGACGCCCGCCGAGACGGGGAACACGCCGGCCAGCAACGTCGGCGACTGCAGCCGCGCGAGCGCCAGCACCAGCAGGCAGCCGAGCACCGTGCCGAGCACACGCGCGTTGCGCCGCGACAGCGTCTGCTCCAGGTTGCCGCGCAACACCACGGCCACGCTGAGCACGAGCCAGTACGGGTGGGCGGCCCACGGCAAGGCCAACCCGATCAGGTACGCAGTCCCGAGCGCCAGGCCCGTGCGCACCGCGTGACGGAAGACCGGTGATCGCCGCGAGACGTTCGCGCGCAGCGCGTTCAGCGGCCAGCGCTCCGGCGCCACGAACAGGCCGAGCTGCGTGCGCGACAGCGAGGTGTCCTGTGCCCGCGCTTCGCCGCCGAGCAGCGCGCCAATCCGCTCGACGTCGCCCTCGAGAAGCGCGAGCCGGCCGGCGAGCGCCGGCAACAGACGCCGCCGCGGATCGCCCGGCTCGAACGGCACGTCCTCGAAAGGTCGAACCGCAGGCGGGTCCGGGGACGCGAACGGCGACGTCGCGGTGCCGCGGCGCATCGCTTCGTCGGCGAGCTCGAGCGCGGCGCCGATCCGGCGCAGCCCGTTCGCCAGCGCCTGGCGGACCGCGCGTCCCGGCGCATCGTCGCCCAGCAGGTCGACGTCGAGCCGGCTGGCGGCCAGGATGTCGCGCAGGTCGATCGTGCGCAGCAGGATCGCCGTCTCGCGGCGCACGCGTGCCGTGTCCGGCGCGGCGAAGAGCAGGTCGCGTGCCGCCTGCAATCGCTCGGCGAGCTGCGCTTCGTCGCCGATCCAGGTTCGTAGCGCCCGAACGTCCGCGTCGGCGCCCCCGGGCTGCTCCAGCGCGTCGGCGCGAGAGCGCATCAGCCGGGCGGTCGCTTCGAGCGCGGCAGCCACCGCGAGACTGCGGTAGCGCCGCTGCAGCGCGGCGCAGGCCGCGATCGACCAGGCCAGGTAGGCCGTCGCTCCCGCGGCGTTCCAGGCCGGTCCGGCGAGCACGTGATCGGGGTGCGGGGGCTGCGCCATCGTGAAGACGATCGACAGGATCGGCGCGAACGAGATCGGTCCGGCGCGCGTCCCCCAGGCCATCGCCATCGCTGCCGCGAAGCCGATTGCGGCGATGCCGGGCGCGAATGCGGCGGGCCATGGGCGCAGCAGCCCGAGCGCGAGGGCCGTGGCGCAGCCGAGGGCGCCCGCCGCGAGGACGTTGCGCCACGAGCGCTCGACGCGCATCGGCAGGTCGGCGAGGCTGGCGTAGACCGCGCCCGCGACGGCGAGTTGTGCCACGTGGCGGTCGAAGAGCAGCGCGAACACGAGCTGGATCGCGGCGATGCCGAGGCCCACCGCCATGCCGTTCAGCACGTACGCCGGCGGGCCACGCAGGCGCCGCCGCAGGGCGGCTGCAGTCGCCCCGCTCACGGGTTCCGGTTCGGCGGCCGGCTCATCGCCAGCAGGATAACCGCGGGACCCCGCGCCCCGCGACCCGTCCGCGACGCCGAAGCCACATCGCCGGGCGGCCGACTTGCGGAGGCGGCGATCCGGCCTTACACTGGATTCATGCTGCACCGCGTCGCGTTCTATTTTTACTTCTTCGGCTTTTCCTGCCGCCGGCGGGACGAGTCGGGAGCGCGTTCGCAGACCTGAAGCAACGAACCGAATCCGATGAAGCCGCCGGCCCCGCCCGGCGGTTTTTTTTTGCCTCTTCCCGTTTCCCGACTGCCAGAAAGCGCCGCCTGCCATGCCCCACACCACCGACGACCTGCGAATCCGCGAGATCAAGGAGCTCGCGCCTCCCTCCCACCTGCTGCGCGAGTTCCCGATCAGCGAGCGCGCGGCCGCCACCACGTTCGACGCGCGCCAGGCGATCCACCGCGTGTTGCACGGCATGGACGACCGGCTGGTCGTCGTCGTCGGGCCGTGCTCGATCCACGACACGAAGGCGGCGCGCGAGTACGCGAGCCGGCTGCGCGGCGAGCGCGAGCGCCTGGTGGCCGACCTCGAGATCGTGATGCGCGTCTATTTCGAGAAGCCGCGCACGACCGTCGGCTGGAAAGGCCTGATCAACGATCCCGATCTCGACGACAGCTTCGACATCAACAAGGGCCTTCGCACGGCGCGCGAGCTGCTGCTCGACATCAACGAGATGGGGCTGCCGGCGGGCACCGAGTTCCTCGACATGATCACGCCGCAGTACATCGCCGACCTCATCGCATGGGGGGCGATCGGCGCACGCACCACCGAATCGCAGGTGCACCGCGAACTGGCCTCCGGGCTGTCGTGCCCGGTCGGGTTCAAGAACGGCACCGACGGCAGCCTGAGGATCGCGCTCGACGCGATCAAGGCCGCCTCGCAGCCGCATCATTTCCTGTCGGTCACCAAGGGCGGGCACTCGGCGATCGTGTCCACCAACGGCAACGAGGACTGCCACGTGATCCTTCGCGGTGGCCGAAAGCCGAACTACGATGCGGCCAGCGTCGAGGCCGCCTGCCACGAGGCCGCCGCGGCCGCGCTGGCGTGCCGGCTGATGATCGACGCAAGCCACGGCAACAGCCAGAAGAAGCCCGAGAACCAGACGGCCGTCACGTCGGCGATCGCCGCGCAGCTTGCCGCCGGCGACATGCGCATCTTCGGCGTGATGGTCGAGAGCCACCTGCAGGCGGGGCGCCAGGACCTGGTGCGTGGCAAGCCGCTGGTCTACGGCCAGAGCATCACCGACGGCTGCATCGGCTGGGACGACACGGTCGCAGTGCTCGACGCGCTGGCCGAGGGCGTGCGCGCCCGGCGCCTGAAGGCGGACGAGTAGGGCAGTCGGGCGGCGATCCGCCGGGGCCGCGGGCCGCCACCTGTCGGCAAAACGCCGACGCGCGGCCGCGCAGGCCTGCAGCACTGCCTCGACAGCGCGCATTACATGCTATAAACGTCGAAAATCGGGAGGTAGCCATGGAAGCGGTCAAGGGCACCGCCGTGCCGCAGGCATCGGCGACCGCGGCCGGTTCGGTCAAGCGCACGCCGCACGAGCGGCTGCTCGCGCTCGGCCTTCGCCCGGTCGGGCGCGCCAGCGAGTTCGCCGACCAGATTCACGGGCTGATGGCCCAGACGCCGCTGTTCTCGGGCCTGGACATCGACGAGACGCGCAAGCTCGGCACGTTCATGTACGTGTACGAGGCGCCCCCGGGGGTCACGATCATCAACGAGGGCGAAGCCGGCGACTTCATGATGCTGCTGATGCAGGGCATGGTCGACGTGCTGCGCCGCAACCGCTACAACTATCCGTCGCGGATCGCCGTGGCGCACTCGGGCCATTCGCTGGGCGAGATGTCGATGTTCGACGGCGAGCCGCGCTTCGCGTCGTGCGTCACGCTCGAGAACAGCCGGATCGCGGTGCTCACGCGCGACGCGCTGATGCTCGTCCTGGGCGAGGAGCCCAAGCTCGGCAACAAGATCCTGCTGAAGCTGGTGCAACTGCTGTCCGAGCGCCTGCGCCAGACCAGCGCCAAGCTGGTGTCTTACCTCGAGGCCGCGCGCGACGCGTGAGGCGCGGCCCCGGCGCGCTAGCGCGTTCGGCCCTTCTCCCACATCACGTCGCTGCCGCCCGCGTGGCGGTTGAGCACGCGCGCCAGTACGAACAGCAGGTCGGAGAGGCGGTTCACGTACTGGCGGCACGCCGGACGGACCGCCTCGGCGCTTCCCAGCGCGACGATCGCGCGCTCGGCGCGGCGGCAGACAGTGCGCGCGACGTGGGCGATCGCCGCTGCGCGCGACCCCCCGGGGAGGATGAACTCCTGCAGCCGCGGCAGGTCGGCGTTGTAGTGCTCGAGCAGCTCGTCCAGGCGCGCGACCCGTGCTTCCGGCAGGTTCTCGAAGCCGGGGATGCACAGCTCGCCGCCGAGGTCGAACAGGTCGTGCTGGATGTCGGTGAGCGCGGCGCGTACCGGTTCCGGCAGCGGCTCGGCCTGCAGCAGCCCGATCGTCGAATTCAGCTCGTCGACGTCGCCGATCGCGGCGATCCGCAGGCTGTCCTTGCGCGCGCGGCTGCCGTCGCCCAGCCCGGTCGTGCCGTCGTCGCCCGTGCGCGTGGTGATCCTCGAGAGTCGATGTCCCATGGCGGGCAGTGTACCGCGCGGGCTGCGGGCGCCGCAGGCGCGAACCCGACGCCGTCGCGGGCATTGTCACCGGGCTACAATCTGCCGGCTCCCCGGAGAACGCCATGAACCATCCCCGCGCGCTGGCCGAGGCGCTCAAGCGCCCCCTTCCCGATGCCCTGGTCGCCTCGCTTCGCGCCCGGTTCGGCGAGCGCTTCAGCACGGCCCACGCGGTGCGCGAGCACCACGGCCGCGACGAATCCCCGTTCCCGCCCACGCCGCCCGACGCCGTGGTGTTCGCGCGTTCCACCGAGGAGGTCGCCGACGCGGTCGCCCTGTGCCGCGCGCACAAGGCGCCGGTGATCCCGTTCGGCGTCGGCTCTTCGCTCGAGGGACACCTGCTGGCGGTGCAGGGCGGCGTGTCGATCGACGTGTCGCAGATGAATCGCGTGCTGGCCGTCAACGCCGAGGACCTCACGGTGACGGTGCAGGCGGGCGTCACCCGCAAGCAACTCAACGAGGAGTTGAAGTCCACCGGGCTGTTCTTCCCGATCGACCCCGGCGCCGACGCCAGCCTCGGCGGCATGGCGGCGACCCGCGCATCGGGCACCAACGCGGTGCGCTACGGCACGATGAAGGAGAACGTGCTCGGGCTCACCGTGGTCACCGCCGAGGGCAAGGTGGTGCGCACCGCGCGACGCGCGAAGAAGTCGTCGGCCGGCTACGACCTGACGCGGCTCTACGTCGGCTCCGAGGGCACGCTCGGCGTGATCACCGAGGTGACGGTGCGCCTGTACCCGGTGCCCGAGGCGATGTCGGCGGCGGTCGTCAGCTTCCCGGGCCTGGCGCAGGCGATCGACGCGGTCATCCAGATCATCCAGCTCGGCGTGCCGGTGGCGCGCTGCGAGTACGTCTGCGAGAACGCGATCCGCGCGATCAACGCCTACAGCCACACGACTCTGCGCGAAGCGCCGACGCTGTTCTTCGAATTCCACGGCAGCGAGGCGTCGGTCACCGAGCAGGCCGGGATCGCGCAGCAGATCACGCGCGAGCACGGCGGACAGGACTTCGAGTGGGCCACGCGCCCCGAGGACCGCACGCGCCTGTGGACCGCGCGGCACAACGCCTACTTCGCGTGCCTGCAGGTGCGTCCGGGCAGCCGCGCGATCTCCACCGACACCTGCGTGCCGATCTCGCGACTGAGCGACTCGATCACCGGGGCGCGGCGCATCCTCGACACGGCGAAGTTCCCCACGATGATGGTCGGCCACGTCGGCGACGGCAACTTCCATGCGGTACTGGTGATCGACCCGAACGATCCGCAGGAGATGGCCGAGGCCGAACGACTGAACGACGCGATCGTGCACCTCGCGCTGTCGATGGACGGCACCTGCACCGGCGAGCACGGGGTGGGCCTGCACAAGATCGGCTTCCTCGAGGAGGAAGCGGGTGACGACGCGCTCGACCTGATGCGGCGGATCAAGCGCGCGCTCGACCCCGACGACATCATGAATCCGGGGAAGATCTTCAGGCTCTGAGCGCGTCGGCCACGGCCGCGATGCGGCGTCGCCGGGTCAGCGGTGCAGGATCTGGCCGAGGAACTGCCGGGTGCGCTCGTTCTTCGGCGATTCGAAGAAGCGCTCGGGCACGTCCTGCTCGACGATCTCGCCCCGGTCCATGAAAATCACCCGGTCGGCAACGGCCTTGGCGAAGCCCATCTCGTGCGTGACGCATACCATGGTCATCCCTTCGCCGGCCAGCATGATCATCGTGTCGAGCACCTCCTTGACCATTTCCGGGTCGAGCGCCGAGGTCGGCTCGTCGAACAGCATGATCGAAGGGTTCATGCACAACGCGCGCGCGATTGCGACGCGCTGCTGCTGGCCGCCGGAGATCTGCCCGGGGTACTTCTGCGCCAGTTCGGCGATGTGCACCCGCTCGAGGTAGCGCATCGCGGTCGCCTGCGCCTCGGCAGCAGGCTTCTTCAGCACCCAGACCGGCGCGAGCGTGCAGTTCTGCAGCACGGTCAGGTGCGGGAACAGGTTGAAGTGCTGGAACACCATGCCGACGGTCGAGCGCACCTTGTCGATGGTCTTCAGGTTGTCGGTCAGTTCGGTTCCGTTGACGACGATGCGCCCCTTCTGGTGCGGCTCGAGCCGGTTGATGCAGCGGATCAGCGTCGACTTGCCCGAGCCCGAGGGTCCGCAGATCACGATGCGCTCGCCGCGGGCGACGCGCAGGTCGACGTCCCGGAGCACCTGGAAGTCGCCGAACCACTTGCTCAGCCCCTCGATCAGGATCGCCGGCGCGTCGGAGGACGCACCGGCGGCGGAAGGGGGTCGGATCGTGTCGGCCATGGCGGATACCCGTGAAAGCTCAGCGTCGCTCGCCGCGCGCGAGGTCGCGCTCGAGCCACTGGCTGTACTTCGACATCGCGAAGCAGAAGATCCAGTAGACGACGATCGAGAACAGGAACGCCTCGATGAAGTACTTCTTCCACGCGAAGTCGGTCTCGACCGATTTCTTCACCGCGTAGGCGAAGTCGTAGATCGCGATGATCACGACCAGCGAGGTGTCCTTGAACAGCGAGATGAAGCTGTTGACGATCGACGGGATCGACACGCGCAGCGCCTGCGGGAGGATCACCAGCGCCATCGACTTCCAGTACGGCAGACCGAGCGCCTCGGCGGCCTCGTACTGCCCGCGCGGCACCGCCTCCATCCCGCCGCGTACCGCTTCGGCGAGGTACGCCGCGACGAACAGGATGATCGCGACCTGCGCCCGCAGCAATTGCTCGATTCGCATCCCCTCCGGCAGGAACAGCGCGAACATCACCGAGGCCATGAACAGCACGGTGATCAGCGGAACGCCCCGGATCACCTCGATGTAGACGATCGACAGCGACCGGACGATCGGCAGGCGCGAACGCCGACCGAGCGCCAGCAGCACGCCCAGCGGAAACGCGAACGCGATGCCGAAGATCGAGAGGATGAGCGTCACCGGCAACCCGCCCCACTGCTCGGTTCGCACCGGCACGAGGCCCGCGCCGCCGCCCATCAGCCAGAAGGCGAGTGCGATGCCCAGCGCCCAGATCGCCGCGAGCCAGGGGCGCCAGAAGCGCCGCACGCCCGACACGACCAGCAACGCACACAGCACGACGATCACGATCGAAGGTCGCCACTGCTGGTCGTACGGATAGACGGCGAACAGCATGAAGCGGAACTTCTCGGCGACCACCGCCCAGCAGGCGCCGTGTCCGCGCACCGCATCGCAGGCCGAAGCCGGCGCGTGGCCCCAGACCGCGTCGAACGCCAGCCAGCGCAGCGCCGGCGGCAGCACCCACGCGAGCAGGCCGACCATCGCGATCGTCAGTGCCGCGTTGGCCGGCGACGAGAACAGGTTGGCGCGGATCCAGGTCATCGCGGCGCTATCGCTCGACCAGGCGCACGCGCGCTGCGTACCAGTTCATCAGCAGCGAGATCGCCAGGCTGACCGCGAGGTAGACCGCCATCAGGATCGCGATCGCCTCGATCGCCTGGCCGGTCTGGTTCATCGTGGTGTTGGCCACTGCGACCAGGTCCGGATAGCCGATGGCGACCGCCAGCGACGAGTTCTTGGTCAGGTTCAGGTACTGGCTGGTCAGCGGCGGGATGATCACGCGCAGCGCCTGCGGCATCGTCACCCGCCGCAGCCGCTGCACCGGCTTCAGGCCGAGCGCCATGGCCGCCTCGGTCTGCCCGCGGGGCACCGACAGGATGCCGCCGCGGACGACTTCGGCGATGAACGCGGCGGTGTAGGTCGCGAGGCCGACCAGCAGCGCGATGAACTCGGGCGACAGCGATCGGCCGCCCTGGAAGTCGAACCCGCCGAGCTGCGGCACGTCGAGCGCGGTCGGTGCGCCGCCGGCCAGCCAGGCGGCCACGGGCAGCGCGACGAGCAGCGCGAGCGATGGCCAGATCACCGGCCACTGGGCTCCGGTGGCGCGCTGCTGGCGCCGCGCGAGGTGGCCCCACGCCAGCGCGAGCACGAATGCCGCGGCGAGCCCCCAGCCCGCGGCGCTCCAGGCGGGCGACGGTTGCGGCCAGGCATAGCGCAGGCCGCGCTGGCTGAGGAACGCGAGGTCGCCGAACGCGAACGCCTCGCGCACCGGCGGCAACAACTCGGTGACCAGCCCGTACCAGACGAAGAGCTGCAACAGCAACGGGATGTTGCGCATGAACTCGACGTACGCCGAGGCGAGGCGCGCCACCAGCCAGTTCGACGAGAGGCGCGCGACGCCGATCAGCGT
>JAHBZV010000031.1 GCA_019635275.1 Burkholderiaceae bacterium | reverse complement strand
TCGCTGCCGTACATGGCGACGCTGATCGGCTTCGGCCTGGGCGGCATCCTGATGGGGCGGCTCACCGATCGCTTCGGCGTCGCGGTGCCGGTGACGATCGGGGCCGTGTCGCTGGCGCTCGGCTGCTTCGCCGTGGCGTCCGCGCAGAGCCTGACTGCGTTCGCGATCGCGCACGGCGTCCTGATCGGCATGCTCGGCAGTTCCGCGACGTTCAGCCCGCTGGTCGCCGACATTTCGTTCTGGTTCGTGCGCCGGCGCGGCATCGCGGTGGCGATCTGCGCCAGCGGCAACTACCTGGCGGGAACGATCTGGCCGCCGGTCGTCGAGCACTTCGTCGGCACCGTGGGCTGGCGCCAGACCTACCTGGGCATCGGCGTGTTCTGCCTGGCGACGATGCTGCCGCTGGCGCTGTTGCTGCGGCAGCGCACGCCGGCCACGCTGCGCGGCGCGCCGTCGCCGGCGCGCGCCGCGGGTGCACGGGCGCCCGGGACGACGCCGGACGCCGTCTCCGCCGGCCCGGCGGCCATCGCGCCGACACCCGCGGCGGGCCTGGGGCCCGCGAGCGCCCGCACCGCGCTCGGCCTGTCGCCCGCCGCGCTGCAGACGCTGCTGTGCATCGCCGGCGTCGCGTGCTGCGTGGCGATGTCGATGCCGCAGGTGCACATCGTGGCCTACTGCGGCGACCTCGGCTACGGGCCTGCGCGCGGGGCGCAGATGCTGTCGCTGATGTTCGGCTTCGGAATCGTCAGCCGGCTGGTCTCGGGGATCATCTGCGACCGCATCGGCGGGCTGCGCACGCTGCTGCTCGGCTCGGCGCTGCAGGGCGTCGCGCTGCTGTTGTTCCTGCCCTTCGATTCGCTCGCGTCGCTGTACGTGATCTCGGCGCTGTTCGGCCTGTTCCAGGGCGGCATCGTGCCGTCGTACGCGATCATCGTCCGCGAGTACTTCTCGCCGCAGGACGCCGCGATGCGCGTCGGCACCGTGCTGACGGCGACGCTGTTCGGCATGGCGCTCGGCGGCTGGTTGTCGGGCGCGATCTTCGACCTCACCGGCTCGTACGACGCCGCTTTCGTCAACGGCATCGCGTGGAACCTGCTGAACGTCGCGATCGTGCTGTGGCTGCTCGGCCGGCTGCGCCGTCGGCCGGCGCTGCGCCCGACGGCGCTCGCCTGATCGCGCGCCTCAGTCGACGTCGACGAGCACCTTGCCGACGTTCGACATCGACTCGGTTGCCTCGTGCGCCGCTGCGATGTCGTCGAGCGCGAAGTGCCGGAAGACCTGGTGGCGCAACTGGCCGCGAGCCAATGCCTCGCCGATCCAGCGCGCCGCCTGCACGTGCGCGTCGTCCGGCATCGCGTAGACCAGCACGAAGCGCACGGTGAGGTCCTTCGACAGCAGGGGCCAGAACGGCACGGCCGGCTCGGGGGCGGCGTCCGACGCGTAGGTGGCGATGACGGCACCGGGGCGCAGCAGGTCGATGTCGGCGCGCAGGTTGGCCCCGAACGCGACCTCGACGACGCGGTCCAGGGGCGCCTGGGCGCCGCACAGCGCGCGCACACGCGCGACCACGTCCTCGGTGCGATAGTTGACGACCTCGTCGGCGCCCGCCTCGCGCGCGCGCTCGGCCTGCGCGTCGCGGCTCACGGTGGCAATCACGCGGGCGCCGCCCAGCTTCGCCATCTGCACTGCGTAGTAGCCGACGGCGCCCGCGCCGCCCTGCACCAGCACCGTCCGGTCCGCCACCGGGCCGTCGGCGAACACGCAGCGATGCGCAGTCATCGCCGGAATGCCCAGGCACGCACCCGCGTCGAAGCCGACCGGATCGGGCAGCGGCACGGCCTTGTGCGCCGGAACCGTCGTGTACTGCGCGGCGGTGCCGAACGGGCGGCCCAGGTTGGCCTCGTAGACCCAGACGCGCTCGCCGACGCGCGACGGATCGACGCCGTCGCCCACGGCGTCGACGACTCCCGCGCCGTCCTGGTGCGGGATCACGATGGGAAACGGCATCTCCTTGACGCGCAGTCCGCTGCGGCTCTTGGTGTCCGACGGATTGACCGCCGAGACGTGGATGCGCACGCGCACCTCGCCGGCGCCGGGCGTGGGGAGCGGCCGCTCGCCGACGCGAAGCACCTCGCGGGCGGCCCCCTTGCGTTCGTAGAATGCAGCTTTCATGTCGAGCGCGCCTCGATGCGTGGGTGATCGATGCGCCGATGATAGTGCGCGATCAGCCCCGCGGCACTTCGATCTCGACGGCCAGCCCGCCGCCGTCCCGATTGCGCGCGACGATGCGCCCGCCGTGCGCCTCGATCGCGCGGCGCGCGATCGCCAGGCCCAGGCCGAAGCCGTGCTCGCCGGCGCCGTTGCGCGCGCGATGGAAGGGCTCGAAGATGGCCTCGAGTTCGGGCTCGGGAACGCCGGGCCCGCGGTCGGCCACGCTCAGCACGAAGGGAGCGCCGTCACGGACCGGCGCGCCCGGCAGGCCGACGCGCACCTCGACCGCGGTGCCCTCGCGCGTGTATTTCACCGCGTTGCGGATCACGTTCTCGAACGCCCGGTGCAGCAGCTCAGCGCGCGCCGTCGCCATCACCGGGTCGGCGCCCGCGAACGAGACGTCGCGCCCGCTCGCACGCGCCTCGAAGCGCGCGTCGTCGACGATCGCCTCGACCAGCTCGACCAGGTCGACGCGCTCGAGCGGGGGCAGCGCGTTGCCGGCCTCGAGCCGGGCGAGCGCGAGCAGTTCGCCCACCAGGCCGTCGAGCCGGTTCGCCTCGCGCTCGATGCGCTCGAGCATCGACGCGGTGCGTTCGGGGTCCTGGCGCGCCAGTCCGACCGCGGCCTGCAGTCGCGCCAACGGCGAGCGCAACTCGTGCGACACGTCGTGCAGCAGGCGCCTCTGCGAAGCCACCAGCTGCTGCAGTCGGTGCGCCATCTGGTCGAAGTCCCGGCCCAGGTCGGCGATCTCGTCGGCGCGACGCCCCATCAGCGGCGCGACGCGGGTGTCGAGCCGGCCCTCGGCGACCGAAGCGACCGCGCGGCGCAGGTGGCGGATCGGGCGCGTCAGCGACCAGGCGAGCAGCGCGCTGAACGCGACGCTGGCGAGCAGGCCGATCGCACCCAGCAGCACCGGCGGCAGCGGCTCGGCCGGCCGGCCGAATCGCGCGGGGCGCGGCGCCGGGCGGATCGTTCCGTCGGCGGCGAACGGCACGAACAGCAGCAGCCCGCTCGCGTCGTCGTAGCGCACGGCGCGTGCCGCGCGCGGCGCAACGGGCCGCGCGGCGAGCCCGCGCGCGCGCTCGAGCGCGTCGGCCGGCACGTCGCGGCCGAGGAGGTCCTTTCCGTCGCGGTCGACCGCATAGACGACCGCCGCGCTCCACGGCGGGGCCGCGTCGCCGAGCAGCGCGCGCAGCGCGGGCACGCCGCCGTGGCGCAGCGTGGCGGCGGCCGCCTGCAGGGCGAGCGCCGCCCGCGGACCGGCCGCCAGCGCCGGCTCGTCGCGGGCCACGCGCTGCTGGTGCAGCCAGACGAGCGAGCCCACCGCCGCGCCTGCCAGCAGCAGCGCGAGCCAGAACGCGAGGAAGAACTTCCAGAACAACCGGCCCATCGTCGCCGTTCCGGTCAGTCGAGCAGGAACTGGTAGCCGCGCCCGCGCACGGTCTCGATCCACGAGCGGCCGTCGCCGCGCTGGCCGAGCTTCTGGCGCAGGCTGCTCACGTGCACGTCGATGCTGCGGTCGAAGCGCGCCAGCGGCCGGCCGAGGGCCTGCTCCGACAGTTCGGCCTTGCCGACGACCCGCCCCGCCTGGCGCGCGAGCACTTCGAGCAGGCTGAACTCGGTGCTGGTCAGCGACAGCGTCTCGCCGCGCCAGCGCGCGAGCCGCTTGCCCGGCCACAGCGATAGCGGCCCCGCGGCCAGTGGCTCGTCGGCGGCGCCGGTGTCGGCGGGACGCGCGCGACGAAGGATCGCGCGCAGGCGGGCGGCGAGCTCGCGCGGCGTGCACGGCTTGGGGACATAATCGTCGGCGCCCAGCTCGAGCCCGACGATGCGATCGACGTCGTCGCCCCGGGCGGTGAGCATCAGCACCGGCACGCGGCTGGCCAGACGGATCCGGCGCAGCGCCTCGACGCCGTCGAGCCCCGGCATCATCACGTCGAGTACCACGATGTCGTAGCCGCCGTCGAGCGCGCGCGCCACGCCGGAGGCGCCGTCGTGCACGGCGTCGGTGTCGAAGCCTTCCCGCTGCAGGTACTCGCGCAGCAGGTCGGCCAGTTCGACGTCGTCATCGACGAGCAGGACTTTCGGCATCGCAGGTGGGGTCGGAGCGCACCGAACCGATCATATCGGCGGCGGGCGGGTGCCGACAGCGCCGACGCGAAGGAACGCGCGCTTCTTTACCAATGTTTACACGTGCCCAACGACGGTTAACGCGCGGCGCGCGCATCCTGCAGGCGTGCCGAAGTCCAGTCCTCGGCCAGCCGGGCAGCCGCCCGGTCGATTCGACGATCACGCGGGCCCTGGGCCCAACGAAGGAGTTCACGATGAAGAAAGCACGTATCGCAGCCATCGCCGCCGCGGCGGGGGTCGCGCTCGCCGTTCCGTTCCTCGTTTCGGCGCAGGGCGCGCCGGCCGGCGACGGCCCGGGCATGCGCGCAGGCGGGTTCCATCACGTTCACGCGCGCCACGGCGGCCCCGGCGAGCAGGCGATGATGGGCGGCGCGTTCCTGCGCGGCCTCGACCTCACCGAAGCGCAGCGCGACAAGGTGTTCGCGGTCATGCACGCGAACGCTCCGGCGATGCGCGAGCAGGGGAAGATCCTTCGCGCGACGCGCGGCGAGCTGGCGAAGCTCGCGCTGTCGAACGACTACGACGAGGCGAAGGTGAAGGCACTGACCGATCGAAGCGCGCAGGCGATGAGCACGATCGCGCAACTGCGGGCGCGCGGAATGAACGAGATCTTCCGGACGCTGACGCCCGAGCAGCAGGCGAAAGTGATCGAGCGCCAGGCTCGCTGGGAGCAGCGCGGCCCGGGCGGATGGCGCCACTTCGGACCGGGCGGTGAAGGTCGCCGCGGCGGCCCGGGGATCGACGGCGGCCCGGGCGCCGGGCGCAGCTGACCGCGCGGCCGCCGGCGGTCGCGGGGCCCCGAGGGGCCCCGCCCGCGTTCCGGTACAGTGCCGCATGGCACTCAGGGCAACGATCTACAAGGCCGAGCTGTCGGTCGCCGACATGGACCGCGGCTACTACGCCGACCACTCGCTGACGATCGCGAAGCACCCGTCCGAAACCGAGGAGCGGATGATGATCCGCATCCTCGCCTTCGCGCTTCGCGCCGACGCGTCGCTCGCGTTCGGCCGCGGACTGTCCACCGAGGACGACCCCGACCTTCTGCGAAGCGACCTGACCGGCGCGATCGACACCTGGATCGACGTCGGCTGGCCCGACGAGCGGCGAGTGCGTCGCGCCTGCGGGCGTGCGCGCGAGGTGCTCGTGGTGACCTACGGCGGTGCGAAGGCCGAGGCCTGGTGGCGCCAGGTCGCGCCGGTGCTCGCGCGGTGCGACAACCTCGACGTGATCGAAGTGCCGGCCGAGGCGGGCGCCGCGCTCGGCGCGCTGGCGCGGCGCGCGATGCGCGTGCACTGCTCGATCCAGGACGGCCAGGTGCTGTTCGGCTCCGACGAAGGCCAGGTCGCCTTCGAGCCGGTGGCGTTGCGGGCGCGCGCCTGAGCGCGGCGAGCGCGTAACATCGCGCCATGATCACCGACCCCCCCGCTTCCGAGGCCGGGCGCGCCGCGCTGGCCGACGCCGACTTCGACCGTCTCGACCAGCTGCTGGCCGAGCTCGGCAACGACGACGCGATGATCGTCGAGGAACTCGACGGCTTCCTCGCGGCGCTCGCGTGCGCGCCCGAGCCGGTGACCGCGGACGATTTCCTGCCCGTGGTCTTCGGCCTCGAGGACGGCGATGGCGGGGCGCGGCGCGGCAAGGCGGCACGGGCCGAGCCGTCGGCCGAGCTGGCCACCCTGGTGCGGCGGCACGCGCAGGCGGTTGCGGCCTCCCTCGACGCGGGGTCGTTCGCGCCGGTGCTGGCCTACGACGACCGGGGCGCGCCCGACGGCAGCGCATGGGCGGTGGGGTTCCTGCGCGCGGTCGAGAGCGCGCCGGACAGCTGGGACGCGATGCTCGAAGAGAAGGAGTTCGGCGACGCGCTCGACGCGGCCGAAGCGCTGGCCGCGACGCTCGACGACGAGTCGGGCGCTCGTGCACCGTCGCGGCGCGAACGCGAGGCGCTGATCGACCGGATGATCGCCGACGTCGGCGACATCCACGAGTTCTTCCGGCCGTATCGACAGGCGGGCACGACGCCTCGGGCGATGCGGGTCGAGACGGTGCGCCGCGAGCAGCCCAAGGTCGGTCGCAACGAGCCTTGCCCGTGCGGCAGTGGCCGCAAGTTCAAGGCTTGCTGCGGCGCGTCGCCTCAGGGACGGTCCTCGGCGAGCGCCGACACGACGTAGCGCAGCGGGCCGCCGGGCGCGACGGCGTCGAACGGCCAGCAGGTCACCAGCGTGAGCTCGTCGCGGCCGCGGTCGGCGACGATGCCGAGGTCGCGGGCATCGACGACGCGCGCTCCGCTCACCCGATAGGTGCGGCTTCGCCCGTCGAGAAGTTCGACCACGATGCGTTGCCCCGCGGACACCCGCTCGAGGATGCGGAAGTGGGTATCGCGATGGCC
Source organism: Burkholderiaceae bacterium (assembly GCA_019635275.1). Classification (GTDB taxonomy): domain Bacteria; phylum Pseudomonadota; class Gammaproteobacteria; order Burkholderiales; family Burkholderiaceae_E; genus Zeimonas. The sequence goes on along the minus strand of JAHBZV010000031.1, from coordinate 28,236 downwards.
GCTGACTACGCTGTTGCCTGCGCCGCCGGGCAGCGCGGTGCCGTTGCGATGCCCCGGTCCGAAGGCCAGCACCCGTCCGGCGTCGCCCTCGAGCACGACCATCGAACGCGCCTGCTCGACGAACGTGATCCGCGCGACGGCGGTCGTGTCGGCCCACGCCCAGGGGCGCGCGGATGCGCGCCCCTGTTCGCGGTTGTGCTGCCAGGCCTGCTCGATCAGCACCTGCGCAAGCCAGGCCTTCGCGTACAGGGTCAGCCCGGTGCCGACCTGCCACAGGCCGGCAGCGACCAGCGCGGCCACCAGGAGCCGGGGCGCGCCGAGCCGTCGGCGGACCGCCAGCCACGCGTGCCGCAGGTCGATGCTGCGGTCGAGCAGCCACAGGCGCGTCGACTGGATCATGGCCGGGCCCCGTTGCGCGCGAAGGCCGCCGACGCACGCGCGTGCGCCCGCCCGCGGGCCGCCGCGCGGGCCGGCGAGGCGGCCAGCCGCGACCTCAACCACGGCAGCGAAGCCAGCGCGAGCAGCAGCAGGCCGGCGGCGACGTGAAGCGCGGCCGGCGTCGCGCCCTGCGCGAGCTCGCCCTGGCCGAAGACCGCGTCGAGCTCCCATCCCGCGGGAAGCCGGGTCGGCACCGCCGCAGGCTGCACCGGCGCGTCGGCCGGGCGCACCGGCGTCACGTCGACGGCGACGAGGCTGGTGTACGCGGTGACGAGGTGGTGGGCGAGCCCGAGGTCGCGCACGCGCGCGCGCAGCGCGTCGAGCTCGGTCCGGTCGCCGCCGGCGCGCGCGATCTCGTCGCCCAGTTCCTCGATGCGCTGGCGCGCCCACGCGGCGTGCAGGCCGCTGCCTTCGGCGCGCGCGGCCTCGACGCGGCTCTCCCAGCGAATCGCCCCGACGTTGCCCGAGACCACCGCGGCGCCCGGCATGCCGGCGAAGCGCGCACGCACGACGATCGGCTCGCCGGCGTAGAGTTCCCCGGGCAGCGACACCGGGTCGATCGGCTGCGCACCGTCGAAGCGCAGCTGCAGGCCGGTGAGCATCGGCCTGGCCAGCCTGGCGTAGAGTTCGGCCATCCTGGCTTCGACGTCCTCGACGCGGTTGACGTAGGTGTAGCTGCCGCGTCCGGCGGCCGCGGCCTTGCGCATGAACCAGCCATTCGGGGCCGAGCCGATGCCGATCGTGAAGAAGCGCCGCGAGCCGAGGCGGCGCTCGATCAGCGCGAGCATCTCGGCTTCGTAGCCGACGGCCCCGTCGGTCATGAACACGACCTGCCCGACCCGTCCGGGCGTCGCGGGTGCCGAGAGCGCCTGCTCGATCGCGCCGCGCATCTCGGTGCCGCCTTCCGCGCGCAGCCGGTCGATCCACGCGAGCGCCTCGCGGCGCCTCGCTTCGTCGAACGGCCGCGGCGCCGCGTACAGGCTGTCGTGGCCGCTACTGAAGCGGATGATGTTGAAGGCGTCGCCGGGCCTGAGTTGCGCGATACCGTATCGCAGCGCGCGCAGCGCCTGCGCGAACGACGTGCCGGCCATCGACCCCGAGGTGTCGATCACGAACGTGGTCTCGCGCGCGATGCGGGGCACGTCGGCGCCGGCGCCGCCCGGCGGCGCGAGGATCAGCTGGCCGTAGTGCAGGTCTTCGTGCCGCTCGACCCTGAACGCGCCGGCCGGATGCTCGCCGGGCAACGGCGACCACTGCAGCTCGAAGTCCCGATCGGCGATCGCCGCGGCATCGAGCGCGATCCGGTACAGGTTCGGTGCGGCTTGCTCGACGCGGATCGCGTGCGTCGACGAGCGCGGCGTCGTCACCGGCACGCCGGCGTCCAGGCGCACGCTCACCGACAGCGCGTTGGGGACGCGATGGGCGTCCTGGTCGCCGCCCGTCGCCACGACGGGCGAGACGGCGCCGGCCGTGGCGGGCAGCAGCACGGGTAGCGGCCCGGGGCCGACGATCTCGCGGCCCGGGTCGTAGCGCGGCGCGACCACCGTCGGCAGCCTCAGGCGCCAGGCGCCGTCCTTCATCGCGAGCGCCTGCTGGTACTCGATGCGGATCGCGATGCGCGCGCCGGGTGCGATGTTCGCGACTCGCGCGGTGAACAGGTTCGGCCGCTGCTGCTCGACGATCGACGCGCGCTTGCCGGCCGCCGCCGCATCGCGGTACTCGGCGCGGGCAGCGGCGCGCTCGCGGATGCGGCCCTCGACGAGCCGCTCGCCGATGCGCATCTGCAGCCGGTCGACCGCGCTGTCGTCGGGCAGCGGGAACGCATAGATGCCCTCGAGCCAGCCGCGGCCCGGATTGTCGAAGGCCTGCGTGACCGTCGTGCGCACCACCGGCCCGGTGACCTCGACCCGCACGTCGGTCGTGACGAGCGGCGCGGCCTTCAGGCCCTGCGTGGTCCTGAACAGCAGCGTCGCGCGATCGGCGCTGCCCGGCGACGCGACGTCGGGCAGCCGCTCGATCGCGGCGTCGGCGGGCGCGGCGGAGGCGGAGGCAGCGGCGGAGGCGGCCGCGGCGGGCGCCGCCGCGGGTTGGGCGATCGCATGAGTGCTGATGATCAGCACCAATGCGCCGAGCACGACCGACACGAACAGCGCGGTGCCGACCACGCAGCCGGCGAAGGCGAGCCATTCGCGCCAGTCGAAGCGTGGCGGGGTGTCCGCGACGGGCAGCGGTTCGGCGGCGGCGTGACGCGACATGTCCGGGATCTCCTGGTCGGCGCGGCGAAGTGCCGCGGCAGGATCGATTGCGCGCCTGCGCGGCGGCTCCCTCGGGGCGTGAATCGGACCGAAGCCGGCGCAAATCGGGCATTTCGCCGACATCGGCGGCGCGCTGCACGGGCGCGCAGGGCTTTGGGATACATTGCGCGCATGAGCCGCCGCATCGCCATCGTCGAGGACGAACCCGCCATTCGCGACAACCTTCGCGACGCGCTGGTGCGCCAGGGCTTCGAGGTCCAGGGTTTCGCCGACCGGCGCGAGGCGCAGGCGGCGCTCACGTCCCGCCTGCCCGACATGGCGATCATCGACGTGGGGTTGGGCGACGAGCCCGATGGCGGCTTCGAGCTGTGCCGCTGGCTGCGCGAGCGCGCGCCGGCGCTGCCGATCCTGATGCTGTCGGCGCGCGATTCCGAGATCGACATCGTCTCGGGGCTGCGCCTGGGCGCCGACGACTACCTCACCAAGAACGTCAGCCTGCCGCACCTGCTCGCGCGCGTCACCGCGCTGTTTCGCCGGGTGGACGTGCTGGCGCAGCCGCAGGGCCCGGCCGAGCAGCTGGTGCGTGGCGCGCTGCGCCTGGACGTGCCGCGGTTCGAGGCCAGCTGGCGCGACCACCCGATCGAACTGACGGTGACCGAGTTCTGGATGCTGCACGCGCTGGCGCGGCACCCCGGCCACGTGAAGGATCGCGACGCGCTGATGCGCGAAGCCAACCTGGTGGTCGACGACCAGACCGTCACGTCCTACGTCAAGCGCATCCGGCGCAAGTTCGAGGCGATCGACCCGGCATTCGACGCGATCGAGACGGTCTACGGCCTGGGCTATCGCTTCGTCGAGCGAGATGGGGCAGCCACCGCGTAGCACGCGACGCTGGCGCCTGCCGCTCGGTCTGCGGTTCACGCTCGCGCTGGCGATGGTGCCGCTGCTCGCGTTGCCGCTGGTCGGCCTGCGCTTCGCCGAGGTGATGACCGAGCTCGCGCGCAACGAGCGACTGGAGAACCAGGCCCAGGCGGCGCGCAACCTCGCGGCTTCGCTGCACGAGCGTCGCGAACTGTTCGAGACGGGCGCTGCGACCGTCGATCGCCGCGCCGGCACCGAGCCATTGCCGGTCGAGTTGCTGGCAGACGTCGTCGTCGACCAGAACGCGAGCGAGTGGCTCGAGGTGCCCGGCCGCGCGCTGCCGATGCGCGCGCCCGACGGCACGATCGCGTCGGTGCTGCGCGTGCGGCTCGCGGCCGCCCGCTCCCAGGAACGACCGGGCAAGTTCTTCCTGCTCGTCGACGCCGACGACGAGCGGCTGGTCGTGCCCGAGGTTCGCGACGGCGTCCGGCTGGCCGGCGACGAACTGGTCGTCGAGTACGGCTCCGATGCCGGCGCGATGCAGACGCTGAGCGTGCAACCGGTCGAGCGGCCGGGAGGCTGGATGGCCGAGATCGGGTTCGACGCCGAACCGGCGCTGCTGCGCGTGCGCATCACCGACGTCGACTACCTCGGGTCGCGTCGCATCGAGGGCCAGGCCGACTCGGGGCTGCTCGCGCCGGTGCGTCCGTTCGCCGCGCCGACCCGCAGGGATCGTCGTCCGGCGCTGTGGGCCGACGCAGTGCGCGGGCTCTCGCGAGCCAGCGGGCGCGTCTCGGTGTTCGACGCGAGCGGCGCGCTGCTCGCCCAGTCGGGCCGCGTGTCCGCAGGGCCGCCGCCGGCCGACGACTGGCAGTCGCGCCTGGCGCGTCGCTTGCTGTCGGCGACGCTGAGCCTGCGACCCGAGCGCTTCCTGGACGAGTCGACGCCGGGCAGCACGCCGGCGATCCCGCCGCTCACGCGCGCGCTGTCCGGCGTGGCGGCGCAGCAGTCCGAACGGATCGCGATCCAGGCCGGCCTGCCGGTGTGGATGCTGACGAGCGCGCAGCCGCTGTGGGTCGGCGACCGCGTGGTCGGCGCGCTGGTGCTCGAGGAGAACACCGGCTCGCGACTCGGCGTGGCGCGCGAAGCGATCGAGCGGCTCGCGCTGCTCACCGCGGCGGCGATGGCCGCCAGCGCGCTCGCGCTGCTCGCGGTCGGGTCGGTGACTGTCGCGCGGGTCGTGCGGTTGCGCAGGCAGGCCGAGCAGGCGATCGATTCGCGAGGCCGCGTGGTGGGCGGCATCCGTGCGCCGCGCATTCGCGACGAGATCGGCGCGCTCGCCGAGAGCCACGCCAACGTGCTCGAGCGGCTGCGCCAGCACCAGCAGTACGTCGGCAACCTGCGCGCCAGGCTGGTCCACGAACTGCGCACGCCGATCATGGTCGTGCGCTCGTCGCTGGACAACCTGGCCGCCGAGGCCGATCCACAGGGTCGCGAAGCCTACCTCGCGCGTGCCCGCGACGGCGCACAGCGCCTCGAGCGGATCGTCGCGAGCATGGGCGAGGCGTCGAGCCTCGAGGCGATGCTCGCGCAGAGCCGCCTCGAATCGGTCGACCTGGCGGCGCTGCTGAACGCCTGCGCCGCCGGCTATCGCAGCGCGTTTCCTGCGCGCGAATTCGCGGTCGACTGCGCGGCCGGCGCCGCGCCGTGCCCGGTCGTTCCGGAAGCGATCGTGCAGGCGCTCGACAAGCTCGTCTCGAACGCCGTCGATTTCGCCAGCGCCGGTTCGCCGGTCGTGCTGTCGCTGCGGCGTGCCGACGAGGCCGACGGCTCGGCCGGCGAGCACTGGGTCTTCTCGGTGCGCAACCAGGGCCCGCCGCTGCCGAACGCGATGCGTGACAACCTCTTCGACTCGATGGTGTCGATCCGCGACCACCGTGGCGGCGGCGAGGCGCACCTCGGCCTGGGCCTGTACCTTGTGCGGCTGGTCGCGGAGTTCCACGGCGGCCACGCGTTCGCGCGCGACGTCGCCGACGGCGTCGAGGTCGGCTTCACCGTCGCGTCCCCGTCACGACCCGACTGACCGGCAGGCGCGGGCGGCCGGCCATCCGTCGGGCCGCGTGTATGCGAACGGGTCCGCCCGCCGTGTACTGGCAAGTGGGCCCGCCCCCGAACCCTCGACGACCCGCTCCAGACGTGGCTTACGCACCGGCCGAACTCCTGGCAAAGACCGCTCCGGAAGCGCGCTTGCGCGAGGAGCGTTCGCTGCGCAACATGCTGCTCAAGTACGAGGCGATCCTCGAGAACGCGTCGATCGGCATCGGGTTCACCCGCGACCAGCGCTTCGAGCACGTCAATCCGCGCTTCGAGGAGATGCTCGGATGGCCGCGCGGGACGCTGGCCGGCCAGCCTGGCTACGTCGTCTGGCGCTCGCGCCAGGAGTACGCCGAGATCGGAGCCTACGTCGGCCCGCTGCTGGCACGCGGGCAGTGCGTCGACTTCGAGCACGAGATCCTGCGCCGCGACGGGGGCAGCTTCCTGGCGCGAATCCGCGCGAAGTCGGTCGATCCGACGCACCCGACCAAGGGCGGGACGATCTGGATCGTCGAGGACATCACCGAGCACCGTCGCTCGGTGGAGGCGTTGCGCCGCGCCCACGACGAACTCGAGATCCGCGTGCGCGAGCGCACCGAGGCGCTCGCCGAAGCGAACGCGCGACTGCGCGACGAAATCGCCGAGCGCGAGACCGCCGAGCGACGCATCCGCCACCTCGCCCACCACGACGTGCTCACCGGGCTGCCGAACCGGCGCCTGCTGCACAAGCGGCTCGAGCAGGCGCTTGGCGACGCGCGCGACAGCGGCGGCCACGCGGCGGTGATCTTCATCGATCTCGACCGCTTCAAGACGATCAACGACTCGCTGGGCCACGCGGTCGGCGACGCGCTGCTCAAGGCGGTCGCCGTGCGCCTGACCGAGGTCCTGCGCCCCGGCGACACCGTCTCGCGCATGGGTGGCGACGAGTTCGTGCTGGTGCTCGGCAGCGCCGCGGGCCCCGACGACGCCACCGCTGTGTCGGACCGGCTGCTCGAATGCCTGTCGCGGCCGTACGAGATCACCGGCTACTCGCTGCGCGTGACGCCGTCGATCGGGATCAGCGTGTTCCCTCGCGACGGCGAGGACGCCGAGACGCTGCTCAGCCGCGCCGACGCCGCGATGTACCACGCCAAGGCCGAAGGCCGCCACTGCTTCCGCTTCTTCACCGAGCAGGTCCATCGCGCATCGACGCAGCGGCTGCAACTGGAGAACGAGCTGCACGGCGCCGTCGCGCGCGGCGAACTGCTGCTCCACTATCAGCCGCGCTTCGACCTGATCCACCGCACCTTCGTCGCCGCCGAGGCGCTGATCCGGTGGCAACATCCGACGCGCGGGATGATCAGCCCCGCCGAGTTCATTCCGCTGGCCGAGGAAACCGGCCTCATCCATCCGATCGGCCGGTGGGTGCTCGAGGAGGCCTGCCGCCAGCAACGGGCGTGGCGCGAGCGCGGCTTCTGCCCCGGCTCGATCGCGGTCAACCTGTCGGCCCAGCAGTTCCGCAGCGCCGACCTGGCCGGGTCGGTCGGGTCGATCCTCGGCGACGCGGGCATCGAGCCGGAGGCGATCGAGCTCGAGATCACCGAGTCGACGCTGATGCACGACAGCGGCCAGACGCTCGCGACGCTGCAGGCGCTCGCCTCGCTCGGGATCAGGATCTCGATCGACGATTTCGGCACCGGCTACTCGAGCCTCGCGTACCTGAAGCGCTTCCCGGTTCACCTGCTGAAGATCGACCGATCGTTCGTGCGCGACATTCCCGCCAACACCGATGACGCGACGATCGTGCGCGCGATCACCGGCCTGGCCGGCAGCCTCGGGCTGCGGGTCGTCGCCGAAGGCGTCGAGAACGAGGCGCAGGTGCGCTTCCTGCAGGGCATCGGATGCGACGAGGGGCAGGGCTTCCTGTTCGCGCCGCCGATGCCGGCCGACGAACTGGAGCGGCGCTTCGCCCACTGCGGCGCGACGCGCACGCCGCGCGCGCGCTGACGCCCGGTCAGGCGGCGCCGCGCTCGGGCTCGCGCCCCGCGTCGCCGGGCAGCGCCGGCGCGTTCCTGCGAAACGGCAGCACCACCGGGCCGGACTGGCGACGCGCATCGTCGGCCGTGCTGGACCACTCCACCGGCGTCTGCGGATCGGCGTCGGTCTCGGGAAGTCGCACGCCGATCGACCACGCGACGGCAGTCGTCATCAGCAGCGCGCGGACCACGGGTCGATGGTTTCGCATCGTTCGTTCCCCCTTCATCCCAGCCGCACGGGCACGAAAATGCGCAGCTCGCCGCGCTGGACCAGCAACGCGAGCTGGCGCGCGTCGCCGTTGACCAGCGCGCGCAGCTGCTCGACGCTGGCCACCGGCTTGCCGTTGACCGACAGGATCACGTCGCCCGGCTCGATCCCGGCGCGCTGCGCCGGCCCCGACACGTCCTCGACGACGAGCCCCGCATTGAGCCGCGTCGCCTGCCGCTCCTCCGGCGCCAGCGGACGTACCGCGACGCCGAGGCGGCGCTCGCTGCGCTCCGGAGGCTGCTGGGCGGCCGTGTCGGTGCTGGTCGGCAGTTCGGCGAGCACCGCCGTCAACTGCTCGCGCTTGCCCTGGCGCACGACTTCGAGCGTGACGCGATCGCCGGGCTTCGACTTGCCGACCATCGCGGCGAGGTCGCCCGAGCGCTCGATGCGTTCGCCGTTCAGCGACAGCACGACGTCGCCGGGCCGCAGCCCGGCCTTCTCGGCGGCGCTGCCCGGCGCGACGGCGGAGACGAGCGCGCCGTTCGGGCTGTCGAGCTTGAACGACTCCGCGAGCCCCTGGTTCAGCTCCTGCACCGTGACGCCGAGCCGCGCGTGCCTGACGCTGCCGGTGGCGAGGATCTGGTCCTTCACGCGCACTGCGACGTCGATCGGGATCGCGAACGACAGTCCCTGGTAGCCGCCGGTGCGCGAATAGATCTGCGAGTTGATGCCGACCACGCGCCCGCGCGCGTCGAACAGCGGGCCGCCCGAATTCCCGGGATTGACCGCGACGTCGGTCTGGATGAACGGCACGTAGGTGTCGCCCGGCAGCGAGCGCCCCTTCGCGCTGACGATCCCCGAGGTGGCGCTCTGCTCGAAGCCGAACGGCGAGCCGATCGCGAGCACGTAGTCGCCTACCGCGAGTTGCGACGGGTCGCCGAGCTGCACCGTCGGCAGGCCGCCCGCCTTGATGCGCAGCACCGCGACGTCGGTCGCCGGGTCGACGCCGAGCACGCTGGCCTCGAACTCGCGCCGGTCGGCGAGCTTGACCGTGACGCTGGTCGCGTCGCGCACGACGTGCGCGTTGGTGAGGATCAGGCCGTCCTCGCTGACGATGAAGCCCGAACCCTGCCCGTGCAGCGGCGCGTCGCCGCGCGGCATCGGCGGGACCGGCAGCCCCCGGTAGAAACGGAAGAACGGGTCGTTGTCGAGCTCCGGCGCGCGCTGGCGCGCCACCGGCACCGAGCCCTCGACGGTGACGCCGACGACGGCCGGGCCGAAACGTTGGAAGATCGTCCGGTAATCCGGGGCGCTGGTGGGCGCGACCGGAGCTGCCGCGGGGGCGTCCGGCGCCGCCTGGGCGGCGCTCGACGCGGTCGCGTTCGTCCTGGCGAACCAGTCGGCCGGATTCAGGCTCCAGCCGTACGCCGTACCGACGCTGACGAGGCCTGCGGCGGCCAACGCTGCGAACAGCGATCTACGTGTCATCCGTGAACTTCCGGCATGCAGGGCGGGCAAGGCCCGGTTGCCACACGATAGGTGCGCCGCCTTAGCCCTGACTTAAGTCGCGTCGGTGCCGGCGAGCGGGAGATGAACCGCCACGCGCAGGCCGCCGAGCGCGGACTGGGCGAGCTCGATGCGGCCCGCGTGGCGGTCGACGACCGCCTTGACGATCGCCAGCCCCAGGCCGCTGCCCGCGTCGTCACCGGCGCTGCGCCCGTAGAAGCGATCGAACACGCGCTCGCGCTCCTCGATCGGGATGCCCGGGCCGTCGTCGTCGACGCTCAGGCAGGCTTCCTGCCCCGTCGCGGCCACTTCGACCTCGATGCGGCTGCCGTTCGGCGTGTGCCTGAGCGCGTTGTCGATCAGGTTGCGCACGAGGCTGTGCAGCGCGTTCGCGTCGCCGCGCATCTCGACCGCTTGCGCCGCGGCGAAGCCGAGCCTCGAGCCGCGTGCTTCGGCCAGCGGAAGCATCTCGGCGACCGCCTCGCCGGCGACGCGCGCGACGTCGATCGTCGCACCGTCCGTTGCACCGCTGGACGCGCGCGCCTCGGGCTCGCTGCGCGCCAGCGTCAGCAGCTGGTCGATCAGGTGCGCCGATCGGTCGATGCCGGCGTTGAGTTCGCGCAGCGCCTCGCTGCGCGACGCGTCGTCCCGGGCGCGCCCGACCAGCCCCGCCTGCAGCTTGAGCGCCGCGATCGGCGTGCGCAGCTCGTGCGCGGCGTCGGCGACGAACGCGCGCTGGGTCGCGAAGGCGCGTCGCAGGCGCTCGAGCAGGCCGTTGAGCGAACGCACCATCGGCTCGACTTCGGTCGGCAGCTCCTCCTCGGGCACCGGGTCGAGCCGCTGCGCATCGCGGCGCTTGAGCTCCGACGCGATGCGTTCGACCGGCCGCAACGACTGCCCGACCAGCCACCAGATCGCGAGCGCGACCAGCGGCGCGAAGATGAGCAGCGGCGTGAGGCTGCGCAGCGCGGCCGCCGCAGCGATGCGCTCGCGCACCTCGAACGGCTGGCCGACCTGGATCACGCGTCCGCCTGCCAGCGTGCTGTAGACCCGCCAGCGTTCGCCCTCGGTCACCACGTCGGCGAAGCCCAGCGTCGCGCGCTCGGGCAGTCGCGCGCGCGAGCGGGTGTGCGACAGGTAGATCTTGGAACCGTCGGCGCTCCAGATCTGCACGACGAAGTCGAACTGCTCGCGGTCTTCGGGCGGCCCGGGCGGAGGCAGCACCGCCCCCTGGTCGCGCAAGGAAAGCGCCATCTGGCGCAGGTGATAGTCGAACAGCTCGTGGCTCTCGCGCAACACGTAGCGATAGCTGACCGTCCCGATGACGGCCTCGGCGAGGATGAACAGCGGCAGCAGCGACAGCAGGAGTCGGGCGCGGATCGACGGTGCGCTCATCCCGGTCCTTGCGAATCTGCCTTCGGAACGAAGTAGCCGACGCCGCGCACGTTCTGGACGAAGTCGTGCCCGAGCTTGCGACGCAAGCCGTGGATGTACACCTCGACCGCGTTGCTCTCCACCGATTCGCCCCAGCCGTAGAGCCGATCCTCGAGTTGCGCGCGCGACAGCACCGCGCCGGGACGCAGCATCAGCGCCTCCAGCACCGCGAATTCGCGCGGCGACAGCGTCACCGGCTCGCCGTCGCGGGTGACTTCGCGCGTGGCCGGGTCGATGCGCACGCCGCGGTGCTCGAACACCGCCTCGCCTCGCCCGGCGCTGCGCCGGAGCAGCGCGCGCATCCGCGCGCCGAGCTCGTCGAGGTCGAAGGGCTTGACCAGGTAGTCGTCGGCGCCGGCGTCGAGGCCCCCGACGCGGTCCTGCACGTCGTCGCGCGCGGTGACGATCAGGACCGGCGTCGCGTCGTGGCGCGTGCGCAGGGTGCGCAGCAGGTCGACGCCGTCGCGGCCGGGCAGCCCGAGGTCGAGCAGCACCAGGTCGAAACCGGCAGTGGTCAGTGCCGTGTCGGCGGATTCCGCGTCGCGGACCCAATCGACCGCGTAACCGTCCTGCCGCAGCGCGGTCTGCACCGCCTGCCCGATCATCCGGTCGTCCTCGACGAGAAGCACTCTCATGAAATCCGCGGCTTGCGATCCGATCGCGAGGATACCGCGGGCGGGCGCCATACCCCGCGGAGAGGACCCGGGTGGGCCCCGGCACGGGGCCGACCGCGGGCCGAGCGGGCCTCAGCCGGTCACGATCGCCTCGGCGCAGGGCTCGCCGTCGGCGTCGACCGTCTCCAGCCGCACGGGAAACCCCCACAGGCGGTGCAGGTGCGCCATCACGCGCCCGGCGTCTTCGTCGAGCGGGCGACCCCGGTGGCGGACGTGCCGCAGCGTGAGGCTACGGTCGCCGTCGCGCTCGTACCGCACCGCCTGGATGTCGGGCAGCCGGGCGTCGCGGTCGAAGTGCGCGGAGAGCAGTCGGCGCACCCTCCGGTAGCCGGCGTCGTTGTGAATGGCGTCGACCTGCAGCGTCGGCTCGCCTTCGTGGTCGGCGATCGCGAACAGGCGCAACTCGCGGATCAGCCGCGGCGACAGGAACTGCGCGACGAACGACTCGTCCTTGAAGTTGCGCATCGCGAAGTCGAGCACCTTGCGCCAGTCGGCGCCCGCGATCTCGGGAAACCACTGCCGGTCTTCGTCGGTGGGCCGCTCGCAGATGCGGCGGATGTCCGAGAACATCGCGAACCCGAGCGCGTACGGATTGCAGCCGGCGTAGCCCGGCTCGTCGAAGCCGCGCTGCACGGTCACGTTGGTGTGCGACTCCAGGCACTCGATCATGAAGCCGTCGTCGACGAGCCCGTGGTCGTAGAGCCGGTTGAGCAGCGTGTAGTGCCAGAACGTCGCCCAGCCCTCGTTCATCACCTTCGTCAGGCCCTGCGGATAGAAGTACTGGGCCACCTTGCGCACGATGCGCACCAGCTCGCGCTCCCACGGCGCGAGCTTCGGCGAGTGCTTCTCGATGAAGTAGAGCAGGTTCTCCTGCGGCTCGCCGCCGGGCGCTTCGTCGGGGGACCGCGCCGGCGCGGCGCGGGCCGGGACGGTTCGCCACAACTCGTCGTGGCGCTCGCGCGCCCAGGCCTCGCGTTCGCGAAGCCTGGCGCGCTCGGCGTCGGCCGACAGCGGCTTCGGGTGACGGTAGCGGTCCACGCCCTGGTCCATCAGCGCGTGGCAGGCGTCGAGCACCTCCTCGACGGCAGCGGCGCCGTGGCGTTCCTCGCATTGCGTCACGTAGTGACGCGCGAACACCATGTAGTCGACGATCGCGTCGGCCGCCGTCCATTGCCGGAACAGGTAGTTGCCCTTGAAGAACGAGTTGTGGCCGTAGCAGGCGTGGGCGATCACCAGCGCCTGCAGCGGCATCGGGTTCTCCTCCATCAGGTAGGCGATGCAGGGGTCCGAGTTGATGACGATCTCGTATGCGAGCCCGCGCGCGCCCTTGCGGTACGCGTGCTCGTGGGCGATGAACGACTTGCCGAAGCTCCAGTGCGGATAGCCGACGGGCAGGCCGGTCGTCGCGTAGGCGTCGAGCATCTGCCGGCTGTCGATCACCTCGATCTGGTTGGCATAGCAGTCCAGGCCGTACTCGTCGCGCGCGATCCGTCCGATCGCCTCGTCGTAGCGGGCGAGCAGGTCGAAGGTCCACTCCGAGCCGGTGGAGATCGGGGTCGGCATCGCCCGGCGCTCCTGCCCAGGTTCCCCGTCACGCGCCGGCCGCGCCAGCGCCCCCGGGCGCGCGCTGGAACAGGCCGCGGAACACGGGCCAGATGTCGCGGGGTTCGCGGACCTCGCGCATCGCGAATTGCCGGGCCTCGATGCGCCGGTAGGCGGCCGACAGCGTCGTCGTCGCGGTGTCGTCGTCCGACACCTCGACGTAGGCGAAGTGGCGCACGCGCGGCAGCAGCGTCGACTCGAGGAACCCGCGGCTCTTCTCGGGGTCGGCGCCGAACGCGTCGCCGTCCGAGGCCTGCGCGCCGTAGACGTTCCAGCCGGCCTGCGCGTAGCGCTCCTCGACGATCCGGTTCATCAGCGCCAGTGCCGACAGCACCACCGTGCCGCCGGTCTTGCGGTCGTGGAAGAAGCGCTCCTCGTCGACCTCCTCGGCATCGTCGGTGTGACGGATGAACACCACGTCGACGTGCTCGTACTTTCGCGCGAGGAACAGGTGCAGCAGCGTGAAGAAGCGCTTGGCGAGGTCCTTCTTGTCCTGGTCCATCGACGCCGACACGTCCATCAGGCAGAACATGACGGCGCGCGCGACCGGCTGCGCCACCATCGTGCGGTGGCGATAGCGAAGGTCGATCTCCTCCAGGAACGGCACGCGCGCGATCCGGCGTTCGAGCCGCGCGACCAGCGCGTCGGCGCCGCGCGCGGCCGCGCCGGCCCCGTCGTCGGCGGCGGGCGGGTCGGCCTGCGCGAGCGCAGTGACCTGCGCGAGCTCGCGGCGCGCCGCAGCGGTGAGCGCGAGCCGGCGCCCGAGCGCATTGCGCAGCGAGCGGGCGACCGCCAGGTTGGCCGGCGTCCCGTGCGTGGCGTAGCCGGCGCGCTGCGGCCGCTGCTCGCGGATCTCCCCGAGCACGGTTCGGGCCAGCCGCGGCAGCTCGAGGTCGTCGAAGAAGATCTGCATGAACTCTTCGCGCGACAGCGTGAACGAGAAGTCGTCAGTGCCGTCTGCGTTGCCGCCCTCGTTGCCGGCGCCGCCGTCACCGTCGCCGCCCGACGGGCGGGGTAGCCGGTCGCCAGGCTGGAACTCGCGGTTCCCGGTGTGGACGTACTCCCGGTCGCCGCCGCGCCCGTGCCGGAAGCCCGGCTCGGACAGGTCGCGGGCCGGGATCCCGACCTTGCCGCCGCGCTCCATGTCGCGGATCGACCGGTCGGCGACCATGTCGGCCACCGCCTGGCGGATCTGCGCCCGGTAGCGGCGCATGAAGCGCTCGCGGTTGACCGCGCTGCCGCTGCGGTCGTTCGGCCTGCGGTCGATGATCGTGGACATCTCGCGCGCCCCGTCTTCCGTCGCCCGGCACCTACTGCGACTTGCGCACGCGCAGGTACCACTCGCAGAGCAGGCGAACCTGCTTCTCGGTGTAGCCCTTCGCGACCATCCGCTCGACGAAGCTGTCGTGCTTGCGCCGATCCTCGGCCGAGGCCTTGGCGTTGAACGAGACGACCGGCAGCAACTCCTCGGTGTTCGAGAACATCTTCTTCTCGATCACCTCGCGCAGCTTCTCGTAGCTGGTCCACGACGGGTTCTTCCCGCCGTGCGCCGCGCGCGCGCGAAGCACGAAGTTCACGATCTCGTTGCGGAAGTCCTTCGGGTTGGCGATGCCGGCCGGCTTCTCGATCTTCTCCAGCTCGGCGTTCAGTTGCGCGCGGTCGAAGCTCTCGCCGGTCTCGGGGTCGCGGTAGTCCTCGTCCTGGATCCAGTAGTCGGCGAAGGTCACGTAGCGGTCGAAGATGTTCTGGCCGTACTCGGAGTACGACTCGAGGTACGCGGTCTGGATCTCCTTGCCGATGAACTCGGCGTAGCGCGGCGCGAGCCAGCTCTTGATGAAGTCGAGCCAGCGGCGCTGGGTCTCCTCGGGAAGCCCCTCGCGCATCAGCCGCTGCTCGAGTACGTACATCAGGTGCACCGGGTTGGCGGCCACCTCGACCTGGTCGTAGTTGAACACCGCCGACAGCACCTTGAACGCGAAGCGAGTCGACAGCCCGCTCATGCCCTCGTCGATCCCGGCGTAGTCGCGGTACTCCTGCATCGACTTCGCGTTCGGCTCGACGTCCTTCAGGTTCTCTCCGTCGTAGACGCGCAGCTTGGCGTAGATGCTCGAGTTCTCGGGCTCCTTCAGCCGCGTGAGCACGGCGAACTGCGCCATCATCTCCAGCGTGCCGGGGGCGCACGGCGACAACGCGAGCGAGCTGCCGGCGAGCAGCTTGCGGTAGATGCGCACCTCCTCGGACACCTGCAGGCAATACGGCACCTTGACGATGTAGATGCGGTCGAGGAACGCCTCGTTGTTGCGGTTGTTGCGGAACGCCTGCCACTCGCTCTCGTTGGAGTGCGCGAGGATCAGGCCCTGGAACGGGATCGCCGAGAAACCCTCGGTGCCCTTGTAGTTCCCCTCCTGCGTCGCCGTCAGCAGCGGGTGCAGCATCTTGATCGGCGCCTTGAACATCTCGACGAACTCGAGCAGCCCCTGGTTGGCCAGGCACAGCCCGCCCGAATAGCTGTAGGCGTCGGGGTCGTCCTGCGACAGCGACTCGAGCTTGCGGATGTCGACCTTGCCCACCAGCGACGAGATGTCCTGGTTGTTCTCGTCGCCGGGTTCGGTCTTGGCGATCGCCGTCTGCCGAAGCACCGACGGCTGCACGCGCACGACCCGGAACTGCGTGATGTCTCCGTCGAACTCGCGCAGCCGCTTGATCGCCCACGGGCTCATGATGCCGTTCAGGTAGCGTGCGGGGATCCCGTACTCGGCCTCGAGCCGCGGCCCGTCGCGCTCGGGGTGGAACAGCCCGAGCGGCGACTCGTTGACCGGCGAGCCTTTGAGCGCGTAGATCGGGTGCACCTCCATCAGCGCCTTCAGCCGCTCGGCGATCGACGACTTGCCGCCGCCCACCGGCCCGAGCAGGTAGAGCACCTGCTTGCGCTCCTCGAGCCCCTGCGCGGCGTGGCGGAAGTACGCGACGATCTGCGAGATCGCGTCCTCCATCCCGTAGAACTCGCGGAACGCCGGATAGCGGCGGATGACGCGGTTGGCGAACAGCCGCGACAGGCGCGGGTCGTTGCGGGTGTCGACGACCTCGGGCTCGCCGATCGCCGCGAGCATCCGTTCGGCGGCGCTCGCGTAGGCGAGCGGGTCGCCGCGGCACAGTTCGAGGTATTCGACGAGGGACATCTCCTCGTCGCGCGATCGTGCGTACAACTCGCGGTACGCGTCGAACAGGTTCATGGCGACCTCCTCGCACTGGCTGGGTCAGCCGGCTGCGCCGGCTGGCTCATGAACGCTCGAGCAAGGCCCCTCGTCCGTCGAATCGTGCCGCGGTGCGGCTGCGCGACCGGCGGCGCGGGGCACGAGTCCACTTCACGCCTGTGGCAGCGCCGGCTGCATGCGAAAACGACGAACGCCGGGCGCAATGCGACGGACGGCGCGCAGTGTGGCCGTTCGCGGACATGCGCAGCGCGCGACGCGTCGGCCGCTGCCGACCTGGCCCGCGGTGCGAGCGCGACGGGCGGGGCGGTGCCCCGCAGGCCTCAGCCCGACAGCGGCCTGAACCGCAGCCGCTCGGGCCGGTCGGCGTCGTCGCCGAGCCGGCGGCGCCGGTCGGCCAGGTAGTCGGCGTAGTTGCCCTCGAACCAGACCACGCGACTGTCGCCTTCGAAGGCGAGCATGTGCGTGGCGATGCGATCGAGGAACCAGCGGTCGTGCGAGATCACCACCGCGCAGCCGGGGAAGTCGAGCAGCGCCTGCTCGAGCGCGCGCAGCGTCTCGACGTCGAGGTCGTTGGTCGGCTCGTCGAGCAGCAGCAGGTTGCCGCCGGCGCGCAGCACCTTCGCCAGGTGGACGCGGTTGCGCTCGCCTCCGGAGAGTTCGCCGATCGACTTCTGCTGGTCGGCTCCCTTGAAGTTGAAGCGCGCGACGTAGGCGCGGCTCGGTGTCGAATAGCTGCCGACCTGGATCACGTCCTGTCCGTCGGAGATCTCCTCCCAGACGGTCTTCTTCGGGTCGAGCGCGTCGCGGCTCTGGTCGACGTACGCGGCCTTGACCGTGTCGCCGATCCGCAGCGTGCCGGCATCGGGCTGCTCGCGCCCCATCAGCATCCGGAACAGCGTCGTCTTGCCTGCGCCGTTCGGGCCGATCACGCCGACGATGCCGCCCGGCGGCAGGTTGAACGACAGCCCGTCGAACAGCAGCCGCTCGCCGAAGGCCTTGCGCAGCCCGTCGGCCTGCACCACGAGGTCGCCCAGCCGCGGGCCCGGCGGGATGTAGATCTCGTTGGTCTCGTTGCGCTTCTGCGTCTCCGTCGAGGCGAGCTCCTCGAAGCGCGCCAGTCGCGCCTTGCTCTTGGCCTGGCGGGCCTTCGGATTCGCACGCACCCACTCGAGCTCGACCTGCATCGCCTTGATGCGCGCCGATTCCTGCTTGGCTTCGATCTCGAGCCGCTGCTCCTTCTGCTCGAGCCACGACGAGTAGTTGCCCTGCCACGGGATGCCGTGGCCGCGGTCGAGCTCGAGGATCCAGCCGGCGACGTTGTCGAGGAAGTAGCGATCGTGGGTGACCGCGATCACCGTGCCGGGAAAGCGCTCGAGGAATTGCTCGAGCCATTGCACCGACAGCGCGTCGAGGTGGTTGGTCGGCTCGTCGAGCAGCAGCATGTCGGGCTCGGACAGCAGCAGCCGGCACAGCGCGACGCGCCGCCGCTCGCCGCCCGAGAGCTTCGTCACGTCGGCGTCCCAGGGCGGCAGGCGCAGCGCGTTGGCGGCCACGTCGAGCTTGCGCTCGACCTCCCAGCCGCCGGCCGCGTCGATGCGGCCCTGCAGCTCGCCCTGGCGCTCGAGCAGCCGGTTCATCTCGTCGTCGTCCATCGGCTCGGCGAAGCGCTCGCTGATCTCGTTGAACTCCTTCACCAGCGCCATCGTCTCGCCGAGGCCCTCCTCGACGTTGCCGCGCACGTCCTTGGCCGGGTCGAGCTGCGGCTCCTGCGGCAGGGAGCCGACGCGCAGGCCCGGCATCGGCGTGGCCTCGCCTTCGTATTCGCGGTCGACGCCGGCCATGATGCGCAGCAGCGTCGACTTGCCCGAGCCGTTCAGGCCGAGCACGCCGATCTTGGCGCCGGGAAAGAAGCTGAGCGAGATGTCCTTCAGGATCACGCGCTTGGGGGGCACGATCTTGCCCACCCGGTTCATCGTGTAGACGTACTGGGCCATGGAGTGCGATTCGGGTTGGACCGGAGGGGGGAGCCGGGCCCGATTATGCCCGCAGTCGGGCCTCCGCCGCCGGGCGGCGGGGACGGCGCGGCAGGTGCCCCCGCGCCGCGATCCACTTGATCCAGATCAAGACCGCCTCGAAGGGGTACCCCGGAGGGGGGTCGCGCGCCCCTTGCGGTCTGCCGCCGAATACTGGTAAAACGGTACCGAAATACCGGAGGCGCAGCATGGGCATGCACATCGTCGTCTGCGTCAAGCAGGTGCCCGATTCGAGCCAGATACGGGTCCACCCGGTCACGAACACGATCATGCGCCAGGGCGTTCCGGCGGTGGTCAACCCGTACGACCTGGTCTCGCTCGAAGAGGCGCTTCGCATCAAGGACCGCTTCGGCGCGCGAGTCACCGTGCTCAGCATGGGCCCGAAGATGGCCGTCGAGGCGCTGAAGAAGTGCATCTCGTTCGGCGCCGACGACGCGATCCTGATCACCGACCGCGTGTTCGCCGGGTCGGACACGCTGGCCACGTCCTACGCGCTCGCGTCGGCGATCCGCACGATCGGCGGCGACCGTCCGGTCGACATGGTGTTCTGCGGCAAGCAGACGATCGACGGCGACACCGCGCAGGTGGGCCCGGGCGTGGCGCGCCGCCTCGGCCTGCAGCAACTGACCTACGTGTCCCGGATCGAGCAGGTCGACCCGGAGGCGCGCGAGATCGTCGTGCACCGTCGCGCCGAGGGGGGCGTGCAGGTGCTGAAGACGAAGCTGCCCTGCCTCGTGACGATGATGGAGGGCGCGAACACGATCCGCTTCGCCGACATGGACGCGATGTTCCGCGCTGCCCGCTACGAGGTGATCGAGTGGGACCACAAGGCCGCCGGAATCGGCGAGGTGGCCCGTTGCGGCCTGAAGGGGTCGCCCACCGTGGTGAAGAAGGTCTTCGCTCCGCCGCCACGCGCGAACAAGGCCGAGGTCGTCGATGCCGCCGGCAAGCCGGCGCGCGAGGCGGTCGACGCGCTGCTCGCGAAGCTGTTCGCGCAGCATCCGGAACTGCAAGAGGAGATCGGCCGATGAGCAGCGACGAGCACACCGCGGCGCCGTCGGCCGCTGCGCCGCGCCGCAGCGACGGCGCCGACCTCGGCGCCTGGCGCGGCGTCTGGGTCAACGTCGAGCTGGAGCGTGGCCGGGTGCACCCGGTGTCGTGGGAGCTGCTCGGCGAGGGACGCAAGCTCGCCGACCACCTCGGCGTGCCGCTGTCGGGCGTGGTGCTGGGCCCCGACGACGCGGCGACCTCGCAGGCCTGCGCCGAGGCGTTCCGCCACGGCGCCGACCGTGTCCACGTCGTGCGCGACCCGGTGCTCGCTCACTATCGCACCGACCCCTACACGCGGGCGCTCACCGAGCTGGTCGAGCGAAACAAGCCCGAGATCCTGCTGCTGGGGGCGACCACGCTGGGGCGCGACCTCGCGGGCGCCGTCGCCACGACGCTCGGCACCGGCCTGACCGCCGACTGCACCGAACTGCGCATCGACGACGAGACGCGCAGCCTCGCCGCCACCCGGCCGACCTTCGGCGGCACGCTGCTGTGCACGATCCACACGCTCGAATACCGGCCGCAGATGGCTACCGTCCGCCCGCGCGTGATGGCGATGCCCAGGCGCGACGCGCAGCGCACCGGCACCCTCGTCGAGGAGCGCGTCGCGCTCGCCGAGGACGACGTGGTCACCAAGATCCTCTCCTACATCCCGGATGCCGACGCCGACAAGGCGCAGTTGGCCTACGCCGACGTCGTGGTCGCGGGCGGCCGCGGGCTCGGCAAGCCCGAGAACTTCCGGCTCGTGCGCGAGCTGGCCGAGCTGCTCGGCGGCGAGTACGGCGGATCGCGGCCGGTGGCGCAGGCCGGCTGGGTGAGCGCGGATCGGCAGATCGGCCAGACCGGCAAGACGATCCGGCCGAAGCTGTACATCGCGGCCGGCATCTCGGGCGCGATCCAGCACCGTGTCGGCGTCGAAGGCTCGGACGTGATCATCGCGATCAACAGCGATCCGAAGGCGCCGATCATGGATTTCGCGACCTACGCGGTGGTCGGCGACGCGCTGCAGATCCTGCCGGCGCTCACCGAGGCGCTGCGCGAGCGGATCGGCCGGCGCGTGGCGGCCTGACGACATCGACCAGGAGCAAACGATGGCCGAGAAATTCGATGCGATCGTCGTCGGCGCGGGGCCTTCGGGCAACACCGCCGCGTACCTGATGGCGAAAGCCGGCATGAAGGTGCTGCAGCTCGAGCGCGGCGAGTACCCGGGCTCGAAGAACGTGCAGGGTGCGATCATGTACGCGGACGCGCTCGAGGCGGTGATCCCCAACTGCCGCCGCCAGGCGCCGTTCGAGCGCGCGGTGCTCGAGCAACGGATGTGGCTGATGGACGAGCGCTCGCACGTCGGCTCGCACTTCCGCGGCACCGTCGACGCCGACGAGCAGCCGACGCGCTACACGGTGATCCGCGCCAACATGGACAAGTGGCTGTCGGGCAAGGCGCAGGACGCCGGCGCGCTGCTGATCTGCGAGACCACCGTCGTCGACCTGCTCAAGCGCGGCGAGCGCGTCGTCGGCGTGCGCACCGACCGCGCCAACGGCGACATCCTCGCCGACGTCGTCGTGCTGGCCGACGGCGTCAACTCGCTGGTCGCGACCAGGGCCGGCCTGAGGCCGCCGGTGAAGGCGCAGGACGTCGCCCTGGCGGTCAAGGAGATGCACTTCCTGCCGAAGCAGACGATCGAGGAGCGCTTCAACGTCTCGGGCAACGACGGCGTCGTGATCGAGATGTTCGGGAAGATCACCAAGGGGATGGTCGGTACCGGGTTCCTCTACACGAACAAGGAATCGGTCTCGATCGGCATCGGCTGCATGGTCGAGGATTTCAAGTCGGCAGGCGTGAGCCCGTACCAGCTGCTCGAGGAACTCAAGAGCCACCCGTCGGTGAGGCAGCTGATCGCCGGTTCGGAGGTCAAGGAATATTCGGCGCACCTGATCCCCGAGGGCGGCTACAACGCAATCCCGACGGTGCACGGCGACGGCTGGGTGATCTGCGGCGATTCGGGCGGCTTCGTCAACTCGGTGCACCGCGAAGGCTCGAACCTGGCGATGACCACCGGAAAGCTGGCCGCCGAGACGATCGTCCAGCTGCGCGACGAGGGTCGTGACTACACCGCGGCGAACCTCAAGCGCTACCGCAACGCGCTCGAGCAGAGCTTCGTGATGAAGGACCTGAAGAAGTACCGTGACGTGCCGGAGATCCTGCACGGCAACCGGCAGTTCCTGACCACCTACCCCGAGCTGCTCACCCGTGCGGCGCACACGATGCTGAAAGTCGACGGCGTCGACAAGCTGACCAAGGAACGGGAGATCAAGCGCGACTTCGTGGCCAAGCGCTCGCGCTTCGGCCTCGTCGGCGACGCGATCAAGCTGATGAGGGCCATGCGATGACGACGATCAAGGTCGAAGAGAAGCTGTTCGAGAACCGCTACCGCGTCGACGAGGGGCGTGCCCATATCGCGATCAGGACGCCGGAGATCTGCCGCGACCGGTGCGAGACACCGTCGTGCACCTGGTGCTGCCCGGCTGGCTGCTACACGAAGGCGGAGGACGGCAGCGTGATCCTGTCGACCGACGGCTGCCTCGAGTGCGGCACCTGCCGACTGCTTTGCAGCGAGCACCACAACGTCGAGTGGTCGTACCCGCGCGGCGGGTACGGCGTGCTCTACAAGTTCGGCTGAACGTCCCGGCGCAATCGCCGGGACGGTCAGCGGCGTCGAGCCGCGAGCATCTGCGCCGGGTCGACGAATTCGCGTCCGAGTGCCTGCGCCACCATCGGGTGCGTGATCCGGCCGGCCAGCACGTTCAGGCCGGCGCGCAGCGCGGCGCTCGATCGCAACGCGTCGAGCCCGTGGTCGGCCAGCGCGAGGCCGTACGGCAGCGTCGCGAGGTTCAGTGCCTGGCTCGACGTGCGCGGCACGGCGCCCGGCATGTTCGCGACGCAGTAGTGGACGATGCCGTCGACCTCGTAGGTCGGCTCGGCGTGGGTCGTGGGGCGCGAGGTCTCGCAGCAGCCGCCCTGGTCGATCGAGATGTCGACGATGACCGATCGCGGCTTCATCGTGCGCAGCATCGCGCGCGTGACCAGGCGCGGCGTGCTCGCGCCGGCGACCAGCACGGCGCCGACGACGACGTCGGCAGCGGCGATCTCCTCCTCGATCGCGCTGTGCGTCGACGGCCGGGTGCGGATCCGGCCGGGAAGCTGTGCCTCGAGCGCGCGCAGCCTCGGCAGCGACCGATTGACCACGGTGACCTCGGCGCCTGCGCCGGCAGCCATCCGCATCGCCTGCGCACCGGCGACGCCGGCGCCCAGCACCAGCACGCGCGCCGGCGCGACGCCGGTCACGCCGCCCAGCAGCAGCCCCGGCCCGCCGGCGTTGCGCATCAGCAGCTGCCCGGCGACGGTGATCGACAGCCGGCCAGCGACCTCGCTCATCGGCGCGAGCAGCGGCAGCGAGCCGTCGGCTTCGATCACTGTCTCGTAGGCGATCGCGGCGCAGCCGGAGTCGAGCAGGCCACGCGCCTGCTCCGGGTCGGGCGCAAGGTGCAGGTAGGTGAAGAGCAGGTGCCGGGGCCGCAGCATCGCGAGCTCCACCGGCTGCGGTTCCTTGACCTTGACGATCAGCTCGGCGGCGTCGAACACCGCGCGCGCGTCGGGCAGGACCGTCGCGCCGGCGTGCCGGTACGCGTCGTCGCCGGCGCCGATGCCCGCGCCGGCCTGCGCCTCGACGAACACGTCGTGGCCGCGATGCAAGTATTCGCGCACCGATTCGGGCGTCAGGCCGACGCGGTACTCGTGGGTCTTGATTTCCCTCGGAACGCCAACCTTCATCGTGCACTCCCGCGCGATCCGCCGGCGCCCCCCGGCGGGCCGCCTCGTCCGACAGGAATCCTAGGCTACCGGGACGGCCGCGCAAAGCGGTCGCGGCCGCGCGCGAACGTGCGCGGGGGCGTCGCGCCGTGGGCCGCGCGGCAGGCCCCGGCGCGGGGGCGATCGCGGGGTGCTAGCGCCGCGTGCCGGCGGCGAACGCGTGCGGGGCGTGGCACCCCGTGCAGGTGGCCGGCTCGTGGGGGTGGCCGTCGCGCTGCAGCGTCCTCTCATGGCAGGCGACGCAGCGGTCCTTCGGCACCGAATAGCCGGTCGCGCCCATCCCCGCGTGGTAGCCGGTGAGGTTCGGCTTGGCCTGGCCGACTTCCGCCGCCGTGTGCGTGCCGTGGCAGGCGTTGCACTTCACGTTGGCCTGCGTCATCTTCGACTGGCGATATCCGTCGAGCAGCGCCGCGTTCTTCTCGTGGCAGCCGCCGCCCAGGCAGGCGCGACTGGCGGCGACGACGGCCGACGTGTCGAACGGCGCCGCCTTGCTCGTGGTCGTGGCCGGGGCCGTCGAAGCGGTGAAGACGCCGGTCGCCGTCGGGTCGGCCGAGGCAGTCGCCGCGGTGTCGCTACCCCCGCCGCCACATCCCGACAGGGCGGCGACCAGCCCCGCGAACAGTGCGGCGAACGCCGCCGATCGGATCCGGTCGAAAATCGATGTCATCGTTCGGCTCCCGTCACGCCTTCGAGAGCTGCACCGCGCAGTGCTTGTAGATCGGCTGGTAGCTGACCGGGTCGACGTAGTTCAGCGTGAGCCGGTTGCAGTTCACCAGCCGCCCGCCGTTGATCGCGACGTCGTCGGGGTCGGTGTCGCCGAAGTGCATCGGCATGAACACCGCGCCCGGCGCGACCACGTCGGTCACCGCGCACTTGACCACCACCTCGCCGCGACGCGACGCGACCCGCACCAGCGCGCCGTCGACCAGCCCGAGCCGGGCGGCGTCGTCCGGATGCACCTCGACGTAGCTCTCGGGCATCATCTCGTGCAGTTGGGCGATGCGCTTGGTCTTCGTCCGCGAGTGGAAGTGGTCGATCGCGCGGCCGGTGTTGAGCCAGAACGGGTAGCTCGCATCCGGCACTTCCGGCGGCGCCACGTAGTCCACCGCCCACAGGTACGCTCGCGAACGGCCTTCGGGGTCGATCCACGGTGCATCCGGCGACGTGCCGTACTGCGCGCGGTCCCAGTTGGTGTTGAACTTCCCGTCGGCGTACAGGCGCGTGCCGCCGGTCGGGCTCGCCGGCGTCGACGGCCAGGGCAGCCCGTTGCTCGCCCGCAGCGATGCGTAGGTCATTCCGCTCATGTCGCAGATGCGGCCGGCGGACACCGACTTCCACTCCTCGAAGCAGGCTTCGGGCGTCGAGTAGCCGATCACGGAGCCGCCGTCGACAGTCCGGTAGCGCGCGTCGAGCGTCGCGAGCTTGTCGGCGACCATCCTGATGATGTCGAAGTCGGCGTAGGCGCCGTAGCTCGGCCGCAACTCAAACCCGGGCGGCTTGACGGCCTGCACCCCGAGGTTCACGCGGCGCTCGGCGCAGGTGTAGGTGCCGGTCTTCTCGCCCCACTGGGCCGCGGGCAGGAACAGGTCGGCGAAGGCCATCGACTCGACCGGCTCGTAGATGTCCTGCACCACCGTGAACGGCCGACCAGGGTTGTCGAACCCGGCATGGGCGTGGAACCGGTTCAGGTCGGGAAGGGTGACGGCCGGGTTGGTGCACGAGATCCAGAGCACGCCCAGCCGACCCGTGCGCATCATCTCGACCATGCTGTCGATGTCGGGCTGCAGGTCGCGGTTCGACGTGATCGGCACCGTCGACTTGTGCGGAATGCGGCCGCCCGGCACGCGCCACAGCCGCTCGAGGTCCGCGATGTGGTCGGGGTTGTAGTAGTTGCGATACCCCGCCAGCGCCGACGAGCCGCCGGCCTCGCGGTTGCTCATTGCGGTGGTCTGGCCGGTGATGCTGAACGGCGCCGAGCCGGGACGCCCGATCTTGCCGGTCACCAGGTGCATCGCGCAGATCAGCCGCACCGTGTCGGTGGCCCCCATCGACTGGTAGACGCCCTGGATGAACATCGACCAGACCTCGGGCGAGGTGCCGATCCACTCCGCGGCCTTCGCGATGTCGGCCGCGGGCACGCCGGTGATCGCCGAGACGTGGTCGGGCGTGTAGCCCGCGACCTTCGCCGCCAGCGCGTCGAAGTTGCGCGTGTGGGCCGAGACGTAGGCGCGGTCGATCCAGTCGTTGGCGATCAGTTGCTGCAGCAGCCCGTTCATCAGCGCGACGTTGGTGCCGGGGCGCAGCTGCAGGTGCAGGTCGGCATTGCGCGCGGTGTGCGTGCGGCGCGGGTCGACGACGATCACCCTGGGCGCGCGCGACGTGCGTCGCGCGTCGATGATCCGGCACCAGACGTTCGGGTGCATGTCGGCGGGGTTGGTGCCGATCAGGAACAGGCAGTCGGCGTTCTCGATGTCCTCGTAGCAGCCGGGCGGGCCGTCGCTGCCGAACGTGCTCATGTAGCCGTAGACGGCGGCGGCCATGCACAGCCGCGTGTTCGAGTCCATGCTGCGGGTGCCGATCGCGGCCTTGCCCAGCTTGCCCATGGAGTAGTACTCCTCGAGCGTCCACTGGCCGGTGTTGTAGATGCCGACCGAGTCGGCGCCGCGCGCCGCCACCGCTTCGGCGATCTTCTGCGCGAGCAGCGTGGTGGCTTCGTCCCAGGTGATGCGGTCCCAGCCGCCGGCCGCGTTGCGCCGCAACGGGTTCACGGCGCGCTTGCCGACGCGAAGGTCGGCGTCGTTCAGCGCCTTGTATTCGTAAAGGCCCTTGACGCAGACGTGCCCGGCGTTCGTGGGGTGGCTCGCATTACCCTTGACGGCGATCGCCCGCCCCACCGCGTTCACGCCGATCTCCAGGCCGCATCCGACCGCGCAGAAGCCGCACACCGAGTGCACCCACTGCGCGACGTCGTCGAACTTGTCGTCGGCCAGCGCCGGGCGACCGGTGACGAGGTCGAGGATGCCGCCGCCGAGCACGGCCTGGGACCCGAGCAGTGCGCTCCACTTGACGAAGCCGCGGCGGCCGAGATGGCAGGCGGAGGGGTGCTGCCTGAGTCTTTCGAGTTCGTCGCGGGTGAATGGATCGGTTCGATCCGGTGCCGGGTCCTGCCTGCGTGCTGCCACTACTGCTTCTCGCTGCTCTGCCGCACCGGAAGGGGGTCCGGTGTCGCGTTGAGGCATCATCGAGACGAAACGCGCTCGATGTACTTGACAGACATCAAGCGGCCGGGCGCGGGGGCGCGCCCGGCGGCCCCCGGACGACCAGCGGTCGCGCCGGGCCTCGGTGCGCGCCCGCGCCACGTAGAATCGGCCGATGGCCCCGCCCGAAGCGCCCTATGCGCGCCTTACTCCCGACCGCATGCTCGACGCGCTCGAGTCCGTCGGGCTGCGCGGCGACGGCCGCTTCATCGCGCTGAACAGCTACGAGAACCGCGTCTACCAGGTGAGCCTCGAAGACGGCCGCACGCTGGTCGCCAAGTTCTACCGGCCGGGCCGCTGGAGCGACGCGCAGATCCGCGAGGAGCACGACTTCGTCGCCGACCTCGCCGCGCGAGAGATCCCGGTCGTCGCGCCGCTGGCGCTCGACGATTCCGGCGCGACGCTCGCCGGGTTCGACGGCTATCGCTTCGCGGTCTATCCGCGGCGCGGCGGCCGCGCGCCCGAGCTCGACGATCCCGACACGCTCGAGCGCATCGGCCGCTTCATCGGCCGCATCCACGCGGTCGGCGCGGTCGCGCGCTTCGCCGAGCGGCCCGCGCTCGACGTCGACAGCTTCGCGGTCGAGCCGCGCGACTGGCTGCTCGCGCACGGACTCATTCCCCCGGACCTGCTGCCGGCGTGGCGCAGCATCGTCGAACAGGCGATCGACGCGGCGCGCCGCGCGTTCGACCGCGCGGGCGACGTCCGGATCCAGAAGCTGCACGGCGACTGCCACGCAGGCAACGTGCTGTGGACCGACGACGGCCCGCACTTCGTCGACTTCGACGATGCGCGCAACGGGCCGGCCGTGCAGGACCTGTGGATGCTGTTGTCGGGCGATCGCGCGTCGATGACGCGACAACTCTCGGACGTGCTGGCCGGCTACGAGGACTTCGCCGACCTCGACCGGCGCGAGCTGCAATTGATCGAGCCGCTGCGCACGCTGCGGCTGATTCACTACTCGGCCTGGATCGCGCGGCGCTGGGACGATCCGGCCTTCCCGGCGGCGTTTCCCTGGTTCGGCACGCAGCGCTACTGGCAGGACCGCGTGCTCGAACTGCGCGAGCAGGTCGCCGCGATGCAGGAGCCGGCGCTCGAGACAGGCTGAGCGCTCGCCGCGCATGCCCATGCGGCAGGCGGGGGCGCCGACCTCCGCCGCCGATGCGCACTAGAATCGACCCGACCCGGCCTGCGGGTCGTTCCACTTCAACGCTCTACAGGGATATCGATGACCGGGACACGACGATTGCCAGCCTTCGTTCTAGCGCTCCTGATGCTTCTCGTCATGCAGGCCGTGCAGGCGCGCGAAATGGTCAGCATCGCGCGCCCCGACGTCAATCTGCGCTCCGGCCCCGGCACCCGTCACGAAGTCGTCTGGATCCTCGGGCGCGGCTACCCGCTCGAGGTGCTCGCGCGAAAAGGCCAGTGGCTGCAGGTGCGCGACTTCGAGGGCGACGAGGGCTGGGTCCATCGGTCGCTGGCCGGCAGGCAGCCGCACGTGGTCGTCAGGGCGAAGGTGGCGAACCTCCGCAGCGCCCCGGGCACACGCAGCCGCGTCGTCGGCAAGGCCGGCTATGGCGAGGTGCTGCGCACGCTGGCGCGCCGTGGCGACTGGATCCGTGTGCGCAGCGAGGGCGGCGTGGTTGGCTGGGTCGCGCGGCGGCTGACCTGGGGCTGGTAGGGCCGGGCCGCGGCCGCCGGCCGCGGCGTCGATGGGATCTAGG
>JAHBZV010000030.1 GCA_019635275.1 Burkholderiaceae bacterium | reverse complement strand
GCGTCGAGACCACGGTGACGCGCTCCGAGGCCGAGGCGCTGCTGCTCGAGAACAACCTGATCAAGACTGCGGCACCGCGCTACAACATCCTGTTTCGCGACGACAAGTCGTACCCGTACCTCAAGCTCACCGGGCACGAGTTCCCGCGCATCGTCTACTACCGGGGTACGGTCGACAAGCGCAACCGCTACTTCGGGCCGTATCCGAACGCGTGGTCGGTGCGCGAGGCGATCCAGGCGCTGCAGAAGGTCTTCCGGCTGCGCACCTGCGAGGACTCGGTGTTCGCGAACCGGTCGCGGCCCTGCCTGCTGCACCAGATCGGCCGCTGCAGCGCGCCGTGCGTGGGGCTGGTCGACGCGCGCGGCTACGCCGAGGACGTCGAGGCCGCGGCACGCTTCCTGCAGGGCGGCCAGCGCGAGGTGCTGGCCGACATCGAGGCGAAGATGCACGCGGCGGCGGCCGACCTGCGGTTCGAGGAGGCAGCGCAGTTGCGCGACCGGCTCAGTGCGCTCGCGCGGATGCAGTCTCGGCAATCGATGGAGGCGGCGCAGGACGTCGACGCCGACATCGTCGCCGCCGTCGTGCGCGGCGGCCGCGCCTGCGTGAACCTGGCAATGGTGCGTGGCGGCCGGCACCTGGGCGACAAGGCCTGGTTCCCCGCGCACGCCGCCGAAGGCGGCGAGATGGCGACGCTTGCCGAAATCGTCGAGGCTTTCGTCGCCCAGCACTACGACGGGATGCCGGTGCCGCCTGTCCTGGTGGTCGACGGCGTCGCGCCCGACGAGGCGCTGCTCGACTGGCTGCAGCAGCAGGCGGGCCACCCGGTGCAGTGGATCCGCCAGCCGCAGGGAATGCGCCGCGAGTGGCTCGAGCTCGCCCGGCAGAACGCACAGCTGGCGATCGCGCGGCTGCTCTCGGAGGAGGGCTCGCAGAAGGAGCGCACGCGCGCGCTGGCCCGCACGCTCGGGCTGGACGACGGCGGCGACCTCGACCGCTTGCGCGTCGAGTGCTTCGACATCAGCCACACGATGGGCGAGGCGACACAGGCGTCGTGCGTCGTGTACCAGCACCACGCGATGCAGCACGGCGAATATCGCCGCTTCAACATCGAAGGCATCGTCGGCGGCGACGACCCGGCCGCCATGCGGCAGGTGCTCACGCGACGCTACTCCGAGGCACCAGTGCCCGACGTCGTGCTGATCGACGGCGGCGCGACGCAGGTCGGCGCGGCGCGGCAGGTGTTCGAGGAGCTCGGCGCCGACGTGTCGGCGCTGGTCGGCGTGGCCAAGGGCGAGGGACGCAAGGTCGGGCTCGAGACGCTGGTGTTCGCCGACGGCCGCGCGCCGATCGTCCCCGGGCGCGACTCGGCGGCGCTGATGCTGGTCGCGCAGATCCGCGACGAGGCCCACCGGTTCGCGATCACCGGCATGCGCTCGCGCCGCGCGAAGGCGCGCACGGGCTCGCGGCTCGACGAGATCGACGGCATTGGCCCGAAGCGCCGACAGCGCCTGCTTGCGCGTTTCGGTGGCCTGCGTGGCATCATGGCGGCAAGCGTCGAGGACCTCGCCTCGGTGGAGGGCGTCTCCCGGGCGCTTGCCGAAGAGATCTATCGACGACTGCACTGATGCCGGCGCGATCGCGGCCGCCCGTCGCGGGCTGCGGTCGCCGGCCCGTCCGACCATGCCCTGGAACCTTCCGACCCTGCTCACCTGGACGCGCGTCGTCGCGATACCGCTGCTGGTCGCGGTGTTCTTCCTGCCGGTCGCGCCGTTCACGCAGAACGTGCTGGCGACGGTGCTGTTCGTCGCCGCCGCGATCACCGACTGGCTCGACGGCTGGCTCGCGCGGCGCTGGGGGCAGACCTCGGCCTTCGGCGCCTTCCTCGACCCGGTCGCCGACAAGCTGATCGTCTGCGTGGCCCTGGTGATGCTCGTCGATCACCACCGGGTCGACGCGATCGTCGCGGCGATCATCGTCGGGCGCGAGCTGACGATCTCGGCGCTGCGCGAGTGGATGGCGCAGGTGGGCGCGCGCGCCAGCGTCGCCGTCCACTCGATCGGCAAGTTCAAGACCGTCGCCCAGCTGGTCGCGATCCCGATGCTGCTCTACGACGGGCGCCTCGGCGGCCTGTTCCACACGCGCCCGCTCGGCACCTGGCTGATCTGGGTCGCCGCGGTGCTCACGGTCTGGTCGATGCTGTACTACCTGCGCCAGGCGTGGCCGGTGCTGCGCGACGGCGGCAGGCACAGCGGCCGCCAGGGCTGACCGCTGCCGCGGGGGCGGGCGTGGTTTGACAGGCAGTAGTGTCGGGCTATAATTGCGGGCTTCCGAGCGCGGGAGTAGCTCAG
The DNA here is from genome assembly GCA_019635275.1 of Burkholderiaceae bacterium. Taxonomy (GTDB): domain Bacteria; phylum Pseudomonadota; class Gammaproteobacteria; order Burkholderiales; family Burkholderiaceae_E; genus Zeimonas. The sequence goes on along the minus strand of JAHBZV010000030.1, from coordinate 33,719 downwards.
TTGGTAGAGCGCAACCTTGCCAAGGTTGAGGTCGCGAGTTCGAGACTCGTCTCCCGCTCCAGTTCCTGAAGGGAAGCCTGCGCTTCCCTTTTTCTTTACCGCCACCCCGGCCCGCGCCGGTGCGGCGCGCACACCCGGCGGGGTGGCAGAGTGGTTATGCAGCGGCCTGCAAAGCCGTGTACGCCGGTTCGATTCCGACCTCCGCCTCCAATCCTCCAGTTTGGCATCTTGCCGGACGCTCCGGACCCAGGCCGCGGCCCGCCGACAGGCGCGCGCCCGCACTGGGGGCCGTGCTAAGCTGCCGCGCACTCCCGGCCCGGGGGAAACCTCGGCATCGGCCGGGAACCGCGGCCCGCGGCGCCGCGATCGCACCCGCCTGGAGACAACGATGCACGACAAGCGAATCACCCTGCGACGGCTCGCGGCCGTCGCCATTGCGGCCGGCCTGCCGGTCGGCGCCACGGCGCCGGCCTTCGCGCAGTCCGATCCGATCCGCATCGGCCTGATCCTGCCGATGACGGGCCCCTTCGCGTCCACCGGCCGGCAGGTCGAGGCAGCCGCGAAGCTCTACATGGCGCAACACGGCGGCACGGTCGCCGGGCGCAAGGTCGAGCTGATCGTCAAGGACGACGGCGGTACCGCCGACGTCACGCGTCGACTGGCACAGGAACTCGTCGTCAACGACAAGGTGGCGGTGCTCGCGGGCTTCGGTCTCACGCCGCTGGCGCTCGCGACCGCGCCGATCGCCACGCAATCGAAGACGCCGATGGTGGTGATGGCCGCGGCGACCTCCAGCATCATCGAAGCGTCGCCGTTCATCGTGCGCACCAGCTTCACGCTGCCGCAGGCCACGCTCGGCATCGCCGAATGGGCACCGAAGAACGGCATCCGCAAGGTCGTCACGCTGGTGAGCGACTACGGTCCCGGCATCGACGCCGAGAAGGTGTTCGTCGCCCGCTTCACGCGCGGCGGCGGCCAGGTCACCGACTCGCTGCGGGTGCCGCTGCGCAACCCCGACTTCGCGCCGTTCCTGCAGAAGGTGCGCGACGAGAAGCCCGACGCGGTGTTCGTGTTCCTGCCCTCGGGCGTCGGCGCGCAGCTGATGAAGCAGTTCACCGAGCGCGGCCTGGACAAGGCCGGCGTGCGGCTGATCGGCACCGGCGACGTGACCGACGACGACATCCTGAACGAGATGGGCGACGCGGCGCTCGGCGTCGTCACCTCGCACCACTATTCGGCCGCGCACGGCTCGGCGGCGAACAAGGCGTTCGTCGCAGCGTTCGGCAAGGCCAACAACGGGATGCGGCCCAACTTCATGGCGGTCGGCGGCTACGACGGGATGCGCGTGATCTACACGGCGCTCGAGGCCACCAAGGGCGCCGGCGGCGAAGCGCTGGTCGCGGCGATGAAGGGCCAGTCGTTCGAGAGCCCGCGCGGTCCGGTGACGATCGACGCGCAGACCCGCGACATCGTGCAGGACATCTACATCCGCAAGGTCGAGCGCGTCGGCGGCCAGCTCTACAACGTCGAGTTCGACTCGCTGAAGGCGGTGAAGGACCCGGGCCGGGGCCAGTGATGTGCTGACGCTGCTGTTCGACGGCATCGCGTACGGGATGCTGTTGTTCGTGCTGGCCGTCGGGCTGGCCGTGACGATGGGGTTGATGAACTTCATCAACCTCGCGCACGGCGCCTTCGCAATGGCCGGCGGCTACCTGCTGGTGGTGCTCACGCAGCGCTGGGGCTGGCCGTTCCTCGCCTGCCTGCCGGTCGCCTTCGTCGTGACCGCCGCGCTGGGCGCCGCGCTCGAGCGCACGCTGTACCGGCCGATGTACGCGAAGCCGCACCTGGACCAGGTGCTGTTTTCGATCGGGCTTACCTTCATGGCGGTGGCCGCCGTCGACTGGTTCATGGGCTCGTCGATGCAGATCGTCCAGCTGCCTGAGTTCCTGCGCGGGCGCAGCGAATTCTTCGACGGGGCGCTGGGCGTCGGGCACTACCGGCTGTTCATCGTCGCCGTCTGCGTGGCGCTGACCTTCGGGCTGCAGGCGATCCTGATGCGCACGCGCTTCGGCTCGAGGTTGCGCGCGGCGGTCGACGATCCGCGCGTCGCCGGGGGCCTGGGCATCCCGGTGAACCGGGTGTTCCTCGCGACCTTTGCCGCCGGGTCGGGCCTGGCCGGACTGGGCGGCGCGCTCGGCGCCGAGGTGCTGGGGATGGATCCGACCTTCCCGCTGAAGTTCATGGTCTACTTCCTGATCGTGGTCGCGGTCGGCGGCACGAGCTCGATCACCGGGCCGCTGCTCGCGGCGCTGATGCTGGGCATTGCCGACGTGTTCGGCAAGTACTACGTTCCCAAGCTCGGCGCCTTCGTCGTCTACCTGCTGATGATCGCGTTGCTGCTGTATCGGCCCCAGGGGCTGTTCGCGCGGGAGCGCGGGCGGTGACGCCGACGCCCGGGGCGGCCGGGGCGACGCTCGTGCATTCGGCGCGCGTGCGCGGTTGGGAGATCGCCCTGTGGGCGGCGATCGCGACCGGCGTCGCATGGCTGCCGCAGCACGCGCTGCTGGTCAACGAGATCGCGATCCTCGCGCTGTTCGCACTGTCGCTCGACCTGGTGCTCGGCTACGCCGGCATCGTCTCGCTCGGCCATGCAGCCTTCTTCGGGCTCGGTGCCTATGCCGCGGCGCTGTTCGCCAAGCACGTCGACGCCGATCCGCTCGCCGGGCTTGCGCTGGCGACCGCGCTGGCGGCCGCGCTGGGCGCCGCGTGCAGCCCGATGATCGTGCGCGGCACCGACCTGACGCGGCTGATGGTGACGATGGGCGTGGCGCTGGTGCTCTACGAGCTGGCCAACCGACTGGACGGCCTCACCGGCGGCGCCGACGGCCTGCAGGGGGTGGTGATGGGGCCGCTGCTCGGACGCTTCGAATTCGACCTCGTCGGGCGGGTCGCCAGCGTCTACAGCCTCGTCGTGCTGTTCGTGGCCTTCGCGGTGGTGCGTCGCGTCGTGCATTCGCCGTTCGGTTGGTCGCTGCAGGCGCTGCGCGACAACCGGTTGCGCGTGAGTGCGATCGGGCTGTCGGTCAACGCGCGGCTGGCGGCCGCCTACACGCTGGGCGCCGCGCTGGCCGGCGCAGCCGGGGCGCTGCTCGCGCAGACGACCGGCTTCGCGTCGCTCGACGTGCTCGACTTCCATCGCAGCGCCGACGTGCTGATGGTGTTGGTCATCGGCGGCGCAGGCTGGCTGTACGGCGGCCTGGTCGGCGCGATCGCGTTCAAGCTGATGCACGACTTGCTGTCGTCGATCACGCCGCAGTACTGGACGTTCTGGATCGGCGCGATGCTGGTCGTGCTGATGCTGGTCGGCCGCGACCGCATCGCGCGACCCTGGACCTGGCTGCGCCGCCCGGGAGCGACGCCATGAGCGAGCCGGTGCTGCGCACGCACGGGCTCACGCGCCGCTTTGGCGCGCTGGTGGCGACCGACGGCGTGTCGCTCGCGATCGAGCGGGGCGCGCGCCACGCGCTGATCGGCCCCAACGGCGCGGGCAAGACCACGCTGGTCAACCTGCTGACCGGCGTGCTCGCGCCGAGCGGCGGGCGCATCGAGCTGCTGGGCGACGACGTGACCGGGCTCGCCGCGCACCAGCGCGCTCGCCGCGGCCTGGTGCGCACGTTCCAGATCAATCAGCTGTTTCCGACCTTCACGCCGCTGCAGAGCCTGGCGCTCGCGGTCTCGGCGCGCCTGGGCGTCGCCGGACGCTGGTGGAAGCGACTGGGCGCCGATCGTCGCGTCGCGCAGCGCTGCGACGAGTTGCTCGCGCAGTTCCGGCTCGGCGACGTCGCCGCCCGGAAGGTGAGGGAGCTCCCCTACGGCAAGCAGCGCCTGCTCGAGATTGCGATGGCGCTGGCCTGCGAACCGCGCGTGCTGCTGCTCGACGAACCGGTGGCCGGCGTTCCCGGCGCCGAGCGCCGCGAGATCCTCGAAGCCGTCGCCGCGCTCCCCGGCGACGTGTCGGTGCTGCTGATCGAGCACGACATGGACGTCGTGTTCGGGTTCGCTCGGCGGATGACGGTGCTGGTGTCGGGTGGCGTTTTCGCCGAAGGCACGCCCGACGAGATCGCCCGCGATCCGCGGGTCAAGGCGGTCTACCTCGGCAGCGGCACGCATGGCTGAGCGCCGCGACGCGGCGCGGCCGCTGCTTCGGGTCGAAGGCCTCGCCTGCGGCCACGGCGACGCCGTCGTGCTGTCGGGGATCTCGTTCGCGCTGCAGGCCGGCCGCTCGCTGGCGCTGCTCGGGCGCAACGGCGCGGGCAAGACCACGCTGATCGACACGCTGGTCGGCGTGGCCCGGCTGAACCCGGGGCGTGCCGCGGGCACCATCGCGCTGGCCGGTCGCCCGATCGAGCGACTCGCGCCGTACGAGCGCGCGGCGCCACGCGACGGCGGCGGAATCGGCTGGGTGCCCCAGGAGCGAAACGTCTTCCGCTCGCTGACCGTGCACGAGAACCTCGGCGCGGTGGCGCGCCCCGGGGCGTGGGACGTCGAGCGTGCCTACCGGATGTTCCCTCGACTCGCCGAGCGGCGCGAGCACCTGGGCAGCCAGCTCTCGGGCGGCGAGCAGCAGATGCTGGCCGTCGCGCGCGCACTGGTGCTCAACCCGCGGCTGCTGCTGCTCGACGAGCCGCTCGAGGGACTGGCGCCGATCATCGTCGAGGAGTTGCTCGCCGCGTTGCGGCGCATCGTGCGCGAGGAAGGGATGTCGGCGATCGTCGTCGAGCAGCATCCGGCGCTCGTGCTGGGGATCACCGACGAGGCGATCGTGCTCGAACGCGGCGGCATCGCGCTTCACGAGCGCAGCGAGGCGCTTCGCGCCGAGCCGCAGCGCCTCGAGCGCTTCCTGTCGGCCGCGGCGGTGACCTGAGATGACCGACTTCCGCGATCGCAAGGTGCTGGTGACCGGCGCCGGCAACGGCATCGGCCTGCTGATGGCCGAGCGGATCGCGATGCGTGGCGGGAGGCTCATCCTGTGGGATGTCGACGCCGTCGCGCTCGAGAAGGCGCGCGCGCGCGTCGCCTCGCTGGGCGATGTCCTGGCCGTGGACGCCTGCGACCTGTCCGACCGGGGATCGATCGAGGCGGCCGCCGCGCGGGTGATCGACGGGCACGGAGGGGTCGACGTGCTGATCAACAACGCCGGCATCGTCAGTGGCAAGCGCCTGCTGGAGGACAGCGACGAATCGATCGTGAAGGCCTTCTCGGTGAACACGCTGGCGCTGTTTCGAACGGTGCGCGCCTTCCTGCCGGGAATGATGGAGGCAGGCTCGGGCCACATCGTGACGATCGCCTCGGCCTCGGGGATTGCCGCCGCGCCGCGGCTCACCGTCTACTCGGCGAGCAAGGCGGCCGCAATCGGCTTCGACGAGGCGCTGCGCCTGGAGCTCGGGCGCGACGGCGCGCCGATCCGGACGACGGTGGTCTGTCCGTTCTACATCGCCACCGGCATGTTCGAAGGGGTTCGCACGCGCTTTCCTGCGCTGCTGCCGATCCTCGAGCCCGGCTACGTCGCCGACCGGATCGTCGCGGCGATCGAGGGCGACCGCGCGCGGCTCGTGCTGCCGCGCTTCGTGATGACGACCTACCTGTTGCGCGTGCTGCCCGTGGCGTGGTTCGATGCGCTGCTGGACTTCTTCGGCGTCACGCACAGCATGGACGACTTCACCGGACGCGGCGACCGCGATCGCCGAAGGGCGCGCTGAACGCGGCGACCCGACACGACGAGCAACACCACCAGCAACATCCAATCCGACGACGTCATGACCACACCGTATCCGCACCTGCTTGCCCCGCTCGACCTCGGCTTCACCACGCTGAGGAACCGCGTCCTGATGGGATCGATGCACACCGGCCTTGAGGACATCGGCAACGCGCACGAGCGGCTCGCGGCCTTCTACGGTGCGCGCGCGAAGGGCGGCGTCGCGCTGATCGTGACCGGCGGCTTCGCGCCCAACCAGGACAGCATCGTGATGCGCGGGGCGTCGATTCTCGACAACGAGGCCGAGGCCGAGAAGCACCGGGTGATCACGAAGGCGGTGCACGAGCACGGCGGCAAGATCTGCGTGCAGGTGCTGCACACGGGCCGCTACGCGTACACGAAGCAGCCGGTGGCGCCTTCGCCGATCAAGGCGCCGATCAATCCGGCGACGCCGCGCGAGATGACCGAGGACGACATCGCGCAGACGATCGCCGACTTCGCCCAGTGCGCGGCGATGGCGCGCCACGCCGGCTACGACGGCGTCGAGATCATGGGCTCCGAGGGCTACCTGATCAACGAGTTCATCGCGCCGCGCACGAACCACCGAACCGACCGATGGGGTGGATCGTTCGAGAACCGCATCCGATTCGGGCTCGAGGTGGTGCGTGCCGTGCGCGAGCGCGTCGGGCGCGAGTTCATCGTGATCTTCCGCGTGTCGATGCTCGATCTCGTCGACGACGGCAGCACCTGGGACGAGGTGGTCGCGTTCGCGAAGGCGCTCGAGAAGGCGGGCGTGGACATCATCAACACCGGCATCGGCTGGCACGAGGCGCGCATCCCGACGATCATGACCGCGGTGCCGCGCGCGGCGTTCACCGAGGTCACGCGCCGCCTGATGGGGCAGGTGAAGGTTCCGCTGATCACGTCGAACCGGATCAACGACCCGCAGGTCGCCGAAGACATCATCGCCCGCGGCGACGCCGACATGGTGTCGATGGCGCGGCCGTTCCTCGCCGACGCCGACTTCGTCGCCAAGGCGGCCGCTGGCCGCGCCGACGCGATCAACACCTGCATCGCCTGCAACCAGGCGTGCCTGGACCACATCTTCTCGATGCAGCTCGCCTCGTGCCTGGTGAACCCGTTCGCCTGCCACGAGCTCGACGTGACGGTCGAGCCGGCCGCGGCGCCGAAGCGGGTCGCGGTGGTCGGCGCGGGGCCGGCCGGGCTGGCCGCAGCCACGTTGCTGGCCGAGCGCGGACACCGGGTGACATTGTTCGACGAGGCTTCCGAGATCGGCGGGCAGTTCAACTACGCGAAGCGCATCCCGGGCAAGGAGGAGTTCGGCGAGACGCTGCGCTACTTCGGCACGCGACTGAAGGACCTGCAGGTCGACGTGAGGCTGGGGCGGCGCGTCGCGGCAGGCGAACTGACGGGTTTCGACCACGTGGTGGTCGCCACCGGCGTCGTGCCGCGTACGCCGACGATCCCCGGCATCGACCATCCGAAGGTGGTCGGTTACGTCGACGCGATCACGGGCCGCAGGCCGGTCGGCAGGAAGGTGGCCCTGGTCGGCGCCGGTGGAATCGGTTTCGACGTGGCCGAACTGCTGACTCACGCCGATGCTGGCGGCGACCTCGCGACCTATCGGAAGGAGTGGGGCATCGACGTCGGCTACACCTCGAATCGAGGCGGTCTGGCCGAGCCCGAGATGCCGGCTCCGCCGCGTGAAGTCTGGCTGCTGCAGCGCAAGCCGACCAAGCTCGGCGAGGGACTCGCGAAGACCACCGGCTGGGCGCGCCGGCTGCTGCTGCAGAAGCGCGGCGTGCACATGCTGGGCGGCTGCCAGTACCAGCGGATCGACGACGCGGGCCTGCACCTGCGGATCGGCGAGGACGAGCGCGTGCTCGACGTCGACACCGTGGTGATCTGCGCGGGCCAGGAGCCGCGGCGCGAGCTCGTCGCGGGGCTGGAAGCGGCGGGCAAGCCTTACACATTGGTCGGCGGAGCCGACGTCGCGGTCGAGCTGGACGCGAAGCGCGCGATCTTCCAGGCGACGGAGTTCGCGGTGGAGTTCTGAGTCGGCGGGTGCCTGGTGCGCGGGGCGGGACTCGAACCCGCACGCCTTGCGGCCGCGGATTTTAAGTCCGCTACGTCTACCGGTTTCGTCACCCGCGCCGGGCGCCCCGCATGATACTGCGGTGGCCCCGTCGCGAGCCTACAGCCTGACCCAACCCCGCTTCGCCGCGTGGTGCGCGAGCACGCCGAACAGCACCGCGAGCCCCGCGTGCCAGACGGCGATGCCGGCGGTCGCCAGCACGACGAATCGCTCGGCCTTCTGGCCACCCTCGGCGCGGCTGCCCAGCGCGAGCTGCAATCCGGCCAGGAACAGGATGCTGCCCAGCACCGCCGCCGGCACCAGCGCGAACAGCAGCGACACCGCGTCGGCGAAGAACAGGCCGATCGCCAGCATCGTCGCGCCGAAGATCAGCGGCGCGCGGCCGCTGCGCGCCCCGAAGCGGACCTGCGCCGCCATCCCGCCGGTGCCGTGGCACAGCGGGATGCCGCCCAGCGCGCTCGACAGCAGGTTCATCAGGCCGGTGGACAACGCGACGGTTCGCTCGTGCGTCGGCCGGTCGGGAAAGCGCCGGTTGTTCTCGTCGACGACCGCGAACAACGCGTTGCCGAAGGTGAGCGGCAATTGCGGCAGCGCGAGCAGCAGCAGGCCCAGCTCGGCCGCGTGCCAGGACAGCTGCGGCCAGGCCGGAGTCGGAAGCGTCAGCGCCGGAACCAGTCGCGACGCGTCGAAGGCCGCCGCACCGCCGCCGAGCAGGCTCGCCGTGGCGCCGCCGAACAGCAGCACCAGCATCGTCGGGATCGTCGGCCGCGACAGCAGCACCATCGCGACGGCCAGCGTCAGCCCCGACGCGACCGGCGTCGCCGACATCGCTCGCAGGCCCTCGAGCATGAAGCCGAAGCCGAGTCCCATCACGACGCCGAGCATCGCTTCGCGGGGGATCAGCGCGCTCAGGCGTGCGGCCAGGCCCGTGAGGCCCAGGGCCAGCCAGATCAGCCCCGTGCACAGCCCGGCCGCGACGACGACGGTCGGCGTCATCTCGACCCCCGAACCCGCGTACAGGATGACCGACGCGCCGATCAGCTTCATCGGCTGGACCGGGAACGGCGTGCGGTACCACAGGCCCGCCGCGAGCGACGCCAGGCCGATCGGCACGAGCACACCGGTTGGCGCCATCCCGACCACGCCCAGGTACGCGGTAACGAAGGGGATCAGCACCCCGAGGTCGCCGAACGCGCCCGAGGCCTCGGCGAGCCACGATGCCCGTTCGCTGCTCGCGCCGGCCTGCGTCGACACGATCGGCGATTCCGAAGCTGCCGGCGCCGCGTCGGGGTGTCTGCGCGCGTCGGGCGGGGCCATCGCCGCGTCAGCCCAGCAGGGGCCGCAACGCCGGCCACACGTTCTCGAGCATCCGCGCCTGTGCCGACTCGTTCGGGTGGATGCGGTCGGGCTGGAACAGCTCGGGCCGATCGGCCACGCCGTCGAGGAAGAACGGCAGCAGCGACGCCTTCTCGCGCTCGGCCACGTTGCGGAACAGCGCCGCGAACGCATCGGTATAGGGGCGGCCGTAGTTCGGCGGCACCTGCATGCCCAGCAGCAGGACCCGCGCGCCGGCCTGGCGCGCCGCCCGCGTCATCGCCGCGAGGTTGGCTTCGGTCGCGCCGAGGTCGAGCCCGCGCAACGCGTCGTTGCCGCCGAGCTCGATCACGACCACCGCAGGACGGTGCCGTTCGAGCAGCGCGGCGATGCGGGTGCGCCCTCCGGCCGTGGTTTCGCCGCTGATGCTCGCGTTGACGACCTGCCACGGCGGGCGTCGCCCCGAGAGCCGGCGCGACAGCAGTTCGACCCAGCCCGAGCCGCGGCGCAGCCCGTATTCCGCGGACAGGCTGTCGCCCAGGACGAGCAGGGTGCGGCCCGCTGCGGCCGCGGCAGGGTCTGCGCGGCCAAGTCCCGGTAGACTCGCCCCGGTCGCGCACGCCGCAAGGAAGCGCAGCAGCGCGCGACGACCGGACGGGCGCCCGTGGTCGGTCGCTGCATTGACGAACGACGAACCGGGCCGCGAGGGCCCCAACGGAAAGGATCGATCAGGCATGGAAGCGATTATCGTCGAGCATCTGAGCAAGCGCGTCAGGGACGCGGACGGCTGGCTCACCATTCTCGACGATCTGTCGTTTAGCGTTCCGGCGGGACAGACGGTGGCGATCGTCGGCGCGTCGGGCTCCGGCAAGTCGACGCTGCTCGGCCTGCTGGCCGGCCTTGACCTGCCGAGCGACGGTACGGTGACGATGTTCGGCGAGTCGCTGTTCGCGCTCGACGAGGACGGGCGCGCGGCCTGGCGTGCGCGCAACCTCGGTTTCGTGTTCCAGTCGTTCCAGTTGCTGCCGCAGATGACCGCCCTCGAGAACGTGATGCTCCCGCTGGAGCTGGCCGGCGAGCGCAGGCCGGCCGAGCGCGCGCGGCGCCTGCTCGAGCGCGTGGGGCTGGGCGGCCGACTGGGCCACTACCCGAAGACGCTGTCGGGCGGCGAGCAGCAGCGCGTCGCGCTCGCGCGCGCATTCGCGCCGGCGCCGAGGTTGCTGTTCGCCGACGAACCCACCGGAAGCCTCGACGTCGCCACCGGCGCGCGCGTGATCGACCTGCTGTTCGAACTCAATCGGGAGGCGGGTGCGACCCTGGTGCTGGTGACGCACGACCCGGATCTCGCCGTTCGCTGCGGCCAGCGGCTGGCGCTGCACGCGGGGCGCCTGGAGGCGCCGGTCGGCGCCTGAGGGCATCGTGGGTCGACGGCGCGGGGGAGTCAGCCTGCGGTCCGTCTCGCCGCGCGAATCCGCTCGATGAGCGCGCGCAGGTCCGGCGCGAGCCCGGCGGGCAAGGCGCGCGCCGGGTCGAGTAGCGGCTCGATGTCGGTGGCCAGCAGCTTGCCGAGCTCCACGCCCCACTGGTCGAACGAATCGATGTCCCAGAGCCAGCCGAGCGCCGCGGTCTTGTGCTCGTAGAGCGCGAGCAGCGCGCCGAAGCGCGCCGGGTCGAGGCGATCGAGCAGCACGAGACTGGACGGCCGGTTGCCGGGACAGGCGCGGTGCGCGGCGAGCCAGTCCATCCCGTCGCCATCCTTCGGGCCGCCCTCGCTGCCGCTGCGGCCGTGCAGCAGCGCCTCGCGCTGCGCGAGCGCGTTGGCGAGCAGCGCAGTGCCGCGACCTTCGGGATCGTCCCCGGAAGGTACGACGACGACGAACTCGACCGGGTGCACGCCGGTGCCCTGGTGCAGCGCCTGGAAGAACGAGTGCTGGACGTCGGTGCCGGGGCCGCCCCAGACGACCGGTGCGGTCGGCCAGGCCACCGGCGCGCCGTCGCGTCCGATGCGCTTGCCGTTGCTCTCCATCTGCAGCTGTTGCAGCCACGCAGTGAGGCTGCGCAGCGCGTCGCTGTAGGGCACGACCACCTCGGTCGAACCCGGCAGCGCCAACGAGTTCCACAGCGACACGAGTGCCATCAGCACGGGCGCGTTGGCCGCGAGCGGGGCCTCGGCGAAATGTCGGTCCATCGCGTGCGCGCCGGCGAGCATTGCGCGAAAGTGTTCCGGCCCGATCGACAGCATGGCCGGCAGGCCGATGGCCGACCACAGCGAATAGCGCCCGCCCACCCAGTCGCGGAACGGAAAGATCGATTCGGGCGCCAGCCCGAATGCGGTCGCGGCGTCGACGTTGGCGGTGACGCCGACCAGGTGGTGGCGCAGCGCGTCGTGGCCGATGCCGCCGTCGGCGAACCAGCGTCGCAAAGCCTGCGCGTTGCGTGCGGTCTCCAGCGTGTGCCAGGACTTCGAGGCGACGATCGCCAACGTCGTCGCGGGCTCCAGGCCGCTCACTGCGCGATCGAAGGCCTGCGGATCGACGTTGGACAGGAAGTGGCAGCGCAGCCGCGGATGCGCGTACGCGGCAAGCGCTTCGCACGCGAGCTGGGGGCCGAGGTGCGAGCCGCCGATGCCTACGTGCACGATGTCGCCGATCGGCCGCCCGGTCGCGCCGCGCCACGCGCCGCTGCGAACCGCCTCGCAAAAGCGCGCCATGCGATCGAGCGTGTCGGCCACTTCGGCGGCGATGCCGGCGCGCGGGTCGTCGGCGCCGGCAGGCACCCGGCCGCCTGCGCCCGGGGGCGCCGGGTCGCGCAGCGCCACGTGTAGCGCGGGCCGGCCCTCGGTGAAATTGACGGGTTCGCCTGCGTACATCGCGTCGCGACGCGCGGCGACCGATGCGGCCCCGGCCAGCGCCAGCAGCGCGTCGAGCGCGTCTGCCGGCAGGCGGTGCCGCGTCAGGTCCAGGTGCAGCCCGGCCGCGTCCAGACTCAGCCGCTGCCCGCGATCGGGCTCGCCCCGCAGCAGCGCTTCGATCTCGACCTCGCCTGCCGTGCGCGCCCGCCGCGCGACGTCGCGCCACGCTTCGGACAGTCGTTCGTTGCCCATCGGGCGCTCCTCGTTCAGCGATCGGGTCGGCCGAGTACCTGGCGCACGAGCCCGGGCAACTCGGCTGCCGAAAGCCCCTCCGCATGGCCGTGCGCCGCCTCGAACAGCATGCCGGCGCGGCCGTGCAGCCACGCCGCGAGGCACGCGGCGGTCTCGGGCTCATGGCCGTGGGCGAGCAGCGCAGCGATCATTCCGGCGAGCACGTCGCCGGTGCCGGCGCTGGCCAGTGCCGGGCTGCCCGCGTCGATGATGGACCAGGCGCCGTCCGGCGTGGCGACGACGCTTCCCGCGCCCTTGAGCAGCGCGACCATCCGGTAGCGCTGCGCGAGCAGGAGCGCCGCGCCGCGCCGGTCGGCCTGCACCTGGGCCGGCTCGCAGCGCAGCAGCCGCGCCGCCTCGAGCGGATGCGGCGTCATCACGCGGCGAACGGCGGCGCCCGAACGCGTCTGGCGCGCGCCGGCCAGCTCCGGCTCGCCGGCGAGCAGGTTCAGCGCATCGGCGTCGAGCACCAGCGCCCGCGCGCCGGCCAGCGCCGCCGCGACCCGCTGCCGGGCCCCGTCGGAGCGGCCCAGTCCGCAGCCGATCGCGACCGCGTCGAACGCGCCGAAGTCGGGCTCCGCAGGGGCCGTCATCAGCTGCGGCTGACCCGGGTCGAACAGTTCGTCCGTCGGCGTACCGACGTGCACCTTGCCAGCGCCGAGCGCCTGTGCTCCGCGCGCTGCGAGCAGCGCCGCGCCGCGCATGCCGGGCGCGCCTCCGTACGCGAGCACCGTGCCGAAGCTGCCCTTGTGGCTGTCGCGCGCGCGCGGCGCCGAGCCCTGTGCCGCGCACGCCGCATCGAACAGGCGCCCGACCTCGGAGCCGGCCGTGCGCGCGAACTCGGCGCGCTGCGCCCCGAGCCCGAGCGCGGCCACGCGCAGCTCGCCAACGTGGTCGAGCGCAGCGCCGGTGTGCAGCCCGGGCTTGTCGGCGATCATCGTCACCGTGACGGTGGCGCGCATCGCGCAGCCCCGTTCGCCTCCGACGATCGCGCCGGTATCGGCGTCGACGCCGCTCGGGACGTCCACGGCGACGACCGGCAGCGCGGCCAGCGCGATCGCTTCGCACATGCGGCGTGCGTCGCCGTCCAGCGGGCGATCGAGCCCGATGCCGAACAAGCCGTCGATCACGATCGGCGCCGCAGCGAGCAGCGCCGGCAAGTCGCCGGGGAGGTCGATGTGCAGGCCCGTCGCGCGCGCGGCGCGCCAGGCATCGACCGATTCGCCCGCGCCGGGTCCATCGGGGCGCAGCGCGATCGCGCTGCATGCATGGCCGCGCTCGCGCAGCAACAGCGCGGCGAGCAGTGCGTCGCCGCCGTTGTTGCCGGGGCCGACGAGCGCCAGCACCGGGCACGCCGGCGGCAGCGTTCGTGCGAGCCGGCCCGTCGCGTCGGCGACCTCGGACGCGGCGCGCTGCATCAGCGTGCCGGCCGGCAGCGCGGCGATCGCCGCCGCCTCGAGGCGGCGCAGCGCGGAGGCGGCGAAGAGCTGAGCCATCAGGCCCCCAGCCGCATCTGCCTGGGCAGCCAGGTGACCAGGTCGGGTACGGCGTAGATGAGCAGCACGGCGGCCACCATCAATGCGAACATCGGCAGCGCCTGCCGCGCGATCCAGGGCAGCTGGCGGCCCGTCATGCCCTGCAGGACGAACAGGTTGAAGCCCACCGGTGGCGTGATCTGCGCCATCTCGACGACCAGCACCACGAAGACGCCGAACCACAGCAGGTCGATGCCGGCGGCCTGCACGGTCGGAAGGATCACGCCCATCGTCAGCACGACCATCGAGATGCCGTCGAGAAAGCACCCGAGCAGGATGTAGAACAGCGCCAGCGCGACGATCAGCTGGAAGCGCGACAGGCCCAGCGACGCGATCCACTCGGCGAGGTGGCGCGGCAGGCCGATGTAGCCCATCACCAGCGTGAGGAACGCTGCACCGGCGAGGATCAGCGCGATCATGCAGTACAACCGCGTGGCGCCCAGCAGCGATTCGACGAAGGTGCGCCGGTCGAGCGACCCCTGCAACGCCGAGAGCAGCAGCGCCCCGACCACGCCGATCGCCGCCGCCTCGGTGGCGGTGGCGATGCCGGCGTAGATCGCACCCAGCACGGCGGTGATGAGGAGCACCACCGGGATCAGGCTGCGCGAGGCCCACAGCTTCTCGCGCAGGCTCATCGAGCCCTCGGCCGGCGGTACGCTCGCGGGGTTCAGCAGCGCCCAGCCGACCACGTAGCCCATGAACAGCAGCGCGAGCAGGATTCCGGGCACCACGCCGGCGACGAACAGCTGCGCGATCGACACGTCGGCGCTCACGCCGTAGACGATCATGATGATCGACGGCGGGATCAGCAGCCCCAGGGTTCCCGCGCCGGCCAGCGTGCCGACGACGATGCCGTCGGGATAGCCGCGGCGCGCGAGTTCCGGCAGCGTCATCTTGCCGATCGTGGCGCAGGTGGCCGCCGAGGAGCCCGACACGGCCGCGAAGATCGCGCAACCGATGATGTTGGTGTGCAGCAGGCGCCCCGGCAGCCGGTTCATCCACGGCGCGAGCCCCTGGAACATGTCGGCCGACAGCCGCGTGCGGAACAGGATCTCGCCCATCCAGACGAACAGCGGCAGCGCGGTCAGCGTCCAGCTGGATGCCGATCCCCAGATCGTGACCGCCATCGCGTCGCCGGCCGGCCGCGACGAGAACAGCTCCATCGCGATCCACGCGACGCCCGACAGCGCCAGCCCGATCCAGACCCCGCTGCCCAGCAGCGCGAACAGCGCCACGATCAGCAGTGCGGTGACCGCGACCTCGTTCATTCGACGCGCTGCATTTCGCCGGACGCCGAGCCGGCCCGACGGCCGCGAAGCTCCAGCACCGCCTCGTCGACGAACGCCACCAGCAGGATCAGCGAGCCAATGGCCATCGACAGCTGCGGGATCCACAGCGGCGCCGCGTCGGTGCCGGTGGAGATGTCGTTGAACTTCCAGGACTGCCAGGCCAGCCTCGCGCTATAGAACGCCAGCAGCGCGGCCAGCAGCAGCGCCACCGCCAGCGACCAGCGCTCGAGCGCGCGCCGCGTGCGCGGGCCCGACAGGCTCAGCAGCAGCGTCACGCGGATGTGCTCGTTGCGCTTGAGCGTGTGGGCCAGCGACAGGAAGCCTGCCCCCGCCATCAGGTAGCCGGCATAGGCGTCGGTGCCGGGCATGTAGAAACCGAACTGGCGGCCGGCGACGCCGATCAGGACCATCGCGAGCAGCCCGACCATGAACGCCGCCGCGACCCACGCGGCGGCGTCGTACAGCCGGTCGAGCACCGCTCGCATCACATCTTGCCGTAGGCGTCCAGAATGGCCTTGCCCTCGGGGCCGGCCTTCTTCAGCCAGTCGTCGACCAGCACGTCGCCGACCTTCTTGAACTCGGCGCTCATCTGCGCCGAGGGCGGCAGCACCTGCATGCCGTTCTTCTTCAGCTGGTCGAGGTACCAGGCGGTCTTGTCTTCGGAGCTCTTCCATCCGCGCGCCTCGGCGTCGGCGGCGGCCTTGAGCACGGCGTCCTGCGTGGCCTTGTCCAGCGCATCGAAGGCCTTCTGGTTGACGATCACCGCGTTCTTCGGCAGCCAGGCCTGCGTGTCGTAGAAGTACTTGATGTGTTCGTAGGCCTTGCTGTCGTACCCGGTCGAACCCGAAGTGATGAACGACTCGACCGCGCCGGTGGCCATCGCCTGCGAAAGGTCCGCGGCCTGGATCGTCACCGGCTGCGCGCCGAACATCTCGGCGATCTTGGCCGTGGCGGGGTTGTACGAGCGGAACTTCACGCCCTTGAGGTCGGATGCGGCGTTCAGCGGCTTCTTCGAGTACAGCCCCTGCGGCGGCCAGGCGACCGTGTACAGCAGCTTCATGCCCTGCGAGGCGAGCAGCTTGTCGAGCGCAGGGCGAGACGCCTTGTCGAGCTTGTGCGCGGCCGCGTAGCTGGTGGCGACGAAGGGCAGCACGTCGACGCCGTACAGCGGGTGCTCGTTGGCGAAGTTGGATAGCAGGATTTCGCCGATCTGCGCCTGGTTCCCCTGCACCGCGCGCTTGATTTCGGGCGCCTTGAACAGCGACGCGTTGGCGTGGACGGTGATCTTGAGCTTGCCGCCGGTAGCCTTCTCGACGTCGGAGGCGAACTGCACCAGGTTTTCGGAGTGAAAGTTGCTGGCGGGGTAGGCGGCGGGCAGGTCCCACTTGACCTGGGCGAGCGCGCCGCCGGCCACGGCAGCGAACAGCAGGGGCAGGAATCGGCTGGGCTTCATCGGATCTCCGGAGAGTGTGCGTTGCGGGGGCGGTGCGGCCTGGCGATCACGCAAGCCGAGCATAACCGGGCTTGAAGCTTAGGAGCGATGAAGATAAATTGTCAACGTTTTATGAACGTTTCGGAGACATGCATGGCCACCCGACGCCGCAGCGATCGAGCCCAGGCCGCGAGCGTGCCGCCCGCGGAGGCGCCGCTGCGCATCCTGTCCTCGGCACACCTGGGCGAAGGCGACTGGGGCGAGCTGTCCGAATTCGAGTTCGGGCTGATCGTCGCGACGCACGCGTTCGACCGATGGGCCGTGCGCTGCATGGCGGCTGCCGGCATGCCCGACCTGACGATCACCGACGTGCTGGTGCTGCACCACGTCCACCACCGCGGCAAGAGCAAGAAGCTCGCCGACATCTGCTTCACTCTGAACTACGAGGACGCGCACGTCGTCGCCTACGCGCTGCGCAAGCTCACGCACCTGGGACTGGTGCGCGGGGAGAAGGCCGGCAAGGAAGTGCTTCATTCGAGCACGCCGGCAGGCGCTGCGCTGGTGGCGCGCTATCGTGCGGTGCGCGACCGGTGCCTCGTCTCGAGCGTGCCCGACCGGCTCGGCAGCCTGGCCGGTGGCGCGAGCCGCGAGGCGGCCCCCGCCGGCGATGGCCGCTCGGAGCTCGCGCACCTCGCCCGGATGCTGCGCACGCTGTCCGGCCTGTACGACCAGGCCGCGCGCGCGGCGGCCTCGCTGTGATCGGCCGCGATCGGGAAGGAGCGTCGATGAGCGCCTGGCAGTTCTGGATCGATCGCGGCGGTACGTTCACGGACATCGTCGCTCGCCGCCCCGACGGCACGCTGGCGACGGCGAAGCTGCTGTCCGAGAACCCGGGGCGCTACGATGACGCGGCAGTCGAGGGCATCCGCCGGCTGCTCGGGCTCGCGCCCGGCGAACCGATCGACGCCGCTCGCGTCGAGGTGGTGAAGATGGGCACCACGGTGGCCACCAACGCGCTGCTCGAGCGCAAGGGCGAACCGATGGTGCTGGCGGTGACCCGCGGCTTTCGCGATGCGCTGCGCATCGCCTACCAGAACCGGCCCAGGCTGTTCGAGCGCAGGATCGTGCTGCCCGAGCTGCTGTACCGCGACGTGATCGAGATCGACGAGCGGCTCGGCGCCGACGGCAGCGTCGTGCGCGCGCTCGACGAGGCGTCGGCGCGCGCCGCGCTGCAGGGCGCCTGGGACGCCGGACTGCGTGCCGTCGCGGTAGTGTTGATGCACGGCTACCGCCATTCGGCGCACGAGGAGCGCGTCGCGGCGATCGCGCGCGAGATCGGCTTCACGCAGGTCTCGGTGTCGCACCGGGTCTCGCCGCTGGTGCGCTTCGTCGCTCGCGGCGATACCACGGTCGTCGACGCCTACCTGTCGCCGGTGCTGCGCCGCTACGTCGAACGGGTCGCCGCCGCGATGCAGGGCGTGCGGCTGCAGTTCATGCAGTCCAACGGAGGACTGACCGACGCGCACGCGTTCCAGGGCAAGGACTCGATCCTGTCGGGTCCGGCGGGCGGCATCGTCGGCATGGCGCGGGTGAGCGCTGCCGCCGGCTTCGACCGCGTGATCGGCTTCGACATGGGCGGCACCTCGACCGACGTCTCGCACTTCGCCGGCGAGTTCGAGCGCGAGTTCGAGACGCTGGTCGCCGGCGTGCGGATGCGCGCGCCGATGATGAGCATCCACACGGTGGCCGCAGGCGGCGGCTCGATCCTGCACTTCGATGGCGCGCGCATGCGCGTCGGCCCGGACTCGGCCGGGGCCGATCCGGGCCCGGCGTGCTACCGGCGCGGCGGCCCGCTGACCGTCACCGACGCCAACGTCATGCTCGGCAAGCTGCAGCCGGCGTTCTTTCCGGCGGTGTTCGGGCCCGGCGGCGACCAGCCGCTCGACGCCGACGTGGTTCGCGAGCGCTTCGCCGAGCTCGCGGCACGCATCGGCGCTGCGACCGGCCGCGCGATGAGTCCCGAGGAGGTCGCGCAGGGCTTCGTCGACATCGCGGTCGCCAACATGGCCAACGCGATCAAGAAGATCTCGGTGCAGCGAGGCTACGACGTCACGCGCTACACGCTGACGACCTTCGGCGGCGCCGGGGGCCAGCACGCGTGCGGGGTGGCCGACGCGCTGGCGATGCCGCGCGTGCTGGCGCACCCGCTGGCCGGCGTGCTGTCGGCCTATGGCATGGGGCTGGCCGAGCAGGTGGCGATGCGCGAGTGCTCGATCGAGCGCCGGCTCGACGCGGCCGGCATCGCCGAGGCGCTCGGCGCGCTGGCGCAACTCGACGCGCAGGCGCGCGCCGAGTTGCTCGCGCAGGGCGAGCCCGAGCAGTCGATCCGGGTGCGCCATCGGCTGCACCTGCGCTACGAGGGCACCGACACCTCGCTGCCCGTGGATGCCGGCGACGAAGCGGCAATGCGCGAGCGCTTCGAGGCGGCCTACCGGCAGCGTTTCGCGTTCCTGATGCCCGATCGCGCGCTGGTGATCGAGTCGGCGGTCGTCGAGGCGCTCGGCGAGTCGGGGCAGGGCGCGTCGCTCGCGCCGCCCGGGCATCGCGCGGGTCCGCTCGAGCCGCAGGCCCGGGTGCGGGTGTTCGCAGCCGGTGCGTGGCACGACACGCCGCTCTACCGTCGCGAGCGGATGATCGCCGGCGACACGGTCGACGGCCCCGCGGTGATCGCCGAGGCGACCGCCACCACGGTGGTCGAGCCAGGCTGGCGCGCCGCGATGAGCGCGCGCGGCGACCTCGTGCTCGAGCGCCACCAGCCGCGGCCCCGGCGCGTGGCGGTGGGCACCGACGCCGACCCGGTCATGCTCGAGATCTTCAACAACCTGTTCATGTCGATCGCCGAGCAGATGGGCTACCGGCTGCAGAACACCGCGCACTCGGTGAACATCAAGGAGCGGCTCGACTTCTCGTGCGCGGTGTTCGATCGGGACGGCAGCCTGGTGGCGAACGCCCCGCACATGCCGGTGCACCTGGGCTCGATGGGCGCAAGCGTGCGCGCGATCATCGACGCGCATTCGGGCCCGCAGGCGCGCTCGCGCGGCGCGGCGCCGCTCGAGCCGGGCGACGTCTACGTGCTGAACGACCCGTATGCAGGCGGCACCCACCTGCCCGACGTCACCGTCATCACGCCGGTCTTCGACGCCGCGGGCCGCGAGATCCTGTTCTACGTCGGCTCGCGCGGCCACCACGCCGACATCGGCGGGACGACGCCGGGTTCGATGCCCCCGGGCAGCGCGCACATCGAGGAAGAAGGGGTCCTCCTGACCGACTTCCCGCTCGTGCGGGCGGGCCGGTTGCGCGAGGCCGAGTTGCGCGAGGCGCTGGCCTCGGCTCGCTACCCGGCGCGCAACCCGGACCAGAACCTGGCCGACCTGCGCGCGCAGGTGGCGGCCAACGAAAAGGGGCGCGAGGAGTTGCTGAAGATGGTGCAGCACTTCGGGCTCGACGTCGTGCGCGCGTACATGGCGCACGTGCAGGACAACGCCGAGGCCTCGGTGCGCCGGGTCATCGGCGCGCTGAAGGACGGGGCGTTCGAGCTGCCGCTGGACAACGGCGCGGTGATCCGCGCCCGCATCGCGGTCGACCGCGAGCGGCGGGCCGCGACGATCGACTTCGGCGGCACCTCGGCGCAGCAGCCCAACAACTTCAACGCGCCGCACGCGGTGACGATGGCCGCGGTGCTCTACGTGTTCCGCACGCTGGTCGACGACGAGATCCCGATGAATGCCGGCTGCCTGAAGCCGATCGACGTCGTCGTCCCGGAAGGCTCGATGCTCAATCCGCGCTACCCGGCGGCGGTGGTGGCAGGCAACGTCGAAACCTCGCAGTGCATCACCAACTGCCTCTACGGCGCGCTGGGCGTGATGGCCTCGGGCGCCCCGACGATGAGCAACTTCACTTTCGGCAACGATCGCTACCAGTACTACGAGACCATCTCGGGCGGGTCCGGCGCGGGCGGACAGTTCGACGACGCCGGCCGCCTCGTCGGCGGGTTCGACGGCACTGCGCTGGTCCAGACGCACATGACCAATTCGCGGCTGACCGACCCCGAGATCCTGGAGCTGCGCTTCCCGGTGCGGCTCGACAGCTACGAGATCCGACCGGGCTCTGGCGGGGCGGGGCGCTGGCGCGGCGGCGACGGGGGCACGCGGCGCATCCGCTTCCTCGAGCCGATGACCGCGTCGATCCTCGCCAACGGACGCGTGCATCCGGCATTCGGCGCGGCCGGTGGCGCGCCGGGTGCGCACGGCGCCGACTACGTGGTGCGCGCCGACGGCCGCGTCGACCGCCTGCGCCACGCCGATCGCGCGGAGCTCGACGCCGGCGACGTCTTCGTCGTGGAAACGCCGGGAGGCGGGGGCTTCGGCGCACCCTGACCCGGCGCTCGCGTCGCAGGCGGGTGCCGCCGCCGGCGACCAGCCTTGCCGGGCGGTGCCGCCGGGGCACCCCCCTTATAATGACGGGTTCACCCAGCGCGTGCGGCCGCCTATCGCGCCGTGCGCGCATTACTCACACCGCGACCGCCCCATGCCCGCGTACCTGATGCTTGCTGGACAGCCCGCGCTGTCCGAGTTCCGCCTTGGACGCCTGCTCGAGCAGCTGCGCCGCATCGACGTGCGCGCGGTCGGACTCGACGCGCGCTTCGTCTACGCGGTCTGGAGCGACCAGCCGCTCACCGTCGACGAGCAGGCGCGGCTCGCGGCGCTGCTCGAGGTGGCGGCCGACGCGCCGACCCCGGGCGGGCAGCCGATCTGGGTCGTTCCCCGGCTGGGCACCGTGTCGCCGTGGGCCAGCAAGGCCACCGACATTGCGCACAACTGCGGGATGACCGGCGTGCGCCGCATCGAGCGCGGCATCGAATTTCGCGTCGAAGCCCGCAGCGGCCTGCTCGCGGGCCTGGTCGGCGGCAAGCAGTTCGAGCCGGCGGAACTCGCCGCGCTCGCCGCGCCGCTTCACGACCGGATGACCGAGACGGCGCTGCTCGACGCGCCCGATCCGGCCGCCATCTTCGCGTCGCTGCCGGGCAAGCCGATGCAGCACGTCGCGATCGGTCGCGAAGGGCGCGCCGCGCTCGAGTCGGCCAATCGCGACCTGGGCCTCGCGCTGTCCGCCGACGAGATCGACTACCTGCTCGAAGCGTTCGTGCGCGCCGGGCGCGACCCGACCGACGTCGAGCTGATGATGTTCGCGCAGGCCAATTCCGAGCACTGCCGGCACAAGATCTTCAACGCGAGCTGGACGATCGACGGCGTGCAGCGCGAGGAGACGCTGTTCGGCATGATCCGCACCACGCACGCGGCGCATCCGGCCGGCACGATCGTCGCGTACGCCGACAACTCGGCGATCCTCGAGGGCGGCACGGCCCGCCGGTTCCATCCGGTGCTGTCCGGCAACGGGCTCTATCGCGCCAGCGAGCGGCTCACGCACGCGCTGCTGAAAGTCGAGACGCACAATCACCCCACCGCAATCTCGCCGTTCCCCGGCGCTGCCACCGGTGCTGGCGGCGAAATCCGCGACGAGGGCGCGACCGGCCGCGGTGCCAGGCCGAGGTTCGGACTCACCGGCTTCACGGTGTCGAACCTGCGCATCGAGGGCTTCGAGCAACCCTGGGAGAACGCGCGCGACGCCACCGCGCCGGCGGACCCGACCGCGGGCGAGGCGGCGCCGTACGGGCTGCCGTCGCGCATCGCCACGCCGCTGCAGATCATGGTCGAAGGGCCGATCGGCGGCGCCGCGTTCAACAACGAGTTCGGCCGGCCGAGCCTGCTCGGCTATTTCCGCACCTACGAGCAGAACGTCGCGGGCACCGTGCGCGGCTATCACAAGCCGATCATGATCGCGGGCGGTGTCGGCAGCGTCGATGCGGCGCACACGGCGAAGCTCGACCTGCCGCCGGGCACGCTGCTGATCCAGCTCGGCGGCCCGGGGATGCGCATCGGCGTCGGCGGCGGCGCCGCGTCGAGCATGGGGGCGGGCACCAACACCGCCGAGCTCGATTTCGATTCGGTCCAGCGTGGCAACCCCGAAATGCAGCGCCGCGCGCAGGAAGTGCTCGACCGCTGCTGGGCGATGCGCGAGGACAACCCGGTGCTGTCGATCCACGACGTCGGCGCGGGCGGCCTGTCCAACGCGTTTCCGGAGCTGGTGCACGGCGCCGGCCGCTCGGGCCACTTCGACCTCGGCAAGGTTCCGCTCGAAGCATCCGGGCTCTCGCCCGCCGAGATCTGGTGCAACGAGTCGCAGGAGCGCTACGTGCTGGCGATCGCCGCCGGGTCGCTCACGACCTTCGACTACCTGTGCCGGCGCGAGCGCTGCCCGTATGCGGTCGTCGGCGAGGTGTCGGACGACCAGCAGCTCGTCGTCGACGCGGCCGACGCCGACGGCAGGCCGCTGCGGCCCGTCGACATGCCGATCGACGTGCTGCTCGGCAAGCCGCCGCGCATGCATCGCGAAGGGCGGCGACGCGCGCGGTCGCTGCCGCCGGTTGCGGTGGCCGACCTCGACGTCGCCGACGTCGCCGGCCGCGTGCTGCGGCTGCCGGCCGTCGCGAGCAAGTCGTTCCTGGTGACCATCGGCGACCGCACTGTCGGCGGCCTGAGCGCGCGCGACCAGATGGTGGGTCCGTGGCAGGTGCCGGTGGCCGACTGCGCGGTGGGCCTGGTCGACTACGCGGGGTATCGCGGCGATGCGCTGGCGATGGGCGAGCGCACGCCGCTCGCAGTCATCGACCCGCGTGCGGCGTCGCGGATGGCGGTCGCCGAGGCGATCACGAACCTCGCGTGCGCGCCGATCGAGGCCGTCGACCGGATCAAGCTGTCGGCCAACTGGATGGCCGCCTGCGGCGATCCCGCCGAGGACGCCGACCTGTTCGACGCGGTCGACGCGTGCGCGGCGCTGTGCCGGCAGCTCGGCGTGGCGATCCCGGTCGGCAAGGACTCGTTGTCGATGCGCACCGTGTGGCAGGAGCGCGTCCAGGGCATGCTCGCCGAGACGTCGCTCGACAAGCAGGTGGTCGCGCCGACGTCGTTGATCGTGACGGCGTTCGCGCCGGTGACCGACGCGCGCCGCGTGCTCACGCCGCAACTCGCGCGCGGCGTCGATTCGGTGCTGATCCTGGTCGACCTGGGGATGGGACGGGCACGCCTCGGCGGCTCGGCGCTCGCGCAGGTGACGCAACAGGTCGGCGACGAGGCGCCCGACCTCGACGACCCCGACGCGCTGGCGCGCTTCTTCGCCGTGATCCAGCGCCTGAACGGCGACGGCAGGCTGCTCGCCTACCACGATCGCTCCGACGGCGGGCTGTTCGCGACGGTCTGCGAGATGGCGTTCGCGGGCCGCTGCGGCGTCGCGGTCAATCTCGACCTGCTCACCATCGATCCGCACGCCGAGGACTGGGGCGACTACAAGATCCGTCCCGAGCAGGTGTCCGTGCAGCGCAACGAGCTGACGCTCGCGGCGCTGTTCAACGAGGAGCTGGGCGCCGTCGTGCAGGTGCGGGCCGCCGACCGCGACGCGGTGCTGGGCGTGCTCCGCGAGGCGGGGCTGTCGAAGTTCTCGCACGTGATCGGCAAGCCGCAGGCAAAGGACACGATCGAGTTCTACCGCGACGCGAAGCTCGTCTACGGCGAGTCGCGCGCGACGCTGCAGCAGGCGTGGAGCGAGACGAGCTACCGGATCGCCGCGCTGCGCGACCATCCGGAGTGCGCCGCCCAGGAGTTCGAGCGCATCGCGCGCGCCGACGATCCCGGGCTGCACCTGCGGCTCGGCTTCGACCCGGCCGAGGACATTGCTGCGCCGTTCGTCGCGCGCGGCGCGCGGCCGCGCGTCGCGATCCTGCGCGAGCAGGGCGTGAACAGCCAGACCGAGATGGCGGCGGCCTTCGATCGTGCCGGGTTCGACGCCTTCGACGTGCACATGACCGACCTGATCGAGGGACGCCACAAGCTCGCCGATTTCCGGGGGCTGGTCGCCTGCGGCGGATTCTCGTATGGCGACGTGCTGGGCGCCGGCAGCGGCTGGGCCAAGTCGATCCTGTTCAACGCGGCGATGGCCGAGCAGTTCGCGCTGTTCTTCGGCCGCGCCGACACCTTCAGCCTCGGCGTGTGCAACGGCTGCCAGATGATGTCGCAACTCAAGGCGATCATCCCCGGCGCCGAGCACTGGCCGCGCTTCCTGCGCAACCGCTCCGAGCAATACGAGGCGCGGCTGTCGATGGTCGAAGTGCTCGAGTCGCCGTCGGTGCTGTTCGCGGGCATGGCCGGCAGCCACGTGCCGATCGTGGTCGCGCACGGCGAAGGCCGTGCCGACTTCGACACCGGCGAGCAGCAGCGCCACGCCGGGCCGGTGTTGCGTTTCGTCGAGAACGACGGCTCGCCGGCCGACACCTATCCCGCCAACCCGAACGGATCGCCGGGCGGCCTCACCGGCTTCACCACCGCCGATGGGCGCGCGACGATCCTGATGCCGCATCCCGAGCGGGTGTTCCGCTCGATCCAGTTGAGCTGGCGCGACGCGTCGCTCGGCGAGGATTCGCCCTGGATGCGCCTGTTCCGCAACGCCCGCGCCTGGGTCGCCTGATCGAATGCTCTCCACCGTCAACGTCACGATGCAGTTCGGGGCCAAGCCCCTGTTCGAGAACGTCTCCGTCAAGTTCGGCGAAGGCAACCGCTACGGGCTGATCGGCGCCAACGGCTCGGGCAAGTCCACGTTCATGAAGATCCTCGGCGGCGACCTCGAGCCGAGCTCGGGCCAGGTGATGCTCGACCCCAACGAGCGGCTCGGCAAGCTGCGCCAGGACCAGTTCGCCTTCGAGGACGACCGCGTGCTCGACGTCGTGATGATGGGCCACGCGGAGATGTGGCAGGCGATGAGCGAGCGCGACGCGATCTACGCGAACCCGGACGCGACCGAGGACGACTACATGCACGCGGCCGAGCTCGAGACACGCTTCGCGGAATACGGCGGCTACACCGCCGAGGCGCGTGCCGGCGAGCTGTTGCTGGGGCTGGGCATCCCGGCCGAGCAGCACGGCGGGCCGATGCGCGAGGTCGCCCCGGGCTGGAAGGTGCGCGTGCTGCTGGCGCAGGCGCTGTTCGCCGACCCGGACGTGATGCTGCTCGACGAGCCGACCAACAACCTCGACATCGACACCATCCGCTGGCTCGAGTCGGTGCTCAACGAGCGCGATTCGACGATGGTGATCATCTCGCACGACCGCCACTTCCTGAACGCCGTATGCACGCACATGGCGGACCTGGACTACGGCGAGCTGCGTGTCTATCCGGGCAACTACGACGACTACATGCTGGCGTCGGCCCAGGCGCGCCAGCGCCAGCTCTCGGCCAACGAGCGCGCGAAGGATCGCATTGCCGAGCTGCAGGAGTTCGTGCAGCGTTTCGCCGCCAACAAGGCCAAGGCGCGCCAGGCTACCTCGCGGCAGAAGCTGATCGCCAAGATCCGCAGCGAGGCGGTCGAGGTCAAGCCGTCGTCGCGCCAGAATCCGTACATCCGGTTCGAGCAGACCAGGGCGCTGCATCGCCAGGCGGTGGAGGTCGAAGGGCTCGAGTACCGGTACGAGGGCGCGCAGCGGCCGGTGTTCAGTGGCTTTTCCACCATCGTCGAGGCCGGCGACCGGGTCGCGATCGTCGGCGCCAACGGCGCCGGCAAGACCACGCTGCTGCGCTGTCTGGCCGGCGCAGCGCTCGGGGGCCTGGCGCCCACGCGCGGAACGGTCAAGTGGTCCGAGAACGCCGACATCGGCTACATGGCGCAGGACGTGCACCCGGACTTCGACAGCGACGTCACGGTCACCGACTGGATCGGCCGCTACACGAAGGCGGGCGACGACGACCAGATGGTGCGCAGCGTGCTCGGGCGGCTGCTGTTCTCGGGCGACGACGTGCGCAAGCCGGTGCGGGTGCTCTCGGGCGGCGAGAAGCACCGGATGAGCTTCGGCCGGCTGATGCTCGGCCGCCACAACGTGCTGATGCTCGACGAGCCCACCAACCACCTCGACATGGAGTCGATCGAGTCGCTGCAGCTGGCGCTCGAGAAGTTCGCCGGGACGCTGTTCGTCGTGTCGCACGACCGCCAGTTCGTCGATGCGGTGGCGACCCGCGTGCTGGAAGTCCGCGCGGGCGGCGTCATCGTCGACTATCGCGGCGACTACGAGGAGTACCTGGCGAGCCAGGGCATCGCCTGACGGCAGGGCGGCGCCGCGCTACACGGCCGGCGACGCGCCTCGCGCGCGGCGAGCCGGCCAGGCGCTGCGGATCTCGTTGCGCAGCGCGGCCGCGGCGTCCGACGGGTCTGCGCGCTGCAGCAGCCTGACCGGGCAGCTCCCGAGCGCGGGCAGGCCCTGGGCGCGCGCCGCTTCCAGCAAGTGGCGACGGGCGGCCGGCTCGGGCAGGGCGATCAGGCCGAACCCGCGGCGCGCGGCTTCGATGCCGATCGCCAGGCTGTCGGCCTCGAACACGGTGCGATGGGGCGTCGCGCTGTCGGCGAGCGCGCGCTCGACGCGCGCTCGAAGCTCGCCGGCGCGAGGCAGGCCGACGATCGGCCACCGCGGATCCGACGCCGGGGCGGCCGCGCTCCCGTACCAGCGAAGGCGATCGCGGCCGAGTTCGTTGCCCGCCGAGGGCGGTGCGCCGCGCCCCGTTGGCGCTTCGTCGCAGCCGTGCACGACGGCCACGTCCACGAGCCCCGCGGCGAAACGCTCGAGCAGGGCCGCAGCCGGGGCGACCTCGACTCGCAGGTCCACGTCGGGCCACACCTCGTTGAAGCCTCGAGCCAGCTCGATCAGGCCGTGGCCGAGCGCGGCCGATTCGTCCGCGGCGAAGACGACCATTCCCGACAACGGACGCGCGTCGAGGCGGCTCGACGCGATCTGCTGCAGCCGCAGGATGTCGCGGGCGATCGGCAGCAGGCGCTGCGCCGCGGCGGTCGGTTCGACCGAGCGAGTGGTGCGCTCGATCAGCGTCGCCCCGACCCGTTGTTCGAGTTTCAGGATCTGCGTGCTGACCGTGGACTGGCTGAGGCCGAGCGCCCGGGCAGCGCGCGAAAAGCTGCGCGCTTCGGCGACGGCGACCAGCGCGCGCAGCTGCGGCAGCGGTATTTCATTCATCTCGATTGTCGATGAATGCCTGGATTTATCGAGTCATTGAACTTGAATTCTATCCTGCAAGCCGTTGTTTTGTCGATCATCATCCCGTCTGATCGAGATCGGAGTCGGCTGTCAGGTTGGCAACGGCTTGGCCAGCGACGCGGCGAGCTTCGCGCGACGGCGGGCCGTCTCGGCATCGTCGGCGCGCGCCAGCGCGACGCCCATCCGGCGCTTCGGGAACGACTCCGGCTTGCCGAACAGCCGCAGCTCGGTGCCGGGCACGGCGAGCGCCTCGGCCACGCCGTCGAAGCACATCGCGCCTGCCTGCGCCCCACCGTAGATCACGGCGCTCGCCCCCGGCGTGCGCAGCGACACGTCGACCGGCAGCCCGAGGATCGCGCGCGCGTGCAGCTCGAACTCGGACTGGTGCTGGCTGATCATCGTGACCATGCCGGTGTCGTGCGGCCGCGGGCTCACCTCGGAGAACCAGACCTCGTCGCCGCGCACGAAGAGCTCGACGCCGAAGATGCCCAGGCCACCGAGGTTGTCGACGACGCGCCCCGCGACGTCCTTCGAGCGCTCGAGCGCCAGCGCCGACATCGGCTGCGGCTGCCAGCTCTCGACGTAGTCGCCCGCGACCTGCACGTGCCCGATCGGCTCGCAGAACGCCGTGCCGACCGTTCCGTCCGCGCGGCGCGCGCGCACGGTGAGCAGCGTGATCTCGTAGTCGAACCGGACGAAGCCCTCGACGATCACGCGGCCCGTGTCGACCCGGCTGCCGCTTGCGGCGTAGCGCCAGGCCGCGTCGACCTCGTCGGGGCCGTCGACTTTCGACTGGCCCTTGCCCGATGACGACATGACCGGCTTGACGACGCACGGGTAGCCGATCGGCGGCTGCCCGTCGCTGCCTTCGATCGCCGCGCGCAGCTCGACGAGGCTGCCGGCGAACCGGTACGGCGACGTCGGCAGTCCGAGCTCCTCGGCCGCAAGCCGCCGGATGCCTTCGCGGTTCATCGTCAGCCAGGCGGCGCGGGCGGTGGGAATCACGGTCGCCAGGCCTTCGCGCTCGATCTCGATCAGCGCCGGCGTGGCGATCGCCTCGATCTCTGGGACGACCAGGGCCGGGCGCTCGCGCTCGATCAGCGCGCGCAACTGCGCGCCGTCGGTCATGTCGATCACGTGCGCGCGGTGCGCGACCTGCTGGCCCGGCGCGTTGGCGTAGCGGTCGACGGCGATCGTCTCGATGCCCAGGCGCTGCAGCGCGATCAGCACTTCCTTGCCGAGCTCGCCGGCGCCCAGCAGCATCACCCGCGTCGCGGCGGGCGACAACGGCGTCGCGAACGTTTGCAGGGCGGCGCGCGGGGCGGGCGATGCGCCGCCGGCAGGGCTCGATCGGGACATGGTGAAGCGGCCTCGTGGCTGGCGTGGGACGGTCGACGCGGTCGGGCGGACGGCGTCAGGCCGACGGGATGAAGTCCGGGTCGTCCTGGTGCTTGCGCTCGAATCGCAGGAAATCGTAGTAGCCGCACTTGCGGCCGTTCGGATACTGCCGGCACACCGCCGGGCGCGCCTCGTAGACGGTGCAGCGGCGGGCGTCGGTGTCGAAGAAACGGCAGATCGATCCGTAGATCTCGTCCTTGCGGTGGCGAAGGATCCGCTCGTCGTCTTCCTCGTCGCGGTAGCGGCGGGTGAAGCGCTTCTCGGCCTCCTCGGGCGAGAGGCCGAAGTGCCGCGCCAGCCGGGCGAGGTCCTTGTCGCGAACCTCGATGCGTGGGTAGCTGCAGCAGTAGCCGGGGCACCGGGAGCAGTCGTACTTGATCTTGTCGGGCGTGGTCTTGGGCATGGGCGGCAAGAGGGGGCGCGGCGGCGGGAGCGCAAGTGTAGCGCGGGCGTCGCCTTCAGCCGCCGCGGCGCCGGCGCAGCATTCGCCTGACGAGGCGGCCCGGATCGATTGCGCGCAGCAGATCCGATTCGAGCGGAAGCGGGTCGCCTTCGGCGAGGGCGGGCAGCAGCCCGGCGGCCAGCGTCGCCCACAGCAGGCCGCGGGAACCGAAGGCGAACGCGCCATAGAGCCCGGGCGCGCGCGGCAGCGGCAGCCGGTCGTTGCGCAGCAGCGCCGCGGCCTCGCGCAGCGCCGCGGCCTCGTCGGGAAGCGTGCCGATCGCCGGCATGCGGTCACTGCTGGCGTAGCGGTGCCCGACCGGCCCCGAGCGGGCTCCGGCGAGCCAGTCGCGGGGATCGCCACCGATCATCCGGGCAAGCCGGCCGAGGTTGCCGGCGTCGACGTCGGCGGAGGGTTCGAGCGAGGCGCCGTCGTCGAAGCTCGCGCCGACCAGGATCGTATCCGCGAGCGGCGCGGCGTAGGCGTCGCCGCCCAGCACGGCGCGCAGCGCACCGATCCGTTCGCGCCCGACCAGCGTGCTCTGTCCGCGCACGCGGCGCAGTGCGAACGAGCCTATCCCGGAGAGTCGAGCGGCGTCGCCGGCATTGGCCAGGATCGCGACCGCGGCCTCGCCGAGCGGGCGCCCGGCGGCGTCGCGGGCGATCCAGCCTCCGTTCGCAGGCTCCAGCGTGGCGACCACCGCGCCGCACCGCAGCGCGACGCCGGGCGTCGCCAGCCACGCCGAGGCGAGCGTCGAGGGATCGAGCGCGTCGCAGCCCGGCAGCCACAGTCCGCCGCGAGGCAGGCCGAGGCCGATAGCGTCCGAGGCCTCGTCGCGCGCAAGCTGGCGCACGAACGAGCCGGGGAAGCCCAGCCGCTCGAGCATCGCGGCGCGGGCGGCGTGCTCGCGCTCGTCCGCGTCGACCAGCAGCTTGCCGAGCGGCACGCGCGAGGCCAGCGCCGCGTCGAGCTTGCGCCAGCCGAGCGCGCTGCGCGTCAGTCGCGCGAGCGGGTTGTCGTCGGGCGACAGGTGCAGGTGATCCGCGCACAGTGGCTGTGCCGAGCCCCCACGCAGCGGCGCCGCGGCCGATTCGAGCACGGTTGCCTGCCAGCCGCGTCGCGCAAAGCCCGCGGCCACCGCCGCGCCCGCGAGCCCGGCACCGACCACCAGCGCGGTACGCGCCGGCCAGCGCGGCGGTGGGTCGGGCGGCGCGGGGCCGCGCCAGCGCGGCGCGTACCGGCCGCGCAGCCGATGACGTTTACCCGCGTGACCGGCGACCCGCTCGACCTCGAACCCGGCGCCGTGCAACGCCTCGCGCACCGCGCCGGCTGCCGACCAGGTCGCCAGCGTGGCACCCGGCCGGGCAAGTCGCCCCAGCGCCCGCATCAGCGCGGGGTCCCACATCCGCGGATTGCGCGCTGGCGAGAACCCGTCGAGGAAGAAGGCGTCGGCGCCCAGCCGAAGCTTCGGCACGAGCGCGAGCGCGTCGCCGAAGCACAGTGTCAGCGTGACGGTGCCGTCCTCGAAGAGCAGGCGGTGCAGGCCCGGCAGCGCGTCGGGCCACTGCGACAGCAAGCCTTGCGCGTCGTGCGCCGGCGCGCCGAGCGCCTCGAGCGCGCGCCGCAGGTCGTCGGCGGCCAGCGGATGCGCCTCGACCGACACGTAGTGCAGCCGGGCCGGCGCGCCGCCGCGCTCGCGCCAGGCCTGCAGCGTGGCGAGGAAGGTGACGCCGAGACCGAAGCCGAGTTCCAGGATCGTGAACGATGCGCATTCGACGTCGCCGGCACGAGCGCCCCAGCGCTGCGGCAGCTCGCAGCCCTCGACGAACACCGCGCGCGCCTCCGACCACGCGCCGGCGCGGCTGCGGAACACGTCCCCGTAGAGGGTGCTCAGCGGGGCGCCGGTTTCGTCGAACGCAAGCGGCGGGTGGGGGTCGAGCGCGGGCATGAGATTGATGGCCGTCAACGGACGCGGCAGAGGCACGGGGGCACGGGCCGTCCGATGTTAAGTTACAGTCGAAGCATCCAACGAGGACGAAGCGAATGATCAGGGCTCATTGGCAGGACCGGATCGAAGTTGCACTGGGCTTGTGGCTGGTGGCCTCGCCCTTCGTGCTGGGCGTGACACGCCAGCCGGCCGCCTGGGCGGCGATTCTGGCAGGCGTGGCTGTCGTGACGCTCGCGGTCGACGCCTTCTATTACCCCGAAATCGTCGAGGAGTGGGGCAACCTGGCGGTCGGCATCGGCCTGGCGGCGTCGCCCTGGTTGCTGGGCTACGACGGCGAGCGATCGGCGATGATCAACGCGCTCGCCTGCGGCGTCGCGGTCGCCGCTCTGTCGTTCTGGACCGCCGAGGACATCCAGCGCGAGCAACGTGAGGCCCGCTGAGCCCGACCTGGCGCGCGCGCCGGCGGCCGGGCTCGCGCGACTGGCGCGCTGGTTCGACGCCAACGTGCTGTCCCTGGGCCGCGACATGCGGCTGTCGTACCTGCCGCCGCTGATGGTCTACATGGCGGCGGGCATCTCCGGGCTGACGGCGATCGTCGGCACCTTCTTCGTCAAGGAGTACCTCGGGCTGTCGGCCGAGTTCCTTGCCGCACTCGGCTTCTGGGCCGGCCTGCCTTGGGCGCTGAAGATGCCGCTCGGGCATCTGGTCGACCTCGTCTGGCGCTACAAGGCCTGGATGGTCTATCTCGGGGCGTCGCTGATCGCCGCGAGCCTGCTGATCATGATCGGACTGCTGGCCGACCCCCGGGCCATGGCGACGGTCATGCGCGCCGAAGCCTGGTACGTGCTGTCCTCGCTGCTGGCCCCGATCGGGTACGTCACGCAGGACGTGGTCGCCGACGCGATGACCGTCGAGGCGGTGCCGCAGCGCGACGAGGCCGGGCGCCCCCTGGACGAAGCGCGCCGGCGCGCGATGCACACGACGATGCAGACCCTCGGCCGCGTCGCGATCATCGGCGGCGGCGTGCTGGTCGCGCTGGCCAACGTGTTCCTGCTGCGCGGCGCGGGCACGCTGCCCGAGGCGCAGAAGGTGGCGGTCTACGTGCTCGTCCACGAACTGGCGCTGCTGATCCCGGTGGTGTCGGTTGCCGGCGTGCTGTTCGCTGCGTGGCTGCAGCGGCGGGCGCGTCGCCGGCTGCGCGCCGAAGGGCTCGCCGAGGCCGAAATTTCGGCCAGGATCGACGTCCACCCGCAACGCCCGCCGGTCAACTGGTGGGTGCTCGGCGGCGGTCTGGCGTTCGCGCTGATCTCGGTGGCGGTCGGGCTCAGCGACTTTCGCTGGAGCGAGGAACTCATTTTCGGCGTGTCGATGGCGATCATCGTCGCGCTGATGTGGCGCCTGCTGCGCGAGCTCGAACCTGCCGCGCGGGCGACGCTGCTGGGCACCGCGCTGGTCGTGTTCGTCTTCAGGGCGACGCCGACGGCCGGCGCCGGGCAGACCTGGTGGATGATCGACGAGCTCGGCTTCGACCAGCAGTTCCTGTCCGTGCTCTCGGTGATCGGCAGCGCGCTGACGCTGGCCGGCCTGTTCGTCTTCCGGCGCTTCATGGCCGAGCGTTCGATCTACTACATCGTCGGCATGCTCACCGTCGTGGGCATGCTGCTGATGCTGCCGATCGTCGGAATGTACTACGGGCTGCACCACTGGACGGCCGCCCACACCGGCGGGCTCGTCGACGCCCGCTTCATCGCGCTGGTCGACACCGCGATCGAGTCGCCGCTGGGCCAGATCGCGATGGTGCCGATGCTCGCCTGGATCGCCAATACGGCCCCGGAGAAGCTGAAGGCCACCTACTTCGCGGTGATGGCGTCGTTCACCAACCTCGCACTGTCGGCGTCGCAACTGGGCACGAAGTGGCTGAACCAGGCTTTCGTCGTGACGCGCCAGGTCAAGGACCCGGTGACCGGCGTGGTGTCCGCGCCGGCCGACTACAGCCAGTTGGGCGAGCTGATGCTGCTGGTGCTGCTGATCGCGCTGGTCGCGCCGCTGGCGACCATCGCGCTGGTGCGGCTGGCGCGGCTGCGCAGCGCCTGACGCGCTGCGTTTGGCGCGCGTGCCGCGGGCGACGCGAGTGACGGGGGTCGC